>NZ_JAJSOK010000067.1 GCF_021283305.1 Pseudonocardia kujensis
ATACAGCCGAACAGCGCGTTCACGCAGCTCATCGGGGTACTTCTTCGGTGCAGCCACCAGTGCCTTCCTTCCTGGCTCCGCCGAGGGAACCAGTCTTCAGACACTCCGGCAAAGCGGGGGAAGCTCAACCACCGGGAAGAGTGCCAACCACCAGCCCGGAGTATTTCTGGCCTACGCCGGCGTCAAGGGCCGAGCGTTGATCGACAGTGAGCTCGATAACGACCCGACGCCACTGGTCGTCGTTCTCTGTCTGCCGACGCCGTGGACCGAGGCCGCTGATCGTTGCGCTCGGGCGGGCATCCTGGAAGGGGCGGGGTTCGCTACGAAGCCGGCCGGGGCCTTCAACGACGAGTCGGGGGTGACGGCGGACAAGGCCCACGCGCAGAACCGCGCCATGCGGGCCTGGCTGGCCGATCACGAGGTGCCGTTTGTGTTGGCCGCCTGCAACGACGACGTGTTCACCCTGGCCGGAGCCCGGGACTCCGAGGCCGGCCAGCGCGGGTAGGAGCGTCGCGCGGACGGCGCGGACGGCGCGGACGGCGCGGGTGCGCGCGGCGAGCGGATCTATGACTAGACCGTCGGCGCCCTCGGCACCGCCGGGCTCTCCGACAGCTGGGGGCACTGGCTGCTGGTCCGCCGACAAGCCGAGCCGAGCCGAGGCAAGACGGTGCGTGAGCGCGCCTTCTACCGCTGCGCTGCCCCCGCGGTCACGCCCCTGCGCGAGCTGGTTTGGGTCGCTGGCGCGCGGTGGGCGATCGAGGAGTGCTTCCAGACCGCGAAGAATGGGGCCGGCCTCAAGCATTACCACGTCCGCTCCTTCCGGGTCTGGTACGCCCACATCACCTCGCGATGTCGGCCGCGGCCCGACCATGAGCGAGCTGCCGTCGCAGTACTAGTGATGCCCTCGCAGGGGCGGACAACATGCGGCGAGGCGACCGGGGAGAGACTCGGAGGGCGATGTCGACACCTGGCCTCGTACTGTAAGTCGTTCGACTTGGGCGGGCGACTATGATCCGTCGGGTGGCTTTTCGTGTCAACTAGCGAACCCACGGGACCCCGCATTCGGCGCAGAGTTGGGCTCGGACGGCGTGTTCCGCCCCGGACGCGGGGCGTACGGCAGGGGCCGGTCAATGCCCTGCTCCTGCTCCGAAAATCCCGCACCCCGAGCGCTCAAGCCGCCCCGGGATCGATCCGGGGCTCGACGGTGACGGTGAGGCCGAGGGCTTCGAGTTGAGTATCGCGCGTCGACGTTGCTGCTGCCTGCTGACCTTGATCGCTGCGGCCGCGCCGGGGTCGCCATAGAGCGCCCCGGTGGAGAGCAGGTTCCACGCGATCACCAGGATCTTGTGGGTGACCGCCATGATGGCCTTCTGCCCTGCCGGCGCATCAGCTGCCGGTAGTAGGCGGACAGGTAGGTGTCCTTGTTCTTGACCGCCGCCCAGGCGCACTCGGTGAGGACGTCGGCCAGCGGGGTGCCGATGTCGTCGATGATGATCAGACCGGTGCGGATCAGCCGGGCCAGCGCGCGGGTCCAGGCGACGGTCATCCCGGCTTCGACCGCGGCCTGGCCGAGTGCTTCGCAGAGTGGCTCTTCCGGTCCCGGACGGGCCGCAGACGCAGAGGTTCTCCCGCCGCCCTACCCATTCCAGGCTGGTGAGCGCGTCCTGGGTCGGGCGCGGGATCGTCGAGGACGCGGCGTCCCAGTCCTGCAGGGTCTCCCGGCGGGAAACCCGGCGCGGGCGCGGCGGGTCCGCAGGTTCGTCGCGTCGCGGCCGGCGGCCTCCTCGGCGAGCAGGACCCGGACCAGCTCGGCGTGGTCCCAGCGCTGGGTTCGCGCGGTCGGGACGAGGTCGAGCAGGTGCGGCGGGCGGTGCGCTCCCCGCCGGTGAAGCCCATCGCGGTGATCCGCGCATGCACCAGGTCGGCGCGCACGCGGCCACTGGAGCGGGCCACCAGCTCCTCGATCTTGGCCAGGTAGGCGTCGCTCGGGCGGGCCCGGTGCTCGCGGGCCACCGCCGGCTCCCCGGCCGCACGCAGCGCCACGTACCGGGCGACGGTGTGGTTGTCACACCCCGCCAGCTCGGCCGCCGCACGGTAACTGCCCGTGAGGTCGTAGGCCTCGAGAATCTCCACGATCTCCTAGCTCCGCTTCACCGGCAGACCCTTGCCGCCGGCCATCTGCTGTGGATCACCGGGGAGATATCTGGCCGTCAGCGGGGAGAACGCCGGCCATCACCGGGGCGGTAAATGGCTGCCTACGGGGAGCTTGGACTGGCCGCTGTCACCGAATGGACCGGACTCTGCGCGTGGAGTTCGGGACCGGGACGATGCAGCGCATATCGCGACGCAGCTGAGACACGGATTCGAGTCGATCCGTCAGCGGGTCAAGCGGGCCGACATCTACGAGGTGTATCGATGGGGGTGACAACTGCTGAGCCGAAGCGTACGCGGAAGCTGGAGCAGCAGAAGGCGCGAGCTCGAGCGAGCCCATGAGATCTTGAAGCTCGCGGCGTTCCCAATCGTGGGCGGAACTGGATTCGTCACGATAGGAGGTAGTTCAGTTATCCGACGCAACCACGAGCCCGTTAAGGGGACTGCTGCCACTCACAGGTGAAATATCGTGTCGCCCAACTACGACATCGCCGGGGCTTCCGGAGCCTAGCGGCTTCATGCCTCGACTCCTACACTACGGATTGTGAAGAGCCGGTATTAACGCGAGCGTCACGTCTCTTTGGCAATGTCTGCGCATCGTCGAACGCAGGTTACAGGGGCAACTCGGTCTACCTATAGTTCGACGCATCGTGCCATGACATACAGGAGCGCCATGAAACAGCTTAAGGTGGCGATCGTCGGCGCCGGAATATCCGGGCTGACGGCTGCCGTTGCGTTGCATCAGCGTGGACAAGATGTAGTGGTCTTCGAACAAGCAGACGAACTGGTAGAGATCGGTGCTGGTTTGTCGGTGTTCGCCAACGGCCTTCGCGTCCTCGAACGTCTGGGGGTCGCCGATGCAGTCTATGGCGCCGAGCGCTCAGAGCCCGCCGAGGTGGTGATTCGCCACTGGAAGACCGGTGATCACATCGCATCACAGGACCTCGGCAGGTCTTCCTGCTATCGACGAGAGTTCGGCCATCCGTACCTCGGTGTCATGCGATCACACGTCCAGCGCGCGCTGACTAACGCGCTGCCGCCCGACGCTATCCGACTCGGACACTGCCTGGTGGGTTTCAATCAGGACCGAGGCGGCGTTGAGCTCACATGGGCGAACGGTACGGCGACTCGCGCCGATGTTTTGGTCGCTGCCGACGGCGCACGCTCGTTCGTGCGAGAGGCCCTGTTCGGAGACACAACGCACTACTCGGGAACCAGCGGTTTTCGTGGCGTCGTCGCAGCGAACGACGTCCCCTCGCTCGCGACACCGCAAAACGGTCAGTACTGGGTCGGTCCGGACGCTCACCTCCTGCACTTTCCGGTGGATGCAGCGAACAGCCGTGTGTGCTTCCTCGCAGTCACCGAGTCGCCCCGGCAGTGGCCAGGCGGTAAAAGTTGGAGGGTGCCGTGCACTAATTCAGAGGCGCTGGAGCCATTCCAAGATTGGCATCCGGCGGTCACGGAGATGGTCGGCGCAGTCGAGCACACCGAGAGGTGGGGACTCTTCTCGATTGGGCCTCTGGCGAGATGGGGCTGCGGTAGAGTCATCTTGCTGGGTGACTCCGCACACGGCATGCTGCCCCATTATGGTCAGGGGGCCAATCAAGATATCGAGGACGCTTACGTACTTGCCGACATCCTGGCGCACGCGCAGTCGGAGAGCGATTTAGAGGCCGCTCTGTCGACGTACGAAGCGGCCCGCAAGGCTAAGGCCACTCGCGTTCAAGAGGCGTCCTGGGTCGCTAGCACATGCCTTCACGTATGTGATGAGGAAGCTCCAAGCCGCAACGCTAGGCTCGCGGCCGTCTTCCGTGCTGCCCGGTGGATGCACAGCAATGACACACCTGCTCTCGTGGACCAGATGAGCCATCACTGCTAAAGATGTTCAATTGCCTGAAGTTGTGAAGGCCCCAGGGCCAGGCGGTCTTGGCGACCACGGCTTCTGATCAGTCGAGGCGATACCGCATCTGGGTGAAGTGGCTCTTGGTGATCACCGCGAGTTGGGCGATGATTCCTTTGGCCAGGTCGCCTGGCTCTTCTTGAACGGGAACCCCACACCGCACTCGCTTGACCGGGTTGAGGTCGGACGCGTAGGGCTGAAGGAGGAGGAACACCGTCAGCCAGGAGCGGGCGTCGACCATCCGGCGCAGCGGGCGCTGAGGCTGTGTGTTGAGCCGGTCTCACACCAGCACGAGGTTCCCGCCCCGCCGCTGGCGGGCCTGATCCAGCAGCGCGATGCAGTCGGCCTCGGCAAGGGCCCTTGGGGTCGTGCTTGCGCCCGCGAAAGATCCGGGGCCGGTAGAGCAGGCGCACCGCCCGGGGCTTTACGTAGAGCAGCCCGGCGATCGAGACCTTGCCCGAACTCCTGCCGGTAACCCGCACAATCGATCACCCGCACTATCGGGGTCGGGCCCGGCTGCCCCAGTGCGGCCCTTGGGCGGCCTCAGTCCCTGGCCCGCCTCGTCCTGGAAGACCAGCCAGGCGTTCAGGTCCGCCGCGGTCCTTTTATCCGTGGTCAGTCCCTGAGCTTCGAGGTGGTGATCGCCTCATCGTCCCGCTCGGCGGACCAGCCGTGCGGGCACCTGTACGCTCCAGCCCATCCGGTGCAGCATGTTTTGCGGCTGCCGGCCTTTCAGTCGCCGCCACCGATTCGCCGACACCCGCACACCATAACGTGCAAACTGCGATGTACCCTTGACCCCCCTTGAAGGGCACATTCAAATAGTAGTCGTACAGCTCCGACTCGTAATCTAACGCGATCCGCCTCCTGCATCGGGAGAACCTTCACAATTAACGCCGGAGTGACGTGCTGCAAGCCATAGTGGGATCGATGACAGTTGGACAGAAAGGCACTGCGATGAAGCGACGAGAGTTCAAAGTACCGGGCAGTCCTGAGCCGGTTAGCCACTATACCGACGTAGTCACCTACGGTGGCCTCGCCTTTGTGTCAGGAGCGCTCGCCGTTGACACGGAAGGAAATGTTGTTGGACGTGGCGATCCGGCGGCTCAGGCTGAGTGCGTCCTTGAGCACCTTGGACGCGCATTGAAGACTGTGGGCTGCTCGCCGGCAGATGTCCTACGCGTCAACGTGTACATCACCAACATCGGCGATCACACCCTTATTCGGGCCGCGCGTGAGCGCTTTTTTGGCGACGCTCGTCCAGCTAGCACCCTAGTGGAAGTCGGCGCACTAGTCGTCCCCGATTGCTGCGTGGAGATCGACTTGGTGGCGGCCGTTCCTAAGTCGACGAGCAGTTCTGAAGGCAAGGGTAACGCATGAGGCTGGATACCGTAAACGGCTGATTACAGGAGTCGCCGAACTCTTTCTAGATGATCCGTTGTCCGAGAGGCTCAAGATTGGCGCTATGGTCGGCATCGAGCCGGAGTCCGGCATCCTCGCCTGGCCCCGCAGGCTTGGCTGTGCAACCACGCAGGGGGCGTCGGCGGGCTCATCGTCCTGGAAGGCTTCGATGACGTCGACATCGCGTTGACTCCACCTCGGCGCGGGCGCACGGCGCTAATGTGGGCAAACTCGAGCTGCTCGGCAAACGTCTGATCGACCTGACGTCGGCCGTGATCGTCCTGTTCGTGGTGCCTGCGATCAACCTCGCCGAGCAGCTCGACCGCGCTGGGTGAACGCCAACAGGATGATGCGACCTGTTCGCGCTGCAGGACGGGGCCGACAACCCCGTCCGTTCCCTGAAGGAACGGCCGGGCGCGTGGACCTGGGGACTCTGACCGTGGGCTATTCGGGTGTCTACTCGGGGTTTCCTGCGCCACGCCGAGCGCGTGTCGGCCGACTGCAACATCGACACCCTGGACATACTCGTCGAGGTCGGCCGGTGCGGCTGGTCGGCGGTCAGGCGGACGTGATCGTAGACGTCGCTGTGGACCTGGCCGCCCGCCGGGTGGCGCAGTCGCCTGCCCGCGCACGTGGCACCGCACCCTGCGGCCCCCACCGGCGTGACAGCGCACAGCCACGAGGCGGGCCCAGAGCGCTCCCCTTCCGTCAGCACCGGCCCCGTCTGCGATCATGACCGGCAGGCCTGGGTTCGCTTATCACACTTCAGGAGTCGTCACATGGTGGTCTCACTCCTTCCCCCTCACGCGCACTTGTACTCGGCGGGGGCGGGGTGACAGGCATCGCCTGGGAGGTCGGTGTCCTGGCGGGGCTGGTCGATCAAGAGGTGGACCTGGGCAACGCCACCACGGTGATCGGGACCTCGGCAGGATCGTTCGTCGGCAGCGCCGTCGCCAGCGGGTACGACCTGCAGCGGCTCTACGCCGTCCAGCTCGAGCCGGACGAGAACAAAGTCGACGCCAAGGCGTCGGAAGCCACCATTTCCGCCTGGTGGCAGGCCCTCGCCGAGGGCGGCGCCGACCCACGCAAGGTCGGCGCCGCGATGGGACGGATCGCCAAGGCGAACCCCGAGCCGGTGCCCCTGGCCACCCGCCGCGCGGTCGTGCGCTCACGCTTGGTCACTACTGACTGGTCCAGCGCGCTGCACGTCACAGCGATCGACGCCGCACCGGCGAGCTGCACGTGTTCGACCGACACTCGGGGTACCCCTCGCCGATGCCGTCTCCGCCAGCGGCGCGGTCCCCGGGCTCTGGCCGCTCTAACAGTTCCAGGGCCGCTCCTGGATTGACGGCGGGATGGTGTCCACCACCAACGCCCGCAGGGTCGCAGGACACGACAGGATCGTCATCCTGGCCCCGATGCCCGCCGGGTACGGGAAGATCCCCGGCGCAGCAGAGGACGCAGCGGCCTAGCCGAGAACGCCGAGGTTTCCCTCATCACACCAGATGAGCAGAGCGTGGAGGCAATCGGTCCCAGCTGATCAGTCGGGTGGTCGTTCGCCGCGGCGTCGGTAGTGGCAGGCGCGGGCCTCGTGTTGGCGTTCGCGGCGCATCTCGACCAGTGCATGACATGGTCGATGCTGGTCAGCGGGATGAACGCGAGGGCAGCGAGGAGGCGGCGGATCTCGTTGCCGCTCAACGGGATCAGCCGTGACCGGCCGGTTGGAGGTCCCCCTTTTCAGCCTCCTGGGCGCGGGTGACGGCGAGGTAGGCGGCGGCGAGCATGGCCAGGGTGATGTCGGCGTGCCAGGCCCGGTACGAGCGGACTTGGTAGTGGTCGAGCCCGGCTTCGTTCTTCGCGGTCTGGAAGCACTCCTCGATCGCCCACCGCGCGCCAGCGACCCAAACCAGCTCGCGCAGGGGCGTGGCCGCGGGGGCGGCGCAGCGGTAGAAGGCCAGCTCACGCACCGTCTTGCCCTCGGCGGGCTCGGTCTGGCGGCGCACCAGCAGCCAGTGCCCCCACCCGTCGGGCAGGCCGGTCGTGTCGAGGGCGACGGCGGTCCAGTCATAGACCCGCTCGCCGTGCGCTCCGGCTCCGATCGAGCGCCGCTCCCACCCATCCAGCTAGGTGTCGGGGTCGCGGGCGCCGGCGATCGTGGCCAGGACCTTGGCCTGGCGGCGGTGTCGGTCCGGGCTGGTCAACACGTCGTCATTGCGGGTGGCGAGCACGAACGGGATCTCCCGGTCGGCCAGCCAGCCGCGGACGGTCGGGTTCTGCCAGTAGGCCTCGTCCGCGGTCACCGACGAGGTCGAGGTGAGTAGCCCGGCGGCGTGAGCGCGGGCGAGCATGGCCGTCCCGAGCCGCGGTTTCGTCGCGAACCCCACCTCGTCCGGGACCCCTGCTCGGTGCAGCGCACCCGGTCCTTGGTCCAGGAGGTCGGCCGCCCCGGCATGCTCGGCGAGCGTCCAACCGTTCTTGCGCTCCAACCCGGCCAGCAGCCCACGCAGATACGTGCCAACCCGCCTACGCGGCTCCACCCTGCGGAAACGGCCCCCGATCAGCTCCACCACCGCGTCCAACGAGGCCACCCACCCGGCAAGATCCACCACGGTGATCATCACCGCCGAACCGGGCTCAGCCTCTCACGACACCCCGAACCGCCGTTGCAGAACCAGCTGAAGATCCCGCGGCTGCTAGATCATCTTCCCCAGGTGGAGTGGAGCTTATCGGTCCCTACGACCCCCGAGGTTGCCGGAGAGGAGGAGGCCGTCTCCGGTAACCCGGTGACGAACGTCTGGCGCATCGCGCCGACGCCGTCAACGAAGCTCTTGAGCTGGTCACCGGGCCGGAGGAACCGGCGGGGAGTGCGACCCATGCCGACACCGGGGGGCGTCCCGGTGAACAGCAGATCACCCGGAAGAAGAGTCACTGTCCTGCTGAGCCGGGAGATCAGCTCGGGAACTCCGAAGATCATGTCGGAAGTGCGAGCCCGCTGAACCTCGAGTCCGTTGACTGAGCAGCCAAGCTCCAGGTCGTCGGGGTTCGCCAGGGCATCAGGGGTGACGAGAGCCGGGCCGATCGGGCCGAATCCTGGATGGGACTTCGCAAGGCTGAACTGGGGAGCAGACCCCTGCATCTGAGCGACTCGTTCGGACAGGTCCTGCCCAACCGTAACGCCCGCGACGTACTCCCACGCGTGCTCGGCCGTCACGGCGGAGGCCTCGCGGCTGATCACAACGACCAGCTCCACCTCCCAGTCGACCTCACCCTCAGGAAGCACCACCACGCCGAACGGCCCCGCCAAGCAGCTGCTGAACTTCGTGAAGACAACGGGGTCCGCAGGGAGCTCGAACCCCGTCTCGGCCGCATGATTGACGTAGTTCAGGCCGATGGCAAAGACCTGCCGTGGGAACGGCACGACAGGCCCGAGAGCACCGGCAAGCGGCCCTGAGGTGGGCTCGTCAGCCGCTGCGACCATCTCCGGGATGCGGTCCCAAAACTCGTCCCATCTGTCGTACACGGCCTGGGGGTCGGACGAGAAGACGCCTCGACTCACCCGCTCCACGTCATGCGGGTTGCCGTCGACGTCGACGGTGAGTCGACCCCTTACGTTCGTCAGACGCAAAGTTCCCCTCCCCAATCCTGAGACTTCGTGCTCATGCCTGCACCGCCGCCATGAGCTCAATTTCCACGGCCGCCTTCGGATGTGCGGAAGCGCCGACCTGAACCAGCGGGCTGGCCGGATACGCGTTGCCCCAGAAGGCGTGCCGTGCGGGGTTGATCCGACGGCGGTCCTCGATGTCGGTCAGGTAGACGTTCACCTTCAGGACGCGCTCCGGCCGATTGCTGTACGCGCCTAGTGCCCGCTTCGGGTTCGCGAGCGCCTGCTCGGCCTGGGTCACGGCGCCGTCTCCGACCATCGCGCCGCCCGCAGTAACCCCAAGGCACCCGGACATGTAAGCAACCCGTTGTGGACGACCGCGTAGTGACCCAGCGCCTCACCAAACTCCGGGACTCGGATCTCACGCTTCTCGGGCGACAGCGGCTGTGTGCTGGGCACGGCCAACTCCTTCAGGTAATAGTTGGGGCGGAACTGCTGAGAGGAAGGCAATAAGATCTTGGTTGACGACTTCCGCCCGCTCCAGATACGGCGCATGCCCTGCTGCCTCAATGGTGATGAATTGGCAGCGGTCGGGGAGCTGAGCATGCACTGCAGGGGCAAGAGAGATCGGAACCAGAACATCGGAGTCACCCCACATCAGCATCACACGTGCCGGGTCGAGATCGCGCAATTCCGCCCCGACGACGTCGTCATCTATCAGCTCGGCGAAGTAGTCGGCGTAGCGAGCGAGTGCTGTGCCGGCGCCTCCCGAGTTGTTGATCCGCCATTCCTCGAGCACCCACCTGTCCGTGACCAGACTCTGGTCCTGCACAAGGTTCTCCAGCTTCCGACGAATGCCCGGACGGGACGTATCGACGACGGCCCGGGCAAGTGCCTCCCTACCAGCGGGTCCAACCGGCACAATGCCCATCGGCCCGACCAGGACGATCGAGCGGACACGATTGGGAGCGTCGAGAGCGAGCCTGGCTGCGACGTGGCCGCCTAGAGAGGTCCCGACAACGTGCGCGGAGTCGATCTCCAGACGGTCCATCAGGTCGAGGACCCACTCCGCCAACGCCGGCACGGTGTGCGGGAGGTCGGGCCCCTTGTCTGCGAACCCGTGGCCAGGGAAGTCCACGGCATAGGCGTGCAGCCCTGCGCCGGCGAGAGCCTCAAGGTTGGCACGCCACCGGTCGGCGCGGGCACCTAATCCGTGGAGCAGGATGACGTGCTCGGTCCCGGCGCCGGTTTCGAGGACGCGGGTCGAGGCCGTCGCCGTCGCAAACGGATAACAGACCATGGGGGTTGTCTCGGCCAGGTGGGCGCTCATGTCGTCCCGTCCTAGTCCGGCATGACAGCGGACGACTCGCGTGTCTTCACTGTCGCGACGAGGTCGGCCTGGTCGTCGGCGCTCCACGGCGCTCCGTCACCCGTGGGGACGGGCGAGTCGATCCCGTAAACCAGGTCGTAGGTCAGGTCCGCCGTCGAGTAGGTGATGGCCCTCTCGTGCGGCCAGTGACGGGACAGGGCCTCTTCGTCGAAGACCACCGGCTTGCCGTCCTTGATGACGGTGACGATGTTTCGCTTATCCTGGAGCACTCGGATGTCGGCGAGCGGGTCACCGTCGACGATGATGATGTCGGCGATCATGCCGGGCTCAAGCGTGCCGATTTGGCCCTCGAGCCCGAGCATCTTCGCGCCGTTGACCGTGCCTGCTTGGAGAGCCTCCATCGGGGAAAGACCCGCGTAGGTCATCAGCAACTCGAGTTCTCGGGCGTGCCACTCGCCATACGGGGTGACGGCGAAGCCGCTGTCAGTGCCAAGGGTGAAGATGACACCGGCGTCGTGAGCGCGATGTAACGTCTCCGCGGTGCACTCGAGGGAGCGAGCCATGCCGTCGCGCAATTCCACTGGTGCGCCGACCAGCTTGCCGTAGTCGGTGATGTTGGCGAGCAGCAGGAGCGTGGGCACCAGGGGCGTCCGGCTGGCGGCGAGCTTGGCGATCACCTCGTCGGTCATCGCGTTGCCATGCATTATCCAGTCGATGCCTGCGTCAAGCGCTGCGCCGACCTCCGCCGAGCCTCGCGCATGGATCGTCAGCGACTTGCCGAGTTGATGGGCGAGGTCTGCCACCGCCTTCAGCTCGTCGTTAGTGAAGGCCTGGTAGTCGCCATACGGGCTGTCGGCCAGCTTGATCAGGTCGACGCCATTCTTGACCTGGTGTCGGACTTCGTTGATCATCGCAGGCAGCGTGTTGGCGAGGACGCCGATGGAGCCTTCGGGCACGCCGACCGAGTCGGGAAACCAGTCAGTCAAGCCGTTGCTGGTTGTGATGTAGCGGCCCGCGGCCGTCATCCTCGGGCCCAGCACGAACTCGTCGCGGATCGCGTCGCGGATTCCGACGCCGATGTAGTAGCTGCCGCCGGGCTGGGAGATCCCGGTCACGCCGGCCCGCAGCACCTTGTGCGCGTGAAACGCTGCCTTAAGGGTGCGAGACTCAGGGCTGGTGTAAAGGTCGATCTCCTCCTCCGACCGCGACTCGCCATAAGTCATGTGGCAGTGCGCGTCGATGAGACCGGGCATCACCGTGCGCCCCGTGGCGTCGATCCGGGCGAGGGGCTCTCCCCGCGGGACCAAGTGCTCCCCCACATCAGTGCCGACCGAGTGGATCCTGTTGCCCTGCACCAGCACGGCAGCCCCGGCCTGTGCCGGCGCTCCGGTCGCGTCGATCACGGTCCCGTTCTCGACGAGCAGCCAGTTTCCGGCCATCTTGCGTCGCCTCCGTCCTGCGTCACGTCCGAGTCCGAACGTGAGGCAACTGTGGCGAGCGAGCGTGAACCTGGGCGAAACCGGCTACCGCCGCAGGTTCTAGAGCAGCGGCACGGTGCTGGCTGTAGGCCGAACCCCGAGCTCGGCCATCGCCTCCTCGCACTGACGAAAGACGGCAACGACTTTGCGGTCAGGGGGCCGTCGCGCCAGGCAGGAGGGCCGGTGATTTCCCACTCCAGCGACGGATTCTGCGTGGCCGCAACGTGCTCGTGCTTGGCCTTCCTCCGGGCCTCGTAGGCGGTGCGGCCGGGCACGCCCCAGAGTTCGACGAAGGTGGGCGGGTCGGTGTCGAGCAGCACGAAGTCCGGGAAGATGTCGTTGTGGGAGTCGTACCGCAGCGGCTTGAGCACGGGCCGACCCGCCGCTATCGAATGATCGGCCATCCGTACCTCATAGCTCGAATCGGCGGGCAGGTAGCCGCGAGTGGTCAGCATCGCCGCGCCGTCGACCGAGGTCAGGTTCCCGGCGTCGGTACGGTCCACGATATGCGCGAGCTGGTCAAAGCACTTCGTTCATGCGCGGGGCGCGGCGAGCTGGTGATCGGCGCGGAACTCCATGGGCGGGGGCGGAATGATCTCGGCGATCAGCTTGTCGTAGGCCTCCGAGACCGGCCCGGCAGGTTCCGCGTGCAGCAACGCGGAGAGCGTGACCGCATCGCCCGCATGATCGAGCACCATCTGAGCCCGGGTGGCGTCCTCCGCGCGGACGAGGACGATCAACCGACCCCAGCGCGACTCCCGTCGCCCGACCGCGACCGAAGCCCAGCCTTCAGGGCCGCCACCGTCGAGGGCACCCGTGGTCGGCGTCCTGCGCGACCGGCTGATCCAGTCCCGCAGGACCTCCTTGGCCGCTCCGCCGGCGTACGCAAGCACGCGGTGCGCGGCGTCCTCCAGCACGACGGGCAGGCCCAGCAGGGCCGCCGCCTCCGTGACGACCCGCTCAGCGCTGGCCCCCTCGACTGCGAACCCACGGAACGTCTCGGCAACGCGGTCCGCGAACCTCAGCCGGTCGTACTGTGCCGTCACAATGTGTGCGTGGACAGCCTCGGTGACCTCGACGAACCGGACTGTTCGGCAGAGCTCGACGAGCGGGAACTCCATCGCCCGCGCCGTCTGCACCCAGGCGTCGGGCAGGGACCGCAGGTGCTGCCCCAGCTCGCTCACCACCGGGTCTCGGCACTTCGAGTTTACGACGCCACGAATAACACGCGTCTCTTCGAGACGTTGTGCGACGACCGCCGCAATGGTCGCGGCCGGAGCACCGGTATACGTCCTTGACCCGGAGATGTCGATCGCCGGGCTGCAGTAGTCCTCCCACTCGCGCAGCTTGTCGTCGAAGGACTTGCTCTCGTCGATGACCACGCCCTCGAGAAGCCGGTAGAACTCCTCGGCGTCGATGCGGTGCGAGCGCTCCACCTTCCCGTTCAGCCGCGGTGTCCGTGGCTTGATGTAGACGTGCTGCAGGCCCTGGTCGAGGGCGTGCCAGTGGAACGCGGACTGGAACTCCGCGCCGTTGTCGGTCTGGATGACGTCGACCTTGAACGGCAGCCGGGACAGGACGTGGTCAAGGAAGGCGACCGCGGTCTTCTGGTCCGCACGCGGGTAGACCTTGAGCACGCGCAGCCGGGTGCAGTCGTCGATCGCGGTGAACTGGTAGAAGCGACGCCGCCGGCGCGCGGTGAGCCCGGTGGTCTCCACGAAGTGCTCCGAGCTCGACTCCGTTGCGGGCGCTGCAGCCGCGTCCTTCCCCGGCTTCGGGCCGGTCGCGGGGAGGGCTTCGATGAACTTGACGTCGATCTGGACACGGTGCCCAGGCTGAGCCTTCTCGTAGCGCTTCCAGCGCCGGTCGTGGCGTTGGTAGCGCTGGGAGGCGGGCAGCCGGTTGAGGCCGAGCCGTTTGAGGATGCGCCACACGCCGGACACGCTGATCGTGACGTCGTGGTAGCGGGCCAGATACATGACGATCTTCGCCGGGCCGAAGTGGTAGTGCCGGCGCAGGTGCACGATCTTCTCCACGACCTCGGCCTCCGTGGCGTTGGGGCTGTGGTGTGGCCGGTGCGAGCGGTCGCGCAGTCCTTCGGGGCCTTCGGCGTCAAACCGGCGCAGCCAGGTGTAGTAGCACTGGCGGCTGATGCCGTAGTACCGGCAGGTCATCGCGACGTTGCCGGTCACTTCCTCGGCGTGGCGCAGGACCGCAAGGCGACGACGCACCTGACGGTCCTGGAGGGGAGCACTCACAGACGAGTCTCCTAATGATCAAGAGACCCAGGTGTCAACCATCCCCGTCAGTTTCACAGTTCGAGGGTGCGTTCGAGGTCGAGGACGCGGTGGTTGGCCTCTTCGTTCAGGCGCAGGCGCAGCAGCTCGGGCTGGTGGGCAAGGGTGACGACGAGGCGGGCCAGGTGGCTCGTGTAGGTGCGGTCGACGAGGGCGGGCACGGCCGGAGCGCCGACGCGGCGGCGGCCGACGGTGTTCTCCGGCAGCGAGTACAGGATGCGGGCCAGGAGGCCGCGTCCGGCGAAGCCGGGCATGCGGGCAATGTCGTGAGGACCTCAGGCTGAAGCGCCAGGCCGAGGGTGAGTGCCGGTTTGGCGACGTGCTCCGTGGGGCGGCCCTTTCGGTCGACGCGCAGCAGGTCGCCGGCATGGCTCTGAGGATGACCCCGAGGGAGGGGACGCCTCCGGGGTAGCGGCCGGCCAGGGTGGAGAAGATCCCGCCCTCGGCGGACAAGCACCCGCGAGGCGGCCGCCTTGCTCGGCCAAGAGCGAGGCAGCGGCTTCTGTGGTGACGTCGTCGGCGATCAGGTGTGGCAGCGGCGGGACCACGGTCTCGCCGGCAGCGGTCGCGGCGTCTTCACGGACTTTTGATCTTGAGTAGTTGATCTTGTGGGCGCGTGGTCATCGGTGGGCCTTCCGGTGTTGTGCGCGGTCGTGATGCTCGGCGGCGACGAGCTGGGAGTCGCTCGGCTCGGGCAGCAGACGACGGGCTCTCCATGGCCCGCCGACCCCAAGCGGCCGCCTCGATCCGGTGGTGCTGCTGGTCGCCAGCTCGTCGGAGCCAGCGTCTCCAGCGCATCCGAAGCCGAGAACAGAGACGGCCCGGCACCTCAGAGGGGTGCCGGGCCTTGGCCGCTGTCAGTCCTGTGCTTCGCGTTGTCGGCGCCAGGCCAGGTCCTGCTCGACGGCTCGGTTGTAGTTGTCCTGCCAGTGTCGGGCGAGCGCGAGTTGACGCCCGGGCGGCGGGGGCATCCGCCCGTCGGGGCCCGGCGTCGGCGGTGGGGGCGCGGGACGGTGGCCTTCGGGGACCTGGTGGAAGCCCGGGCCGCAGAGGCTGCGGTCGATCACCGCGCGCAGGCGGTCGACCGCCCCGGGGCGCCAGCGTTGGTGCCACTCCCCCGCCACGCTCGGCGGGGAGGAGCGTAGGTAGGCCTGGACGTGGGCGCTGCGCAGCCAGGACAGCTCGACCAGGGCGGGACGGTGCAGCGGCCAGCAGTCGGGCAGCTCCTCGCGGGTGATCTCGTACCAGGGCACGAAGACCTCGGCGATCCACCGCCCGAGGATCGGCCACTGCTCACGCGCCTGCTCCTCGGACAGCGCCGGCCAGTCGACCGGCGAGTTGCGCTCGCGGCGCAGCTCGGTGAGGACCTCCTCCAGCTGCGCGTCCTGGCGGGCGAGCTCGGCGTTGGTGAACTCGCGCAGCGCGGCGAGGCCGGGGGCCAGGTCCTCGGAGACGGTCGCGGCGAGCTGCTGGTGCAGCTCGGTGTAGTGATCCACCCGCCCGGGCAGGCCCCGCAGACCCGCGACCGTCTCGGTCAGGTCGGCAAGACGGCCCCGCATCCGGCGTACCTCGAGCAGCGCGGCGGCCGCGGCGGCGCTCGGGGGCGGGTTGAGCGGGCCGCCGTCAGGGGCGCTGGCGGGGCCGGTGTGCTCGGGATCCGGTCCGGGCGGAGTGGAGTCGGTCATCAGGCAGCATCCTCCACTACCCCGGGCACGGCGGTGAACCGCGGTGCTGAGACGCCTTGTCCGGCGGCCGGTGCTGCGGCCGGTGTGGTGGCGTCGAAGATGCGATCGAGCGGCGTGCGGCGGCCCCGCCAGCCCGGCCGGAACCGGATGATCGCGGGCTTGCTGCCCAGCCCGAGGACATAAGCGTGCCAGCGGGGCAGCGCGTGGATGCTGTGCCCGCTGATCACCGGCCCCAGGGTGGTGGTGGTGTTCTGCGAGCGGCTGACGCGGCCGTCGCCGCCGTCGCTGCGGCCGTGACTGGTCTGGGCGATCGTGCGGGTGCCGGCAAGGAACGCGAGGTGCTCGAGGTCGGTGCGCGACACCACCCCGGGCAGCACGATCTTCGTCGGAAGATTCGCGAAGATCGTCTTGGCGCGGCTGGTGCCCCAGCGGGTCTCCAGCTGCGCGAGGTCCTGGACCACCGCCCACACCTCGATACCCCACCCACGGGAGTCCGCGGCCCAGTTGTCCAGCGGGACCGGGGTGATGTTGGCGATCTCGTCGAGGAACAGCCCCAGCGGCGGGTCGAGGTACCCCGCCGGCCGGGCGGCGGCGACCTGCTTGGCGGTGGCGAAGACCGCCTCGGTGAGCGCGGTCAGCAACGGGGCAAGCCGCTGGTCGGCATCCCCGGCGATCACGTACAGGCTGCCGTTGCAGCGCAGGAACTCCGCGATATCAAAGCTCTGCCCCGATGCCGGCCGGCAGCAGGCGGCGACGGTCGGGTTGTCCATAAACGCCACCGCCGGGCCGAGCGCGGCGAAGTACCCGGAGCGAGTGTTCGGGGCGGCCGAGAGGTTCTGCTCCAAAGTGCCCAGCCACCCCGCCGGAACGTGCGCGCCGTAGCCGGCCAGGGTGCTGACCGGGGTACGGTCGTCGGGGCGCAAGGCCCAGGCCATGACCTGGCTCATCGACTGGCCGGCCAACGCGGCACAGAGCAGATAGCAGCGCAAAATCTCAGCAGCCTTGGCCGCCCAGAAGTCGGCATTTTGGGTACCGGTGGCGCCCCCTCCCCCGCGCACCAGCGCACGAGCCCGTGCATCGGCCACGGCCGGGTCGGTGCAGCCTGCGAGCGGGTCCCAACGCAGCGTCGAGGCGACCCCGCCGAGCCCGGTCGGGTTGAACACCTGCACCGGCCCGAGCGGGCCCCGGTCGGCTGCGCTGAGGTCGGCGAGCTCGGTCTTGGTGCTGGTGACATAGGCCGGGCCGGGAAAGCGGCGGATCGGGTCGATGAGCAGCGAGCTCTTGCCCGCCCCTTGCGGGCCGACGATCAGCACGCCGCGACGGTGCGGGGTGAACACTCTCCGCCCAAACAGCAGGACGGGGCCGGAGACCAACCGGCCCAGACAGGTCCCACCCCGGGCACCGCGGCGGCTTGCCACGGTGCGGTACTCATACAGATCGAGGAACCCGTCAACACCGATGCGCCGTCGCAGCCGAGCCGTCGGGTGCCGGTGCAGCGCCCAGACGCCCGCCGCCGCGAACGCCACGGTGCCGAGCAGGGCCGCAGCGGTCCAAGGCTGAACGAGCACCCACCCCGCCAGCCCCAGCAGACCAGCAACAACGGTGTCACGGCGCGACCAGCGCCGCAGAGCCGCGGACGGCACCGTCCCCGGCGACGTGACCGTACTGGCCATCAGCCGTCCTCCCCGAGCATCGCGGCGGTACCGCCGCGACGCGACACGGGGGCAGGGCGAGTGTGCAAGCCGAGCAGCTCTAACGCGTCGTGGGCCTCCTGGGCGCGGCGCTTCTCACAGGTGAAGTGACGGGCGATCGCCGACACGCTGGGCAGCCCGGTGTCCTCCCAGTCGGACAGATCCCCCGCAGTACGGGCGGCCTGGACCTTCTTCACCAGCGTCATCACGTTGAAGGCATCCGGGGACAGTCGGGTGCCGCCGCTGTCGGCGACGTCGACATGCGCGTCGGCGAGCAGCTGAGCGAAGTAGGCGCTGGTGGTCGCCTGCAACCACACCAGGGCCACGACCAGCACCGGCGGCCCTGCGTGGGCGAGCAGCGTGGTCGCCGACCGCCACTGCCCGATGACGGGTAGGACGGGGACGGTGTTGATGGCGATCGAGCTGAACAGCAGTACGCCTTCAATGCGCGCGATCTTGCGCCGTTGCGCCCCAGCGGGGAACGCGCGCCCCCACAGCGCGGCGCGGGCCCGCAACCCCATCAGCACCAGCAGCGGAACCGCGAACAGCGTCTCGACCAGGTAGGCCAACGGGGTCCCGGAAGGTCCCACGAGGGCGTCGTGAACGCCCACCGACGTCCAGACGAGGCCGGCCACCGTCGCGACGGCGAGTGCGGCCGCGATCTGTCGCGCGGCGCGCTGCTGCGTGGCCAGCTTCGACACGGGATCGGTCAGACGCGCGCGGCGCGCCAGCGCCCGCCGCTGCCAGAGCCGGTCGGCTAGGTCGAGTCGGGCGATCTCCTGATCACCGAGGCGCTCCCGCCCGGCGAGCCGAACCGCGGCCGTGGCCGTAGCGACCTCCTGACGACGCCGCATCCCCCGGATCCGGATCGCCGCCGACCGCTCGCGCCACGCTTCCAGCGGCGAGAGGACGTCGAGCCAGGCCGGGTCGCGCTGCAGCGTCGCCTTCCCACGCAGCAGCGCCAGGCGCCTCTCCATCTCGTCCAGCTCGTCCAGCTCGGGATCGTGGCGGTCCTGCCCAGGCTGCTCGGGGCTGTCGGGGTCGACCGGCTGGACGACGACCGGGGCGAGGCTGGGTCTGTGGAGCGTCTCGCTCGCCTCGCCGATCTCCGGCCGCGACCGAGCGGCGCGCTCGGTGAGCCAGAGCTGCAGCGGACCGTTGGGCATCTCAGACATGCGTGTGCTCCTTGCGGGCGCAGGGACCGGCTGAGGCGGCGGTCGAGTCCGGGCTGCTCGGGTGGGCGAGCGCGGCGAGCCAAATCCAGCCCCGGCAGCGCGGGCAGCCGCTGGCCGCCAGGTCGGCCCACTGCGCGGGTGAGGGAGTGAACAGGTACTGGCAGTCGGTGCATCCCAGCACCGGCACGCCCGATCGGTCGGTGCTCATGCCGCGGCCGCCGCGTGCAGGCGGAAGGCGCAGCGGGCGAGACCAGCGCACTCCCGGGCCGCGCCGGCGATCCCGCGACGCCAGGAACGCGAGTAGCCGTCTGGCACAGGCAACTCCGAGTGCAGGCGCGCCGCCGCGCAGCCCGCGCAGGTTCCATGCGGGGTCTCAGCCAGGGAGGCGGGCAGGATCAGCTGCCCACACAGCGCCCGGTACACCCCGTCGGCCGTGCCGGCGACCATCTCGTCCTCGGCAACCTCGTGCACGACGGGGTCGGTCGTCGCGACGACCGGGGTGCACGCTGGCCGAGTCGCGCGGACGCTCATCACGCCGCCCTACCTTCCAGATGTGCTCCTCGTCCGGGTCGTCCTCGGCCAGGATGTGAGAGTGCGGGTGGGGCGAGGATGGTTTTCATGCCAGCTGCCCTCGATGGCTTCGGAGGCTTGGCCCCTCGCCCCACTGTCTTGTTCTGACCGCTGATTAGGCACCGCGACTCATCGCTTTGTAGGGCATGGACGGCGGAACGGGACCGCGCCGAGGAGAACGAGAGAAGGGAGTTCGGATGCCGCTGGCCGTGGGCATCGACGTGGCCAAACAACTGCACTGGATGAGCGTGGTCGACATGACCACCGGAAAGCAGCTGACCGGTCACAAAGTCGCCAACGACCCCACCGCGATCACCGCCATGATCGACGAGGTCGAGCACCTCGCTGCCGAGCACGGGCCGGTGACCTACGGCATCGACGTCCTTGGCGGGATCGCCGGGCTGCTGACCGCGATGCTGCTCGACACCGGCGCCGCCGTGGTCCACACCCCCGGCCTGCTGGTCAACCGCTCCCGACGGGCCACCCGCGGCGGAGAACGCAAGTCCGACCCCGCCGACGCCAAGGTCATCGCCAACCAGATCCGACTGCGCGCCGGCAGCGACGACCCCCGTGACCAACTCCGCCCGGTCGAGGCGCTGTCCGAACCCGATGCGGTGCTGCGGCTGCTGGTCGGGCGCCGCCGCGAGCTGGTCATCGACCAGACCCGGCGGGTCAGCAAGCTGCGTGACCTGCTCACCAGCATTCATCCCGGTCTCGAGGCCGTCGTTGACCCGACCACCAAGACCGGCATGTGGCTGCTGTGCGGGCCGATCACCCCGGCCGAGATCCGAGCTTGCGGCGAGGAAGGCCTGCGGGCCCACATGGCTCAAGCGGGCGGGTTGCGCCGCCCCCAGGTCGACCGGCTCGTCCGGGCGGCGCTGGACTCCGCGGACGTTCAGCGAGCCACCGTCGCCGGGGAGAACACCGCCGCCCGCCTGGTCCGCGAGCTCGCCGAAGACGCGCTTCGCACGCGTGAGCGGCTCATCGAACTCGACGCCGAGATCACCCAGGCCATCGACGACCACCCTGACGGGGCCCTCATCCGCAGCCTGCCCGGGATGGGGGTCGCCCTGACCGCGGAGTTCCTCGCCGAGGCAGGCGGCCTGCACCGATTCCCAACCGCCGACGCGCTCGCCTCCGCCGCGGGATTGGCGCCGGTGCTGCAACAGTCCGGGAAGATGCACTTCCTGCGCCGCTCGCACGCCGGGAACAAGGCCCTCAAACGAGTCTTCTACCAGTCCGCGTTCTGCGCGATCAAACACGACCCGCTGTCGAAGGCCTTCTACAAGCGCAAACGCGCCGAAGGGAAACGACACCACCAAGCACTGATCGCGCTGGGCCGCCGCAGGGTCAACGTCATCCACGCCATGCTGCGCACCCGAACCGAGTTCCAGCCCGACTACAGAGCACCCGCCGCTTGACAACAGCATTAGGCAGCCTCCTCCAGCACCGGGTCCGCCACGACCGGCCGGGCCGGGACGGAGGCGGAGACCGGGGACAGCGCCGCCAGCCGGGCCCGCACCCGGTGCTCACGGGCGATGAGCCTCACCGCAAGCGCGGCGAACGCCAGGATCACTGTCGCGATCCCGATGGCCGCGGCGACGCGGGGGAAGAGCTCGACGAGAGTTGTCGCGGCCGCGAGCACCCCGCCGCAGCCCATCGCTGGTCTCCAGCCGAACCGGCTGAAGGTGATCGCCCCTCGTGGACGCGAGAACATGTGCACGGGTCGTTCCTCCTGTCATCCAAGGCTGGGCGTTGCGATCCACTCCCCTGGTAGGCGTAGCCGCGCCTACCAGGGGCCCTGAGGGAGTTGCTGCGAGTGGCGCTCCCTGCGCGCAGGGCTTGGTGGGAGGGGAACCCGATCGCCCCGACCCCACCACTATGCACAGATGCCATGTGCATAGTCAACCAATCATGCACACCTCAGGTTTGACTAGCTGGGCCTGAGGTCGGACACTTCCAGTGTCCGGCGGAGGCGCCGGCTCTGGGAGGGGAAGCCCATGAGGATTGCGCGCACGCTGGCTGGAGACCTGGACTGCCCGCAGGGATTCGACTGCCCGCACATTCACGAGACGGAGGGAGGGGAGCTCGTGGTTCAGGGCTACGCCGTCACTGACACAGGAACGCTTGCTGAGCTCGGCCTCGCCTCGAATCAGATCGCCGTCAGGCTGCCAGCGTGGATGCCTCGCGAGCACCATGTCGGTATCACTCGCTTTCAGGGCGACTGGGCGATAGTCGTCGGAGCGCCAGTGACCGACTCAGAGATGCTTGAGCAGATGGGGATGGACTCTCGCCCTGATGAGGCCGTCATCTACCCCGCGAGAGAGGAGGTCCTGCTGTGATGGACCTGCGCGCTATGGGAGCTCACCTCAGCGAGCGTGCCGAACTCGGCGTGTTTCGTTGGGAGGGGCTGCGCTACTACGACGCCGCGTCTGACCAGGGAGACTTCGAGCGCTTCCTTCGCGGCGAGCACCCGGTTGGTGACCGGTCTGGGTTCATCCAGATGCTGCGCACCGCAGCCCAGGAGAACCGCCCGTGGCGGCGGCTTCGACTCATCCACGTCGACGACGAGGGCGCGATCCCCCCGTACGAGCACTACAGCTGCATTCTCTACGGCGAGAACGCTGCTGCCGGGGAGGACGTCCGGGTTCTCGAGGTCTCGGCCGACAACCGCCTTGACACCCAAGTTCCCGATTTCTGGGTCGTTCAGCGTGACCACGTTGTCGTGACCCACTACGACACCGCGGGCAAACACGTTGGCGCGGAGGTGGCGACCCCTGAGTACGGCTCGGCACTCCTCGCGCTGCGCGACGTCTCGTGGGGCCAGGCCATCCCCTTCGAGCAGTGGTGGGCCGAGCACCCCGAGCTTCATCGCACACGGGCTCAGGTCGCCTGAGTTGACCAGTGCGGGTTCCGACGACAGCGCAGCGAGCGAACTCGCTGGGCTGCTCGACCGTCTGCGGCGAGAGGCCGGGCTCTCCGGCTCCGAACTCGCCAGACGAGTCGGCTTCTCGCAAAGCAAGGTCTCGCGAATCCTTGGCGGGAGGTACCTCCCGTCGGTACCCGATGCAGGTCGCCTAGCGTGGACGCTGTTCCAGGCGCGTCCTGGAGTAGCGGCCCCCCCGGTGCGCCGCCGAATCCTTGAACTTGCGCGCGAGGCGCACGAGGACGCCCAGAATGTCGTCACTACGAGGGTGGTCCTACAGCCGTTCGCCGTGGCTAACCTGCAGCGTCGCTTCGCTCGTGCGGAGAAGCAAGCGTCTGAAGTTGCGACCTTCTCCCCTCTCATGGTGCCCGGGCTGCTGCAGACCGAGGGGTACATGCGCGCGATCTACCGAAGTGGCGGCGGCGCCCCCGGCGGGCCTGACGAAGAGGAGTGGCTGGCCATCCGCCGGGGCCGCCACGAGGTCTCGATGTCGCAGGACCGGCCGAGGAAGTATCGCCAGCTCCTGGCGGAGAGCACCCTCGCCTGGGGAGTCGCCGGCGCCGACGTCATGGCTGAGCAGTGCGAACACCTCGCCGCAGCAATCGACCGCCCAGGCTGGCGGATCGGCATCATCCCCCGCGTTCCGAAGAACCCGCACGCCCGCCCAGAGTTTCCACAGAACGCCTTCGACCTCCACGACGAGAAGTCGTTGGTACTAGGTACGTCAGGCGGCGTCGCCGTCACCCAAGATGCCTACACGGTCGAACGCCACGTCGCTCTCTTCGCGCGGCTGGAGGCGTTGGCCGTGTTTGACGAGGAAGCGAAGGCCATCCTGCGCGCGACGGCGAGGGACTACCGACTTGCGATGGCGAGCAGCCACAGAGACGACCCTCGACCAACGTCTGCATGACCTCGGCGATCCCGCCGTCGGGTGCGCCCTCGTTCGGAGGTTGACCGAGCTGGCGAGGGAGCCGAGGAGGTGAAGCCAGATGCCAGCCCTTTGCCCTCGTCGGACGCCCCCGCGCCTCGGATGGGCTAATCCAAGGCGCTGAAGGCGGCGTGTCGCGGCGGTTCGTTTCAGAAACTCCGCCATGATGCCTGCATGGCCAAACGGACAGCCGGACGCGCAGGCGGGCGCCCCTCCAAGGGCCCGCGCGACGTGATCGTGACCCGGGTGCCAACGAGCGACAGCGCTGAGCTGCGCGAGCTGGCCGAGGCACGGGACTGGTCGTTCTCCGAGACCGCAGCCGCACTGATCCGAATTGGCCTGCGCCATCGCGACGAGCTGCCCGCGGAGACCACGCCGCGCGGACAGGAGGAGCTGCCACTGCACAAGGCCTCCTAAAACAGCGAGGCGACCCCCTGCCAGGGGCCGCCTCGCTATAGACCTCGCGTCAGCTGGGGCCAGCACCCCACATGACGCCGGTGCCCCGGCGAACCGGGGCGAATTCCCCAACCTGCCAAGAAGGGGCGCTTTCGCGTGTCCAGGCTACAGCCTGGGCCGGATAAGACGCGAGCGCGACACGGGGCGATATCTGCCTGCCCGGATCAGGAACCAGCACCTGATGCCGCGTCGGGCTGGTGCCTGCCCTGCTACGAACAAGGCGCGTTCACGCTTGCATCTGGTTCCAGCACATCGACCTGTGTCCTGCACGGCGAGCTCCTCGCCGAGGGCATCCCCCCAGCCCGGCTTTTCGCCCGCACAACCGTGCAAGACGCACCCCGAGCTCCGCGTGGCGCTGCGTATCGGGCGAAGCCAGCCGGCCCGACAAGCGGCCCCGGCCGTGCAGCGCGTCCGGGCGCACGAGCCCGCGCCCGAGCGCGCGCCATGGCCCACGGCCGGGAGCGCGCCCGGCGCCGCATGGAGCAAGGCTGCTACCGGCCGCACCCGGGCTGGCGAAACTTCATCGCCGCCGGCCACCGTGTGTTGACCTCCCAAGCCGAGGCCCTCAGCTACCTCGCACGTCGCGTTGACGACGAGGAATGGCGTAGCGACAAGCGGCGCAGCTGGAGCCTGGTCCTGCGCCAGCTGGTTCGCTGCATGGACTGGGAGACCGGGCTGATCGCCGGTGTGACAGCCGAGCGGCTCGGGGAGGCCGGCGGCCGTTCCGAGCGAACAGTCTCTCGGGTACTGGCGTGGGCGCGTGACCTCGGCGTGCTCGTGGTCGTCGAGTGCGGTGCCTCCGCCGAGTTCCTGGGCACCGACGTCGGGCGTACACCGACATACGCGCTGGTCACCACCGACCCCCCGCCAGCTCGTAGCGAGATCGAGTCCCCTGTGGATGAAAGTGGCGACCTCCCCAAATCTCTCGTTGACATTAAGCCCTCGCTTCGCGGCGAACGGGCTCAACTCACCTCGACCCGCAAGTGGCCAGCCCACGCCGTCCCCGACAATCCTCAATCCAGAAACGCAGCAACCCTCACCTTGCTCTCACGTCTCGGCCTAGAAGGCCGAAAAGCCGGCAAGATCAAGATTTGGCGTGCCCGGGCTCTCCTGAAGCGGTGGTGGAACGCCGGGGCCAGCGTTGCCGGCCTGCTCTACGCCGTCGAGTTCCACCCCGACCGCCGCGACGTCTCCCGCGGGGACATCGGGCGGGGGGTCAACGACCCGATCGCGGTTCTCGGCGCGAGACTGCGTCCCTGGCAGGGCAGGCTCAACGAGCTGCCCGGTCACGTGATCGGACACCGCATGAGCGTGCCGGCGCGTCCGACCGAAACGCCGCTTCTTGCTGCGCAAACCGTGGCCGAGCCCGCCGCACGCGCCATGGCACGAGAAGCCCTGCGCCAGCACCTCGACGGGCTACGCGAGAAGCGACGTGCACAGCACCAGCTCACGCAGAGGCCCGCCATGCTGCCCGTCCCCAGCCGGGCCTACGACAGGAGCCGGCGATGACGACCAGCCCGAGCTCCACGCCACTGTGGGCGGAGTCTTCGGCTACGGATCGGACGCCTGCAAGCTCGGTCAGTCGCCGCCCGTGGGCGGATGAAGGTGGTACTTCGGGCGACCGTCAACCTCCGCAGGACCTCACGGCCGAGCAGTCCGTGTTGGGCGGGATGCTGCTGAGCAAGGACGCGATCGCGGACGTGGTGGAGGTGCTGCGGCCGGACGACTTCTACCGGCCCGCGCACCAGACGGTCTACGACTGCATCCTCGACCTCTACGGCCGCGGTGAGCCGGCCGATGCGGTCACGGTGTCGGCGGAGCTGCAGCGCCGTGGCGAGCTGATCCGGCTCGGTGGCGCGCCGTATCTGCACACGCTGATCGCGACGGTGCCCACGGCGGCGAACGCGGCGTACTACGCCGAGATCGTCGCGGAGAAGGCCACGCTGCGGCGGCTGGTCGAGGCGGGCACGCGGATCGTGCAGCTGGGCTATCACGGGGCCGAGGGCGCCGAGGTCGAGGAGGTCGTCGACCGGGCGCAGGCGGCGATCTACGAGGTCACCGAGCGGTCCACGAGCGAGGACTACGTCGCGCTCGAGGAGCTGCTGCAGCCGACCATGGACGAGATCGACGCGATCGCCTCCCGGGGCGGGGTGTCGCTGGGCGTGCCGACCGGGTTCGCCGATCTCGACGCGTGCACCAACGGGCTGCACCCGGGGCAGATGATCGTCGTCGCGGCGCGGCCGGGTCTGGGCAAGTCCACGCTCGGGCTGGACTTCGCGCGGTCGTGCTCGATCAAGCATCAGATGACCAGCGCGGTGTTCTCGCTGGAGATGAGCAAGTCCGAGATCGTGATGCGGTTGCTGTCGGCGGAGGCGCGGATCCGGCTGGCGGACATGCGTGCGGGCCGGATGAGCGACGACGACTGGACGCGGATGGCGCGGCGCATGTCGGAGATCTCCGAGGCGCCGCTGTTCATCGACGACTCGCCGAACCTGACGCTGATGGAGATCCGGGCCAAGGCGCGCCGGCTCAAGCAGCGCAACGACCTGAAGCTGATCATCCTGGACTACCTGCAGCTGATGACCTCGGGGCGCAAGGTCGAGTCCCGCCAGCAGGAGGTCTCGGAGTTCTCCCGGCAGATCAAGCTGCTGGCCAAGGAGCTCGAGGTGCCGGTGGTGGCGATCAGCCAGCTCAACCGCGGTCCCGAGCAGCGCACGGACAAGCGGCCGATGATCTCCGACCTGCGCGAGTCCGGCTCGATCGAGCAGGACGCGGACATGGTCATCCTGCTGCACCGGCCCGACGCGTTCGAACGGGACGACCCGCGCGCGGGCGAGGCGGACCTGATCCTGGCCAAGCACCGTAACGGCCCCACCAACACCATCACGGTGGCCCACCAGCTGCACTACAGCCGCTTCACCGACCTGGCCAATCCTAGACGCCGCTAGAAAACGCTCCAACTGATCCCGCCGCAGAAGGACGAAGAAGTCAGCGAGCGGTGCTGGCTTCCAGGAGGCGCAGCCAGATGCCGTTCTTGGTCTGCACGAGATCCAGCTCGCTGCCCGCAACGCAGGAGCCGGTCGCGCGGTGGGCATCGAACAGCGCCGCGTCATCGAAGGTCTGACAGCAGCAGCGGCAGTGCGCGCGGTCCATCCCCACCCACACGCTGCCGCACGCCCGACAGCGCTGCGTCGCCATCTCGGGCCTATCCCGCATGACCGGGAAAAGTACCGCACATCGCGCGCTGTGACGGACGACCCGCCGTATGTGGTACGCATCCTAAGATCAGCGCCGGTCCCTGATCGGCATCAGAAGCCCCGTCCGTGTGGTCGACTTGCCGCAAGCTTATTGTTGCCGTAGAAACGGAACCGAACCTCTTAAGAAGCCGAGTGAGGACACGAGTGGCTCGACACGTCCAGACCGCCCTGGTCGACGATATCGACGGCGGCCCCGCCGATGAAACCGTCGCGTTCAGCTGGAACGGAACATCCTACGAGATCGATCTTTCCCGCAAGAACGCCGACGCGCTGCGCGCGCTGCTTGAGCCCTACATCAAAGCTGGCCGTCACATCCGCTCCCGCGCAGCCCGCCCCGCCGGCGGTCGCTCGCGGTCGACCACCACCAGCAGCAAACAGCGGAACCAGGCGATCCGCGAATGGGCACGCGCGCAAGGCCTGCAGATCGCCGAACGCGGACGCATCCCCATCGAGATCATGCTGCGTTACGAGAATCGGCAGCAGGGCTGAGTGCTAGGTCAGCGCCCCGCCGCCGCAGCATTTTCTACGATTTCAGCTCTGGGTGAGATGGGGCAAATTGTAGAGGCATTGGTCGATACTCGATCAATCATTATTGCGTATCCTTCGGCGGAGTGGGAAGTGCCTGAAGGAGTCGCGGCAGGTCGTTGGTGACGGTAGTCCAGAGGATATGCAGGTCGATGTCGAGATAGTGGTGGATGAGCCGGTCCCGCATCCAAGCAGCCGTCAACCACGACACCGCTCCCAACTAGATGTGTACACAACTGTGTTAGCATGGGAGGGTGGCTACGCCGGAGATCCTCAGTGTGCGGGAGTTCCGCGCCGGGTTGACCGGCGTGCTCAAGCAGGTGCAGGAGCCGGGCGCTGGCCCGGTGTTCGTCGGAGCCCATCGCAAAGCGGAGGCGGTCGTGATGTCGGTGGAGCAGTACGAGCAGCTGCAGGCCGCCGCGGTCCGCCGCGAGGCGGTCGCCGAGGCGCTCGCCTCCGTGCGCGCCGAGGGCCTCGAGCCCAGCCCGGAGGCTTTGGAGCGGTTTCAGGCGGTGGCCGAGGGGCGGATGACGCCCGAGGAGGCCCTGGAGAAGGCGCTGGCGCCCTACCGCAGGTGAGCCAGCCCGACCCCTACACCGACCCCCGCACCGGGCTGCTGCGCAACAAGCTCGGGATCACCGACGCCGTCGAGCTCGACCGGGTCGAAGCCGAGGTCACCGGTCTGCGCCTGGTCCAGCTCCGCGAGCATCCTCTGCCCGGCAGCTACGACCTGGCCCACCTGCAGGCCTTCCACCGGTTCATCTTCGGCGACCTCTACGACTGGGCCGGCCAGCTGCGCACCGTCGCGATCGCCAAGGAAGACCTGTTCTGCCTACCACAGCACCTCGTCGGCTTCGCCGAGGACATCTTCGGCAAGCTCGCCCGCCGCGACCACCACCTGCGCGGACTGGACCGGGCAGAGTTCCTGGACAAGCTCGCCGAGCTGCTCGGCGACATCAACGCGCTACACCCGTTCCGTGAAGGGAACGGTCGCGCCCAGTGCGCCTTTCTAGCCCAGCTCGCCCGCGACGCCGGCCATCCGCTGCGCTGGGAAGCGATGGACCCCGACACCAACATCGCAGCCTCCCAGGCCGCGCACCGCGGCGACGTCGAGCCCCTGCGGCGGATGCTCGAGCAACTCGTGGCCGACCCCCAGGCGCCAGCAGCGAGCGAGACCGTCAGGCCCGGGCATCCGGCCACGACCGCCGGGACGACCTTCACCCTGCCGGGGGAAAGCCGCGGGAATTCTCAAGGCGGGAAGGCCCAGCGCTCACCCCGACCGCCGCAGTCGCGGCGGCGCTCTCCCGAGCACGGCCGCGGCTCCGGTCAGTCCCGGTAGGCGCTCGCTCGGCAGGACACGATCATCTGGCTGCAACTGTGTCCGGAGGGAGTGCCCGGGTGATCAACCGGGCATTTTATCCGTTGGAAGCAGGGCGGTTCGCGAACTCGTCCGGCCTGGGTATCCCGGCCTGGCTGAGTCTGAACCGAGCGGCTTCCCGTAGCGGCTCGTCGAAGAGCTCGCGCCAGCGAGCACGCAGTACACAGGCCTCGACAGACCACCACAACTGGCCGAGCTCGGCGAGCCGGCGGAACCCCAACGCTCCGTCAGGATCTGCGCTGATGATCAGCTTCCGAGTGAACGAGCATGCGTCTTCACCCGACATCTCGGCAATCGCCTGCTCGAAGCGGTTCGGCGGATAGCTGGTGTCGTGCTGGGCCCACACGATCTCCCGAGCCCTGGCCGCGAGCTGGACGTGCTCGTCATCGACCTCGACGCCTCGATCGTGATCTGCCACTCGGAGAAGGAGCAGGCCGCCCCGACGTTCAAGGGGACCTTCGGCTACCACCCGCTCGCGTTCTGCGACAACACCGCCGAGGCCCTGGCGGGGCTGCTGCGCCGTGGCAACGCCGCGCGAACACCGCCGCCGACCACATCAGCGTGCTCGACGCCGCGCTCGCCCAGCTCCCCGACGCCCACCGCCACGGCCAGAAGATCCTGATCCGCACCGACACCGCCGGCTGCAGCAAAGCGTTCCTTGCCCACATCCGCGCCCGGCGTGAACAGGGGGTGGCAGCCGAGTTCTCCGTCGGGTGGGCGATCACGACCGCGAACGCGCCGCCCTCGCGATGATCCCGAAGCAGGTCTGGGCGGATGCGGTCGATGCCGACGGCGGCCACCGCGACGGCGCCGGTTTGGCCGAGATCACCGGGCTCCTGCCTGCTGCGGCACTGGACGGCTACCCGGACGGGACGCGAGTGATCGTGCGTCGCGAACGACCGGACCCCGGCGCGCAGCTGGACCTCATGGACACCCGCGACGGCTGGCGCTACACCGCGTTCGCCACCGACACCCGGGCCGGACAGCTCGCCTTCCTCGACGCCCGCCACCGCGCCCACGCCCGGGTCGAGGACCGCATCCGCACCGCCAAGGACACCGGGCTTGATCACTTCCCGTCGCGGACCTTCGCGATCAACGCCGCCTGGCTGACCGTGGTCATGCTCGCGGCTGATTTTCTGGCCTGGACCCAACATCTCCTGCTCGACGGCGAGCTCGCGAAGGCCGAACCGAAGACACTGCGCTACCGCCTCCTACACGTCGCCGCCCGCCTCACCCGCGGTCAGCGACGGACCTGGGTGCGGATCCAGCAGTCCTGGCCCTGGGCCCATGACCTGGCCGCCGCGTTCGCCCGCCTGCACGCCCTGCCCGTTCCCGCCAGCTGAATCCGCCCCCGATCACGACGAGCAGCACGGAGCACCCGGCAGAACAGCAGGCCGGACAGACCCGCACGCCCTGACACCACAACGACCCGGACAACCCATGCAGAAGATCAACTACGGCGCTCGTGAATAGCCGGGGTCAGTAGGGTGTCAGGGCGACGGCGCTGGTGGCCTGTTCCAGGGCGCTCAGGGGCGCACCCGGATGACGGTCTTGCCCTTGCGCCGCTCGGTCGAGTTGAGCGCGGGGATGGCCTCGTCGAGGGTCGCGACGGTTCCGACGTGGGTGCGAAGGCGCCCGTCTCGTACCCGGTCGACGATCTCCACCAGCTGAGTGGGAACGGACTCGACGACGAAGTCGACCGCCAGGCCTTCGACCGGGCGAGCCTCGACCGGTCCGACCACCGACACTAGCGTTCCGCCGGGGCGGATGAGGCTCGCTGAGCGCCTTTGGACAGCCCCGCCGATGACATCGAAGACCAGGTCGACCCCGCCGATGTCCCCGAGATCTTCGTGGTCGAGATCGAGGAACTCGTTCGCGCCGAAGTCGAGCGCCGCCTGGCGATCCGCCGCCCGACCGGTACCGATGACGTAGGCGCCGAACTCGCGGGCGAGCTGGGTCACCACAGATCCGACCGCGCCGGCGGCGCCGTGGGCCAGGACGGTCTGCCCTGCCTGAAGACGACCGTGCTGGAACAGGCCCTGCCACGCGGTCAGGCCGGAGATCGGCAGGCTGGCGCCCACGGTGAAGTCGACGTTCCCCGGCAGCGGCGCAAGGTTGCGTGCCTCCACGGCCGCGTACTCGGCCAGCGTTCCATCGCGGTGCCAGTCCGTGATCCCAAAGACCCGCTGGCCCAGCGAGAGTCCCGTCGTGCCGTAGCCGAGGGAGGCGACTACGCCGGCGAACTCGTGGCCGATGATCGCCGGGACGCGATCGTGGCCGGCGCGATCGACCCAGGTCGAGGGCCAGTCCCACTCTGCGGGGACGAAGCCCGACGCGTGGACCTCGACGACGACGTCGTTGATGGCCGGCCTCGGCTCGGGCCGCTCGGTGAGGGTGATCCCGGCCGCTTCCGCTGCCTGATCCGTTGCGACGATCGCCTTCATGGGTGCCTCCGTATGCGTGGGCGCCTGCTCCGTGCGCCCGGTTTTTGGGCTTGCTAGCCCACTGCGGCCAGTCAACTCGTCATGGTTGTGGGCTGTCAAGCCCAATTTGGGTTATCGTGTGGGTCATGGACGCCGCCACGGAGGCTCGGGTGCCGCAGAAGTTGACGGACAAGGGGCGGGCGACCCGAGCCCGCATCCTCGAGCACGCCGCGGAGCTGATCTACGCCAAGGGCGTGCATGCGACGAACAACGAGGTGCTCCGTCGCGCGGCCGGCGTCAGCGGGTCACAGCTCAACCACTACTTCCCGACCAAGGAGAGCCTCGTCCTGGCAGTCATCGAGTGGCAGGCCGAGCGCGTCCTGACGTTCCATCGCAGTGAGCGGTTCACCCAGTTCGACAGCCTCGACTCGCTTCGGGAATGGGCGGGCTTCTACATCGCCTACGAGCGCTCCTACCAGGAAGGCTGCACCCTCGGCTCGCTCGCCAGCGAGATCATCAAGACCGACCTCGACGTCCGCACCGAACTCGCGAACGCGTTCGAGCAGTGGAGAGACATCTTCCGAGACGGACTCGAACGGATGCAGCGCCTCGGCCGCATCAGCACTGAGGCCGATCCCACCCAGCTGGCCTATCTCCTGCTCTCCGCCTTTCAGGGCGGCATGCTCCTCGCCCAGGTCGCCCGCGACATCGCCCCGCTGAAAGACGCCCTGCGGGCCGCCATCGACCACGTTCAGACATTCGCGATGCCCGCTGCTGTCGGCGTACTCGACCCGTTCCGCCACTGACGATGCAGGATCCGCGGGATCATTGCCGAATCGGCGGCGCCTCCGGCATCACGCGTAGTCGGTGACCGCCCACCGGGCGGTGATCGCCTCGCAGGGCCACTCCGCTCCACCGCGTTGCTCAGGACGTCGACGCCGCACGGGTCTTTATCGATGTCGACGGGCTCGACGAACTCAACGTCCGGGCTGCCAGAACGAGCGCCGGACGGCCGCCGGCGAGGTCGGTGCTGAGTCCGGCAGCGTGGACGTTGGCGGCTCAGTCGCGTCCCAGGCCAGGTCGTAGAAGCGGTAGAGTTCCCGCTGCTCCTCGTGCGACAGGTGGCGTCCGTGGGGATGTTCGGGGCCTTCACTCGTGCCTTGTCATAGGCCACAAGTGACCCGGTCTCCGGCCAGTTGTGCGCCCTGCAGCGGAACGAAGCACTCGGCCGTGCCGAACAACCTATTGGACGACGGGGGCCGCGCCGCTGCATCTCAGGCGGCTATCGATCCGAGGTAGCTCGAGGGTCGTGCGTCTCCTCAAGGAGTGAGAAGCTGTCGGTTGGGGCGTCATCAGGCTCCGACCTGGCTGCTGCCTCGGCAGCGTCTCGTCCCGGGCCGGGCAGGCGGTGCGCACCACCACCTTGAGGGGGCGCCGGTTGCTGGGCGTCCTTCTCGTGGGGCTGAACTCGATCGGTTCGCTGAGGGTTCATTTCCCAAGTCGGGCGATCGCGTTCCGTCACACGCTTTCGGAGGTCTGCCCTCATCCTGGCCATCTCGGCGCGGCTCATGCGTTCCATCGCGGCTGCCTTTCCGGGTGTGGAGTGGGGTCAGGCTTCGGCCTCCGGCAGGCAGGCAGCTGGAGCAGAAAGCCTGGCGAACCTAGGCTGATCGGGTCGGACTGCGGAGCTCGACGCAGCATTCCTCGACTTGTGGAAGGAGCACTGCTTCGAGCGCGCCCGCGCCGCCGAATCCCTCGATCAGGCCGTCGAGGAAGGCCTGGTTGATGCCGCACACCAGTGCGGGCGCCTTGGCTGCCGCAGGGTGAAACGGGCAGCTACGTAGCCGCACGCAGTCGGAGGCTTCGCGGCGAGGTTCGAACCCCTGGCGCTGCAGGATATTCACGATAGCGGTGAGCGCCCGTTCTGCCCCCAACCGCCCGGGACGTGTCTGGCCGCGCTCGGTAGCTCCGATCTGGTGGCCGCGTCGGTGTGCGGCTCGATATGCGTCGTGAGTGGTATCTGTGTCGATGTCAGCCACGCCGTCCACCGCGCCGCTCCGGGCCAGGACCGCGTCGAGGAGAATCTCGACCAGCAGCTCGCGTTGGCGAGGCGGAATGCTGATCTGGATGTCGACCTCGGTCGGCCAGTACACCTTCGGGGCCCGCCCGACCTTGCGGATCCCGGTGGCCGGCCGGTAGTCCGCACGCAGCACCCCGGCGTCGACGAGCTTGTCCAGGTGGAACGCCGCGAGCTTACGGCTGATCCCGACCGCTTCGGCGGCCTCGTCCCGAGTGACGGGGCGGCCGGCCGCGCGGATGAACGAGAACATCGCCTGCCGCAGGGGGCCTTCGAGGGCGGCAACCGCCCGGATCGCCGGATCACCGCTCACCTGGTGATGATAACACCAACACACATGCTCTGATCGTTCACGCAGACGCGCAGTGCAGGGCATCTTGACGGCTCCCTCGGATAAGACCAAGCTTCGTTGGCGAATCAAGTGGGAGGCTGGAGCCGTCATGACTGCTGAGGTTCGGGCGAAGCGGCCCGTGAGTGCCGTGTTGGCCGGCCCGTACGGGCATCCCTTCCACCCGATCCTCGTGACCGTGCCCATCGGGGCATGGGTGGCCAGTCTGGTCTTCGACATCGGCTCCTACGTCGTGGCTGCTCCGGTGGGCCTCGAGCAGGGCTCACGATGGTTGATCGCGATCGGCGTCGTCGGCGCGCTGGCGGCGGCGATGATCGGGTTCCTGGACCTGATGGCCATCCCCGGCGGGACCCGCGCCTTTCGCACCGGCCTGGTGCACATGGGCCTCAACCTCGGGGTGACCGGGGCCTATGTCGGCAACTTCTTCTGGCGAGGCGCCCTCGCCGGGCCCTTCGTTCCGGTCGGGATCGGTCCGCTGACGCTCTCGGCGATCAGCTTGGTCGCGCTGGGCGTTTCCGGCTACCTCGGCGGGAAGCTGGCCTACCGATACGGGGTGCGGGTCGCCGAGGAAACCACCCAGGCCGAGGGCTACGAAACCCGGACCCCGCGACCCCCGACCCACCCTCGACCGACCCCCTGACGTGCCTGCGGGCACTCGCTCCCCTGCCAGCAGATTGCTCACCGATACCGCGAGGAGACGAGCACATGAGCATCGCCGCACTGATTGCCTGGGTCGTCACCGCCGCCGGCGGCTTCGTCCTGCTCGGAAAATGGATCGCCCACGGCGGTGCGCGCAGCCCGCGGACCAGCAGCTTCCCGCCCGCGGTGATCTTCGGGCACTTCCTGCTGGCCGCCGCGGGTTTGGTGGTGTGGATCGTCTACCTGGTCACCGACCGGGCGTTGCTGACCTGGGTCGCGCTCGCGCTGCTGGTCGTGGTGGCGTTACTCGGTTTCACGATGTTCGCTCGGTGGATCCCCGGATACCGCGCCCGCGCCGCTTCCGGGGTGCCCGCGCACGCCGGCGCTACCGCCTCGGAACGCGGCGGCTCAGCCGATCCGAGCCAGCCCGCCGAGCAGCGCCTCCCGGTCGCCGTGGTGGCCGCACACGGACTGGTCGCTGTCGCCACCGTCGTGCTCGTGCTGCTAGCCGCGCTGGGAATCGGGGGGAGCTGATAGCGCGCCGGCGACCTCCGACAGCACCAACCCACGAACAGAAGGAATCCCGTGCTCGTTCGCTCCACCCCGGCGCTGCGCGTCGTGCACGAACCCGCCGCCGGTCTCGATCTGGCCGCGGCCGAGCAGGCCGCCACGCAGTTCCTGCGGGCCCTCGGTGTGGACCTGGACTCGGCGAGCCTGAGAGGCACCCCGGGCCGAATGGCCCGCGCCTACGCCGAGCTGTTCACCCCAGGCCCGTTCGACCTGACGACCTTTCCCAACGACGAGGGCTATGACGAGCTCGTGCTCGCCCGCGGTATCCCGCTGCGCTCGGTGTGCGAGCACCACCTGCTGCCCTTCGTCGGTGTCGCCCACGTCGGCTACCTGCCCGGGGAGCGCATCCTCGGGTTGTCGAAGCTGGCCCGCATCGTCGAGCACTTCGCCTGCCGCCCGCAGGTCCAGGAACGCCTGACCATCCAGGTGGCCGGCTGGCTGGAAGAGCACCTGCAGGCCAAGGGGGTCGGGGTGGTCATCGAGGCCGAGCACACCTGCATGACCCTGCGCGGGGTGCTGGCCGTGGGCTCCACGACCGTCACCTCCACCCTGCTCGGACTCCTCCGGGAGGACGCCCGCTCCCGCCAGGAGTTCTTTGTTCTCACAGGAGTCAACGCCTGAGATCAGACGACGCCCTGTCCAGTGCCGGGCAACCCCACGCTGTCCCCGAAGTTGCAAAGCACCGGCGTCGCGACGAACACTCGTCCCGGCGCCGCTCCCCGGTGAGGTGTCTTCATGTCCAACGGGCGTAGTTCGTCCCTCCCGTCGCGATACGGCGTCGATGGGAGTGGTTCCTCGAGACCGACCATCGCACAGTGCTTCGCTCGAGCAGCCCTTCCCGCTTTGCGTATCGTGGCCGGGTTCTTGTTCGCCTGCCACGGCGCGGCGTCGCTGTTCGGGATCTTGGGAGGCGCACACGGCCGCGCGAGCGGGGTTGTGGCCTTCGCTGAATGGCCGAGCTGGTGGGCCGCGCTGATCCAACTCGTCGGCGGCGCGATGGTCGCCCTCGGTCTCGGCACGCGCCCCGCGGCCATTGTCTGCTCAGGCTCGATGGCTTATGCATACTTCATGGTTCATCAGGGCACGGCGCTGCTGCCGATCCAGAACGGTGGCGAAGCCGCCGCCCTCTATTGCTGGATCTTCCTGCTGATCGCCGCCCTCGGGCCCGGCTCGGCGGCGGTCGACACTCTCCTACGGAAGCGCGAGCCCGGCACCCGGCGTCCGGCCTCCACCAGTCCGTTGCCATCCCCTATCCCCGCCCGACGCTGATGTGCCGACTGTGAGTGGTTGAGGTTCCGACCTGGGTGAGGACGCCGGGGACGGAGATCGAGGCGGATCCGGCGATACCCGGTCGGATGCCTCCAGCGTCCATGATCGCGAGCTGTGTCGACGTCCAGCTCGACCACGAGCTCGGGCTGCACACGCGTGTAGTGCAGCGGTGTCACGTTTCCGAACCGGGGCCTCAGGGTCTCCGGTCAGGGGTGCTCGTCGGCGGGCTGTAGGAGAGCGCTTAGCTCGTCTCTCGCGGCCCGCGGGAGGGGAAGAGTCTGTCCGACCACGCGGAGCCGCCCTTGCTGGTCGGGGAGCCCGAGCACGAGGGCGTGCGGGGAGCGCAGGGGGCCGATGACACCGGCCCACGATCGCCTCGCCGCTGAGCCGGGTCCGGATCTTCCCCCAGCTCCGTCTGGAGGAGTAGGTGTGGCCGGCGTGCTTGGACACGACGCCCTCGATCCCGCCCGCGGCGTGCTCGGTGAGCCACGCCCGCGCGGCTCCCGGGTCCTTGGTCATCGGGACCAGGGCCAGGGGCAGCCGGGCTCGAGAGCGCAGCTCGGCGAGCTGCTCGCGACGGACGGCGTACGGCTCGCGGCGGAGGTCTCGGGACCCGACGGCCAGGAGGTTGAGCACCACGAACCCGACGGCGGCGTGGTGCTCCCGGAGAGCCTGCGCTGTAGGGCGGGGAAGTCTAGGCGGCCGGCTCGCCAGCAGACCAGCTCGCCATCGAGCACCGTGCCGGGCGGGCACTGCTCGGCGACCGATGCGGCGATCTCGGGGAAGGCAGCGGTGAGGCTGCGGGCCTGACGGCTCTGGAGGTGGACGGTCCCATTGGCGGCGGGGAACGCTACGGCGCGGTTAGTTGACTGAACTCCGTCGTACGCTCGGTCGAGCTGTCGGAGCGGCTATGGGCCTCACCATTCGCTGTGCGGTGAGACGCCGTAGCGCCCCGACGCCCAGTGGCAGTCCCGACGATGCTGGGAAGTAGCTAGGGCCACGTCGGGGCGATCCGCCGCGTCAACGCCCGTCCGGCGGCGCCGTCGCGAGACGGGCGATGTGATGGGTCATGCTCTTGACGGGGACTTGATATGCGCCTCTAGACTTACCGTTCGTGGAGACTTACGGAGATGGTGGGTTGGGGTTGCTCGGTGACCCCAGCCGGCGCGCCATCTTCGAGATGCTGGCCCGGCGTCCGTGCTCGGTGCAGGAGCTGGCCGACGAGCTGCCGATCAGCCGGCCCGCGGTGTCGCAGCACCTGAAGGTGTTGCGCGAGAGCGGGTTGGTCGTCAGCCGCGCCGAGGGCACCCGGCGGATCTACCAGCTCAATCCTGAGGGTGTCACCGCGCTGCGGGCGTGGCTGGACGGCGTGTGGAGCGACGCCCTGACCACCTTTCACAAGATCGCCGAAGGCCCTGGTCCGCGTCCCTGACCTGCAACTATCGCGAGGAGTGCTCATGACCGGTACGGCCCCGATCCCACCCATCACCGGCAGTGTGACGCTGGCTGTCCCGGTCGACCGCGCGTTCGAGGTGTTCACCGGATCGGTCAACTCCTGGTGGCCGCAGCAGTACCACATCGGGCGGGCCGAGGTCGCCGAGATCGTGCTCGAACCGCAGGTCGGGGGCCGCTGGTACGAGCGCGGTGTGGACGGCAGCGAGTGCGACTGGGGCCGGGTGCTTCTGTGGAAGCCGCCGGCGCGGCTGGTGTTCACGTGGCAGATCAACGGGTCGTGGCAGTTCGACCCTGACCCGGAGCATGCCAGCGAGATCGAGGCCCGGTTCACCGCCAGCGGGCCGCAGGAGAGCGTGGTCGAGGTCGAGCACCGCCACTTCGAGCGTCTCGTCGGTGGTCAGGCGATCCACGGCGCCATCAACGGCGGCGGTGGCTGGGCGCAGCTGCTCGACGGGTTCGCCAAGACCGTCGCCGACCAGGGCTGACCGTGATGGCCACATCCCGCGGTGCTGACTCCGGTGCCGATGTCGACGCCATGGCGATGGCCCACGACGAGCGTGCCTCCTTGGTCACGCTGCTGGAGTCGCTGACATCCGAGCAGTGGGACGCGCCGACCTTGTGCGAGCGGTGGCGGGTCCGCGAGGTGGTCGCGCACATGTTCAGCTACGACGAGCTGTCCACCCTCGGGGCGCTCGGGCGACTGCTGCGCAACGGCATGTCGCTGGACCGGGCGAACATTGCCGGTCTCGCCCGCTACGCCGACCACACCCCCGCCCAGCTGCTGGCGTTGGCGCGGAAGCACCTGCACCCGAGCGGGTTGACCGCGAAGTTCGGCGGCCGGATCGCGCTGGCCGACGCCATGATCCACCAGCAGGACATCCGCCGGCCGCTCGGGCTGCCCCGCCAGATCCCGGCCGATCGGATCACGACGGTGCTGGAGTTCGCCAGCACTGCGCGTCCGCTCGGGGCTGCACCGCGCATCGCCGGTCTGCAACTGACGGCGACGGACGTCGAATGGAGCCACGGCGAAGGACCCGAGGTGCGCGGCCCGGCCGAGCCATTGCTCATGGCCATGGTCGGACGTCGCGGCATCACCTCGGAGTTGGACGGCACGGGTGTCGCGGCGCTGGAGGGGCGCATCGCGGCGTGAGCGGTGACGGAAGGGCGGCGTCCCGCCGTGAGTAGTTCGCCTCCCTTCCGTGATCCGTCGCTCCGCTCAGCAGCGCGGCGGACTGCTCGCGCACCTCCACAGCCGCCGGGGCCGCACGTGTACCCCGCCGGACGGGACCGGCGATGCCCCACCCCCCTGATCGGTCGTTCGGGTGCGGCCGCGACCTGCTGCTTCCCTGCTGCTTCCCTGCCGCTTCCCCGCCACCCGCTACCCCGCGGCGCCAGGAGTGTCCGAGGGTTGAGCGCGATCTTCGGTGCGGGAGGCAGCGGCCAGCCGTGCCCGGAGGTCACGGATCTCGTGGTCGGCGGCGCCGAGTTGGCGGTGCAGCTCGGCGAGCTGACGGGCGTGCTCGCCGGCCTGCTGCTGGGCGGCCGCGGTGAGCTCGGTCCGCAGTTGCTCCAGGGCGGCGGTGTGCCGCGCACTGGCCTGGTCGGCGGTCGTCGTCGCAGCGCGGCGCAGCCGCTCCAGCTCGGCGGCGTGCTCGGCGCGGGCGGTGGCCAGGGCTTCGTCCCGGGCGGCCAGCTCGGCGTGGTGCGTGTCGAGGAGTTCGCGGGTGCGGGTGCGCTCCTCGTCGAGTGCGGTCTGGGTGGCGTGCCGAGTGGCGTCCAGGGCGGCGAGCCGGTCGCGCAGGACGCCGACCTGGGCGGCGGCCGCCTCGGCGAGCTCCTCGGCGCGCACGAGGCGGTCTTCGAGGGCGGCGCGGCGGCCCTCGGCGCGCAGCTGCTCGCGGGTCGCGGCGTCGGCGTCCTGCTCGGCCCGATGTTGGGCGCGGTCGGCGGCCGCGGCCCGGTCGAGCTGACGCCCCGGCCGCGCGCAGCCGGGCGCTGCGGCCTGGCTGGTCGAGGCGGCCGCGGCCGGGGCCCGCGGGGTCCGGCGGAAGATGACCGAGGCCGTCGCGCTGGCCAAGCTGCACCCGCCCGGGCAGGTCGACCAGGCCCTGGGCACCGCGGCGATCGCGGGACGGTTCGCCGAGAACGACCTGTTGCGCGTCCTCGCCCACCAAGCAGGCGAGACCGTCGCCAAGCCCGCCACGCAGGCCGGCGAGACCCACAGCCTCCAGCCGGGCACCGCCGCCTGGTCCGGCTTCGGCCTGACTCCGGGCCCCGAACCAGATCCTGACCCCGGCACTGAGTCCGGCACTGAGTCCGGCACTGAGTCCGGCAATGGGTCCGCTGGGCCGCAACCGACTGGAGAGCCCGCATGAGCGCCACCACGACACCGAGCTCCGCGGGCTCGGCAGGCGTTGCCGGCTCGGCCGGTGATCCGCTGGCCGAGGCGGTCGAGCTCACCCGCCGGCTCAAGCTCCCGCACATCCGCCGTCACCTGCTCGAGCTCGTCCCGACCGCGCGGGCCCAGCGCTGGGACCACGCCGAGCTGGTCCGGGTCCTGCTCGCCGAGGAGGCCGCCGGCCGCGACGCGACGAACCTGCGGACAAGACGCGCCCGCGCCGGGTTCCCCGCCGGGAGACCCTGCAGGACTGGGACGCCGCGTCCTCGACGATCCCGCGCCCGACCCAGGACGCGCTCACCAGCCTGGAATGGGTCGGGCGGCGGGGAACCTCTGCGTCTGCGGTCCGTCCGGGACCGGGAAGAGCCACTTCTGCGAAGCACTCGGGCAGGCCGCGGTCGAGGCCGGGATGACCGTCGCCTGGTTCACCATCGAGGACCTCGGTGCGTTCGTCCGCCGCCACCGAGCCGACGACTCCATCACCCGCGCGCTTGCCCGGCTGATCCGCACCGACCTGATCATCGTCGACGACATCGGGCTGCTGCCCGTCAGCCCGGACGCTGCGGAGGGCTTCTATCGGCTCGTCGACGCCGCCTACGAACGCCGCTCGCTGGCCGTCTCCAGCAACCTGCACCCCTCCGGGTTCGACGAGATCATGCCGAAGACCCTCGCCACCGCCACGGTCGACCGACTGCTACACCACGCCCACATCGTCGTCACACAGGGCGACAGCTACCGCCTCGCCCAGGCCACCTCCGGCAAGCGGGTGAGCCCGTTGACATGACCCGAGCACCACCCCGAGGCGGGGAGATATCTGGCCGCCGTCGGGGAGAACCAACTGGCCCCCAGTGGGGAGAACTACTGGCCGCCAACGGGGATTTCAAGGGCTCTGGCACAGATTGCGTGATCTCAGCTGCTCAGGAGGACACGGCGGCGGAGGTGATTGAAGGTGGCGCGTCCGTACATCTGTCGCTTGATCGCCTTGATGCGGGTGACGTTGCCTTCGACGGCGCCGGAGCTCCAGGTCAGGGTGAGCCCGGCGCGGACGGCGTCGTAGTCCTTGACCAGGCCGTCGGCGAAGCCGCGGAGCGCGGCGATGCCGCTGTTCTGAGCGTCGGTGATCCATCCGTCGATGCGGTCGCCGCGGCGTTCATGGCCGAGGCGAGCGAACTCACAGGCGAGTTGGTGCACGGTCCGAAGGGTGGTGCAGCGGTCGAGCACGACCGCGAGGCCGCTGCGGTCGTCGTCGGTCTGCTTGTGGTCGGGTCGCATGATCCAGCCGGTGATCTGTCGTGGTGACGGCGCAGCGGGTGAGGTGTCGGGTGGGGTCGTGCTGGTGCGCCAGGTCTGCAGGAGACGACGCACGGACCGTTCGGATCCGCGGTAGCCGCGGTCGCGCAGTTCCCGGGTGAGCCGCCCGGCGTTGTCGCAGCCCTCTTGCCAGCGCCAGGTGAGGAAGGGCAGGTGCTGGTCGAGTTGGGTGCCTCGGGTCGGGTTTGGGG
>NZ_JAJSOK010000068.1 GCF_021283305.1 Pseudonocardia kujensis
CCACCGGCAGGCCGCGCGCCAGGGCGACCGCCTTTCCCAGGCCGATCGCCGATCCGCCGCCGACCGCGACGCAGCCGTCGGCCCCCAGCCGAACGGCCTGTTCCCCGGCCCGCTCGGCCACCTCGACCGGCACGTGCATCCGGGCCTGGGCGAACACCCCGGCGGCGAGCCCACCCAGGCCCTCGGCGACCCGGTGGCCGGTGTCGTCCTGCTCGGGCGAGCAGAGCACGAGCAGCCGGCGCAGCCCGAGCCTGCCGAGCTCGTCGCCGAGGCCTGCCAGCGCGCCGGGGCCGAGCACCACCCGCATCGGCAGGGCCTGGTAGGTGAACGCGAGAACCATGGGGAGTCCGATCTGTCGGGCCGCCGGCCGCCGGGCGGCCGGTGTGCCGTCCGGGCGGGAACGCGCGGCTCCCGCCCGGACGCCGGTGCTGGCTCGGTCAGTTGTCGACCGTGATGGGCTCGAGCTGAGCCATGATCTCGCTGCGTTTGTCCTCGAACTGCGGCGGCAGCATGAAGTGGCGGCCGAGCTCCTCGGGCGACTCGTCGCAGTCCCAGCCGCCCTCGGCATGGGTGACGGCGAGCTCGAACAGGGCGCCGCCGGGCATCCGGCAGTAGACCGACTTGAAGTAGGTGCGGTCCTTGAGCTCGGAGATGTCGGTGTAGCCCGCGCCCTCGATCTCGAACTTGACCTGCTGCTGGTTCTCCAGGCTGCCCAGGTTCCACGCGAAGTGGTGGTAGGTGCCCGCGCCGTAGGACCAGGTGCCCTGGTCGTCACGGCGGTTGCCGATGACCTCGACGTGATTGCCGAACTTGTCGTTGCCGATCTGGAAGGCCGCCCGGTCGCCGTCCTCGACGATCCCGCCCTGGGCGAAGAAGACCTGCTCGGCGAACTCGACGGTGCGCTCCGGGGTGTGCGCGTGGATGGCGGTGCCGTGGATGCCGTGCACGCCGAACTCCTGGGGCACCCCGTTGCCCGCGTACGGCAGACGTGGGTCGCCGGTGTTGCCCACCAGTGCGTACTCGATGCCGCAGGGGTGCTCGAAGGTGAGCCGGCGACGGCCGAACACCTCCGCGTTCGCGACCGGCACCTGGTGCTCGGTCAGCCGCTTGTACCAGAAGTCCAGCGACTCCTCGGGCACCGAGAGCAGCACCTCGCGTGCCTGGTTGGTGCCCCGCTTGCCGGAGATTCCGTGCTGTGCCCAGGGGAAGGTGGTCACCACGCTCGACGGGTCGCCGTCGGCGTTGGAGTAGTACAGGTGGTAGACGGGCGTCGAGCCGTCGTAGAGCACGGTCTTCTTGATGAATCGCATGCCGAGGACCTGGGTGTGGAAGTCCACGTCCTCCTGAGCGTGCCCCACCGACAGGGTCACGTGGTGGGAGCCCTGGATGTAGGTCATCTGGTGTTCCTCTCTGGTTGCGCCGGGCGTCGGGTGGCACCCGGGTGGTGCAGAACGGACTGAGCAGGTCAGAGGTCGAGGACGAGCCGTGGACAGGCCGCTCGCGAGACGCAGATGAACATCGACTCGGCGGTGGCCTGCTCGGCCGGGGTGAACAGGCTGTCACGGTGGTCGACCTGCCCGTCCAGCACCGGCGTCTCGCAGGTGCCGCAGGTGCCCTCGGTACATGAGTACGGGACGTCGATCCCGGCCTCTGCGACGACCTCGAGGATCGACCGGTCGGTCGGCACGGGCAAGGTGAGGCCGCTGCGGGCCAGCACCACCTCGAACCCCTCGTCCCGCAACGGCTCGCCCTGCTCCCTCGCGGAGAAGCGTTCGAGGTGCAGGGCTCCGGTCGGCCATGCGGCGCACCGGGCCTCCACGGCCGCGAGCAGCGGTTCGGGCCCGCAGCAGTAGACCAGGGTGAACGGGGCGGGCTCGCCGAGGATCGCCTCGAGGTCGAGCAGCCCCACCTCGTCCTGGGGGTAGGTCCGGACGCGGGCGCCGTGGGCGCGGTCGAGCTCCTCGACGAAGGCCATCGAGGTCCGTCGGCGGCCGCCGTAGTGCAGCTCCCATTCGGCGCCCGCGGCCGCGGCCGCGGCGACCATGGGCATGATCGGGGTGATGCCGATGCCCCCCGCGACGAACACGTAGCGGCCCGCGGGTTCGAGCGCGAAGTGGTTGCGCGGGCCACGGACGTCCACCATGTCGCTCTCGTGCACCTTGTCGTGCACGAACACCGACCCGCCGCGGCCTTCGTCCTCGCGCAGTACGGCGATGCGCCAGGTCGCGGTGTCGGCGGGGTCGCCGCACAGCGAGTACTGCCGGATCAGGTCGGGCTCGAGGCGGAGGTCGATGTGCGCACCGGGTGACCAGGCGGGCAACCGGGCACCCGTCGGGTCGCGCAGCTCGACGACAACGACGCCGTCGGCGACGTCGGCACGTCGGTGCACCTCCAGCCGCAGGTCGATCTCGGGCGTGCTGGACACGGCGTCCTCCTCGCGGATCGTCGGGACGGGGTGGTGGGCGGGCTCGGTGCCACTCAGCCCCAGGTGGCCTGCAGGCTCATCAGTGAGACGTTGGTCAGCGCGGGCGCGTAGCGCAGCCGCTGCTCGGTGACCGTCACCCGCTTGAGCCTGCGCAGCACTGCCTCGATCGCGATGCGGCACTCCAGACGCGCCAGCACCGCGCCGAGGCAACGGTGTTCCCCGCGGCCGAAGCCGACGTGGGAGTCGATGTTCTCCCGCTCCAGATCCATCCGTAGCGGTTCGGGGAACTGCCGATCGTCGGTGTTCGCCGACCCCCACAGCACATGGATCAGCTCGCCCTCGCCGATGTCGGCCCCCCCGAGCGAGACGTCCCGGGTCGCCCGGCGGAACAGACCCTTGCTCGGGCTGTGCCTGCGGACGGTCTCCTCGACCACCCGGGGAACCAGCTCGGGATCGGCGGCGACGGAGTCCCACAGCTGGGGGTCCCGGCTGAGGTAGTAGACCGCGTGCGCGATCGCGTTGGCCGCGGTGTCGTTCCCGGCGACCAACTGCTCGAGCACCATGCCCTTGATGGCGTCGTCGGACAGGCGCTCGCCGTCGATCGAGGCGTGGGTGAGGGCACTGATGACGCCCGCGTCCGGGGTCTCGCGCTTCGCGGCGATCACCTCGCCGAGGTGCTCGCGGAACCGGACGACCCGCTCGAACCGCTCGACCTGGTCTGCGGTGAACGCCGCGTCGTCGGTCGCCTCGGCGTTGCCGGGAGTGAGGATGACCAGCGCGTCCTCGGTGACCTGCTGAACCACGGCGGCGTCCTCGGGCGGCAGGCCGAGCGCCTTGGTGATCGTCCTGATGGTGAACGGGTAGGCGAACTCGTTCATCAGGTCGCCCGCGCCGCGGGCGACCAGCGGATCGAGCAGTTCCTCGGCCAGCTGCTCCATCGCCGGCCGCATGACGTTGACTCGGCTCGGGATGAAGGCGCGCTGGGCCAGGACCTTGGCCTTCTTGTGGTTGTCGCCGTCTCGATTGATCAGGGCGGCGTTGCTCCAGACCCCGTCCGGGAAGGCCTCGCGGTACTGCGCCGGGACTCGGCGTCCGCCGAGGGTTCCACCGTTGGCGAACGTGGTCGGGTCCTCGAGGATCCGGACGACGTCCGCGTACCGGGTCACTGTCCACACCCCGATCTCCGGCGCATAGAAGACGGGGCACTGCTCACGAGCCGCCTGCCAAGTGGGGAAGGGGTCGGCGAGCTGCTCCTCGCTCAGGGGGGCGTAACCGTCAAGGTGCGGGCACCGCGTCATTGCTGGCTCCTCCAGAGTCGGCCTCGTCGCTTCGGACACCGTGGCGGGCCCTCCGGCTCCGGTCGAGGGCGGCAGCAGCTTCCGGTCACGGACGGACAAGTGGCGCCCTCGCGGTGCACCGACGGTCAAGATCACGAGGTCGGCCAGCCTGGACACTCGGTGCGGGGTGGCATACCGTCCAGCGCGCCTGACGATGCTGTCGCCGACGCCTGGAGCGGCCCATGACCCTCGCCTTCCACCTCCGCGAGGTACCGGTCGAGGGTCGGCTCGACGCGTGGCGGCGGGCCGCGTCCCGGCTCATCCATCCCATGATCGTGCGCGCCGAGGCGGCGCCCGAACGCGGCTCGGTGATCCGGCGCCTCGACGCGGGGCTGCACACCATCCGCGTGTCCGGGGTCCGGTCCACCGTGGAGCGGCCCGCGGCGCTGATCCGGCCGGATGATCCGGCCTTCGTCCAGCTCACTGTCGTGCTCAGTGGCGGTCTCGTGGCCGAACAGGACGGCGAGGGTGGCCAGGCGGGAGCCGGGGACCTGCTCTGGTACTCCTCGACGCGTCCCTATCGACTCACCGCCACCGACGAGTTCGAGCTGGTGCACTTCCTCGTGCCACAGCGGTGCACCGCGCTGGTTCGTGAGCATCTCTGCCCCACCCCGGCCACCCCGTTGGCCCGGCACACGCCCGCGTGGCAGCTGCTCGTTCCCTTCCTGCGCGGGATCGCCGACTGGCGCGCGGGCGACCAGCAGACCTATCGCGACGGCGCGCTGGAGTCGGCCCTCGTGCACCTCGTCGGCTCGCTGCCCCGGCGCATGAGCGGGTCCGTCGCGCGGGTGGGGGCGGACCCGTTCGACGCCGCGACCGACTACATCGGTGCGCACCTAGGTGCGCCCGACCTCACCCCCGCCCAGGTCGCCGGCGCCCTGAACGTCTCGGTCCGCCACCTGCATGCCACCTTCTCCCGGCGGGGGCTGTCGGTCGCGGCGTACATCCGCAACGAGCGGCTGGAACACGCCGCACGCGACCTCGTCGACCCGGCCTGCGCCCACGTCGCGGTGGCCGAGATCGCCCAGCGCTGGGGCTTTTCGAGCGCCGCGCACTTCAGCAGGGTGTTCGCGAAGCGGTTCGGCAGGCCGCCCACCGCGCTGCGCCGCGTCACGGCAAGCCGGGCGCCCGGCGAGTCTTCCCCACAGACGCCCCTGCGGCGCGCCCTCCCGTCTCCACCCTGACTTCCTCAGCCCTGACCCCGCCTGAGCCGCCAGCCACGGCCGAACCTGCGCTGGGGACCGGACGTCGAGCTTGCGGAAGAGCCGCTCGACGTGCCCGTCGACGGCCCGCCGGGAGAGCACAAGATGCCGCGGCGCGGAGGAACGGGACATCCGAAATCTCACACGGTCTCGCCGGGGTCGAGGCCGTGGGCCGGCCAAGGTGGGAGGACTGCGGATCCACCGAGCAGGCCAGCCCTGGTCGGCGAGCCGGGTGACCGGGGGCGGCGTATCGCGTGCCTCCGGGCAGCGCTGGCCCCCGTCAGTACCGCACGTCAGTACCGCACGTCGCTCTGCAGCAGCGGCGGGTAGACCTCGGACGCCTCGCCGTCGACCGTGGTGCCGGCGAACTGCAGCATCGCCCGCAGCGGGCCGTGCAGCGGCGCGGGGTAGCCGAGCGTCGGTGCCGACAGCTCGTCGAGGCGCGTGCGCTGCGCAGCGGTGAGCTCGACGTCGAGCCCGGCAAGATTCTGCTCGAGGTGGCTGATCCGGCGCGCCCCGAGGATCGGCACGACGGTGCCGGGCCGGGTGCGCAGCCAGGCCAGGGCGACCGCCGCGGAGGTCGTGCCGAGCTCCTCGGCGATCACGGCGACCGCCTCGATCACCTCGTACTCCCGCTCGTCGGGCCGCCCGACGAAGGCGGTGCGCGCCGAGTCGCCGACCGCGGCGCCGCGGCGGTACTTGCCGGACAGCAACCCGTTGCGCAGCGGGCTCCATGGCACCAGCGCCAGCCCCTGGTCTCGTGCGAGCGGGGCGATCTCGCCCTCGACGGTCCGGGCGAGCAGCGAGTACTCGACCTGTAGCGCGATCAACGGGGTCCATCCGGCGAGCAGCGCCCGGGTCTGCGCCTGCGCGGTGACCCAGGCCGGCACGTTGGAGAAGCCGAGGTAGCGGACCTTCCCCGCCCGCACGACGTCGTCGAGAGTCCGCATCGTCTCCTCGATCGGGGTGTGCCGGTCCCAGTTGTGCAGCCAGTACAGGTCGAGGTGGTCGGTACGCAGCCGGCGCAGGGACTCGTCGAGCTGGGCGAGGATCGCGGACCGGCCGGCGCCGCCGCCGTTGGGATTGCCGGGGAAGAGGTTGGTGAAGAACTTCGAGGCGACGACGACCCGGTCCCGCCGCCCGGGCACGGCGGCCAGCCAGTCGCCGAGGATCTTCTCCGAGTGGCCGTTGGTGTAGAAGTTCGCGGTGTCGACGAAGTTGCCGCCCTGGTCGGCGTAGAGGTCGAGGATCTTCTCCGACTCCTCGACGCTGCACCCGGCGCCGCCGGGGTCCTCGCCGAAGGTCATGGCGCCGAGCGCGAACGGGCTGACCCGCAGCCCGGAACGGCCGAGGGTGACGTAGTGGTCGAGCGGCACGGAGGCCTCCGGAGGTCGTCGGGACGATGCCCTCCCAGGGAAGCCGCCCCGACCGTCGTCGCGGTAGACCGATCCCGCCCACCTCGTGCACGATCCGCTCGATCGCGGCCGGATCGGGTTGCCGCCGCACGGTCCAGGTGATTGCGTGTCGGCATGCGGCACACGGCCCCGGAGCTGGTCACCGAGCTGTGCGCACTCGTCGACGCGCACGCCGGGGCCGGCGTCACGACCGCGATCGAGGGCCTGCTGCTGGGTCGCGCGGATGGCGGCCCAGAGCCGGACCACAGCCTCACCGAGCCGCTGCTGGTGATCATGGCGCGGGGCGGCAAGCGCCTGCTGCTCGGCGAGCGCGTGCACGAGTACCGGGCCGGTGAGATCCTGCTCGTCACCGCCACCCTCGCCGTAACCGGGCACTTCGTCGACGCCACACCCGAGCGGCCGGCGCTGGCCCTGGCGCTCGTGCTACGCCCGTCGCTGATCGCGGCGCTGTCGCTGCAGGCCCCGGCCCCGTCCCGGGCACGGCAGCACACCCCGCAGCCGGCCGTCGCGACCGGGCCGGCCAGCGTCGACCTGCTCGACGCCGCGGTCCGGATGCTGCGCCTGCTCGACCACCCCGCCGACGCGCCGGTCCTCGCACCGCTGATCGAACGCGAGATCCTCTGGCGGGTGCTGACCGGCCCACACGGCGCAGTGCTCCGCGAGATCGGGCAGGCCCGCAGCAACCTCTGGCACGTCGGCCGCGCGATCGCGTGGCTGCGCGAGAACTACGCCGAGCCGGTGCGGATCGAGGACCTCGCCGCTCGGGCCGGGATGAGCCCGTCGACCTTCCACCGGCACTTCCGCGCGATCACCGCGCTGAGCCCGATCCAGTTCCAGAAACGCATCCGGCTGCAGGAGGCCCGCTCACTGCTGGTCGCCCGGCCCGACGACGTCGCCGGCGTCGGGCACCTCGTCGGCTACGACAGCCCCTCGCAGTTCAGCCGGGAGTACCGCCGCTTGTTCGGCATGCCGCCGGGCCAGGACGCCGCACGTCTACGGGCAACGACACCGCGCGAGCGCGAGATCCGGCGACCGCTGCCCTGACCCCGACGTGATCAAGCCGCGTGCCACGAGCCCGAACGCCGAGCCAACTCGCCACGAGGGCCCCAGGCCGCCGTTCCATCGCGAGAGCGGCGAGTGCCCGCTGAACCTCTACTCCGGAACGTCCCGCCCCCTCAGCAGCTGACCCTGGGCCGCGTCCTAGGTGAGGTTCCGGCCGGGTGGCACCGGCGGTGATGTCGGTCAGCCGACGGTGCAGCGCAGCGTGATGCGCGCCCGCGAGACCTGCATCCACGCCGTCGGCCGCGGGACGGGGACCACGTTCGACGACCTCCCCGAGGGCTTCCTGACCGCACTCTTCGCCGACGTCGCCGCCTGGCGGGCGGCGCGTCCGGGGCCCGGCGATCCCCCTCACCACTCCCCCGACCCGCCACGAGTTCGGGGCCGACCCGCCTCTGACGCGGCTCGACCTCCCCGTCGCCACGGCGGCGGCGTGGCTGACCGGGCGCCGCCCGCGGCCGACCTCCCGGTGCTGCGGGGCTGGCTGTAGGCGGTCGGGCATCGCGTCGCCCGTCCGCCACCTCCGGAGCACGCCGGCCACCGGCCTGCACCTGCTCCCCTCAGCTCAGCCGACGAACCCCGGGCCGGACCAGTAGCTGCGCCAGAACGTGAGCCGGCGGGTGTCGAGGATGTCCGCCACGCTGTCCTCGAGGTCCCACACCTTCGTGCGGGGCGAGCGGGCGTCGAGGGCCGGCCACTCGATCCTCCCGCCGTCCGTGGGGTCCCCCGATCGCACGAACGAGATCCACGCGTCCTGCATCCGTGCGGCCAGAACGTGATCCGCCTCGGTCCAGTCCCAGTCGCGGTCCTCGTACGTCCCGAAGAGGTAGAGCACGTCCGCGGTGTGGAAGGCACCCGCCTCCGCCCCCTCCAGCACCTCCGAACGGGCCGGGACGGGGGGTCGCCGGGTGAACCGGAAGTGCCAGACGGGCGCCCGGAGGTTCTCGCTGTGCAGGAGTGCGGCGTTCCACGAGGGCATGATGAAGACCTCGTCGCCGGCGAGGGACCAGCTCGCCTTCCTGGTCGCGGCGTCGTCCGGGGCCGGGTACAGCTCGAACACCTCGTCCGCGCGGTCGCCGAACTTCACCTCCAGGTAGGCGCGATACGCCGTCACGGTCGGCAGGTAGCGGGCGCCGGCCTGCTCGTCGGTGACGTTCCCGACCAGGGCGGGCAGGTCTGCCGCGCGTCCCTGCGCGAACGAGCGCTGGACGGGTTCGGTGAGCACGTACCCGTCGACGACGGGGTAGCCCGAGTCGTAACGGTGCACGCTCAGGCCGCCGGGAGCGGAGTCGGAGACCCACGCACCATGCGTCCGGGGAAGGTCGGCGCGCAGGATCACCTCGGGGTCCAGCGCCCTCGCCTCGGCCACCGAGCCGACTCCGAGGGCAGCGAACAGCTCGACGCCCGCCTGCTCGGCCGCCGCCAGGGTCGAGGCGTACGCGGGGTTGCCGGGACCGTCGATGGCAGGCGTGACCCCCGGCCCGCTGTGCGCGATCACCCGGTGGAAGAGCCCCTGTGCCCGCGGTGAGCAGCGCAGCTTCTGGGCGCTGTCCCCGCCCGCGGAGACACCGGCGAGGGTGACGTTGCCAGGGTCCCCGCCGAAGGCCCCGATGTTGCGGCGCACCCATTCGAGGGCTGCGATCTGGTCCATGAGCCCGTAGTTGCCGGAACCGCCGTAGGTGGTCTCGGCCGAGAGGTCCGGGTGGGCGAGGAAGCCGAGCCGCCCGAGCCGGTAGTTGACGCCCACCACGGTGATCCCCCGGCTCGCCAGGCGAGCGCCGTCGTAGAGCGGATTGCTCGCCGAGCCGAAGTGGAAGGCTCCGAAGTGGAGCCACACCAGCACCGGTCGGTCGGTGTCGGCCGCGGGCCCGGTCCAGACGTTGAGCGTCAGGCAGTCCTCGCTGAAGCGGGACTCCCTCCCGGAGAAGAGCGAGCCCGCGGGCGGCGCGAGCTGCCAGCTCGCCGGACCGAACTCGGACGCCGCCCGTACACCCTCCCAGGGCACTACCGGCTGCGGGGGTCTCCAGCGATTCGCACCCGTCGGTGGCGAGGCGTACGGGATTCCCAGGAAGCGGCGAACCCCGAGATCCGGCAGGCATGTTCCCTTGACAATCCCGCCCTCGACTCTGACGCCCTCGTTCACGGACCGATGCTCGCACCTCCCGCCGTCGGGGCGGCGGCTCTTCTGCACCGAGGAACGCAACGGCCGCCCACCCTGGACGAGGTAGGCGCCCCCGACCGCCACACCTCCGTGACGAGGACCGGCCGCCTGTACGCGCTCGTCGAGGAGCTGCGCGCGGCCCACGGTCCAGCCGCTGGCTCGCGACCGTTTCGGGTGACCCCCCGGACGATCGAACGGCACCTGGCCGTACTCGCGGACTCGGATCTGCCGCTGGTGAGCGTGCGCCGCGCCGAACGCGACGAACAGCTCGGTGTCCGGAGAGCCGACGCTCAGGTGCGGCGAGTCCGGCTCATCCGTCACGCAGAACGGCGGGTGCATGGCCGCCCCGGGCGACGAACTCGTCGGATCGGGCGCGAGCAGTCGGAAAGTGAGCCGCGTACCCATGCAGAATCCCACGGCGCCCTTGGCCCCGGAGGCCGCGGCGTGGTCCTCGGCGACGGGGTCGAGCAGGGCCGCCACGTCGGCCAGCACCGCGCCGTCGAGGGCCAGCCGGCGCCGTGGGACCGGGACCGCGCGGTCGGCGCGGACCCACGGCAGCGGCGCGGGGGCGGGCGGCTCGCCGGCGCGGGTTCGCGTAACGGGGGCGCGTCCGCGGTCAGCCGGGCGAGGGTGTCCGCCAGCGGATCTTTGCCAGCGCCGGACTCTCCGAGCACATAGCTCGTGGCGACCACCGACACCGGCGCCTTCTCCGCGCGGCGACGCCGCTCCGGCAGCCACTCCGGGAAGTACGAGCCCGCCCGCAACTTCGGGATGGCGAGCTCCACGGTGCCAGCGCGGGTGTCCCAGTCCCGATACCGGTAGCCGTTACGCGAGTTCACCCGCCCCTCGCTGCGCTGCCGATAGCCTGCCCCGCAGGCGGTGTCGGCCTCGGCTGCCATCAACGCCTCCGCGAACCGCTTGACCATCGACCGGAGCAGATCCGGGCTGGCTTCGGCGAGCCGCTCATCGAGCCAACCCGCCACATCGTTCACAGTGTCCGACGCGGCCATCGCGTCTCCTCCCTCGAGAACCAGAGCACTCGAAAGATCACGCGATGGCCGTCTCACATCCCGACGCCACGCCCCAGATCAGCAACGACGCCGTACACCAGGTCCCCGGACGCAGCGTCTCCGGCAGCACCGTTCGACGATGTTTCGTGTCACGAGTGGTGTCATGCCGACCCCTCGTAATCACTCGCCGGAAAAACGTGCGTGCCCCGAAGCTCGAACGAGCTTCGCACAGATGAGCGCGCACGAGCGGACAGGCCTGGAGATCGATCTCCAGCGTGTCGAGTCGAGGGCGGGTGGGCCGTCCGGCCCTGCCGGGGGTCGGTCGACAAAAGGGAACGAGGACTCCCACCCGGCCCCGCTCGAGGCGAACGTGTGCCGGGGCCTGTCGAGCCCCGAGAACGATTGCGATCAGGAGGAGGCGCGGCCCTCGACGGCGCGGACGGCTTCCGCGTGCCACCCACGGGCGATCGGCTCCAGAGCCTCGAAGGCACCGGCGGGGGTGCCGGGCAGAGTGTGACCGGCTGCGTGGACCCTTCCCAGGATCGCCTCGGCGGCGGTGTCCGCCTCGGCGGCGAGCCGCGGCAGGTCGACGCCGGTGAGCAGGCCGTCGCGCTTGACGACGCGGCCGTCGACGAGAACCGTCCGCACGTCGGCGGCCGTGGTCTGGAAGACCAGGGTGGCGTAGGGGTCGATGCGAGGGTGCTGCTCGATCCCCGTTCCGCCGATAAGCTGCAGGTCCGCTCGCTTGCCGGGGGTCAGCGAGCCGATCCGGTCGCCGAGCCCGAGGGCGTAGGCGGCGTTCACGGTGGACCAGCCGAGGGCCTCCTTCGCGCTGGTGGTGACCGTCTCGGGCATCGCGTTCGCGAGGTTGACCGCCTCCGTCGCCTCCCATCTCGTGAACCCGAGCCCGAAGCGCATCTCGTGCCACAGGTCGCCGGAGTTCAGCGAGATGACGTCCGCGGACAGCGTCGGGGCAAGCCCGTGGCGGCGGCACCGCGCGAACACCGGCCTGCCCATCCCCATGTTCAGCTCGGTCTCGACGGAGATCGAGACCTTCCCCCCGCTGCGCGCGAGGGCGTCCCACTCCGCCTCGTCGAGGGTGTTGCAGTGCACGTGGATCATGTCCGGGCCGAGGAGTCCGAGGGCGTCGAGCTCACCGACGCCTCCGGTGAGCACGCTGCCCCAGACGCACCCGGTGTGGTTGACGATCAGCGCCCGGCGCTCGCGCGCCGCGGCGAGCTCGGCGACCGTGCGGTCCCAGGGCAGCCCGAAGAGCTCAGAGAGCGAGACGCCGAGGGTGAGCAGCCCGTCCGAGGCGAAGTAGGTGTCGGCGATGCGGTGGAAGTCCTTCAGGCGCGCGCTGTGGTCGCCGAACCGGGTGGCCTCCGGCGAGCTCTCGAAGAAGCCGTAGCAGAAGGCCGCGCGGATCCCGGTGTCCAGCAGCCCCTGCACCGCGCCGTCGGAGTGCTCGGGCGTGTTGTTGCAGTGGGAGAAGTCGAGCAGCGTGGTCACGCCGGCGTTGAGCGCGTCGAGCGCACCGAGCCGGTTGCCGAGCCGGACGTCGTCGGCCGTGAAGGCGGGTGAGATCGCCAGCCGGATGCCGAAGTAGTAGTCACCGAGCGTCCAGTCCCCGCAGATCCCGCGCACCAGCGACTGCCAGGTGTGCCGGTGGGTGTCGACCAGCCCGGGCAGGACCAGGTGACCGGCCGCATCGATCACCTCGGCGTCGGTGACGTCGAGCGACGGGGCCACCGCGGCGATCACCCCGTCCTCGACGAGGACGTCACCGGTGGGGAGGTCGCCGAGGGCGGGGTCCATCGTCAGGACGTGGCCGCCGCGGATCAGGGTTCGCGTCATGTGCTCCTCCAGGATTCGGGTGCCCCAGAGTGACCTGCTCGCTCGGCACGAACATGTGCCGTTCCGGTTGCGGTGGTGGCCCCACCGTCGCCGGGGAGACCGTACGATCGCGCGCGGCGACCCAGGCTCGACGGCGAGGTGGTGGCGACATGGACGTCCGATCGCTCCGGTACGCGGTGACGCTCGCCGAGACCCTCCACTTCGGACGCGCCGCCCAGGTCCACTACATCGCCGCGCAGCCGTTCGGCCGCCGCATCCAGGCCCTGGAACGCGAGCTGGGCACCCCGTTGTTCAGCCGCACGAGCCGCCGCGTCGCGCTCACACCGGCCGGGGAACGGTTCGTGACGCGGGCCCGCCGGATCCTGGCGCAGCTCGACGCGCTGGTCGAGCAGGTCGAGGGCCCGCGCGAGGACCCGCCCTTCCTACGGGTCGGCGTCCTCGGTTTCGGGCTCGCCGACCTGTGGCCGGACGTCCGGGCGCTGGTCGAGTCGCGCTGCCCGGCGCTGGGTCTGGTCACCGTGGAGCTCGACTGGGAGAACCAGTACGACACGCTCCGGGCCGGCGAGGTCGATGTCGCCGTCGTCCACGACGTCGGCGGGGCGGACGACCTGGTTCTGGACCGGACCCCGGCGCTGGACCGCTACGCCGTGGTGCCGGTCGGCTCGGAGCTCGGCGAGGCGGACCGGCTCACCCTGGCCGACGTCGCCGGGCACCGGTGGGTCTCACCGGTCGGCGGTCAGCCCGGCCTCGCGGAGTGGGGAGACTCCGGCGGCCGCGGGCGCGTCGCCGTCCGTTCGCCTGCGGGTGTCCCGACGGCGGTGGCGACGAGCGGCTGGCTGGGGATGCACGCCGAGCCCGCTCGCCGGTACTTCCCCCACCCCGGGGTCCGGTACGTGCCGTTGGAGGGGCCCAAGGCCACCATCGCCGTCGCCACCCGCCCGGACGACCGCCGCGAGGCCGTCGCGGTGTTCCGGGCCGCGGCCCGAGCGGTGGCGGGTGCGGATCGCAACCTCTCCGGACCATGATCTGCGCCGCCCCCAGGAGCCAGACTGGACGGCGACGACGGAGGAGGGCGCGATGCGCTGGAGCACCTGTGCCGATGCGGAGGGCACCGAACGAGCGGCGGTCTGGCGTGACGACCGGCTTTACCTCACCCGCACGACCCTGATCGACCTGCTCGGCGACGACGGCACGCGACTGCGCTCCGCCGCCGAGGCCGCGTTGCGCGGTCCCGGCGTCGACCCGGCGACCGTCACGCTGCTGCCCCCGATCCCGCGCCCGCCGTCCGTGCGGGACTTCATGGCCTTCGAGGAGCACGTGGTCACCGCGAGCGCCGCGATCGGGCTGACCGTGGACCCGCTCTGGTACCGGCAGCCCGTCTTCTACTTCACCAACCCGGCCGCGCTGCGCGGGGCGAACGACCCGGTGCCGATCTCGCCGGGCAGCACGATGTTCGACTACGAGCTGGAGGTCGCCGCCGTCGTCGGGCGGGAGGGGGCGGACCTCTCCCCCGCCGAGGCGGTGGAGCACATCGCCGGGTACCTGATCTTCTGCGACTGGAGTGCCCGGGACCTGCAGGGCGAGGAGATGAAGCTGAACCTCGGCCCGGCCAAGGGCAAGGACTCGGCGTCGAGCTGCGGGCCGTGGATGCTCACCCCGGACGAGCTGCCGGCCGCCGCGGCGATGACCGCCACGGTGAACGGCACGCCCTACAGCAGCGGCTCGCTCGACACGCTGTACTGGTCCTTCGGCGAGATGATCGCCTACGCCTCGCGCGGCACCCGCGTGCTGCCGGGCGACCTCATCGGCAGCGGCACCGTCGGCACCGGGTGCATCCTCGAGCTGTCCCGGGTCCACGGTGCCGACGCCTACCCCTACCTCGTCCCGGACGACCACGTCCGGCTCGAGGTGGACGGACTTGGCGCGATCGACGCCCGAGTCACGGCCGGGGCCCCCGTCCGCCCCCTCCGAGAGGGGCACGCATGAGCGCGCACACCCACGGCATCACCGTCCCCGGCCCGCCCCGCCTCGAGGAGGTGTCCGACGGCATCCACGCGTTCATCCAGCCCGACGGCACCTGGTGGATCAACAACACCGGGTTCGCCGTCGGACCGCAGGGGGTCGTCGCCGTCGACTCCTGCTCCACCGAGCGACGCACCCGGGCGTTCCTCGCCGCCATCAGGTCGGTGACGCCGGCGCCGGTCCGGACGTTGGTCAACACCCACCACCACGGCGACCACACGTTCGGCAACGCGCTCTTCGACACCGCGACGATCGTCGCCCACGAACGGGCCCGCACGGAGATGATCGCCTTCGGGCCACCGCGTGAGCTGCCCTTCTGGGAGAACCCGGACTGGGGCGACCTCCCCCTCGACCCGCCGTTCCTCACGTTCACCGAAGCCGTCACCCTGCACGTCGGCGACCTGCGCGCGGAGGTCCGGCACGTCGGGACCGCAGCGCACACCACCAACGACTCGCTGGTGTGGTTCCCCGAACGCTCCACGCTGTTCTGCGGGGACCTGGTGTTCAACGGCGGCACGCCGTTCCTGCTCATGGGTTCGGTGGCCGGCGCCATCGACGTGCTGGAGAACGTCGTCGCCCCGCTCGGCGCCACGACGACCGTCCCCGGTCACGGCCCGGTCTTCCACGACCGCAGACCACTCGACGCCACCGTGGACTACCTGCGCTTCGTGCTGGAGCTGGCGGAGCGAGGCCGCGCCGCCGGCGTCACTCCCCTTCAGGCGGCGCGGGACACCGATCTCGGACGTTTCTCCGACTGGCCGGACGCCGAACGGATCGTCGGAAACCTCCACCGCGCCTACGCCGAGCTCGACGGGCCCGAGCGCGGCGGCACGATCGACGTGATGGCCGCACTGGCCGACATGGTCACCTACAACGGCGGCCGGCCTCTGACGTGCTTGGCCTGAGCCACGTGCGCAGGTCGTCCATCGTGTAGCGCCAGTGCCGTTGGTCAGGGCGCGTGCGTGGCACGGGACGACTGCGAGACGGTCGAAGTCCCATGAACCGGTGCCTCGACAGACCCAGGGCGAGTCACGCCGATTGGCGGTCCGCCTGCGCAAGGCTGGCCGCAAGCGACGTGTCGACGCAGAGACCCGCCCGGCTGAACAACTACTTCCACATCGAGCAGATGCGCCAACCAGAGGCCGTCGAGCAGGCCATGGGTGTGGCCTTGCGCGGGCGTTCGCCGGTGCTGCCCCGGTCACTCGGGCGTCAGGCCGCTCGACGCTCGTGCACGCGCGCCGCGCGAAGAACACCGGATGGCCGCGGTCGCCTACGTCTGGGCGCTGGCCGCGGTGCGTCACGACCCGCTCGGGAGGCCCCCTACCGCGCCCGCCACGCCGCCTGCGACCGACACGTCACCGCGCTGCGGAGGCATTGGGGAGGTGGTGGCCGCGGCGGTTCGTCCGTGGTGCGCGGCCCCACCTCCCTGTGGGCCTACCGGGCCAGCTGATCCAGGAGCTGCGTGCGGCGGGTCCGGTAGCGCTCGAGCGAGGCGAGCTTGATGTCCTCGTAGCCTCGGACGACGTCGGGCAGGCCGGCGAGCTCGAGCACCGTGTCCCGGGTGGCCGGGGTCAGGGCCGCCATCGCGGTGGTCATGGAGTGGACGAAGTCGTCGATCAGCCGTCGCTCCCCGCGCCGCACCTCGTCGTAGCCGAAAGGGTCGAGCCGGGTCCCGCGCAGCGGGCGCATCGCGTACAAGGCGTGCAGCACCGGCTTGGCCCACCACGAGCGGAGCCGGATCTTGTTCTTCAGACCCATGGCTCGCAGGATCGGCGGATGGAGCAGGATCGAGTATCGGGCTCCTGCCCCGAACTCGTCCGCGAGGCGCCGTTCCTGTTCCGGGTCGAGGTGCAGCCGGGCCACCTCGTACTCGTCCTTGTAGGCCATGACCTTGTAGAGGTGTCGGGCGTAGGCCTCGGTGATCGCGGTGCTGTCGCCGAGCGCACTGGCCTCGGCGCCGCGGACGGTCTCGACCTCGCGGGCGTACCGCTCTGCCCATGCCGTGTTCTGGTAGTCGACGAGCTCGTCCACCCGGCGGCGAACCAGGGCACCCAGGTCGGATCCCGCCGGAACCTGCACGATCGCGGCGATCCGTGCCGTCCGGTCGCTCGTGCCCCGTGCCGCGGCCGTGGCGCCCGCCCCGCCGGTGACCACGTGGCGGCGGCCGAGCCGGAACGCTGCGAGGTTGCGCTCGACCTGGACACCGTTCAGGTCCAGTGCCCACTCGATGTCCTCGGGCGAGAGCGGGAGGAGCCCTGACTGCACCGCTACGCCGAGCAGGAAGATGTTGTCGTACTGGTCCTCGTCCAGTCTGGCGGTACCGGTCGCCGTGTGCGCGTCGACGAAGACGTTCTCCGGGCGGGATCCGGCCCACTCGATCCGGTCGATCAGGTCGTCTGTCGCCGGGAAGAGGCTCGTCGTGTCGACGATCATCTGGCTGGTCGGGGTGACCGAGGTCGAGACGACGGCGTAGGTCCGGTCGGGCGCCATGACCGCGAGGTTGGTGTCGGTCGCCGCGACCAGGATGTCGCAGCCGAGATAGAGGTCGCAGCCGCCGGGCCCGATCTTGTTGGTCCCGACGATCTCCGCGGTGGACATGCGGACGTCGGACACGACGGCACCGCCCTTCTGGGCCAGGCCCAGTTGGTCGAGTCCCTTGACCTGGAGCCCGGCGTGGGCGGCGGCCGCGGCGAGGACCTGCGCCACCGTCACCACGCCGGTACCGCCGACGCCGGTGATGCGCATGGTGAAGTCGTCCGCGGTGACGAGCCGGACGGGGGTGGGCAGGTCATCGGCCTCCACCTGCGGGGGGAACGCCTTACCGGGCCGCTTCGCCGCCTTGCGCGGGAGTACCTCGACGAACGAGGGGCAGTCGCCCTTCAGACACGAGAAGTCCAGGTTGCACGAGGCTTGGTGGATCATGGTCTTGCGGCCGAACTCGGTGTCGGTGGGGCGCACCGACAGGCAACCCGACTGGTCGCCGCAGTCGCCGCAGCCCTCGCAGACCCGCTCGTTGATGACGATGCGCCGGTCCGGAGTCTCGACCAGGCCCCGCTTGCGCTTGCGCCGCAGCTCCGTGGCGCACTCCTGCTCGTGGATCAGCACGGTCACACCGGCGACCCGGGCGAGCTCCTCTTGCACGGAGATCAGCTCGTCCCGATGCCGGATGGTCACCTTCGCGGGGAGCCTGCGCCCGAATGCCCGCCTGCTCCGCTTCGGTTCGTCGCTGGTGATCACGATCCGGGCCACGCCCTCGGCCAACAGCTCGGCCACCATCTCCGGCACCGCCATCTTCCCGACGGCCTGCTGGCCCCCGGTCATCGCGACAGCGTCGTTGTAGAGCACCTTGTAGGTGATGTTCGTGCCGCTCGCGACCGCCGCCCGGATGGCGAGCGAACCCGAGTGGTGGTAGGTGCCGTCGCCGAGGTTCTGGAAGAGGTGCTCGCGCGTGACGAACGGGCTCATGCCGATCCAGGTGGCGCCCTCGCCCCCCATCTGGCTGTGCCCGATCGAAGTGCCGACGCGGTCCTCGGGCATGTAAGCGACCAGGGCGTGACACCCGATGCCCGCCCCGAGCAGCGAGCCGTCGGGCACCTTGGTCGAGCTGTTGTGCGGGCAGCCGGAGCAGAAGGCGGGGCGACGCGGCAGGATCGGAAGTAGCGTCGGTACCCGGCGCGCGGACTGCTGCCGGTCGAGCCAGGCGCTGGCCGAGGCGGCGCCCAGACCTGCCCCGGCGTGGTCGCGGATTCGCGGCGCGAGCCGGGCCGCGATGTAGTCTGCCGGCAGGTCGCCGTCTGCCCGGAACAGCTCCCGGCCCTGCTCGTCCCGCTTCCCGACGACACGGGGGGCCCACGGCCGTCCGTACAGCAGGTCCTTCAGCGCGAGCTCGACGAACGCCTTCTTCTCCTCGACCACGACGATCTCGCTCAGGCCCTCGCTGAAGCGGTCGACCACGCCGGGCTCAAGAGGATGGATCATGCCGAGCTTGAGCACGCGGACACCGCTCTGGCCGAGCGTCGCCGCAGTGATTCCCATGTCCGACAGAGCCTGTCGCACGTCGAGGTAGGTCGCCCCGGCGCAGACGACACCGATCTCGGCGGCGTCGTCGCCGATGATCTGGTTGAGGTCGTTGGCGGCCGCGTAGCGTCGCGCCAGTTCCATGCGCTGCCGGACCTGAGTCGCCTCGAGCCTGCTCAGCGTCGGCTGCAGGAGGTTCCCGGTCGGCTCGTGGACGAATGGCACACCGTCGAAGGTCGTGTCCGGGACGACCGGCATGAGCCGCGTCGAGCTGAGCCGGACGGTGCCCGCCCCGTCGACCACGTTCGTCGCCAGCTTCATCGCCACCCACAGCCCACACGTCCGCGACATCGCGATGCCGTGCAGACCGAGATCGAGGATGTCCTGGGGGTCGGCCGGGGACAGGCAGGGCATGCCGAGCTCCGCGATGGCCGGCTCGGAGCTGCTGGGGACCGTCGAGGACTTCGCGGTCGAGTCGTCACCGACCAGGGCCAGGACGCCGCCACGGTGGTGGGTGCCGCCCAGGTTGCCGTGCCGGATCGCGTCGGTGGCTCGATCCAGACCCGGTGCCTTGCCGTACCAGATCCCGACCACGCCGTCGCCGATCCGATCCTCCGACGCGGATGCCAGCTGCGTTCCCTGGACGGCGTTCGCCGCCAGCTCCTCGTTCACACCGGGCTGGAAAACCACTCGGTGCGCGGCGAGCCGCTTCACCTGCCGCGAGAGCTGCAGGTCCAGCCCGGCCAGGGGTGAGCCCTCGTAGCCCGAGACGAAGATCCCGATGTCGAGATCGCGCCGCTGGTCCAGCCGCCGCTGGTCCAGCGGCAGCCGGACCAGCGCCTGGATGCCGGACAGATGGACCTCGCCGTCGAGCAGGTCGAAGCGGTCGTCCAACGGGTTGCCGCCGGGGGCGGCGCCTGCGGGGCTCGCGGTGGAAGTCGTCATTGGGTCCTCGTGACGCAGGAGTCGGGGCTATCCCCATCGTGGCGCGGAGGGAGGCTAGCTTCCATAGGAGAAAACCAGGTATTTCGCAGAACGGAGCTGGACATGGTTCGTGATAATCACGACGACTGGGTGGCGGTGGAGCGGATCTGCCGGGGCATGGCGCTGGAGGTCTCGGCCATCGCGGGGACCGTCACCGAGTCCATCCGCCGCGCTCAACCCGTGTACTCCGCCGTCATCGAGGCCGAGCACCGCAGGGCCGTCGCGGTACAGATGGGCAACCGGCTGCAGGCACTGGCCGAGCAACGCGGGCTGAGTCCGTCCGAGCTGGAGGCGGCCACCGACCTCGCCGCCGAGCGGGCCGCCGAAGGCATCCCCATCGACGCGCTCATCGCGGCCTACCAGGCGGCGGACGCCGAAATCTGGCGGATCGTCGTCGAGCGCTCGACTCCCGCGACGGCCCCGCTGCTGCCTCGCATCGGCACCCTGATGTTCGACGCGATCCGCGAGACCACGACAGTGATGGCCCGTGCGCACAGCCGGGTCGCCCGGGCCATCGACGGTGACCGGATCACCCTGGCCCACCAGTTCCTGGACTGCGTCGAAGACCCCGAGCAGCGGTCTGTCGCCTCGGTCATCGCGTCCCGGCTCGGGCTCGATCCGGCCGGGTCGTTTCTGGGCCTCGTCTGGCTGCCCGATCTCGACGATCTCGAGCCCGCGACCGCGCGGACCGTCTCGGCACTGCCCGCGCATCTCGCCGCGGACGTCGTGAGCCGCGCGGTGGCGGGCGGTGGGCTGGAGATGGTCACCCAGACGCAGCGGTTCCCCGAGCTGGTCGGGCAGTGCCTCGCCGCAGGGTCGCTCTCGGGGCGGTGGGGGGTCGGGGTCGCGCGGGCGGGCCTGACGGGTGCGAGCGCGAGCCTCGGCGACGCCCGCCTGGCGTTCGGCGCCACGTCCGCGCGGCACCCGATCCGCACATTCGCCCGGGACTGGCACGAGGCCGTCGCGCTGGCCGAGCGGGCGCGGCTGGAGGTGCTCCTGGCCTCCGCCGTCGAGGTGGCCCAGAGCAACCCCCACCTGACCGAGACCGTGCTGGCCTTCGCGGCCGCCGACATGTCCGTCGCCGCGACCGCCCCCGCCGTGCAGGTGCACGCCAACAGCGTGACCTACCGACTGGAGCGGTGGGCGCGGCTGACGGGCTTGGATCCGCGGACCTTCGCCGGTCTGTCGCAGTCGGTCGTCGCGTGCCGGCTCGCCGGGTCGGACCACGAGCGGACCGGCGGGGAGCACCACGTCCGATAGCCCGGTTGCCCCTAGCGTCGTCGGTCGCGAACCGGGCGTCGTAGGACCGGCGGTGCCGGAGTACTCCGTCAGTAAAAGATCGGCCCCAGCTGGCCGCCGCCTGCGGCGACGCCGTCACCGTTGATCGACACGCTCAACGGTGAGGCCAGGAACGTCACGACGTGCGCGATCTCGGCCGGGCGTACGAGGCGGCCGATGCTGACGTCGGCGGCGAAGGCTTTGGCCAACTCCGCCTCCGTCACTCCGCGCGCCTGCGCGCCGGAGCGGATCATGTCCTGCACCCCCTCGGTCTCGGTCAATCCGGGATGCACGACCGTCACGTTGATCCCCTTGGGGCCGAACTCGTCGGCCAGGTTCTTGGTCAGGGCGGACACCGACACGTTGCGGATCGAGCCGAAGACGGAGCCCGTCCGGCGGAAGTTGAGCCCACTGATGTTGATCACGCGCCCCCAGCCCCGCTCGACCATCTGGGGCGCCACCGCCCGCACGCACCGGAGGTAGCCCAGGACCTTGGTCTCCACCTCGGAGCGCAGCTCGTCGGCGTCAAGGTCCAGGACTCCCGTGGGCGGCCCCGCATGCGCCTTGGCCGCCCCGTTCACCAGGATGTCGATGCCACCGAACCGTTCGGTCACCTCGGCGACAGCGACCTCGACATCGTGATCGCGGGTCGTATCCGCGACCACTCCGATGGCGTCATGGCCTGCAGTGCGCAGGCGGGACGCGGCGGCTTCGACGCCTGCGGCGCCGCCGGCGAGCAGCGCGACACGTGCTCCCTCGGTGCAGAGCTCGCTCGCGATCGCGAACCCCAGCCCCCGGCTGCCGCCGGTTACCAAGGCGCGCTTGCCTCGCAGCTTCAGATCCACTGATCTCGTCCTCTCTCGGTCGGGCGGCCTTCCGGCCCATTCCCGGGTGGGCTAGCGCCGCCGCTGCATACACACATGACGTCGGAACCGGGCCGATGGCGCCTCAGGTGTTCTGAAGCGCTCGAGCCGCGGCGGCCGAGCGGATCCGCTGCAGCACGAGTTCGCGGGCTGCCGCGCCGGTCGTCATCCGATGTGCGGCCGCATGCGCGACAACTCGTTCCACGGTGTCGAAGATCCCTTCGACGCGTTGCCGGGTTTCGGCTGCGTCCTGGCCGGCGATTTCGGCGGCCGCCTGGATGAGCCCGCCGGCACTGGCCAGGAAGTCGGGCACCCAGAGCGCTCCACGGTAGGTGAGCCGCTGTTCCACATCCGGGGTGGAGAGCTGGTTGTTCGCGCCACCGCAGATCAGCCGAGCCGTGATGCGGTCGACGGCGTCGGCGTTGACCGTGCCGCCCAGAGCGCACGGCGCGTAGATGTCGAGTGCCGCGGAGGACACGTCGCGAACGAACCGGACGGTGGGCAACGCGGCACGGACTCGCTCGACGGCCCGCTCGTCGATGTCGCCTGCGATCACCGTCGCGCCGGCGTCGACCAGTAGTGCGGCAAGACGGGAGCCGACCTTGCCGAGTCCTTCGACCCCGACGGTCCGGCCGACCAGCGAGCTGGTGCCCCACTGAGCCTGCGCACCGGCGCGCATCGCCTGCAGAACGCCGAGAGCGGTGTTGGGGCCACTGTCTCCGGAGCCGCCTGCCGAGACGGTGCGGAATGCCACGTAGCCGGTCGTACGTCCGATGACGTCCATGTCATCGGAGTCGGTGCCCGCGTCGCCTGCCGTGATGTACCGGCCGCCGAGCTCATCGACGAATCGGCCGAAAGCCTCGAAGAGACCAGGCGACTTGTCCCTATGCGGGTCCCCGATGATGACCGCTTTCCCGCCGCCGTGGTCGAGGCCCGTCCCGGCGGCCTTGAACGTCATCCCACGGGAAAGCCTCAGTACGTCGAGCAAGGCAGACGCCTCGTCGGCGTAGGGGTACATCCGGCAGCCGCCGACGGCGGGTCCGAGGGCGAGGGAGTGGATCGCGATGATGCACCGCAGGCCGCTGACGCGGTCGTGGCAGAACAGAACCCGCTCATGCGGAGAGTCCGCGAACTCGGGATTGTCGAACACACCGAATCGCCCCGGCATGGTGGTCGAAGTGATCATGATGCTCCTGAAGGTGCTGCTCAGCAGGGGTCGCCCGTCGCAGCCAGGCCGGTGTCGGTGCCGTCGAGAACGTCCGGCAGCGGGGGCCCGACACGCTGACCACCGGTCCCGCCTGGACGTTCACCAGTGTCATCGAGGGTGGCCCCGCGGACCGGAGCAAGCACCGATTCGCCGCAGAAGACGCAGGAATCCAGCGCGCGAAGCGCGATCTTGTGTGGATGTGTGCGCGCCCGCGGCGCTCCTGCGACTGGTCACGCACCACCGTCAAATACCTCGAAAGTATGGATGACCGGTCGCGGCGGTATTGGACCGTGAGTCGGCTCACTCCTTACCTTTCCTCGCACGGCCATCGACGAAGTGGTCGGCAGCCGAGACGGGAGACGGCCTGTGGGGTTCGAACGATGTCCCGATCGGGCGGACGGCGGCGACGACCGGTGCGCGACACCGCGAACTGGTGCCGACGGTGATGGCGCTGCGCAGTCGGCAGAGGCCGTCCCGACCGTCCGCCTGGAGGGGATCACGGTCCGGTACGGCGGCATCACCGCTCTCGACGGGGTCGACTTCCAGGTCGCCCGCGGCGAGGTGCGCGCCCTGCTCGGTGAGAACGGCGCAGGCAAGAGCACTCTCGGCAAGGTCATCGCGGGGGCCGTCCGGCCAAATGCCGGATCGGCCACTGTGGATGGCCATCTGCTCGACTTCCGGCCCTCCTCGGCGATCCGTGCCGGGGTGCGCATCATCTCGCAGGAGATGTCGCTGTACCCGCCACTCAGTGTCGCGGAGAACCTCGTGACCGGAGGCTTCGGCCACCGTCGGAGGCTCGTGCGATGGCGACAGGCGCAGGCAACCGCGCAGGACCACCTTGACCAGCTCGGGCTGTCCATCGACGCGCGGAGGAAAGTCGGAGAGCTGTCGGTCGCCGAGCAGCAGATGATCGAGATCGCCCGAGCGCTGTTCTCCGGCGGCAAGATCGTCGTGCTCGACGAGCCCACCTCCGCCCTCGGCGTCGCCGAGGCGGATCGCCTCTTCGCGTTCATCCGCCGGATGTCCCGCAAGGGCACGTCCTTCGTCCTCATCACCCACTTCCTCGACGACGTCATGGCTCACACGGACAGCGCGACCGTGCTGCGCAACGGCTCGGTCGCCGGCGAGCGCCGGACGGCGAAGGTGACCAAGAACGACCTCGTCCGTCTCATGGTCGGCGCGGACAACCGCATCGCGAGCGTGGTGTCCGGGGCCGAGTTCCGGCTGAAGCCGGTGCCGGAGTCTCGGCCGCGCCTGCGCATCGCCCGCGTCGCGGCCCCCTCGCGGATCGCGGACATGAGCCTCGAGGTTCACCCCGGTGAGGTCGTCGGCTTGTTCGGGGACATCGGGTCCGGGAGTGTCGAGCTCGCCGAGGCGGCGTTCGGAGTGCGCCAGGCGCACTCCGGATCGGTCGAGGTCGACGGGGTGGCGGTCCGGTCTCCGGAGCACTCCGTCCGGACGTTGGAGTCGGCCTACATTCCGCAGGACCGTCGGGAGGCACTCGCCTTCCCGCAGCACGCCGCGGCGAACGTGACGATCGCGCAGCTGCACCGGCTGCTCGGCCTCCGGCTCGCCCGGTCGAAGGAGTTCGCGATCACCAGCGAGCAGCTCGGCAGGCTGTCGGTCAAGAGCTGCAACCCACGCACCCTCCCCGGCACCCTCTCGGGGGGAAACCAGCAGAAGCTACTGTTCGCCCGCTGTCTCGTGCGACCGCCACGACTGATGATCCTCGTCGAACCGACGCGCGGCATGGACGTCGGCGCCAAGGACGACGTCGTCAGGCTCATCCGCTCCTCGGCGGCCGAGTACGGCACCGCGGTCCTCGTCGTGTCCGCCGAGCCGGAGAGCATCCTCGCTGTCGCCGACCGGGTCTACGTCGCCCAACAGGGCCGCATCCGGGCGCACCTGCACGACTGCCCGGCCAGCAGCTCGACGCTCATGACCGCAGCCCACCTCGGGGAAACGGAGATCTCGGCGTGACCAGGACATCGATGCTCAACGAGTGGGCTCGGCGCAGTCTGCCGACGCTTGCGCCCCTGGCCGCGCTCGTGGCGGTCATCGTCGTCTTCTCCGCGATCGCGCCGGATACCTTCCCGACCCTCGCGAACGTGCGGAACATCGCCATCCAGTCCTCGGTGCTGGCGATCCTGGCGACTGGCTTGACGCTGGTCGTCGTGCTCGGCGAGATCGACCTGTCCTTCGCGGCCATCGCCTCCGTCAGCGGGCTGGTGGCCTCGCTAGTGGTGTCCCAGACACCGTTCCCGCTGCCCTTTCTCGGGCAGGTCATCGTCGGCGCGGGCAACGAAGTGTTCGCGATAATCATCGCCATCGCTGTCGGCCTGATGTTCGGCCTGATCAACGGTCTCATCGTCGTGCGCGTCGGGGTACCCAGCTTCGTCGCGACACTGTCGATCCTTCTCGTCGCCCAAGGTCTCGCGTACTACTTCGCCCAGGGCAACTCCGTCGCGGCCACCACCTCGATCGGTCGCGGCATAGCCCAGGCCACGTGGGGCCCGATCCCCGTCATCGCCGTGTTCGCGGCGGCGATCATGATCATCAGCTACCTGGTGCTCCGCCACACCCGAATCGGCCGGTACATCTACATGGCTGGTGCCAACCGGCAGGCCGCGGTCCTCAGCGGCGTCCCCGCCGGGCGCATTGTCGTCTACGTCTTCGTCGCAGCAGGGGTGCTGTTCGCGATTGGCGGGTTGGTCAACGTCGGCCGCCTCGGGTCAGCCCAGGCCGACACCGGCCTGAACAACCTGCTGCCCGTCTTCGCCATCGTCGTCCTCGGCGGCAACTCGCTCTTCGGCGGCGTCGGTGGCATCCGGCAGACGCTCGTGGGCGTGCTGCTCTACTCGATACTGCAGAACGGGCTCGACCAGAGCGACCTGAACGTCTACATGAAGCCGCTGGTCGGCGGCGTCATCCTCGTCCTGGCCGTCATCCTCAACGTCTACACCGGCAAGATCGCGACCGCCGCCGCCACGGCCGGACGCGGCCCCAGGGACGAATCGCGAAACGACGCGCCGAAGACGAGCCTCGAGACCGTCGGGAACCCCTGAGATAACCCACCTGGCGACGACACGACAAAGGAGTAACGATGTCGATCCCGATCCATCCCGAGGCACGCAAGATCCTGGAATCCCCGGTCAACGCCCACTTCGTGACGACCCGGAGCAACGGCAGGCCCCACGTCTCGTTCGTCTGGTTCGACCTCACGCCCGAGGGGACCATCACGATCGGTACCCCGCCGTGGCGGGTCAAGACGAAGAACGTCCTCCGGAATCCCTACGTCGTCCTCTCGATCATGGACGACATCAAGGCCGCGAACGGGCTGCACCGGCACCTCCTGGTCGAGGGCAACGCGACTGTCGACCACGACCCGGTCAAGGCCAAGCGGTTCATGGACGACCTCGCCCTGAAGTACACGGGCACGTGGGGCCTCGACCTCGGCGAGGACGACTTCTGCACGATCAACATCGACGTCACGCGAATCACCGGCCACGGCCCCTGGCACACCGGGCGGACAACGTCCTACGGGACGCCGGTCTGAGCGACCCCCGGAGTCGCCCCCAGGCGGCCCCTTCTCCCTTCACCAGACCGCAGAGAGGAATCAGCAGACATGAAGACTGGACTCGACGGAAAGAACGTCGTGGTGACCGGTGCAGGTTCCGGCATCGGCCTCGCCACGGCGAAGGCCTTCCTCGCCGAGGGCGCCAACGTGGTGGGGGTCGACATGAACCCCGGCGAGATCGAGCCGCTGACCGGCAGCCGGCTCGTCTTCCTGAAGAAGGACCTCACCGAGGCCCGCGTCGGCGACGAAGTGCTCTCCGCGGCGGTCGAGGCGTTCGGTCCCCCCGCGGTGCTCGTCAACTGCGCCGGTATCGCTCCGGTCCGCGAGAGCGCCCTCGACGGTGCCGATGCGGACTGGATGCATTCCATCGACGTGAACTTCCTCAGCGTGGTCCGGATGTGCCGCGCGCTGATCCCCGCGATGGTCGACGCCGGGGGTGGTTCGGTCGTCAGCGTCGCCTCCGACGCGGCGCGCATGCCCGACCCGTTCTTCGCGGAGTACAACGTCACCAAGGCGTCGATCGTGATGTTCATGAAGACGCTGTCGATCGAGTTCGGGCCCAAGAACGTCCGGGTCAACACCGTGAGCCCCGGTCCCACCAGGACGCCCATGTGGGACCGGCCCGGCGGTTTCGCCGACTCCCTCGCCGAGCAGCTCGGGTTGTCGACCGAGGAGGCCATCCGCCATTTCGCCACGACGATGCGGCGCCTCCCGCTGGCGCGCCTGGCTTCGGTCGACGAGGTCGCGGCGGTGAACGTGTTCCTGTCCAGTCCCCTTGCCAGCTTCGTGACCGGTGCCGAATACACGGTCAACGGCGGCAGCATCCCCACAATCTGAGAGAAGGACGAAAATGAGCGACGAAACAGCAGTTCCGACGTACGACGTCGACGAGTTCCAGGACGAGCTGAAGGCGGCGAAGGACAACCTGGCCGTCGGCAACGTCGTGTGGTTCGAGAACGAGTCGGTGCGGGTATGGGGCTCCACCATCGAACCAGGCACTCGCGTGCCCTTCCACAACCACACGATCGACTACTTCTGGGTGTGCGTGCGCGCCAGCTCGGCCTTCCAGCGGTTCGAGGACGGGACGGGCCGCTACATCGAGCCGACAGTCGGGCAGGTGTCGTTCCAGCGCTACGGCCCCGGCGAGAACCTGATCCACGACCTCGAGAACGTCGGCGACTCGCCGCTGGAGATCGTGACGGTCGAGCTCCTCGACAGCGGTCAGCGTCCCCACACCCATTCCGACTGACCCCGATGAGTCCGGGAGGACACACATGACTGACACCCACATGGCCATCGGCGTACCCACGGCCACCAACGTCGACCACGTCGCCTGGACCGTCCCCGACCTCGACGCGGCCGTTGCGTTCCTGCGCGACGTGCTGGGGGGCACCGAGCTGTTCCGCGCCGGGCCGTTCGGCGATCCGACCGGCGACTGGGTGAGCGACCACTTCGACGTACCCGCCCGGGCGACGGGGGTCCTCGCCATGGTCCGCCTCGGACCGACACAGGTCGTCGAGCTGCTGGAGTGGACCTGCCCGGACCAGCGGACGACATGGCCGCGCAACCACGACCGGGGCGCGACCCATCTCGCCCTCCAGGTCGGCGACATCGACGCGGCCCGCGAGTACCTCGTCGCCCACGGCTGCACGCCCTGCGGCGACCCCGTGCTGCTTGAAGACGTGCCGCATGCGGGCCTCACGATCCTCTACCTGCGGACGCCGATCGACCTCTACCTCGAACTCGTCCACCGGCCCGGCGGGGCACTGCCGTACGAGGCGTCCACGGACGGCCGCCTCCTACGGCCCGCCGCAGCGTGGACCAACTCCTGACCGACCGTTCCCTGCGACCCACGAGGAGATTCGCCATGACCTCCGTAGCCCGCGCCGACAGCGACACGACCGGCGTCGTCCCCCTCGAGCGCCAGCTCATCAAGGGCGCCCACATGATGATCATCGCCTATCGACCGGCCGACCCCGGGGCCGTCCGCGCAGCACTGCCCGAGCAGCTGGAGCCACACGACGACGGGTGCGTGCTGCTGAACCTCTGGGTGGCCCCGCAGCCGGGCACGTCCTCGGGCTTCGGCGAGTACTCGCCGCTGTCCTGCGGCTACCTTGCCCCCGAGGTGAACGGCTGGGACAGCACGATGCCCGGCGGCGGCGTGGCCCATGGGCGCTACTTCGCCCAGCACTGGCTGGGCCACGACGGCATGCGCGCGTACGCCGAGGCCTCGTGCGGCAACGTCGCCGACGTCGGCCACGTCACCTACACCGAGCCCGAGCCCGGACGGCTGGTGGCCGAACTACATGTCGACGACACCGTGCGCATCCGGGTGCGCGCGTCGGTCGGCATGGACACCCTCGACACCGCCGGCGGCCACTTGAACTACTTCACCAGCCGCGCCGGCGACGGCGGCTCCGAGGTCGCCCGGATCCGAGTGCCCTTCGTCGCCGACCTCCTGGCGGCCCAGGTCGACAGCATCGAGTGGCTCTTCCCCAGCGACCACCCGGCGGCGCGGCTCGCTCCCGCCGATCCGCTCGACGTCCGGGACGTGCTCTACGGCTACGTGTCCTGGGTACCCTTCACCGTGGCCGAAACCCTCTAATGCCCAGCCGCCTGTCGAGGAAGATCGCGCTGATCTCCGGTGTGGCGCGGGGGCAAGGACGATCGCACGCGGTCGCACTGGCAGCAGAGGGCGCCGACATCATCGGCTTCGACATCTGCGGTCCGGTGCAGGCCCAAGGTGCGCCGCCGGCCTCGGGTGCCGACCTCGCGGAGACCGTGAGACTCGTCGAGAAGCTCGACCGCCGCATCGTCACGGCGGAGCTGGACGTGCGCGACCACGATGCCGTCGACCACTTTGTCGCCGAGGCCGCAGCCGAGCTGGGCGGTCTGGACATCGTCGTCGCGAACGCGGGGATCAACGGACCGGGCGTGACGGTCGCCGAGACCCGGCACGAGGACTGGCGATCGGTCATCGACACCAACCTCACCGGCACCTACAACACGGTCAAGGCGGCGCTGCCCCCACTCCTCGCCGGCAGCCGCGGCGGCTCGATCACCCTCATCTCGTCATCGCTCGCCCTGCGGCCCGGCCTGCACTTCGGTGCGTACACCACGACCAAGCACGGCATCGTGGGCCTGATGGAGACGCTCGCCCTGGAGCTGGGCGGCCAGTCCGTCCGGGTCAACTCGATCCATCCCACCGGTGTCCGCACCGACCTGTTCCTCAACCCCGCCACCTACCGGCTGTTCCGACCAGACCTCGAACGGCCGACCCTCGACGACGCGATGCTCGCGTTCCACGACCTGAACGTCCTCCCGATCCCGTGGATCGAGGCCGATGACGTGTCGAACCTCGTCGTCTTCCTGGCCACGGACGAGGCCCGCTACATCACCGGCGCGTCGATCCCCGTCAACGCGGGCCACCACATCCACTGACCCCGACAAGGACTTACCGATGACCCCACCAGCCGCCTCCCAGCGGCCCCCGGCGCCACCGCTGTCCCGGCGCTCAGTCGTCCGGGCAGGGGCCGCAGTGGCAGGCACGGGCCTCGTCGCTTCCCTGCTCGCCGCCTGTACCCAGGTCCAACCCGGCCCGACCGCCGGGGAAGGCGGGGGCGGCAAACCGGTCAAGATGCTCTCGACCTCCTACGGCAACGTCATCCCGTGGACCACGCAGGGCTACGCAGCACAGAAGTACTGGGCGCGCCAGTTCGGCGTCGAGCTCACCCAGCTCGACCCGGGCGGCGACCCGGCCAAACAGCTCAGCCAGCTCGAGGCCGCCCTGGCGCAGAAATGGGACGTCGCGATCATCAACGGCATCATCCAGGGCAACCTCGCGGCGCCTGCGCGCAAACTCGTCGACGCCGGCACGGCGGTGATCAGCTACCTCAACGACGTCGCCCTTCCCGACGACCCCGTGCCCGGCCTGCTGAGTACCGTCCAGGCCGACCACTACCAGCTCGCCTTCGACATGACGACGAAGCTCTGCAACGGCCTCGAGGGCAAGGGCAAGCTCATCGAGACGCAGGGCATCGCGGGCAGTAGCAACGTCGTCGACCGGCACCGCGGGTTCTCGGACGCGGTGAAGGCCTTCCCCGGTGTCGAGGTCGTCGCGTCGGACTACGGCAACTTCGTGACCGACAAGGCCCAGTCGCTGTGGGAGTCGTACATGATCAAGTACCCGGTCATCGACGGCGCGTTCCTGCACAACGAGGACATGACCTTCGGCGCCCTCAACGCGCTGATAGCGGCCGGTCGCGCAGGCAAGACCCTCCTGGCAGGCGTCGACGGCTCGGTGCGTGGCTGTCAGGCGGTGCTCTCCGGACAGATCTTCGGCACCGTGCGGCACGCCGCGTCGCAGGTGTACGGCTGGCCAGTGATCCTCGGGGCGCTGCATGCCCGGGGAATGGTCCCGGAGGGTATCCCGGAGAAGGTCGTCGTCAGCTGTCCGGTCGTGGACAAGTCCAACGCCGACAGCGTCATCTTCCTCCAGAGCGAGAACGTCAATCTGGTCTGAATAGCTGCGTCGATCAAGGTTCCAAGGAGGGAAATCTGCGTAGGATCGGGTGGTGACTGACGACATCGACCGGCGGCTGATCGGCCTGCTGACCCGTGACGGCCGGACCAGCGCGAGCGCGCTGGCCGGCGCCGTCGGCCTTTCCCAGACGGCCGTCACCCGGCGGCTCAAGCGGCTGGAGGCGGTCGGGGTGATCACGGGATACACCGTCCGCGTCGACCATGCGCGCCTCGGCCTGCCCGTTGAGGCGTTGATCGAGCTGCGGTTCAGTGGTCGTACCCGTCCCCAGAGCATGGACGACACCGCCTCCGCGATGGAGGAGGTCGTCGCGGTCTTCACCGTGTCGGGCAACTACGACGCGCTGGTGTGGGTCCGCCTGCGCGACATCGGCCACCTCACGCAGGTCATCGACACGCTGCGCCAGACGCCAGGCGTCGTGGACACCCGCTCGCACGTCATCCTCGCCTCCCACGTCACGCAGGGGGTCGGATGAACAGGCGAGCCGGACGACCGCCGCACGCGGGAGAGGGCTGACCGTGGAGCTGCGCCATCTCCGATACTTCCTCGCGGTCGCCGAGGAGCTCAACTTCAGTCGGGCTGCTGCTCGCCTGCACATCGCGCAGCCACCCCTGAGCGTGCAGATCAGGTCCCTGGAGCGTCACCTCGGTGCCGCCCTGTTCCTGCGGCAGGGGCGCACTGTTCGGCTCACGAAGGAGGGCGAGGCGTTCCTCGTGGAGGCGCGCCGCATCCTCAATCTGGCCGACTCCGCCAAGCAGGTCGTGCACCGGGCGTCGACGGGCCAGGCCGGCACGCTGCACATCGCCGGCATCGCGCACGCGTTCTGGCAGATCCTGCCACTGACGGTCACCCGGTTCCGGACCACCAACCCCGACGTGACGATCGACCTCGCCGAGGTCGACACCGCCGAGGCGCTCGTGCGGCTGCGCGACCGCGTGGTCGACATCGCCCTCGTGCGGGCTGGGGCCGCTGACGACGACCTGGCGCTGCGCCCCCTCAAGAAGGAGCTGCTCGCCGCCGTCGTACCCGCGACGCATCCGCTGGCGACGCGCGCCCGGGTCGACATCGCCGAGCTCGCGGGCGAGCCGTTCGTCATGCCCAGCCGCAGCGTGTCGCCCTACTACCACGACCAGGTGGTCATGGCGTTGCTGAACGCGGGGATCCCCAGCAGGATCGCTTTCGAGGGCTCGACCATCCAGTCCCAGATCGGCTTCGTCGCCTGCGGCCTCGGGGTCACCCTCGCGCCGACCTCGGCCCGCATGCTCCGAACGCAAGGTGCGGTCTGGGTGCCGCTCGCCGAGTCGGTCCTGCTCACCGAGATCGCCGCCGTGTGGCTCCGCGACTCACCGTCAGCGCTCGTCCGAAGCTTCCTCCGCACCCTCGACGTCGTCTACGGCCCGGAGGACGCCCCGCCGCTGCCAGGCTCCGAGGAGAGCATCGATACCTAACGCGGGGAGTATCGAGCGGTCGCCTCGCAGGTATTGGACGGCGCCGACGACGCGTCCGACGATGTGGAGTAGCTAACGATCCGACGCACTTCGCGTCATGCACCGTCGACTTCAGGGGCCGCATTGACCACGCTCACGGACACCGACATCCTCGACCAACTCGCTTCGTACGACACCTGCGCGATCTCGGACGCGCTCGACTTCCTCGACCGACCCGGCGCCGTCCACGGAGTCCGCCCGCTCTGGGACTGCGATAAGATCGTGGGCCGCGCCCGGACGGTCAGCGTCGTGCCGCGCGCGGAGTCCGAGACCGGGACGAGCCATCTCGCCACCGAGGCGATCGCGACGGCGGAGCCGGGCGACATCATGGTGATGGCCAACCACGGCCGCCTCGACGTCTCGTGCTGGGGCGATATCGTGACACACGCCGCCCGCCGACGCGGCATCTCCGGAGTAGTGATCGATGGGGCCTGCCGGGACATCGGCGCGAGCACGGCGCTCGGCTTCCCGGTCTACGGCCGCGCCGTCGTCCCGATCAGTGCCCGGGGACGCATCGTCCAGCAGTCGTACAACGAGCCCGTCGACTTCGCCGGGGTGCGGGTCGCCGCCGGCGACTACATCCTCGCCGATGCCTGCGGTGTCACCTTCATCCCGCCGGACCTCATCGTCGAGGTGCTCAGGTTGGGTGCGCTGATCGTCGAGCGGGAGCGCCAGATGATCGAAGCGGTCCAGGGCGGCGCATCAGTGGTCGACGTCATGCACGACTCCCAGTTCGCCGCGATTGTGAAATGAGCGACACGATGACTGATGACACCCGCTCCGCCCTGGCCGTCCACGGAACCGCGACCCTCTCCGACGCTCTCGACAAGATCGGAGTGCTCGGATCGGCGCTTGGCATCGCTCCGCTCGACCCGTCCTCCCGGATCGTCGGCCGCGCATTCACTGTCCGGTACGTGCCCGTCGGGCACGGCACGTCGCACTCCGGCGACTGGCTCGACGACGTGGCGCTAGGCCAGGTCCCGGTGATCGACAACGGCGGCCGGGTCGATTGCACGGTCTGGGGCGACATCATGACCTCGATCGCCGCAGCCAAGGAGCTCCCCGGCACGGTGATCGACGGGGTCTGCCGCGACAGCGCGACGGCGCTGGACATCGGCTACCCCATCTTCAGCCGAGGTCGGTTCATGCGCACCGGGAAGGACCGCATCGAGCTGGCCGAGACCGGTGGGACCGTCAACGTCGGCGGGGTCCGGGTCCGCCACGGAGACTGGGTAGTCGGCGACGCCGACGGGCTGGTGGTGATCGCCGCAGAAGCGGTCGACGACGTCGTTGCGATCGCGCGCGAGATCGCCGAGCGGGAGGCGAGTCTGCTCCGCTTCGCGCTGCTGGAACACCATTCGCTGCGTGCCGCGCGCGAGAAGTTCCAGTACCACACCCTGCAGCGACCGAGCTCATGACCGAAACCAACCCCTACGAGGAGTTCCGGGCTCTCGACGCAGCCACTGTCTACGAGGCGTCCGGTCTCGAGGCGGCCGTGGACCCCGCGATCCGGCCGGTCTGGGCCGGTGCCCGGGTGTGCGGTCCAGCGGTCACCGTTCTCGGCCATCCAGGAGACAACCTGGCTCTCCACGACGTCGTCGCCGCCGCGGGTCCGCACGCCGTCCTCGTCGCCGACGTCGGGGGCCACCTCGCGGGCTACTGGGGTGAAATCCTGTCTATCTCCGCACAGGCGCGGGGGATCCAGGGCCTGGTCATCGACGGCGGCGTCCGCGACGTCGCCGCGCTTGAAGCACTGCAGTTCCCCGTCTTCAGTCGCGGCATCGACATCCGACGGACCGGCAAGTTCCATCCGGGGAGGGTCAACGTGCCGGTCGTGTTGGGTGACGTGCCGGTGCGGCCGGGCGACCTCGTCATCGGCGACCACGACGGTCTCGCCGTCGTACCCGCGGCCGACACCCGTCGCGTCCTCGACGCGGCGCGCCGACGCGCGGCGCGCGAGCAGGCCGCCGTGAAACGCCTGCAAGCGGGTGAGACAACACTGGAGGTCTTCGGACTCGGTGTCGCGAAGTCCTAGCTGGCCGTCGCCGCCCGACACGGCCCGCTCGGCGGTCTGTCCGCCCGCATCCTCCCGGAGACGAGATGACGGGGATGAAGAACGACAAGGACGGGGAGGCATCTGTTTTCGCTGTCGGGGCGTAGGGCACTCACCTTCCATCGTTCCGGCGCCGTGACCGGCTCGGGCCCGGCCGCGCCAGCGGCCGGGCCGAATCATTCACAGCCCGGTCAGGAGCGCTCCATCGCCTCCACAGCCGCGAGCGACGCCGCCGCCTTCTCACACGCAGCCGGCGTCGAGGCGTGGCGGCAGCGTCGCACAGGTCCCAGGTGATCGAGCCAACTCGCAGCCGAAGCATTGCCGGGACCTCCGACCCGGAGCGGCCTGGCATGATGCCGTCGACGATGTCCGGCGTACCGCTCATCCGGACCATTGTGGCGACCGACCACGGCCCGCTGCTCAGCACCGGCCCCGCGGCGGTCACCGGTGAGCTGCGCGCCCGGTGAGGCCGCCACTGGGGCGGCGGACGTCCACAGGCCCGGCGATGATCTGGACCGTGTCGTGGCTGCGCAAGTACGCCAGCACCGTCCCCAGCCACAGCCCGACCTGGCACTCCGGCGTTCCCGCGTGCTGCAGGCCCACCCTGGTCGGGACCCGACCGGCCACACGGACAAAGAACCCCATCACCTGCCCGAACCCGTCGGGCCGCTCCGCAGTGCTCGTGTTGCCGATGCTGACAGGCTTCGATGATCGACATCGGTCGGACGACGGGAGGTCGCTCATGACCAGCGTCCACGCGCCGATCGCCGCCACCGCCGCCGCATGCTGACCTGGCCCCACCGCCGTGGCGGCGAGGTCCTCACCCTCGTCCGGCTCCGGACCATCCGGATCGACGGGGCACTGGCCACCGCGGTGGCCAGCAACCTCTCGCGACCTCGGCGCCGAGCCGGAAGTCCTGGTTCTCGGCCGGAGACTGTGCCGGTCGCTTTGGTGGGCTCAGCGCCGTGTCTGAGTGCTGTGGGGCGATAAACCGAGCAGTGGCAGCCACACCGCGTCCACGATCTCGACGATCGTCTCGTCGGGTACCGCGTCCATGCTCATGAGCATGTCGTGGCGCACCAGGTCGAAGGGAAGGTTGACCACGCGTTCGGATCGCCGAATATCCGCTAGCTCGCCGCGTTCGACGGCGCGGTCGACGAGCCTCGCAAAGGGGGGTGTCTGGTCCGCAGGGCGGAGGTGGCTGCGCAGATGGTTGAAGGTGGTGCCGGTTTCCCGGAAGTAGTCCGCAAGCTGGATGCGCAGGAGTATCAGCGTGCGAGCTCGCTCGGCGTTGACCGTGCGCAGGAGAGTTAGGGCGTCCTGGCGCAGGCCGCCAGTATTGGGGATGTTGAGCGGACGCCAGTTCCGGGCAAGTGTGGCGAGCAGCAGGTCCTCGCGCTGCGGCCAGCGCCGATAGAGGACCGGTTTGCTGGTTCCGGCGCGCGCCGCGATGGTCTCGAAAGTGAAGCCGTTGTAGCCCTGCTCGACCAGCACCTCCCAGGCGGCATCGGTGATCGCGTTCTCCAGGGCGGCGCCCCTGCGCCGCGTGGGAGTGGTTGGCGTGCGTTGCTGGCTCACCACTACCCCCGGCGTTCTCTTCGAGGCCTTCTTCCCGGCGATTAGGGTCGCTTGCGTACCCTAACCCGCCTGCGTATGCTGGAGAAAATAAGATACGCGATAGTATCTACGGGTGGAGCTCCCCGCCCACCTCCACCGAGTCATGCTCGACGCAAGGGGTGCACACATGTCTGTGATCAACGCCGCGTTGATCGAGTCCTTCGACGAGCCGCCGCATTTTCGGTCCGTTCCCGCGCCCGAGGCCGCGCCCGGCCAGGAGGTGGTGGACGTTCTCGCCGTCGGCGTGCACCCCGCCACTCGGGGCATCGCCTCGGGCAAGCACTACACGAGCCCCACGACGCTGCCCGCCCTGGCCGGTGCCGACGCCGTCGTCCGCAGGGCGGACGGCAGTCTCGCCTACGTGATGATGCTGGGCCTCGGTACCCTGGCCGAGCGCATCGTCATCGATCCGGCCGCCGCGATCCCGGTCCCGGACGGAGCCGATCCCGCGGTCCTGGCCGCCACCATGAATCCCGCCCTGTCCTCCTGGGTTGCGCTGCGCACTCGTGTGCCCTTCCAGGCCGGGCAGTCGATCCTGGTGCACGGCGCGACCGGCAACGCCGGGGCGATGGCCGTCAAGGTCGCCAAGCACCTCGGCGCCGGGCGAGTGATCGCCGCCGGGCGCAATCGCACCCGCCTCGACGCACTCACGGCCGAGGGCGCGGACGACATCGTTGCGCTCACCCACGACCAGGACGCCACTGCGGCTGCGCTCGGCGAGGCCGCCGCAAACGTCGACGTGGTCCTGGACTACGTGTGGGGGCCGCCCACGGAACTCGCCATGCGTGCCGTCCTCGGGGCACGTACCCGGTACACCCGCCTGCTCGACTGGGTGCAGATCGGCGGCATGGGCGGGGACGAGATCACCCTGTCCGGGCACGCAATGCGTTCCAACGCGTTCCGCGTCCTGGGCAGCGGCTTCGGCTCGGTGGACATGCCGGTCATGCTGCGGGAGTTCACCGAGCTCGTTGCCGCGATCGCTGCAGGCGGCATGGCCGTGCGCCCACGCCCCTTCCCGCTGGAGAAGGTCGAGGCAGCCTGGTCCAACCAGGATGCACCCGGCGAACGCACCGTCATCGTCCTTTGACCCACGTGCCGCCTCCTGGATGCTGGCTACCCGGCGATCGGCGGCGAACGCGCCGCTGGGACAACTCCCAGCGCAGCCCGTTTTCGTGAAGAACAGCTCGGTGGCCGACCTGCTCGGGCGCGAGTTCACCGCTCCCGAGCCGAGCCAGGCCTACCTCGGCGACTTCACCCACCTGCCCATCGCCGACGGGGAGAACCTGTATCTGGCCACGGTGATCGGCTACTACTCGCGGCGCCTGGCCGGGTGGGCAATCGCCGACCACATGGGCACCGAACTCCTGTCCTTCCCGGACATCGACAACCGGGCGGTGATCAGCTCAGCCAACCCGTGCGGGTCGCCACCCCAGCACCGGGACCAGCCGGGCGCACGACACGACCCCCCAGCTCAGGCGCCACGAGTCAGGAAATCAGGCGTTCTGCTTCGTCTCGGCGGTGTACTTGTCGGTGGCAGCCTGGATGGCAGCGCCGTTCTTTGCGTCGAGCTCGCCGTGCCGGCTGCGCGCCCACTTCTCGGCAGCGAGGAGGCGCCGCTGGGAGGGCTGGAATGCGGGGATGACGTAGCGGGCGAAGAGTTCGTAGTGGCGCTGGGTGGCTTCCCAGTTCGCCCAGTCGTGCTGCATGAACATGTAGCAGCCGAAACCACCGTCGGACTGGTCCATCAGGCGCTGGATCTGCGCGATCGCCATCTTCGGGGTGCCGATCACGCCGAGGCCGGTCTCGTTGATCCAGGCGATCCGTTCCTCGAAGGTCTCGCCCTCGGCCCGGAACGTGGGCAGGGCGAGAGTCTTCTGGGTGTAATCACAGAAGGTGTCGAAGCCGTACCGGACGTCCTCGATGGCCTGTTCCTGGGTCTCGGCAATGTGCATGGGGCCGACGAGTCGCCACTTTGAGCGATCCGTCGACTTACCGGCCTTTGCCGCCTCGGCCTCGAGCACCTTCCAGTGGTGACCAAGCATGTCGAAGCCCTCGCGAGTTGTTGCCCCAAGGGACAACATCGACAAGCCGTGCTTGCCCGCCAGCACCGGGCCGGCCGGGGAGATCGTCGCGGCGACAGCGATGTCAAACACCGGGTCCGAGTACGGTGCCAGTTGGGTCGCAGCCTCGACCAGGTTGTAGCGGTCGGTCTTGCGGGTGACCCGCTCCTCGCCGTGAAGCAGCTGCAGGACCACCTCGAGGTCCTCGGCGAGCGCAGGACGCAGGTCCTTCGGCTCCAACCCGATCATGGCCGAGTCGGTCGGCAGCGAGCCCGGGCCGACACCGAGCATCAGGCGGCCCCGGAGCAGGTGGTCGACCAGGATCGCGCGGTCGGCGACCCAGAGAGGGTTGTGATAGGGCAGTGAGACCACGCCGGTGCCGAGCTTGATGTGCTTCGTCACAGCTCCAACATGGGCGATGAACGTGAGCGGGTCCCCGATGATCTCCGTACCGGCACTGTGGTGCTCGCCGATCCACGCCTCGTCGTAGCCAAGGCGATCCATCAGCTGGATCGTCTCGATGTTGCGTTGAAACGAGCTCGTCGGGTTCTGCGCGGCGGGTGAATTGAACGGCGGCATGAAGATGCCGAACCGAAGCTTGTTCACGGGATTCGCCATGGTGTCCTCCTTGACAGTGAGGGAATCGATATTCTCGCGTTGTAGCGCGCCGAGACCGAGTATGGGAGCAGAAGCAGTCTCATGATCTGTTCAAGTCCTGAACAGGTGCCCCGATCCGGTGTCGACCTGTTCAGAAGATGAACGGTCCGGGGCCAGCCGGCGGCGCCGACACTGCTATCGGGTGCAGCAACGACGCGAGCACCTCGGAGAGGAGCAATCGACAGCGCGAGTCGAGGGCAAGGTCGCACTAATCGCCGGAGCCGGTCGCGGGCCCGGCCGTTCGCAAGCGGACCGGCTGACCGAGGAATGCCCATACCGTCGGAATCGGCATCGGCGGCGATGTCTCGACTGTCGCCTACCCGATGGGCACGGAGGACGACCTCGCGTAGAAGGTCCAGCTCGTCGAGGAGCAGGACCGTCGGATGCTCGCGCTGAAAGGCGGACATGCGTGCCCTCGGCGCGCTCGACGCCTTCGCCGAGGGGACGGCTGAGTTCGGCCGGATCGACATCGTCGAGCCATCGGCGAGTCGGACCGGGGAGCGTCGCGCAACAGCCTGGGCTCGTCAGTCGAAGGGAGCGGCACCGGGCAGGCCGATGCGGTAGCGGCGCAGCTTCTGGTAAAGCGTCGCGCGCGAGATCCCGAGCCGTGCCGCGACGGCAGACTTGTTGCCTCCGCACTCGCCCAGGACCCCGGCGATGACCTCGGCCTCGGCCGCCTCGAGCGGGCTCAAGCCCGGGACGTCGCTCCTCGACGGTGCCGGGGTCTGGGCATCAGGGTGCAGTGTCAGGAGAACCCCGGCCACCTCGCCGAGAGGGTGGACGCGACCGCGTAGGCCCGACTTCAGCACGAGGTCGGTGCCGGGGTCGGCTGCCCGGGCCAGTTCCCACACGGCGCGGTGGTCCAGTCCCCAGGCTCCGGCGACGTCGTCGGCGATCATCATGCGTTCGCTGACGACGAGAACCGGTGCGGTGCTCCGCCGCTGGCCGAGGACGAACGCGTCGAGCATGGCTCGCTCGTGGGCGGTCGCCGACTCCGTCAGCCTGCTTGCCACCCCGTCGGCGAGCGAACTGGTCATCGCCCGGAGGAAGTGGTTCGCGTCCGGAACGAAGCACGTGACGTTCACGGCGCCCATCACGCGCCGGGTGATCGGGTGCGTCACAGGTGCGGCTACGCACGCCCAGCCGTGGAAGGCCTCGACATAGTGGTCCGCACCGACCACCTCGGCCAGCGTCCGACACTCCAGCGCAGTACCGATGCCGTTCGTCCCGACGCGTTCCTCGCCGAACGACGCGCCCTCCTGCATCCGCGCCTCGTCGAGTGCCTGTCCGATCGAGCGCTCTGAGACCCACCGCCACAGCACGCTCCCCCGCGGGTCCGCCAGCGCGAGGCACGCAGGTCCCCCGGTCAACAGGTCCGCTGCCCGGAGCAGGACGGGCGAGGCCAGCCGGACGAAGTCCGAGTCGGTGTCGACGTCGACGACGGGTACCTCGATACCCGCGGGATCGACGCCGCTCCAGCGGGACCGTCGCCACGACGTGAGCACTTGCTCGGAAACGCCGGTGGGATCGGCCCCCGCCTGGAAGGCCTCCCAGGCGCTACGCCCTCTAATCGGGCTCACCTCCTGCCCGCTCTTCAGTGAGTGGTCTGGTGGAGGGTACGGCGTGCCGCGACAGCGCGGACTGTTCAACATCTGTACACCGGTTCAGCACCTGCGGGAAGTCGCGGTCGCCTCGGTGCGCGCCTCTCCCCACACGCCGTCTACGCCCGCATCGCGATTGACCGGGTTGAGGGCCCGAGCGCGGTGCTGCGGCCGAGAACCCTCGTGTCGCCTTGCTGGCAAGGTGACAACACAACAAGACAGCGTGCGCGCACGTGCTCTTGTCGCGATGACGTCTTCACAGGTCCCGTCGGTGTCGGGGGGCCGCCTTGCCGCCTTGGTGCGGTATCGAGCGTCCAGGTCCAGCCGGTCGCGGTCCGGTGGGTGGAGACCTGGGCGCGTTGGCGGGCGCGCTGTAGCAGCCGCTCGTTGAACCCGTCTGCTTTCGCCGCCCGGAAGAACTCCCCTGCGCCGGGAGCCTGCTCGCTTCTCGTCGGCGAGAGCCGAGTAGCCATGTCACGCCCAGCGATCGGAGGGCGGTCCTCCCCGCGGGCCGGCCGCGAGAAGCTCCTCCGCCGTTGCGTCGTCTCGCCGTGTCACCCCCGACGCGCGCCACCTGCGTGATGCCGTCAGGTCTCTCCACCGCTGCGGGGACGAGGCCGGCCGCGAGTGATGGTGCGTTCCCTGGAGCGAGGTTCGCCTTCGTGGAGGAGATGACGAGCTGACGGGCCTCGTCCCGGGCCACCGCCAGCACGGAGCGCAACCTGGGACCAGGCGACCGTGCGGAACGGGTTTCCGGAGGCCAGGATCGCGCGCAGCGCCGCGGACTCGGCGGCGAGGTCGTCGGCCAGCGCGGCCATCGAGACGGGCATCGCTATCTCCCCTTCCACACCGGGGTCCGCTTGTCGCGGAACGCGGCAGGTCCCTCCTGGGCGTCCGCCGACCGGTAGAC
>NZ_JAJSOK010000069.1 GCF_021283305.1 Pseudonocardia kujensis
CGCGCTGCGAATCCTGCGCGAGCGCCGCCCCGACCACCCGATCGAGACCAACGTCGAGTTCTGGGCCGCGGTCATCCTGGACTTCGCCCAGGTCCCGCCGCACATGATGCCCGCGATGTTCACCAGCGCCCGCACCGCGGGCTGGTCCGCGCACATCCTGGAGCAGAAGCGGGAGAACAAGCTGGTCCGCCCGTCGGCCCAGTACATCGGGCCGGGCCCGCGCAAGCCCCAGGACGTCGAGGGCTTCGACCTGCTGGTCCACTGAGCTGATCCGCTCCCGAGCCCTCGGGGGTGGCGGCGACCGCCGCCACCCCCTCAGGCGGGTTCGGGAACCGGGGCCGGGACACGGAGGCGGCGGATCGCCAGCGACGCGATCGCGGCCAGCACGCAGAGCACGGCGCCGCCGTACCAGGCGGCGTCGTAGCTGCCGAGCGCGTCGCGCACGAGCCCGGCGGCCAGCGCCGCGGCCGCGGCACCGAGTTGGTGGCTGGCGAACACCCAGCCGAACACGACCGGCGCCGTCGGGCCGAACCACTCGCGGCACAACGCCATCGTGGGCGGCACGGTGGCGACCCAGTCCAGGCCGTAGAAGATCACGAAGGCGAAGATGCTGGCGTTCAGGTCGGCGCCGAACAGCGGCACGAGCAGCGCCAGCGACAGCCCGCGCAGCACGTAGTAGGTGCCGAGCAGGATCCGCGGGTCGAAGCGGTCGGTCAGCCAGCCGGAGAAGATGGTGCCGACCAGGTCGAAGATCCCGACCAGGGCGAGCAGGCTCGCCGCCGTCGTCGCCGGCATGCCGTGGTCGTGGGCGGCGGGCACGAAGTGCGACTGGACGAGGCCGTTCGTGGTGGCACCGCAGACGAAGAACCCCGCCACGAGCAGCCAGAACGTCCGCTTCCGCGCGACCCGGACCAGGGTGCCGACCGCCAGCCGGGCGGCCCCGGACCGGATCGGCTCGACGACGTCGGCCTCGGTGCCGCCGTAGGGCAGCGCGCCGACGTCGGCCGGGCGGTTGCGCAGGAGCAGCAGGACGACCGGCACCACGACCAGCGCCGCGCAGGCCACGGTGATCGAGGCGACGCGCCAGCCCGAGCTCTCGACGAGGCGCGCGACCACCGGCAGGAAGATCAGCTGCCCGGTGGCGTTGGCGGCGGTGAGGATGCCGGTGACCAGGCCGCGGCGGGCCACGAACCAGCGCCCCACGACCGTCGCCACCAGCGACATCGCCATCGACCCGGTGCCGAGGCCGACGATCACGCCCCACAGCAGCACGAGCTGCCACGCCTCCGTCATGAACACGGTGAGGCCCGCACCCACGGCCACCATCGCCAGCGCGACCGCGACCACCTGCCGCACGCCGAAGCGCTCCATCAGCGCGGCCGCGAACGGTGCGGTAAGGCCGAACAGCGCCAGGTTCACCGAGAGCGCCACCGAGATCTCCCCGATGGACCAGCCGAACTCCGCCTGCAGTGGCTCGACCATCACACCGGGCGTCGACCGGAAGCCGGCCGCCCCGATGATCGCCAGGAAGGTGGCCACGGCCGCCCACCACGCGGGGTGCACGCGCCGGCGGCGCACAGGGGCGCTGAGTTCACTCACGCGATGCAGCGTCGCCGATCCGCTCCGTCGACGGAAGTGGCCGAACGGCCACTCTGTGAAAGAATCCGGCCATGCACCGGGTCGCCGTCCTGGCCATGCCGACCGTGATCGCGTTCGAGCTCGGGCTGCCGCACAAGCTGATGGGCGGCGCCGCCGGGCCGGACGACGAGCCGCTCTACGACGTCCGGGTCACCACGCTCGACGGCGGGCCGGTCCGGACCTCGGCCGGGTACTCGGTCCTGCCCGAGCACGGGCCGGAGATCCTCGGCGAGGCCGACACGCTCGTCGTCCCCGGACATCTGGACGGCAGCTGGATGACCCGCGGCACGGTCGACCCGCAGGTCGCGGCGGTGTTGCGGGGGGCGGGCCGGGTGATGTCGATCTGCACCGGGGCCTTCGTGCTCGCCGCCGCGGGGCTGCTCGACGGCCGCCCCGCGACCACCCACTGGCGCTGGACCCGCCGCTTCCGCCGGCTCTACCCGCAGGTCGCCCTGGACCCGGACGTCCTGTTCGTCGACGACGGCGACGTCCTGACCTCCGCGGGCAACGCCGCCGGGATCGACCTGTGCCTGCACGTCGTCCGGCGCGACCACGGGGCCGAGGTGGCCGCGACGGTGGCGCGCCGGGCCGTCGTCGCCCCGTGGCGGGAAGGCGGCCAGTCGCAGTTCGTCGAGGCGCCGGTGCCGGAGGTGTCCGGGGCGGGCACCGCGGCCGCACGGGCCTGGGCGCTCGACCACCTCGACGCCCCGATCGGACTCGACGAGCTGGCCGAGCGGGCGGCCATGAGCGTGCGGACCTTCACCCGGCGGTTCCGCGCCGAGACCGGCGAGAGCCCCGGCCGCTGGCTCACCACGCAGCGGGTGCACCGGGCCCGGCGGCTGCTCGAGACCACGGACCTGCCGGTGGAGCGGGTCGCCGAGCGGTGCGGCTTCGGCACGACCGTGTCGCTGCGCCAGCACCTGCACACCGCCATCGGCATGTCGCCGCTGGCCTACCGGCGGATGTACCGGGCCCCGGCAGGGGCCTGACGGCGGGCTCAGGCGACCCCGGCCAGCGCGAGCGCCCGCACGGCCTCGGCGAACTCGGCGAGCTCGCGCCCGACGTCGTCGCCGGTCGGGCGCAACAGCAGCCCGGCCGGCCGCAGCCACGCGACGACGTGGTGCAGGTCCGCGCCGCGCGTCACCTCCACGACCGTGCGCAGGGCGGCCCCGCGTGGCGAGCGCACGCCGAACGTCAGGGGCAGGTACTCGGCAGCACCCGGCCGGCCCACCCACGCCGGGACGCCGTTCACGCCGTGCTCGCGCCGGAGCACCTCGCGGACCTCGGCGGCGTGGGCCTCGGGGTCCCGCCCGGCCCCGCCGGGCAGCCCGACGACCAGCTCGGCCCGGCCGCGGGCCCGCACGGCCAGGTCGGCGAGGGCGCCGGCGTCGGCCGCCGCGCGCCGCCAGTACCCGCCGACCGCCAGGCCGATGCGGATCCGCGAGGTCCGCTCGGCGGCGACGGCGAGGGCCATCCCCGCGTCGGGGTAGCTGCGCGGCGCCTCGTGGCACCACGCTCGGGCGTAGCCGAGCTCCTCGGCCAGCGCGACGTGCTCGGGCGTCGCCACCCCCGCTGCGAGGGCACAGTCGATCTCCATCTCGGACCTCCGTCCCGGGTTCCAGACCGGTATCTCGATCGATCAGGACGGAATGTTGCAGCGCGGGCGGCACGGTGGGGTGGATCGCCCGGTCGGCGGACGCGCTGGGCCTATCCGGTGACGCGGACCCACCCACCCGGCCGGAACGGCGCGACCACCCTCCGTGCAGGGACGGGCCCGCCACCCCGGACCCTTCCGCGGCTTGCGACACTGGGGTACGTGACCGCGTCGACCAGCACCGACCTGCAGATCCCCGCCGACCTCCTCCCGGGCGACGGGCGGTTCGGCTGCGGACCGTCCAAGGTCCGCCCCGAGCAGCTCCGGGCGCTCGCGGACGCCGCGGACGTGATGGGCACCTCCCACCGGCAGAAGCCGGTGAAGTCCCTGGTCGGGCGCGTGCGCGCCGGCCTGCGCGAGCTGTTCTCGCTGCCCGAGGGCTACGAGGTCGTGCTCGGCGACGGCGGCTCCACCGCCTTCTGGGACGCCGCTGCCTTCGGCCTGGTCCGCGAGCGGTCGCTGCACCTGACCTACGGCGAGTTCTCCTCGAAGTTCGCCGACACCACCAAGGGTGCGCCGTTCCTCGCCGACCCGGTGATCGTGTCCGCCGAGCCGGGCAGCGCGCCCGAGCCGACCGCCGACCCGTCGTGCGACGTCCTGGCCTGGGCCCACAACGAGACCTCCACCGGCGTCGCGGTGCCGGTCGTGCGGCCGGAGTCCTCGATCGAGGGCCAGCTCGTGGTGATCGACGCGACCTCGGGTGCCGGCGGCCTGCCCGTCGACATCACCCAGTCGGACGCCTACTACTTCGCGCCGCAGAAGGGCTTCGCCTCCGACGGCGGGCTCTGGATCGCGCTGCTCTCCCCCGCCGCGCTCGGCCGGGTCGCCGAGCTGGCCGCGGGCGACCGCTGGATCCCGCCGTTCCTGTCGCTGGCCACGGCCGTCGACAACTCGGTCAAGGACCAGACCTACAACACCCCGGCCGTCGCGACTCTGATCATGCTCGCCGACCAGATCGACTGGATGCTCGGCCTCGGCGGGCTCGACGCCTGCGTGGCGCGCACCGCGGACTCCTCGGGCCGGCTGTACTCCTGGGCCGAGAAGTCCGAGTACGCCACGCCGTTCGTGACCGACCCGGCGCACCGCTCCCAGGTCGTCGGCACGGTCGACTTCGCCGACTCGGTCGACGCCGCGGCCGTCGCGAAGATCCTCCGCGCCAACGGCGTCGTCGACACCGAGCCGTACCGCAAGCTGGGCCGCAACCAGCTGCGGATCGGCATGTTCCCGGCGGTCGAGCCCGCCGACGTCGCCGCGCTGACCGCCTGCATCGACTGGGTCGTCGAGCGGCTCGGCTGAGCCCCGGACGTCGGACCCGAACGGCGCCGCACCTCGGGGCCGAGTAGCCCCCACTTCCCGAACGGCCGGGTCGCCTCGCGCGACCCGGCCGTTTTGACATGGCAGGGGTGACGGAACGTAGTCACATCAGTAACATGCGCCTCAGCTTTACCGATCTTGGCACGACGTGCGACGGTACGGAGTGTCCACCGGCAGGAGCGGTCGTCGGTGCGGACCAGAAGGCCACGTCGAGGGCCGGAAGGGCCCACCGGCGCGCCTCACTCGTCGGACACGATTCGGCAACTACCGTCACCCGGACGGGGTCAGAGCGAGCGAGGAGGCCGGCGGATATGCGGTCGTTGCGGGTCGTCGGGATCACCGAGGACGGTTCGGTGGTCCTCGAGGATCCGGCGCGCCGCGAACGGTTCACCGTGCCCGCCGACGAGCAGCTCCGAGCCGCCGCGCGGGGGGACCTGACCCGGCTCGGACAGATCGCGATCGAGTTGGAGAGCCAGTTGCGACCACGCGAGATCCAAGCCCGCATCCGGGCCGGGGCGTCCGTGGAACAGGTCGCCTCGGCCGCCGGGGTGCCCGTCCAGAAGATCGAACGGTTCGCCTATCCGGTCCTCCTCGAACGCACCCGCACGGCGGAGCTCGCCCGCGCCGCCCACCCCGTCCGCGACGACGGGCCCGACGTCCGCACCCTCGCCGAGACCGTCGCGCACACCTTCGGACTCCGCGGGCAGGACCACACGGGCGCCGACTGGGACAGCTGGAAGGGCGAGGACGGGCGGTGGGTCGTCGCCCTCGGCTGGCGGTCCGGGCGCTCCGACATCCGGGCCCACTGGGTCTTCCAGCCGGGCGCGCACGGCGGCACGGTGACGGCGCTCGACGACCACGCCCGCGACCTCGTCGAGGGCCGCCCGCAGCAGCCGCTGCGGCCCGTCGGCCCGGTGATCGACATGGCGCGGCCGGACGACGCCGCGGTGGAGGTGGCCGAGGAGGTCGTGCCCGCCGCCGTCAACGGTGCGGTGAACGGGGAGGCGCGGCGCATCGCCCCGGAGCAGCGGCGCGGGTCGCTGCCCGGCAGCCGGCGGGAGCCGGTGCGCGGGGTCACGCGGAGCGAGGTCCGGTCCGAGCTCGCCGGCCCGCCGACGCACCCTGCGGCGCGCAGCACGGACACGCTGACCACGGATACGCGCACGACCGACGTCGGGCGGGTGGCGGTGTCCGGGGCGGGTGCCCCGACCGACGCCGACCGGACGCACGACGCCGGCCCGGTCCCGACCCCGGCTCCGGGTGCGCCCTCCGTCGAGGTCGAGACGGCCGACGCCGAGACCGGCGACGCCGCGGCCGACGTGGCGCGGGACGAGGCGCCCTCGGTTGCGGAGACCTCGGCCGGGCCGGACGGGAAGGGCCCCGACGCCGCAGAGGCAGAGGCAGAGGCCGGCCCGGCCCCGGACGCCGAGGCCGTCCCGGCGCCCGAGGTGCAGGACGAGGCGAACCCGGCCGTGGGCGCCGAGAACGCCCACACCGAGAACGCCGACACCGAGAACGCCGACACCGAGAAGGTCGGCGCGGACACGGTGGCCTCGACGGACGAGCCGGAGACCGGCGCGGAGAAGGCCGGCGCGGAGAAGACCGGCGCGGAGAAGACCGGCGCGGCGAAGGCCGGCGACCAGCAGGCGGCCGCGACGGACGGGGCGAAGACCGGCCCGGCCGTGGCCACGGCGTCCGACCCGGCCGCCGGAAAGGCTCCCGAGAAGACCGCCGGGACGCCCACCGAGAAGACCGCCGAGAAGACCGCCGGGACGAACTCGGACAAGACCTCCGGGAAGACCTCGCCGGAGGCCGAGGGCGCCGCGGCCCCGGCCGGCGGCGCGCGACCCGCCGGCCGGGCCGAGGGCGAGCAGCCCGCGCCGGCCAAGCGCACCAAGAAGGGCAAGCCCGTCATGCCGTCCTGGGACGAGGTGCTGCTGGGCGTCCGCGGCCGCTGAGAGGCGCGCTGCGTCGCCCACCCACCGGGACGCGCGGGTTCCCGCACGCCTCGACCGAGGCCACCCCTCGATCGAGCGCGCCCCGCTGCATCGCGAGACACCCGGTGCGCGCCGCCGCGGGGACGTCGGTCAGAGGAACTGGCCGAGCAGCAGCACCACCCAGGCCGCCCCGAGTCCCACGGCGGTGCCCAGCCCCATCCACCGCCAGAACGGCAGCCGCCGGATCAACCAGAGCGACGGGGCGAGACCACCCACGACCAGCACGTTCGCCGGGATCCAGAGCAATCCGAACGCCTCGCCGAAGGCGCGGCTGAGGGTGATGTCGCCGATCGCGGCCAGCACCGCGAAGAACGTCGCCACCACCAGCCCGGTCGCCCAGGGCGTCGGTTCGTCGGGGTGCGGGGGCACGAGCGGGATCGGTTCGGTGGTGCGTCCGTGCACCAGGTCGACCCCGCCGGTCAGCGGGTCGACGTACTCGACGGGCCTGCCCAGGACGTCGGACACCCGCCCGGCGAGCTGCCGCCCGCGCCTGCTGACGATGTCCTGCTGCTCGGGCCGCACCTCGACCCCGCGGATGCTCGCCGCGACCGCGCCCCACTGGCGGAGGTCCGCGGTGAGGTCCGGAGGCAGCACGGCGTCGCCCGGCCTCCTCTCACCGAGCACCACCTGACCCCCCGCAGCGAGGTGCACCCGGTCAGCCTACGGACGCCGCCACGGCATGGAAGGCCACTGCGGCAGCCGTTGCGACATTGAGAGAGTCGACGCCCGAGGCCATCGGGATCCGCACCCGGACGTCCGCGGCGGCCTGCGCTTCCGGCGTCAGGCCGGCACCTTCGGCGCCCAGCAGCAGGGCCACGCGCTCGCCCGCCAACCCGGCGGTCGCGAGGGACACCGCGTCCGGCGCGGGTGTCAGCGCGGCGACCCGCAGACCCACTTCGCGGAGGAGGTCGAGCGACTGCGGCCACGGACCCGGCAGGAGCGCGAACGGCACCCGCAGGACGTGCCCCATCGAAACCCGCACCGACCGCCGGTACAGCGGGTCGGCGCACCGCGGGCCGAGCAGGACCCCGTCGACGCCGAGGGCCGCGGCGTTGCGGAACAGCGAGCCGAGGTTCTCGTGGTCGTTCACACCCTCGCAGACGGCCAGGACGCGGGCGGTGCGGGCCAACTCCAGCGCGTCGACGGGCGCGGCGCGGTCCGCGACGGCGAGCACCCCCCGGTTCAGGTGGAAGCCGACGGCGGTGGCCATGGTGTCGGCGTCCGTGGCGTAGGCGGGGACGTCGAGAGGCGCCAGATCGGCGGTGAGCTCCTCGAGCCGACGGGGTACCCCCAGCACGGAGCGGACGGGATAGGGGGACTCGATCAGACGTCGGACGACGACCACGCCCTCGGCGATCACGAGCCCGCGGCCGCCGGGGCGGTCGGGGCGGCGGTCGGCGGTGGTCAGGTCGCGGTAGTCGTCGAGCCGGGGGTCGGTGGGGTCGCCGATCGCGGTGATGATGGCCACGATGACCGATCGTCCCAGGTGGCCTGCCGTTCATCGCACGGGGTCGCCCGGTCAGCCGGTACCGCCGCTTCCGGTGATGTGTCACGGTGGAGAGCCGCCGCGGGCGGACCGGCAGCTAGGAGGCATCGGGAGAGCATGGGCCAGGACGTCGACCGGACCCGGTTCAGTCGGCGGGAACGCCAGCGGTATCGAGCCAAGGTGCAGCGTTGCCTCGAGGCGTTGACGACGATGCTGCGGGAGCACCCGTTCGCCGAGGACGACCCGATGACCGGTATCGAGGTCGAGCTGAACCTGGTCGACGGCTCACTGAGCCCTTCGATGACCGGGAAGGACGTCCTCGAGGCCATCGGCGGCACCGAGTTCCAGACGGAGCTGGGCCGGTGGAACATCGAGCTGAACCTCCCGCCGCGCCCGCTGCCCGGCGACCAGTGGCGGCACCTCGAGCACGAGCTGCTCGACGAGCTGGCCGTCGCCCGGGCCAAGGCGCGGGACTGCAAGTCGCAGCTGGCGATGATCGGCATCCTGCCGACGCTGGACAGCTGCCACCTCGTCGGCGAGTCGATCTCGGCCGACGACCGCTACGCCGTGCTCAACGACCAGATGCTGGCCGCGCGGGGCGAGCCGATCCACGTGGACATCTCGGGCGGCGACCCGGGCGGGCTGCACGCCGTCGCGCCCGAGCGTTTCACCGCGGACTTCGAGACGATCATTCCCGAGGCGGCCTGCACGTCGATGCAGCTGCACCTGCAGGTCTCGCCGAGCTCCTTCCCCGCGTACTGGAACGCCGCGCAGTGTCTCGCCGGCGTCCAGCTCGGGCTGGGGGCGAACTCGCCGTTCCTGCTCGGCTCGCGGCTGTGGGCCGAGACCCGCATCCCGCTGTTCACACAGGCCTGTGACGTGCGGACGGTCGAGCTGCGCAACCAGGGTGTGCGGCCGCGGGTGTGGTTCGGCGAGCGCTGGATCTCCTCGGTGCTCGACCTGTTCGCGGAGAACGCCCGGTACTTCCCGGGGATCGTCCCGTTCCCGGGCGACTCCGACCCGATGACCACGCTGCGCAACGGCGGCGTGCCCGACCTCGACGAGCTCAAGCTCCACAACGGCACGATCTGGCGGTGGAACCGCCCGGTCTACGACGTCGCCGACGGCCAGCCGCACATCCGGCTGGAGAACCGGGTGCTGCCGGCCGGGCCGACCGCCGTCGACATGGTGGCCAACGCGCTGTTCTTCTACGGGCTGCTGCGGGTGCTCGTGGAGTCCGACCAGCCGCTGTGGCAGTCGATGTCCTTCGAGGCGGCCGAGGAGAACTTCACGACGGCCGCGCGGCACGGCATGGAGGCGCCGCTGTACTGGCCGGGCACGGGCTGGATCAAGCCGGACGAGCTGGCCCTGCGCAAGCTGCTGCCGCTCGCCCACGAGGGCCTGACCCGGTGGGGGGTGAGCGCCGCCGTACGGGACCGCTACCTGACGGTGATCGAGCGGCGGTGCGTGACGGGCCGGACGGGCGCCACCTGGCAGCTCGACACGGTCGCGGCGCTCGAGGCCCGCGGTTCGAGCCGGCAGGGCGCGCTCACCGGGATGTTGGAGCGCTACCTCGAGGCCTCGGAGGCCAACGAGCCGGTCCACACCTGGCCCCTTCCCGCCTGACCCCTGCCCGCCTGACACCCGCCTCGCCGAAGCCCACACCCCGCTCGCCCACCCGGTCCGCGAGGCGCGCTCCGGGCTTCCGCGAGGCGCGCTGTGGGCCTCCGCGAGGCGCGTTGTGGGCTTCCGCCAGGCGCGCTGTGGGCTTCCGCGAGTCGGGGGCCGCGAGTCGGGGGCCGCGAAGAGCCCGGGTGACGGGCAGCTGTTCGCGATCGTGAACACCTGCTCCGTTCCGCTCCACGCCGGCACCCGGGCTTCCTAGGGTTCCTCTCGTTCCACCGGGCACCCGTGATCCGGGCGCCGCCGGTCCTCCGCTCGCTGCACCCGCGGCCCTCCGCGGGCGGGAGCGCCTGCCCACGAGAGGGAGCGATGTCCTGGTTCCGCATGCCCGGGAGGCGGTGACGTGGCCGCCTTCCGGATGTTCGGCCGCCCGGCCGGGGGGCCGCGGGAGATCGTCCCCGGGAGCGCCACCAGCCACGCCAGGCTCTCGCGCCGCGCGGAGGAGCTCCTCGGCCCGCGGCGTGACCGCCAGACGCAGCCCGACGCGCCCACCGACCCGTACGGCTTCCCGCCCGTCGCGGCCGGGTCCGCGTCGAGCGGCCTCCACGGCTGGCCCGACTCCCGATCCGCCGCCGTCGCCGCGGCCTGGTCCGCCCCGCAGGCCGAGCCCCCGTCGCCCACGGCGCTCGACGGGCCCGCACCGCACCGGCCCGCCGAGACCGATCGGTCGGCGGCGACCGCGGCACCTGGACCCTCCTCCGCCCCACCGCACGCCGAGCCCGTTCCCCACCCGGCGGAGGCGGCGGCGCTCGCCGCCGCCTTCGCCGCCGACTACCTCTCCTGGGACGAGGACGACCCGGACCGCCGCGCCCGCGTCCTCGGCGACTACCTCGCCGACCGCGGGCCCGTGCGCCTCGGCTGGTCCGGGAACGGGCGCCAGCGCGCCGACTTCGCCCTGCCCGGCCTCGTCCGGCCGGACGGCGAGGGCCGGGTGCTCGTCGACGTGCGGGTCCGCGTCACCCCCTACCGGCGCGTCCCGGGCGGCCGTCCGGGCCCTGGGGACGACCTCGACGACGGACCCGCCGTCCCGGCCGCCGCTCCCGCGCCCGCCGCCCGCGGGTGGCGCGGCCTGGCCGGCCGGTGGGTGCGGCTCGGGGTGGCCGTGCGGGTGGAGGGCGACCGGCTCGTCGTCGACGCCGAGGAGGAGCTCGACGACCCCGCCGGCGAGGCCGCGACGCGGCCCGGGCTCGACCCCGCCGATCCCGCCGACACCGACACCGACACCGACGACACCGACGACACCGACCTCGACGACGACGCTCCTCTGGAGACGCGATGACCGGCTTCCGCCCCCCGTCCGTCGCCGGTGTGTCCGGGGGCGTCGGAACGACCACGCTCGCCCTCGCCCTGCACGGTCGCGACGGTGGGACCGGCGCGGGCATCGACGCCGACATCGTGGTCTGCCGCAGCAGCGCCGAGTCCCTGGACCGCGCGGTGCGGATCGCCGACCTCTTCGACCCCACGGCGGCGCCCCCGGTCCTCGCCGTGAGCGTCGACGGCGCCGAACGCCGGCACCCCGAACGCCTCGACGAGCTCGGCCCGGGCTGGGCGGCGGTGGTGCTGGTGCCGCACGTCGGGCGCTGGCGCGGGATCGTCGATCCGTACCGCGAGGCCGCGGGCCTGCTCGGGACGCCGCGCGACCGGCTCCCGCGCGCCCTGCGGCCGTACCTCGACGCCGTCACCCGGCTCGCCCGGGCGGTCGCGGACTCGGGCAGGCTCGGCCGCCCCGCCCCGGCGACCCGATCACTCGCACCTCTCCCTTCGGGACCGACCACGTTCCCACGGCCCGACGCACCACGGCCCGACGCTCCGGTACCGCTCGCGGTTCCGCCGGAACCAGGTCGACCGCCGTCGGAGGCCCGGTTCACCGCCTACCGTCCCTTCGTCCCGGTCGGCGCCGACGGCCCACTCACCTCGATCGCGGTCCCACGCACCCCGTCCGCACGACCGATCTCCCCTCCTCCCGACGACCGCCCGGCCCACGCGTCGGACGAGGGCGACCTCGACACAGGCACCCCTGCCGGCCGGTCCGCGGCCGGTGAGCAGGCAAGCCCGCGGCGCAGGGGCACCGACGACCTCCTCGCCCTCGAGGCCACACCGGCCGGAGCTCGCACGGCCGTCCACCCCGACCTCCGCCCCGTCCGCGGGATCCGGATCCTCGACGTCGCGAGCGCCCTCGGCGACGGCCGGCCGCGGTGACGCCGTGGTCCGCGTCCTGCTCGTCGTCGCGCTCGCGGCGGCCGCTCTCGCCGGCCCGGGGACACCGCCGCTCCGGCTCACCGCCGCCGAGCACCCCGAGCCCACCGACCCCGTTGAGGTCCGCGTGATCCCCGCCCCCGCCCGCGCTCCGTCTTTCGAGCGGATCACCGCCGAGCAGTGCCCGGAGCTCGCACCCGCCCGCGCCGGCGTCGTCCGGCGGGTGGCGGCCCGATCCGCGGACGAGCCCGCCCCCGTCACCGAGGCGCGGCGCACCTGCTCGGCCCTGCGCACCGGCGTCGCGAGGATGTTCCGGCAACCCCCACCGGCCGGGAGCTGCGCGGCCGCCTGCCCCGACGCCCTGCGCAGCGCCGTGTCCGACGCCCGGGACCGCGCGGCCCCCGCCGCACGAGCGGGCGCATGGACGGGTGGCCGGACCGCCTGCACCCCACCCGATCCGACCGGCGGGGACGGCTGTGTCACGGGCGCGACCCGGCACGGCGTCGCGGCGGTGACCGCGGCGTTCGGGCCGCTCGGCGGCGGCCCCGTGATCCGCTCGGCCGGCTGCTGGGACGCGCACGCCTGGAACCCCCGCAGCGACCACCCGCAGGGCCGCGCCTGCGACTTCTTCCCCGGCACGGCCGGCGCCTTCCCCGACGCCGACGGCCTCGCCGCGGGCTGGGCGGTGGCGAACTACCTACGTGAGCAGGCCGGGCCGCTCGCCGTCGCCTACCTGATCTGGCAGGGGCGCTACTGGGACCCGTCGGTCACCGACGACGGCGGCTGGGGCCGGGCGTACACGAGCAGCGTCTACGACACGAGCGACGTCACCGGCGGCCACTTCGACCACGTCCACGTCAGCTTCGCCGAGTGAGCAGGAAGGACGAGTGAGGACGCCGTGCCGCCGACCGACCTGCCGCCGACCGACCTGACCGCCCACCTGGCCCGTCTGCTCGCGACCGGGGTCGCCGCCCTGCTCGGCTTCGTCGGCCCGGGTGCGGCCGCCTCGCCCGCCGACGTCCCGGTGGTCCGGACCGCCGCCGAACGCCCGGACAGCGGGGGCGAGCGGGTCCGCCGCATCCCGGCTCCACCGCGCCACCCCGGCCTCGGCCCCTCCCGGGGGACGCGTGACGGGGCCGCCCGCGCGCCCGCCGGCGCCGGCGGGGGGAGCACGGGCGCCCTCCCCCGCAGCCGGACCGGAGCCACACCGACCCGTACCGGGGACGGGCGCACGGCCGCCGCGGCCCTCGGCTGGGGCCGCCCGAACCGCGAGGACGACTTCACCGACGGCCTCGACGGCTGGGGCCTGTACGACGGCGAGGGCCACGGCGGGAACGGCCGCCGCTCCCCCGACGCCTTGTCGATCCGGGGTGGCGTCCTCGTCGTCACCGGCTCGCCCGACGGCACCACCGGCGGCATGGCCTGGAACCCCGGGCAGAAGTACGGCCGCTGGGAGGGCCGCGTCCGGGCCCCGGAGAGCGACCCCAGCTACCATGCCCTGCTGCTCCTCTGGCCCGACGCCGAGGACTGGCCGTCGGGCGGCGAGGTCGACTTCATGGAGATGTCCGATCCCGACCGGCGGAGCACGGACATGTTCCTGCACTACGGCGCCGACAACTCCCAGCTCCACGGCGACGTCGAGGTCGACGCCACGCAGTGGCACAACTGGGCGGTGGAGTGGACGCCGGACCACATCGCGGCGTTCGTCGACGGCGAGGAGTGGTGGCGCACCGACGACACCGGCACCCTGCCGCCCGGGCCGATGCACCTGACGATCCAGCTGGACTGGTTCCCGCACGGCGGCGACGTCCGCGAGTCCCGGATGGAGGTCGACTGGGTGCGGCAGTACGACCTGTGACCGGGCCGGTGGAGGCCCCGGACGCGGGTGGGCCCCGGCCGATCCGGCCGGGGCCCACTCGTTTCCCGAACTGACGCGCCGCTCCCACCACGAAGCGACGTGAGTGAAGTTAGCCTACCCTTCCCTTTCTCCGCAACCCCCGTGACGGGAATCCGCGCGAGATCCCGCCGGACGAGGGCTTAGCGTCGAGGCCGTGCGCGAACCCGCCCGGGATCTCCCGGCGCCCGAACCCGACGTCCCGACGACCGAACCGACCGCCACCGCCGCGACCGCGGCACCGGCCGCCGCCCCGGCCACCGCGCCCACCGGTCCGCGCCGGGGCGCCCTCGCCGCGGTCTGCGTGACCGTGCTGGCCTGGGCGAGCGCGTTCGTGGGGATCCGGTTCGTCGGCCGCGCCTATGACCCGGGCGCGCTCGCCCTCGGCCGGCTCGCCGTCGGCACGCTGGCGCTCGGCGCCCTCCTCGCCCGGGGCCGCTGGGTCCGGCCGAGCGGTCGCGAGTGGGCCCTGCTCGCGCTGTGCGGCGTGGCCTGGTTCGCCGTCTACAACGTCGCGCTCAACGCCGCGGAGCAGCGCGTCGACGCCGGCACCACCGCGATGTTGGTGAACATCGGCCCGATCCTCATCGCCCTGTTCGCGGGCGTGTTGCTGCACGAGGGCTTCCCCCGCTGGCTGCTCATCGGGGCCGGGGTGGCCTTCGCCGGCGCCGTCGTGATCGGCGCGTCGTCGGCCGGCGGCGACCCGTCGGACCTGCTCGGCACGGCGCTGTGCGTGGTCGCCGCGGTGACCTACGCGATCGGGGTCCTGGCCCAGAAGCCGGTGCTGCGCCGACTGCCTGCCCTGCAGGTGACGTTCCTGGCCTGCGCCATCGGCACCGTCGCCTGCCTGCCCTTCGCGGGCGCCCTCGGTCACGACCTGGCGGCGGCGCCCTGGAGCGCGACGGCCGGGCTCGTCTACCTCGGGCTCGTCCCGACCGCACTCGCCTTCAGCACCTGGGCCTTCGCCCTGGCCCGGATGGACGCCGGCCGGCTCGGGGTGACCACCTACCTCGTCCCGCCGATCACGGTCGCGCTGTCGGCGGTGCTGCTCGCCGAGGCACCGCCGGCCCTCGCGCTGCTCGGCGGGGCGCTCTGCCTCGCCGGCGTCGGGCTCACGAGGCGTCGGTAGGGGCCGAGAACGAACCAGGCCCCCCGGCCGGAGCCGGAGGGCCTGGCCCTTCCCGAACTGACGCGCCGCTCCCACCACGAAGCGACGAGATACAGGTTAGCCTTACCTTGCTTCTGCCGTCAATCCCTTGATCCGGACGCGCCCGGGGAGCCCGCCGAACCCGGACCGGCGGGCCAGCACGAGCCCGACCGCGACCACCGAGAGTACGGTCACGATCCCGCCGACGACCAGCGGCGCACGGCCGCCGAAGTGCTCGGCCAGCAGGCCCAGCAGCGGCCCGCCCAACGGCGTCCCGCCCAGCAGGAGCAGCATGTAGAGCCCCATGACGCGCCCGCGCATGGTCGGGTCCACCGAGAGCTGGACGGACGAGTTCGCCGCGGTGGTGAAGATCAGCGCCGCGAACCCGACGGGCACGAGGGCGATGCCGGCCGCCACGTACGTCGGCATCAGCCCGGCCACCACGAGCAGCGCGCCGAACACGAGGCCCGCCCCCGCCACGAGCCGCAGCCGCGGCTTGCGGGTGCGCCGTGCGGCCGCGGTGGTGCCGAGCACGGACCCGACCGCGAGCAGCGTGGTGAGCAGGCCGTAGCCCTCGGCGTCGCGGCCGAAGACGTTGCGGGCCAGCAGTGCGAGCGTCATGAAGAAGTTGATGCCGAAGGTCGAGACCAGGAACACGAGCACCATCACGGCGACGAGGTCCGCCCGCCCGCGGACGTACGCGAGCCCGTCGCGGAGCTGGTGGGGCGCCCGCGCCACCCGTTCGGTGCGGTACAGCTTCTCCGGCCGCATCAGCAGCAGGCCCGTGATCACGGCGGCGAAGCTGACGGCGTTGATCAGGAACACCCAGCCCGTGCCGACCGCGACGATCAGCACGCCCGCCGCGGCGGGCCCGACGATCCGGGCGAGGTTGAAGCACAGCGAGTTGAGCGCGACGGCGTTGACGACCTGGCCCGGTCCGACCATCTCGGACACGAAGGCCTGCCGCATCGGCGCGTCGAGCGCGGAGAAGCAGCCGAGCAGCAGGCACAGCAGGTAGACCTGCCACAGCGCGACGACGCCGGTGAGCACGACCGAGCCGAGCGCGACGGCGCACAGCCCCATCGCGAGCTGCACCCCGACCAGCACGAGCCGTTTGTCGACCCGGTCGGCCAGCACCCCGCCCCACAGGGAGAGCACGAGCGTGGGCGCGAACTGCAGCGCCGCCGCGACCCCGAGCGCGGTGGCGCTGCCGTGGGTGAGGTCGAGGACGAGCCAGTCCTGCGCGATCCGCTGCATCCAGGTGCCCACGTTGGACACCACCTGGCCCGAGATGAAGAGCCGGTAGTTGGGTACGCGCAGGGAGGCGAACATGCCGCCGGGCGGTGAGTGCGCGGAGTCCGAACCTGCATCGGAACCTGCGGGGACCGGGGTTTCGGCGACAGCACTCACGATGTAGTTAGTTTACTACAACTACCCGAAGAGTTCACGCAGCGGGCCGACCGCGAAGTACCCCACGAAGGCCACCGCCACGACCCACATCAGCGGGTGCACCTGGCGTGCCCGGCCGGTGGCCGCGGACAGCACGACGTAGCTGATGAAGCCGGCGCCGATGCCGTTGGCGATCGAGTACGTGAACGGCATGATCACGATCGTCAGGAAGGCGGGCAGCGCGGTACGCAGGTCGGTCAGCTCGATGCCGGCCACCTGCCGGAACATCAGCGCCCCGACGACCACCAGCGCCGGCGCCGCCGCCTCCACCGGCACGATGGAGTAGAGCGGGGTGAAGAACATCGCCGCGAGGAAGAGCACGCCGGTGAGCACGTTGGCCAGGCCCGTGCGGGCGCCCTCGGCGATGCCCGAGGCGGACTCCACGAAGACCGTGTTCGACGACGACGAGCCGACGCCGCCGGCCACCGCGCCCGCCCCTTCGACCACCAGGGCCCGGCCGATGTTGGGCAGCTGCCCGTCCTTCTCGGTCAGCCCGGCCTGCTGGCCGAGCCCGGTCATGGTGCCCATCGCATCGAAGAAGTTGGCCAGGACCAGTGTGAACACCAGCAGGATGACCGTCAGCGCGTCGAGCCGACCGAAGGCGCCGAAGGAGAAGTTGCCCACCAGCGACAGGTCGGGCCAGCCGACGATGCTGCTCGGCAGCGTCGGCACGGACAGCGACCAGCCCTTCGGGTTGGTGGCCGACGAGCCGACGTGCGCGATCGCCTCGACGACGATCGCGATGACGGTCGTGGCCACCACCCCGATCAGCAGGCCGGCCCGGACGCCCCGCACCACCAGCACGCCGGTGATCAGCAGCCCGACCACGAAGACGAAGGTCGGCCAGGACGCGATCGAGCCGTTGATGCCCAGTCCCACCGGCACGGTCGTGTGCGCGGCGTCGGGCAGCCGGCGGACGAAGCCCGCGTCGACCAGTCCGATCAGCGCGATGAAGGCGCCGATGCCGACGGCGATGGCGGACTTGAGCGCGGCCGGCACGGCGTTGAACACGGCGGTCCGGAAGCCGGTCACGGCCAGGACCACGATCACGACGCCGTCGAGCACGACCAGGCCCATGGCCTCCGGCCAGGTCATCAACGGCGCGATCGTGACCGCGAGCAGGGTGTTGATGCCGAGGCCGGTGGCGATGGCGAAGGGCAGGTTCGCCACGAGCCCGAACAGGATGGTCATCACGCCGGCGACGAGCGCCGTCACGGCCGCGACCTGCCCGATCGGCAGGATGTTCCCGAGCACGTCGGCCTTCGCGCTCGGGTCACCGGGCGCCACGCTGCCGAGGATCAGCGGGTTCAGCACGATGATGTAGGACATCGTCACGAACGTGACGAGGCCGCCGCGCATCTCGCGGGACGGCGTCGTCTTGCGTTCCGTGAGCTTGAACAGGCGCTCGAGCACGGGCACACGGTAGGCGGCCGCACCCGACCCCGCCGATCCTGGGCCACCCACGGACACCGTTCGTGGTCCGCGCCGTCGACCAGCGGGAACGGTCCTCGCCGCAGGGCGCTGCCCGCGCAGGGCGAGATAGGCTCGGCCCGTGGTCGACCCGCCGCCCCTGCCACGCAGCACCGCCGACGTCACGCTGGTCACGGCGATCGGCACCCTGGTGTGGCTGCTCGGCGCGGTGGGGCTGTTCGTCGCCCACCTCGTGGCCGGTCGGCCGCTCGACATCTGGTTCACCACGTGCGTCAGCGGTGCCCTGCTCGGCGGCATCGGGTTCGGCATCTTCCGCTGGCAGCGCGCCGCGGCGCGGCGGGGTTCCCGGCTCGCCCAGCGCGGGCTCGACGGCTGAACCCTCCCCGCCCTACCGCGCGCGCGGCCCCGCCGCGGCCGGCGAACTAGGCTCGCGGCATGACCGACCGTCCCACCGCCGTCGTCACCGGGGCCAGCTCCGGCATCGGAGCCGCCACCGCCCGCGCCCTCGCCGGGGCGGGCTTCCACGTCGTGCTCGGCGCCCGCCGCGTCGACCGACTGGAGGCCGTCGCCAAGGAGGTCGACGGGACGGCGCTGCGGCTCGACGTCACGGACAAGGCGTCGGCCGCCGCCTTCGTCGAGGCGGTCCCGGAGTGCCGGCTGCTGGTCAACAACGCGGGCGGCGCCAAGGGCCTCGAGCCGGTCGAGGAGGCCGACGAGGACGACTGGCGCTGGATGTTCGAGGCCAACGTGATCGGCACCCTGCGGCTCACCCAGGGCCTGCTGCCGAAGCTGCGGGCCTCCGGCGACGGGCACATCATCACCGTCACCTCGATCGCGGCCCTCGCCCCGTACGACAACGGCGCGGGCTACACCGGCGCCAAGCACGCCCAGGCGATGCTGCACCGCACGCTGCGCGGCGAGCTGCTCGGCCAGCCGATCCGCCTCACCGAGATCTGCCCCGGCATGGTGGAGACGGAGTTCTCCCTGGTCCGCTTCGAGGGCGACCGGGAGAAGGCGGACAACGTCTACCGCGGTCTGACCCCGCTCTCGGCGGAGGACGTGGCCGACGTGATCGCCTTCGCGGCGACCCGGCCGAGCCACGTGAACCTGGACCAGATCACGCTCATGCCGCGTGCCCAGGCCAGCGCCAGCCGGGCCCACCGCGAGGGTTGAGCGCCCGGGCCCGGCTCAGACGGTGTCCTCCGAACGCCGGTTCTCGTGGGCCGCGTCGCCGGGGGCGCGCCCGGCGTCGGCCTCGGCGATGCGCTCCTCGGAGTCCTGGAGGATCCCCTCGGCCTCGGCGTACCGGTCCTCGTCCGGGTCGGTGACCCGGGCCTCCTCGGGCAGCGGCTCGGCGCGGGTCCCGGCCCGCTCGGCGGCAGTGGCGTGCCCGGTGTCGTTCACGGACGGATCGGTCATGGCCCCTGCCTACCCGAGCGGACCGGGTGCCAACCGCGGCGCTACAGCGCGGAGAGGCGCTGCCACTGGTCCCAGGTCAGCGTCCAGTCCCAGACGTCGCCGTCCCGGGCGGAGAGCTGCACGGGGGTGCCCGTGACCTCGACCGGGTCGCCGTAGAGCGCGGTGTCGTAGTAGGCCTTCGCGTTCTCCAACGAGAGGTTGACGCAGCCGTGGGTGACGTTCGACGAGCCCTGCGCGTTCGCCGAGGCCGGGTTGGCGTGGATGAACTCGCCGTTGTTGCTCATCCGTACGGCCCACTTCTCCACGACGTCGTAGCCGTACTGCTGGCTGACCATCCGCTTGTCGGTGAACTTCTCGGTCACCACGTGGACGCCGGAGCGGGTGTTGCGGTCCGGGTCCGCGGCCAGGCCGTAGCTCGCGGGGTAGTTGGCGACCTGCTTGCCGTCCCGGATCACCACCATGCGGAACGACCGGGCGTCGGCCTTGACGACCTGCGCGCGGCCGATCTGGAAGTCGCTGGTCACGTCCGCGGCGCCGAACTGCCCCCCGCCGTAGTCGACGCCGTAGAGCTTCGCCGCGACCGAGACCTTCGTGTTGGCCGGCCAGTACTCCTTGGGCCGCCAGTGCACCCGGGACCCGCCGGCCTCGTCGGGCAGCCAGCCCCAGGCGCCCTCGACCGGCACCGACGTCTGCACGCTCAGCGCCCGCTCGACGGCCGCGCGGTCCTCGACGTGGCTGTTGAACTGGATCTCGATCGGGGCGGCGATGCCGACGGTCCGGCCGTCGGCGATGTTGATCACGCCGCGGACCTGCTTCGTGGGCACGACGGTGTGGAAGCCGCCGGCCAGCGGCACACCGACGCCGTCCTCCCCCTTCGCGGTGCCGGACCAGGCGTACTCGGTGTCGTAGCCCAGCGGCTCGCTGCTGGTCCAGACGGTGCGGTCCGCGTTGAGCGCGCCGGCCACCGGCTCGCCCTGCGGGTTGGTCAGCGCGACCTGCTCGAGCGTGCCGCCCGTCACGCTCACCGAGACGGGTGACGTCGGGTTGATCCCGGTGGCCTGCGCGGCCGGCTCGTACGCCAGCGTGGCCGCCCGCGCCAGCAGCGCCGACGTCGTGTCCCCGCCGCGGCCGGCGGCCGTCGCCGCCGTCACCACACCGACGGTCCCGACCGCGATCACGGCCAGGACCAGCAGCAACCGCCTCATCGTCCTCCCCCGTACGGATTCCCCCGCCCCGTACCAGGGACGCGACGGGGCCGCGGACGTTGCCTCGAGAACCTCGGGAGCATTGTCCGGTCGACGAGGTTACGCGTCACCACCCACAGCGACGACCGCCGACGCGGGCGCGGTTGCACGCCGTTCCGCCCGGCGAACCGTCACGGTCGGTCACAGGGTGCAGCCCACGAGCACCGGCTCCGGGTGCAGCGCGATCCCGAACCGGTCGAGCACCCCCGACCGCACCTCGCGGGCCAGCGCCAACAGGTCCCCGGTGCGGCCGCCGCCGCGGTTGGTCAGGGCGAGGACGTGCCGCGTCGACAGCCCGACCCGGCCGCCGGGTCCCGCGTGGCCGGGGGCGAAGCCGGCGTGCTGGATCAGCCACGCGGCGGGCAGCTTCGTGCGGCCCTCGCCCGCCGGCCAGCGCGGCATCGCCGGGTCCGGCACCGCGGCGTCGTCGACGATCGGGTTGGTGAAGAAGGAGCCGGCGCTCCAGGTGTCGTGGTCGGCGGCGTCGAGCACCATGCCCTTGCCGCGGCGCAGCTCCAGCACGGCCTCGCGGGCCACCTCGGCGGGCACGGTCGCGCCGGGGTCGACGCCCAGGGTGCGGGCGAGCTCGGCGTAGGCGATCGGCATGCTCGCCCCGCCGCCGGGCAGCGCGAACCGCACCCGCAGCACCACTGCGGCGTCGGTGTTCTTGAGGACGCTGGTGCGGTAGCCCAGCCCCAGGTCGGCGGCCGGCACGTGCGTGCGGACCGTCCGGGTGCGCCGGTCGTAGAGGTCGACGTCGACGAGCAGCGCGGAGACCTCCACGCCGTACGCCCCGACGTTCTGCACCGGGGTGGCGCCGGTCAGCCCGGGGATGCCGGACAGGCACTCCAGCCCGCCCAGTCCCTCCGCGACCGTCGCGGCGACGACCGCGTCCCAGTTCTCGCCCGCCTCCGCGGTGAGCAGTACCGACCCGTCCGGGCGGCGCTCGAGCGCGATCCCGCTGCCGGTCAGCCGCACGACGGTGCCCGTGAACCCCTCGTCGGCCACGACGACGTTGGACCCGCCGCCGAGCAGCAGCAACGGCTCGCCGGACTCGTCGGCGGCGCGGACCGCGTCGACGGCGGTGCCGGCGTCGGACGCCTCGACCAGCCGCGCGGCGGGACCGCCGAGCCGCAGGGTCGTCAGCGGGGCGAGCGGCGCGCCGACGTGGACCGGGCCGGCCTGTTCGTCCTGCGCGGGGGAGGTCTGCACAGGGCGCCACGGTAGCGGGCGGGGTAGCCTCCGGCCGTGTCCCGCCCGACGGAGTTCCGTGCCACGAGCCCCCACCCGGTGGACCGGGTGTACGCCGCCCTGGTCGACCGCCAGATCCTCAGCGACCGGCTCGCCACGATGGGCGGCCCCGGCGCGGCGATCCTCGAGTACACCGGCGACGAGAACGGCTGCAAGTACCGGATCCGGCACGGCATCGACGAGAAGGACCTGCCCGGGGTGGTGAAGTCCTTCGTCGGGTCGCGCGGCATCACCATCGAGCGCGACGAGAGCTGGACCCGCTCCGGCGACGGCTACGACGGGACCGTCGGCGTCGAGCTGCCCGGGATGCCGGCGGGCGCGCAGGGCACCATGCGGCTCGCGCCGAAGGGCGAGGGCTCCGAGCTGGTCGTGAACGTCGACGTCACGGTCAAGGTCCCGATCCTCGGCGGGAAGATCGAGGAGTCGGTCGCCCAGCAGATCCACCGCCTGCTGGAGATGGAGACGGAGTACACCCTCTCCCGGATCTGAGCCGGGCGGAACTCGATTGCGCGGGTCTCCCCCGCGCTGCACGCTGCCCGCGTGACCAGCTCGCGTAGCGCGGTGCCCCCGCTCGGGCAGGTCCGGGTGGCACGCCCCACCGACCGGCTCGACGAGGTCGTGGCCTTCTACCGCGACGGGCTCGGGCTGCCGGAGCTCGGGCGGTTCGCCGGGCACGCGGGCTACCGCGGCGTGCTGCTCGGGCTGCCGGGCGCGGGGCACCATCTCGAGTTCACCCACCACGACGACGGCAGCCCCGGTCCGGCCCCGACCCGCGACAACCTGCTCGTGCTCTACCTCGGCGACCGCGCCGCCGTGGACCGGGTCGCGGCCGGCCTGGCCGGGCGGGGGCACCACCCGGTCACCGCCGAGAACCCGTACTGGACCGCGCTCGGCGCCGTGACCGTCGAGGACCCGGACGGCTGGCGGGTCGTGCTGGTGCCGCGCCCCGGCACCGAGCCCGAGCTCGCCGAACCCGTGGTCGAGTGGTTCGAGGGCGAGCGCGACGCGGTGCGCCCGCTGTTCGAGCTGGCCGAGGACTCGGCGGCCGAGCTGGACTCCTCCCTGCGGTGCGGGCGGGTCCTCGTCGCCCGCGCCGGCACCGAGCTGGTCGGCCACCTCCAGCTCGTGCGGACGGAGGAGCCCGGGGAGGCCGAGCTGAAGAACATGGCGGTCCGCGAGGACCTGCGGGGCCGTGGCATCGGCGGCCGCCTCGTGCGGGCGGCACTGGCCGCGCTCGCGGCCGAGGGCACGGCGACGCTCCGCGTGGCGACCGGCGCGGCCGACGTCCGCAACCTGGTCTTCTACCAGCGCCAGGGCTTCCGGATGCGGTCGATCGAGCGGGACGTGTTCACCCCGGCCGCGGGCTACCCCGCGGGCCTGGAGGTCGACGGGATCCCGCTGCGCGACCGGGTGTGGCTGGACCGGGCCGTCGGGGAGGACCCGTCGTGACCGCGCCGGTCGGCGTCGACCTGTACGCCCGCGGTACGGCGACCCTGCTCGCGGCGTGGGAGGAGTACGCCCGCGGGGCCGCGGGGGCGGCCGTGCACCGTCTCGCGGGCGCGGCCGCCGCGGTCTTCCCCCGCGGGCCCGAGCGCGACGTCTACAACAACGCGGTCCTCGTCGGAGGCCTCCGCTCCCCGGAGCGCACCGCCGCACTCGACGCGATGGAGGAGGTCTACGCGGCCGCCGGCGTCACGCGGTTCGCGGCCTGGGTGCACGAGGACGACCGGGCGATGCGGGCGGACCTGGAGCGCCGCGGGTACGGCCTCGACGAGACCACGCGGGCGATGGGCCTGTCCCTCGACGACCTGCGCGTGCCCCGCCCGGCGCTCGACCTCGCCCCGCCGGACTGGGCCGGGTACCTGCGCGTGATCGAGGTGCCGGCGGACCTGCTGGCGGGGGCCGACCACGCCGCGTTCCACGTCGTGGTCGCGCGGCTGGGGACCGAGGCGGTCGCAGCGGCGATGGCGTACGACCACGGCGACGACTGCGGGATCTACAACGTCGGGACGCTCGCCCCCGCGCGGCGGCGCGGGTTCGGCACCGCGGTGACCGCGCTCCTGCTGCACGAGGCGCGGGACCGCGGCCGCCGCACCGCGAGTCTGCAGGCCACGCCGATGGCCGAGCACCTCTACGCGGCGCTCGGGTTCCGGGACCTCGGCCGGATCCTCGAGTTCGTCCCGGAGGTGCGCCTCCGCCGGACGGCCACGACCAGCCAGAGCAGGAACCCGGCCGTCGGGAAGGCCGCGCCGGCGATGCTCACGCCGGCCCAGCCGTGGGTCGCGTACAGCGCCGACGACAGCCCGCTGCCCGCGGCACCGCCGAGGAAGTAGCTGGTCATGTAGGCCGTGTTGAGCCGACTGCGCGCCTGCGGCTGCAGCGCGTAGATCGTGTTCTGGTTGCTGATGTGGCTGCCCTGCACGCCCAGGTCGAACACGACCAACCCGATCGCGAGCGCGACCAGGGAGAACGCGCCCAGTCCGAGCGGGATCCAGGACAGCGCCACGAGCCCGAGGAACGCCCCGGTCGCGCCGAAGGAGTGCCCGCGGTCGGCGAGCCGGCCCGCGAACCGCGCCGCGACCGCCCCGGCCACGCCGAACAGCGCGAACAGGCCGATCGTCGCCTCCGAGAGCCGGTACGGCGGCGCGGCCAGCAGGAACCCGACGCTCGTCCACAGCGCCCCGAACGACGCGTAGCCCGACGCCCCGAGCGCCATTCGGAACCGGAGCACCGGCTCGTCGCGGATCAGCCGGACCACCGAGAGCAGCAGCCGCGGGTACGGCAGCGACGTGCTCGGCGCGACCACCGGGAGGGTCCGCCACAGGGCGAGCACCGCGACCGCGGTCAGCGCGGCACCGAGCGCGAACACCCCGCGCCAGCCGACGACCTCCGCCACCAGCCCGGCGACGACCCGCGACACGAGGATCCCGATCAGCAGCCCGCTCATGACGGTGCTCACCACGCGGCCCTGCTCGCCCTCGGGCGCGATCGACGCCGAGAAGGGGACGAGGATCTGCGCCGCGACCGTGGTGAGGCCGACGAACCCGGCCGCGGCCGCGAGGACCGGGAGCGTCGGGGACAGCGCCACGACCACCAGCCCGAGGACCGTCACCGACAGCATCGTGACCACGAGCCGACGGCGTTCGAGCAGGTCACCGAGGGGGACGAGGGTCGCCAGGCCCAACGCGTAGGACAGCTGGATCAGGGTCAGCACCGCGCCGATCGCCGACGAGGGCACCGCGAAGTGCGCGGACAGCGCCGCCTCGAGCGGCTGCGCGTAGTAGTTGTTCGCGATGATCACGCCGGTCGCGAAGGTCATCGCGGCGACGGCCCGGGTGCGGGCACGGTCAGGGGTCGTCACGCAACGATCGTGCGTCGCGGTCCGGTCGTGGCGCACCCCACGCGGAACGTGACGTTCGCGATGGCACCCTTGTCGTCGTGCAACCGGAAGCCGACCGCCGCTACGTCATCACCTTCAGCTGCCCCGACCGCACGGGCATCGTCGCGCGGATCGCCGGTTTCCTCGCCGAGACGGGTGCCTGGATCGTCGAGGCCGCCTACCACGCCGACGCGGAGGAGGGCTGGTTCTTCACCCGCCAGGCCGTCCGGGCGTCGTCCGTGCCCTTCGACGTCGACGAGCTCCGCGCCCGCTTCGCCGCCATCGCCGAGGAGTTCGGGCCCGAGGCCACCTGGCGGGTCACGGACAGCGGGGTGCCCAAGCACGCCGTCCTGCTCGTGACCCGCGAGCCCCACTGCCTGCACGACCTGCTCGGTCGCGTCGCCGCCCGCGAGCTCCCGGTCACGCTCGACGCCGTGGTCGGCAACCACGAGGACCTCGCGCCGCTGGTCAAGGCGCACGGCGTCCCGTTCCACCACGTGCCCTTCCCCGGCCCGCGCGACCCGAAGCGGGAGCAGGGCAAGGTGGAGTCGTTCGAGAAGGTCCGCCAGATCGTCGACGCCCACGAGCCCGACGCCATCGTGCTCGCCCGGTTCATGCAGATCCTGCCCGCGCACCTGTGCGAGGAGTGGGCGGGCCGGGCGATCAACATCCACCACAGCTTCCTGCCGTCCTTCGCGGGCGCACGCCCGTACCACCAGGCGCACGCCCGCGGCGTGAAGCTGGTCGGCGCCACCTGCCACTACGCCACGGCCGACCTCGACGCCGGCCCGATCATCGAGCAGGACGTCATCCGGGTCGACCACGGCGACACGGTCGCCGACATGGTCCGGCGCGGCCGGGACGCCGAGCGCCTGGTCCTCGCGCGGGGCCTGCGCTGGCACCTCGAGGACCGGGTGCTGGTGCACGGCAACAAGACCGTGGTCTTCCGGTAGGACGTTCCGTCAGGCGGGCTTGATGTTGACGTTGCCGCGGAAGAGGTTCGCCGGGTCGTAGCGGCCCTTGATCCCGGCGAGGCGGTCGTACTTCGCGGCACCGTAGGTGGCCCGGACGCGGTCGTCGTCGTCGCTGTCGAAGTAGTTCACGTACGCCCCCGCCGTGCCGGCGAGGGGGCGGACGATCTCGGCGGTGTCACGCACCCACTGCCGGTCGGCCGCCAGCGTCCGCGCATCGGTGGCCGCCGCGACGAGGTCGACGACGTACTGGACCTGCCGGCGGCCGCCGTAGGCCGTGGCGTCGTCGGCCACGCGGGTGTACGCGCCGATCAACGGGAAGGCGAAGGAGAAGCTCATCGGCGAGGTCTTGGCGCGCGCCCGGGAGTAGAGCACCTCGAGCGCGTCGTCACCCAGCTCCTCGAGGTAGAGCGACTTCTCGTAGTAGAAGCCGCCCCAGGGGGCCGAGTCGTCGATCGCCTGCTGGGCGCCCGCGTACGGCATCGGCGTCACGAGCTCGAACAACGGTGGGGCGTCCCGGTGCAGGGGCTCGAGGATCTGCGCGTGCTCCTCCGCGGAGCCGAAGCTCACGAGGATCAGCGCGCTGCCGAGCGCGAAGTGGTGTTCCTCCGGCACGAACGGCGCGGGCGGCGCGTTGAGCCCGATCGCGAAGAGGCATCCGGCCTTGTCCGGGAGGTCGGCCACGACGTCCCGGCAGGCCCGCAGCGGGGCCGTGCCGGCGTCCTGGTGCCAGAACAGCAGGGCGAACTGCACCTCCGGGCCGACCGGGTGCAGCCGGAACTCGAACGAGGTGACCACGCCGAAGTTCCCACCGCCGCCCCGCAGCGCCCAGAACAGGTCCGGGTGCTCGTCGGCGGAGGCGGCGACGAGGCTGCCGTCGGCCAGCACGACCTCGGCGCGGAGCAAATTGTCGATCGTCAGCCCGTGCAGTCCGGTCAGGTAGCCCATGCCGCCGCCGAGGGTCAGCCCGGCGACGCCGGTGTGGCTGACCGTCCCGGCGGGCACGGCCAGACCGTGCTCCTGCGTCGCGGCGTCGAGCTCGGCGAGGGACGCCCCGGGCTGGACGACCGCGCGGCGCCGCGTGGGGTCCACGGAGATCGACTTCATCGGCGACAGGTCGATCGTCAGGCCGTCGTCGCAGATCGCCCGACCGGCGACGCCGTGCGCCCCGCCGCGGACCGCGAGCTCCAGGCCCTCCTCCCGGGCCAGGTCGACGGCGGCCGCGACGTCGCCGGCGGTGCGGCACTGCACGATCAGCGCGGGCCGACGGTCGATCTCGCCGTTCCAGAGCGCTCGGGCGTCGTCGTACCCGGCCTCGCCCGGGAGCAGGGCCGTGCCCTCGATCCGCGCTCGCAAGGCATCCACGTCGAACCTGGCCGTGCTCGTCATCTCGCCCCTCCTCGGCATCGGGGGTCGAGTGTGCGAGGCAGCTCACCAGGGCCGCTGTACGTACTTCCCGCACTCGAACGCCGGGCGCTCGGCCAGCGTGTCGACGACCTCGTCCGGCATCGCGTCGAGGTACAGGCCCTTCGCGTAGGCGTGGATCCCCCAGGGCTCGGCCTCGTCGAGCATCTGCTGGAGCCCGACGTACGGGATGGGCGTCCGCACCTCGAACAGCGGGGCGAGCGCCTCCCGCAACGGCGCCATCGCGGCCGCGTGCTCGTCGGCACTGCCGAAGCCGACCACGATCACGTCGACACCCCGCCGGAAGTGCCGGTCTCGAACTTCGCACCGAGAAGGAGTCCGTGACGAAGGCCACCACTACCCCGAGAACGCCGAACGGCGCCCCTCCGTCAGAAGGGACGCCGTCCGGGAATTGCGTGGATCAGGCGGCGACGCGCTGCTCCACCGGCTCGAGCGCGATCTCGAGGACCTCGCTCACGTCGGCGACCGGGTGCACCCGGAGCTCGCCGCGCACCGACTCCGGCAGGTCGTCGAGGTCGGGCTCGTTGCGCTTCGGGATGATCACGTCGGTCAGGCCTGCCCGGTGGGCGGCCAGCAGCTTCTGCTTGACCCCGCCGATCGGGAGCACCTTGCCCTGCAGCGTGACCTCGCCGGTCATGCCGACCGACGACCGCACCGGGCGCCCCGAGGCGAGCGACGCCAGCGCCGTCGTCATGGTGACGCCGGCCGACGGGCCGTCCTTCGGGACCGCACCCGCGGGCACGTGCACGTGCAGCTTCTTCGACGCCAGGTCCCCCGCCAGCCCGCGCGAGCGCAGGTAGGACAGGGCGATCGACACCGACTCGGTCATGACCTCACCGAGCTGGCCGGTGATCGTCAGGCCGGGGTCGCCGTCCATCTTCGTGGCCTCGATGAACAGGACGTCGCCGCCCGCGCCGGTCACCGCCAGGCCGGTCGCCACGCCCGGGACGGAGGTGCGCTCCGCCGACTCCGGGGTGAACCTCGGCCGGCCCAGGTACTTGACCAGGGTGTCGGCGTCGACGTGGATCGGCGCCTCCTGCCCCGAGTCGAGCCCGACGGCGGCCTTCCGCAGGACCTTCGCCAGGCCCCGCTCCAGCTGCCGCACGCCCGCCTCGCGGGTGTACTCGGCGGCGATCATGCCCAGCGCGACCTCGGAGAACTCGACGTCCGTCGGCTCCAGGCCGGCCTTCTCGACCTGCCGCGGCAGCAGGTGGTCGCGGGCGATCGCGATCTTCTCCTGCTCGGTGTAGCCGTCGAGCGTCACGACCTCCATGCGGTCCGCCAGCGGGCCCGGAATGGCCTCGCCGACGTTCGCGGTCGCGAGGAACAGCACGTTCGACAGGTCCAGGTCCACTTCGAGGTAGTGGTCGCGGAACGTGTGGTTCTGCGCCGGGTCGAGCACCTCGAGCAGGGCCGCGGACGGGTCGCCGCGGTAGTCGCTGCCGACCTTGTCGATCTCGTCGAGCAGCACGACGGGGTTCATCGTGCCCGCCTCGCGGATCGCGCGGACGATGCGGCCGGGCAGCGCGCCGACGTAGGTGCGCCGGTGACCGCGGATCTCCGCCTCGTCGCGCACGCCGCCCAGGGCGACGCGGACGAACGTGCGGCCGAGCGCGCGGGCCACGGACTCACCCAGCGACGTCTTGCCGACGCCGGGCGGGCCGACGAGCGCCAGCACGGCACCCGAGCCGCGGCCGCCGACGGTGTCCAGGCCCTTGCGGTTGCGCCGCGAGCGGACGGCGAGGAACTCGACCAGCCGCTCCTTGACGTCGTCGAGGCCGGCGTGGTCGGCGTCCAGGATCCGCCGGGCCTCGACCAGGTCGTCGGTGTCGACGGTGGTCTCGTTCCACGGCATGTCGAGGATCGTGTCGAGCCAGGTGCGGATCCAGCCCGACTCCGGGCTCTGGTCCGACGCCCGCTCCAGCTTGCCGACCTCGGTCAGCGCGGCCTTGCGGACGTGCTCGGGCAGGTCGGCGGCCTCGACGCGGGCGCGGTAGTCGTCCTCGCCCTCGGGGTCGCCCTCGCCGAGCTCCTTGCGGATCGCGGCGAGCTGCTGGCGCAGCAGGAACTCGCGCTGCTGCTTCTCCATGCCCTCGCGGACGTCGTTCGAGATCTTCTCGGTGACCTCCTGCTCGGCGACGTGCTCCTTCGTCCATCCGAGGAGCTTCTCCAGCCGGCGGGTCACGTCGGTCTCGGCGAGCAGCTCCAGCTTGTGGGAGTTGTCGAGCCAGCTCGCCCAGCCGGCCAGGTCGGCCAGCTGCCCCGGGTCCGTCGTCTGCTGGACGGAGTCGATCACCTGCCACGCGTTGCGCTGCTGCAGGATCCCGACGACCAGGGCCTTGTACTCCTTGGCCAGCTCGTGGGTCCGGCCGGTCACGGGCGACTCGTCGACCGTCTCGGCCTCGACCCACAGGGCCGAACCCGGGCCGGTCACGCCCGAGCCGATGCGGGCCCGCGTCTCACCGCGGACCACGGCGGCACGGTCCCCGTTGGGGAGCCTGCCGATCTGTTCCAGGACCGCGACCACACCGATCGCGGCGTACTTCCCGTCGAGGCGGGGGACGACGAGGACCTTCTTCGACGAGGCGTCCGCCACGTCGACGGCCGCCTGAACCTCCGGAGCGTCGAGCCGGACGGGCACCACCATGCCGGGCAGCACCACCGAGTCGGTCAGCGGAAGCACCGGCAGCTTCAGCGTCTGTGTCATGCCCGGCACAACGCTTACACCGCAAGCCTCATTCCAGCGTTCAAGTAATTCTTCCGGGAGCGAACACAGGAACGTTGAGCCGGGGCCACTCAGCTTCGACGTCGCCGCCCGGCGCCACCCCCGTCCGACGCCGGAAGGCGTCTACCGGCGCGCCGCGCAGATCAGGAGCGACCACGCGGACGTTCGGGCGCGGACGGCCTGGTCGCGTCGGTCGACGCCGCGCGGACAACGCGCTCGCGGAGCAGGCCGGATCGGCGGGTCAGACCGGGCGGGCCAGGTCCTCCACGACCTCGGCCCCGGGCAGCGCGGCGAGCACGGCCCCGGGGACGGCGAGCTTGGAGCCGCGGATCCCGCTGCCCACGACCACGGCGTCGGCCGCCGCGACCTCCGGCGCGATCAGCAGCGGCCAGCCCTCGGGCAGCCCGAGCGGGGTGATGCCGCCGTACTCCATGCCGGTGAGCTCCACGGCCTCGGCCATCGGTGCGAACGACGCCTTGCGGACGTCGAGCCGACGCTTGACCACGCCGTTGACGTCCGCCCGGGTGGTCGCGAGGACCAGGCAGGCGGCGTACCGGACCTCGCCGGAGCGCTTGCCCGAGACCACCACGCAGTTGGCGGAGAACTCGGGCGGGGAGGCGTAGGCCTCGCAGAAGGCCGCGGTGTCGGCCAGGTCCGGGTCGATCTCCGCGACCAGCACGCCGCTCGCGTCGGGCAGCTGCGACAGCGCCTTGACGACGGGTTCGGCGAGCAGTTCGGGGTGGTCGGCGGCGGGGAGCGGGGTCAGGCGGCCGAGCACGCTCACCAGCTGTTGCCACCCCGGGAGGCGGCGACGACGGCCGGCTTGACGTCGACCAGGTAGACCAGCATCGCGACCGTGCCGGCCAGCCAGAACAGGGTGAGCTCGCTGCGCAACCCCTGGAACGAGGCGACGACACCGAGCAGGCTGGGCGAGGAGATGACCCCGAAGACCGGGATGATCAGCAGGAACAGCGCGGCCGCGCCGGTGATGCCCAGCCAGGCGTTCTTGGTCAGCTTGCTGGCCGCCTGGAAGGCGTCGGCACGCTGGCGGACGGCATGCACGAAGGCGTATCCCGAGCACGCCGCGACCACGATGCCGATCACGCACAGCACCAGGCGGTCGAGCATGGTGAACACGTTCACCGGGCCAGACTACGTGCGACGGCGGGATCAGGACATACCCGCACACCGTGAGCGGTGTCCCTGCAGAGGCCGACGGCCCCGGAGCGGGTGCTCCGGGGCCGTCGGGACACGAGCTGCGTCAGCTGTCGGACCTGGTCGTGCCGGTGCGCCGGGTGGCCGGCTTGCGGGTGGCGTTCTTCGGCGTGGTCTTCGCCGGGGTCGCCGCCTTCGCCGCCGGGGTCTCGCTCCGCGGCGCGGTCTCGGTCCGCGGAGCGGGCTCGGTCTTCGGCGCGGTCTGGTTCGCCGCACGGCGCGTGGTGCTGCGCGTGGTGGCGGCGGCCTCGTCACCGGCCTCGTCGACGGCCTGCGCGGCGTCCCGGCCTGCCTCGGCCACGGCCTTCGACGCGTCCGCGGAGACCTCGGTGATGGTCCCCGCGACCTCGTCGGCGGCCTTCCGGGTGCGGACGGCGACCTTCTCGCCGGCCGAGCGGGTCTGGCGGGTCAGCGTGGCGAGGGCCTTCTCCGCGGCGTCGTGCGCGTCGTCGACGAGGGCGTCGACCCGGGCGTCGAACTTGCCGGTGAGCTCCTCGACCTGGCTGAAGGCCTGCTTGACCTGCGGCTGCTTGCGGATCTCGGTCCAGGTGCCCGCACCGTGCCGGGCGAGGTCGGCGTAGGTCTTCTCCGCACGGGCACGCCACACCTCGACGACCTTGCGCAGCTCCTCGGCGGTGAGCCGCCCGCGCAGGCTCTCGATCTCGCCGGGGAGGTCGGAGGCGAGCTTCTGGGCCGCCTCGGCCTGGGCGGTGGCGGCGGTCTTGGCGTTGCTGTACGCGCCCAGGAGGCTGGAGTAGGCGTACTCGCCGGCGCCCAGCACGGCCAGCAGCGGGGTCTTCACGGTCTCCGCCTGCTCGGCGGCGGACTTGGCAGCCTGCTCGCGGACCTTGCGGACGTCCGCGGCGGTCGGCAGCGACACGGCCATGGTGATCACTTCCTCTGTTCGGTCGGGACGTCGGGATCGACCGGTAGGTCGTTCTCCCGCCGGAAGGACTGGTAGATGTCGAGCAGAACCTGCTTCTGACGCTCCGTGAGGGAGGCGTCCGAGAGGACCGCGTCGGTGACGACGCTGGCGGGCCGCTCCTCGAGGATCCCCGCCTTGACGTAGAGCGCCTCGGCGGAGATCCGCAGCCCCTTCGCGATCTGCTGCAGGATCTCGGCCGACGGCTTGCGGAGCCCGCGCTCGATCTGGCTGAGGTACGGGTTGCTGACGCCGGCCGTCCGGGCGAGCTGCCGCAGCGAGACCTGTGCGGCCTCCCGCTGGGCGCGGATGTAGGAGCCGATGTCGTCCACGGTCTTCTCGACGACGTGACCGACCTGGCCCACGGCCTGGTCGATCAACGGCTTGTCCTCCGACATACGCTCACCTCCCCCGGAACACGATCGACCGTACGCACCCGCGCTAGCTCCTGCAAGCGCTGTGCTTGCGCTGGTGGCGTGGGCCTCGTCACGATCCGGGGCGCCTGCGAACTAGAGTGGGTCGGTGACCGAGGAGCTGCCTCCCGCCGGCGAGGACGTCGTCGAGGCGCCCCCGAGACCCGTGATGGAGCCGTTCCGCGGCCAGGGCCGCGCCACGCTCGCGGTGGCGGCCGGCGGGGCCGTCGGCGCGATCGCGCGGTGGGCCGTGGGCCTGGGGCTGCCCACGCTCCCGGGCGCGTTCCCGCTCGGGACCTTCCTCATCAACGTCGTCGGCTGCGCGGCCATCGGGGCGTTGCTGGTGGCGCTGACCGAGCTCCGGCAGGCGCACCCCCTGCTGCGGCCCTTCCTCGCGACGGGGATCCTCGGCGGCTTCACCACCTTCTCGACCTTCTCGGTCGACAGCCAGCACCTGCTGCTGGGCGGGCACCTCGCCCTCGCCGTGGTCTACCTGGCCGGCACGCTGGTCGCCGCCGTGGCGGCCACCTGGCTCGGCGCCGCGACGATGCGGAGGCTCGGCCGATGACCCCCCTGCTCGTCATCCTCGGCGCGGTCGTCGGCGCTCCCGCCCGCTACCTCACCGACCGGCTCGTGCAGTCGCGGCACGCCAGCGGCTTCCCGTGGGGCACGTTCACGGTCAACGTCGCGGGGTCGTTCGTGCTGGGGCTGGTGGCCGGGGCGACCACGTCGCCTGCGGTGACCGCGCTGGTCGGCACCGGGTTCTGCGGGGCCCTGACCACCTACTCCACGTTCGGCTACGAGACCGTCCAGCTCGCGCGGCAGGGCAGCCCGCTCCTGGCCGCCTGCAACGCCGTCGGTTCGGTCATGGCCGGCCTGGGCGCCGCGGGTCTCGGCCTGGCCGTCGGCGCCGTGCTGTGACCGGGGCCCGTCGCGGTCAGAAGACGAGCTGGGAGACGGTGTAGATCACCAGGCCGGCCAGCGCGCCGACGACCGTGCCGTTGATCCGGATGAACTGGAGGTCGCGGCCGACCTGCAGCTCGATCTTGCGGGAGGTCTCCTCCGCGTCCCACCGGGCCACGGTGTCGGTGATCAGCGTCGTGATCTCGCGCCGGTAGTGCCGCACGACGTAGCCCGCGGCGTCGGCGAGCCAGCCGTCGAGGCGGGCCCGCAGCTCGGCGTCGTCGGAGAGCCGGGCGCCGAGCGAGACGAGCCCGTCGCGCACCCGCCCCCGCAGCTCGCTCGACGGGTCCGCGGCGGCGTCGAGGATCATGCCCTTGACCACGCCCCACGCCTGCCCGATGAACTTCTGCACGTCGGGGTGGTCGACGATCTGCTGCTTGACCTGCTCCGCCCGCGCGATCGTCCGCGGGTCGCTCTGCAGGTCCCGCGCGAACTCGGCGAGGAAGCGGTCGATCGCGTGCCGGAGCGGGTGCTCCGGGTCGGTCTTGACCGCCCACGCGTAGCCCTGGACCTCGTTGAAGAGCTTGTCGGCCACCATGTCGTCGACGAACCGCGGCGTCCACATCGGGGCGCGGTCGTGCACGACCCGCAGCACCATCTCCTGGTTGGCCGTGACCCAGTCGTAGGCGCGGTCGCACACGAGGTCGACGAGGTGGCGGTGCGCCCCGTCGTCGAGGATCCCCTCGAGGATCTTGCCGAGCGGCGGCCCGACCTCCTTCTCCAGCAGCTTGCGCACCAGGACCTGCTCGATCAGGTCCTGGACGACGTCGTCGCGCAGCACGGTGACCAGGCCGCGGGCCGCGGTGGCCAGCTCGGCGGTGATGCGCTCGGCGTTCTGCGGCTGCCCGATCCAGCTGCCGACCCGGTGCGACACCTCGACGCGGCCGAGCTTCTCCCGCACCACGTCCTCGGACAGGAAGTTCTCGCCGACGAAGTCGCCGAGGCTGTCGCCGATCGTGTCCTTCTTGCGCGGGATGATCGCCGTGTGCGGGATCGGCAGCCCGAGCGGCCTCCGGAACAGGGCCGTGACCGCGAACCAGTCCGCCAGCGCACCGACCATGCCGGCCTCGGCGGCGGCGCGGACGTAGCCCGCCCAGGCCTGGCCGTGCAGCTCCAGGTACCGCATGACGAAGAAGACGACCGTCGCGCCGAGCAGGAACCCGGTGGCGACCAGCTTCATCTTCCGCAGGTCACGGCGTTTCTGGGCCTCGGCGACCGGGCCGAGGCCCAGCCCGGCCGGGATGCTGCTGCCGGTCGGCCGCGACGGCGCGGTGGCGAGGGCACGGTCGGAACTCACCGCTTCATACTGCCCGTCGGCGGAACGGCGTGCGGCCGCGAACCTGAGAAAGGGCCGCCGAGGGCGACGGCCCCGGGTGGGGACGGCCGGGCCCGGCGGTGGTCCGCCGGACCCGGCCGGGTCCTGGGGAGCGGGTCAGCCCGCGCGGCCGGCGTGCACGGCCGGCGCCGGTCGGTCCACCGGGGCGGAGCGCTGCCGGACGGCGGCCTGGACCGCGTCGACGATCACGGCGGCGTCGGGTACCACGTAGCCGGTGAAGGAGGGACGCACCCGCCACTGGACCCAGCCGTCGGGCCGTTCGGTCGGCGGGGCGAGCACGCCGATGCCGTCCGTGTGGAGCACGACGTCCGTGTGCAGGGACAGCTCCGCTGGGAGCGGGTGGTTCGGGGTCATGGGGAACCACCACGTGTCGCGCGGCGTCGCGGCGACCGGGACGACCATCCCGCGGTCACGCAGCGTGGCGCACACCTGCCGGCCGAGCTCGGCCGGGACCTCGATCACGTCGAGCACGGTGCCCGTGTCGAGCAGGACGTCCGCGCCCGGGCCCGGCACCAGCGGCCACCCGTGCTCGACGTACTCCACGGCGGCCGCCCGCAGCTCCGCGCCGTAGACGGCTCGGTAGCTGTCCCACCACGACATCCGGCTCATCTCCTCTTTCCGTACCGATCACCCGTGACCCGGCGCGCCCGTCCGGCGTCGCCCACATCACATGCAACACCATCGGCGGGCACCGGGTTCGTGTTAGCCGGTCGCTCGCGGTGACCGCACGTGACGTAGAGATGAGTGGCCCGGGCCACCGACGACCGGTCCGTCACCCACCGGTGGGCGGCGGCCGACCGGTCGCCGGCCGGGGACCGGCGGCTACTCCGTCCGAGGTTGCGACCGATCGGCGCACGGGCCAACGGCGAACGGCCGTGCCGCGATGATGGGGACATGCTGCTCGTCACCGGCGCCACCGGCTTCCTGGGAAGCTCGCTCGTCGCCCTCCTGGCCCGGCGCGGCCGGCCGGTCCGCGCGCTGGTGCGCGACCCGGCCCGCGCCGCCGCCCTGCTGCCCGAGGGCGTCCCGACCGCCGTCGGCCGGCTCGACGACCCCGGCTCGCTCGACGCCGCGCTGAAGGACGTCGACGCGGTCCTGCACCTCGCGGGGATCGTCGGCGGCACGCCCGAGGAGATCCGCGCCACGAACGTCCACGGGACCCGGGCCGTGCTCGAGGCGATGCGCCGGGCCGGGGTCCGCCGGCTCGTGCACGTGAGCAGCAGCGCGGCCGTGATGGACGCGTCGGGGCTGGTCGGCGAGCGACCGACGGGCCCGCCGGTCCTCACCGACCCCTACTCGCGGACCAAGGCGGAGGCCGACGCGCTCGTGCTCGGCGCGGAGGGGATCGACGCGTCGATCGCCGTGCCGGTCAGCATCTACGGGCCCAGCCCGGCCGGGCCGCAGAGCTACAACGGGCTGCTGCGGTTCCTCTCGCGCGGGGAGATCGACGAGGTGGTCGACGCCCCGATCGGCTGGGTGCTGGCGGAGGACGCCGCGGAGGGCGTGCTGCTCGCCCTGGACCGGGGCGAGCCCGGGCGGCGGTACGTGCTGTGCGGGGAGGTGGCGCCGTTCGGCCGGGTGCTGAACCGGGCGGCCGAGCTGCTCGGCACCCCGCACCGGGTCCGGACGCTCCCGCCGGGCTCCGTGCTCGGACCCGACGCGTCGACCTTCGCCCGGCGCTCGGAGGTCTACGGCGGGTTCCCGCCGGTCCACGTCGACGACGCCGGCATGCGCGCGCTGGGCCTCGCCCCGCGCGGGATCGAGGAGGGCCTGGCCCTCACCTGTGCCTGGTTGAAGAGCCTCTAGGGCCTCCTGACACGCCGCTGCCGGCGACCCCCGAGGGGATCGCCGGCAGCGGGAAGACTCAGATGCCGCTCAGAGCGGGGTCACCGAGTCGGCCTGCGGGCCCTTGGCGCCCTGGCTGGCCTCGAAGGAGACGCGCTGGTTCTCCTCGAGGGTCCGGAAGCCGTTGCTCTGGATGGCCGAGTAGTGGACGAAGACGTCCGGCCCGTTGTCGTCGGTGGCGATGAAGCCGAAGCCCTTCTCGGCGTTGAACCACTTGACGGTGCCCTGCGGCATAGCTTTTTTCTCCCACACACTGAACGGATCCGGCCGACATGTCGACGGCCAGAGGTTGCGCGGAACCCGACGGGTGGGAGAGGAGACGTCCCCGACCACACGCACGGAACCCGCTGTCACACGTTCCACGCACGCTGTCTCAACGATCGAGGAAGACACGACTGCAACCGCGTCGAACGTTACCACGGTCGGACGTGACCCCGGACGCAGATCCCCCGCGCGCGTCGCGCACCTCCGCTATCCGGCCTTGTCCGGTTCGTTGCGCTACCGTGACCTACGGCCGCAGTCGTGACGGGCCGGCAGGGAAGACACGACAGCACGTCCCGCGTGGCGGACCGCCGCCGCCGCGACCAGGCCGGAGCCGGTCCTCCTCCGACCGACCCCTCGACGTGTGAAGGCGACCGAATGACCAGCCTCGCCCCCGACCGCCCGCAGAGCCAGGCCGCCGAGCCGGCCACCGAAGGCCGTCGCTCGACCCTCGAGCACGTGCTCGTCATCGCGTTCATGATCGTCCCGCTGCTGGCCGTCGCCGCCGCCGTCCCCGTCGCGTGGGGCTGGGGGCTCGGCTGGGTCGACGTCGCGCTCTTCGTCGTCTTCTACATGGTCAGCGGGATGGGGGTGACGGTCGGCTACCACCGGCACTTCACGCACGGCGCGTTCAAGGCGCGCCGCGGGCTGCGGATCGCGCTCGCCGCCGCGGGCTCGCTGGCGCTGCAGGGCAGCGTGGTGTCCTGGGTCGCCGACCACCGCCGGCACCACGCCTACTCCGACAAGGAGGGCGACCCGCACTCGCCGTGGCTCTTCGGCACGGGGCCACGCGCCCTGGTCAAGGGGTTCTGGCACGCGCACATGGGCTGGCTGCTCGACCGCGACAAGACCAACGCCCGCCGCTTCGCCCCCGACCTGCTCGCCGACCCCGCCCTCCGGCGCGTCGGCGACAACTTCCTCTGGTTCGCCCTCACCAGCCTGCTGCTGCCGGGGCTGCTCGGCGGGCTGCTCACCTGGTCGGTCGGCGGCGCCCTCACGGCGTTGTTCTGGGCCGGGCTCGTGCGGGTGGCGCTGCTGCACCACGTCACCTGGTCGATCAACTCGGTGTGCCACATCTGGGGCGACCGCCCCTTCGCCGCGCGCGACCGGTCCGCCAACGTCTGGTGGCTGGCACTGCTGTCCTTCGGCGAGTCGTGGCACAACCTCCACCACGCCGACCCCACCTGCGCCCGGCACGGCGCCAAGCCCGGCCAGATCGACATCTCCGCCCGGCTCATCCGGATCTTCGAGGTGTTCGGGTGGGCACACTCCGTGCGCTGGCCGACCACGCGCCGCCTCGACCGGCTCGCGCGGCGCGCCCCCGCCGAGCACGCCGCGTGACCTTCTCCCGCCTTCCGCTCCACGTTCGGTGACGCTCGTCCCGTCCGGGTGAGGGTGATCGCAGTCGTACGCCCCCGGGTGACGGCGGCACGTGCGCGGCCGGGCGTGTCGTCGCCCGGCCGAGGGTCAGCGGCCGAGTGACCCACCGATCGGGGTCGCCCACACCGGTCACCCTCCCCGACGGGCCTCACGGAGCGCGACTGCGCTACGAGCCCGTCGACGGTGGGGGTCTGGTCAGGACGAACACCTCCTTCGCATGATTCGCCCGTCCCGCCGGGTGATCATCAGGAGGCCTTGCCGTGCGGAAGAAGATCGCGCTCTCGCTCGTCGCGGTGGCGACCGGCGGCAGCGTCGCCGTCCTCGGTGCGGGAACGGCGTCCGCCGCGCCCGTCGCCGACCAGGTACCGCCGGTCACCGCGCCGGCCCTGCCTGCGGTGCCCGTGGTGCCGGCCGTGCCCGAGACGCCGGTGGGCGCGCTGCTCAACGGCGTCCTGCAGGGTCTGCAGGGGCTGCTCCCCGGCCTGCTCGGCGGAGTGGTCCCGCCCGACCCGACGGCCCTCGTCCCGGTGCCGGTGCCCGTCCCGGCCGACGCGAATGCGGCCGCGGCCCCGGTGGCGGCCGCGGCTCCGGTGGCGGACGATCCGGCCGCCGCGGTCCCGGCGGATGTCGCCGCCCCGGCCGCCCGGCAGGAGGTCACCACGGCCGACCCCGCGCAGGTCCCGCCGCTGCCGGCCCCGCCCGCCGTGCCGGACCCGGCCGCCGCGCTGCCCGTCGACCCGGCCGTGCCCGTCGACGCTCCCGCCGTGCCGGCCCTCCCGGCCGACCCCGCGGTGCCCGCGGTGCCCTCGGTGCCCGACCCGGCCCTCCCGCCGGTCCCCGACCCCGGTGCCGCCGTGCCGGTCGACCCGGCCCTGCCGGTCGACGCCCCGGCCGTGCCCGCTCTTCCCGCCGACCCGGGCCTGCCCACCGACCCGGCCGTGCCCACCGTCCCGGACCCGGCCCTCCCGTCGGTGCCCGACCCCGCGGCCGCCGTGCCCGCCCCTGCGGTGCCCCCGGCGCCGGCCCTCCCCGGCGCCGCCGCCCCGACGGCCCCGGTCGGCTGACCGCGCGGTCGACACGTCTCGCGGCCCGGTCGCCTGGCTCCACGGCGACCCGGCCGCGGCACGCCCGGGG
>NZ_JAJSOK010000006.1 GCF_021283305.1 Pseudonocardia kujensis
GCCCGACCGCGCCGCCGTCGTCGGGCGGCCGCTGCGGGCCGCGCTGCAGGCCGCGAAGGCCGCCGACGTGCTCGTGGTCGCCGCCGCCGGCAACGTCGGCTCCGGGGGCTGCACCGGCGAGCCGGGCGAGGTGCCGCTCCCCGCGGCCGCGGGCCACGCCGACGGCGCCGTCGGGGACGTGCTCGCGGACGGCGTGCTCGCCGTCGCCGCCACCACACCGGACGACGCCCCCGCCGCGTTCAGCGTCCACGGGCCGTGGGTCGACCTCGCCGCCCGCGGCACCGGCCTGCGCTCGCTCGCCCCGGGCTCGGGGCTGACCGGCGCCGACCTGCAGGGCACGAGCCTGGCCGCGCCGATCGTCGCGGGCGCCGCCGCCCTTGTCCGGCAGCGCTTCCCCGGGCTCGACGCGACCGCGGTCGCCCAGCGCCTGGTCACCACGGCCCGGCGCGTCCCGGGTGGCCGTTCCGACGCGCTCGGCGCCGGTCTCGTCGATCCGCTGGCCGCGCTGACGACGCTGACGACGCTGAGCGGGGCCGGGTCCGATCCACGGCGGGCACCCGCGCCGGTGGCGGCCCGTCCACCCACGCACCCGACTCCCGCCTGGGTGCCGCTCGCCGCGGTCACGGTTCTCTGCGCCCTCGCCGCCGCTTCCCCTCTCCTGGCCCGTCGGCTCCGTCCGTGACGTCCCTGACGTCCCTGACGTCCCTGACGTCCCTGACCGCGCGCCCGCTCCAGAAGGGTTCCGTCGCCGCCCATTCCGCGGCGAGCCTGCGCGCCCGCTGCCGGGCCGCGGCGACGGTGGTCAGGCCGAGCGCCGCGGCGACCACCGCCCCGCCGAGCAGCGCGACGAGGGCACCCGCGACGAGCGCCTCGGTCGCGCCGGTCGCCGGCGGCGGCACCGGGCCGCCGGCGGCGTCGACCCAGATCGGCACGCTCCGGCCCGCCGAGGTGCCCGGTGCGACGGGCAGGGCCCCGAGGCGGCTCGTGCCGTCCGGGGCGAGCCAGACCGCCTGCACCAGGGCCTGAGGCACCAGGGCGTTCGCGTCCGGCGCGAGCGCTGCCCGCTCGACGGTGGTCGCCTCGGTGCGCCGCAGCTCCGGGGCCGCGCGGGACACCGCCCGCGCCCCGGCCGCTTCGCCGAGGAGGACCGCCACGACCAGCACGAGGAGGGCGGCGACCGGCGCGACCCGCCGCACCACGGCGGCCGTGCGCTCGATCCCGGTGCGCTCCACGTCTCGAGGATCGCCCGGCCCGGAGGCTTCCACAATGCGCCGTTCCCCAGGTCAGCCTTCAGCTCAGCCGAAGGCTGTACCGTCCGTCCATGGCGTTCGACCTGCTCGACCTCCGGCTGTTCCTCGCCGTGGCCGAGCACGGCAGCATCACCCGCGCCGCCGAGCTCGTGCACCTGTCGCTGGCCTCGGCGAGCGCCCGGATCCGCGCGATGGAGGCCGCCTCGGGGGCGCCGCTGCTCGACCGGCACCGCCGCGGGGTCGTCCCGACCCGGCCCGGCACCCTGCTGCTGGCGCACGCGCGGGAGATCGTCGAGCGCCACGACCGGATGCGCCTGGAGCTCGCCGACCTCGCGGGCCGGCCCGCCACCGTCACGGTGCTGGCCAACACGGCCGCGTCGACGCTGCTCCCGGGTGTCCTCGTCGGCTTCCTCGCCGACCACCCCGACGCCGACGTCGACGTCCTCGAGCGGCCGAGCCACCGGATCGTCGTCGGGCTGACGGCGGGCCGCGCCGAGTTCGGCCTCGTCGCCGACACCGTCGACCTCGGCGGGCTCGAGACGGTCCGGCTCCGCCCGGACCCGCTGCGGGTCGCGTGCGCCCCCGACCACCCGCTGGTGCGAACGCGCAGCCTCACGTTCGCCGACGTCCTCGACCAGCCCTTCGTCGGCTACGCCGAGGGCAGCCCGTTGGAGGAGCACCTCCGCCGGCACACCCTCCCCCTCGGCGCGCACCCGCGGCACCGCGGCCGCTTCCCCGACACGGCGACCGTCTGCCGGGCGGTCGCCGCCGGGATCGGGATCGCGGTCCTGCCGGCGCGCAGCATCCCCGACGGGCTCGTCGGGGTCTCCCTCGACGACGCCTGGGCCGACCGCCACCTCCTCCTCGCCACCCGGGACCTCGCCGGACTCAGCCGGCCCGCCCGCGCCCTGGCCGAGCGCGTCCGCACCGAGCTGTCGGGTTAGCGCCCGACCGCGCGCCGGGCGTCGGCGAGGTCGAGGCGCCCGCCCTGCGGGAGCAGCCGCAGCGCCGCCTCGGGCGCGGCCGGTGCCGGCCCCGGCAGCCCGAGCGCGGCAGCGGTTCCGGCGTCGGCGACGCCATGGGCGATCCCGCTCGCCGACACCAGCCAGACCGTCCCGCCCCCGGTCGGCGACACCGCCCGCACCGGGCCGCCGCCCCGCAGCACGGCCGCGACCGCCTCACCGCCGGTGAGCGGCACCCGCACGCCCTCCGGGACCGCGGGCAGCGCCGGCGTCACGCTCACGCCGGCCCGCCCGGCGATCGACGTCGCACACACGACACCCTCGGCCGACGACCACGCGGGCACCCGGTCCGGCCACCCGGCGGTCGCCAGCGCGGTGCGCCGTGGGGCCTCGGCGACGACTGCGGGCGCGACCTCCCGCGGACCCGTGCCGCCCTGCGCCCGAAGCACCTCCGCCAGGCTCGCCGGCACCTGCTGGACCCCGCCGGGCACGACCGCCAGAGAGGTGCGGCCGCCGTCGAGGCCGGTGGTGGTGAGGACGTCGCCGGGCCGGCCGGGCACACCGCGCGGGCCCGGGCCGTCGGGCAGGAGCGGCGGGGTCAGGGCCGGCCCCTCGGGAATCGCGGAGAGCGTCGACGCGCCGATCCGCCTCGGTGTGGTCGCGGCGAGGCCGAGGCCGACCAGCACGGCGGGATCGGTGCCGACGGCGTGCCGGAGCCCGTCGAGCACCGCGAACCGCTCCCCGCCCGGGGTCTCGACGAACAGCGCTGGGGCCGGGGTGGCCTGCGGGTCGAGGGTCCCCGCCAGCACCGTCGCGCCGTCCGGGCCGTCGCACACGGCCCAGCGCTCGGGCACGGCCGGGCCGTCCAGGACGACCCCCGTGGCGCCCGGCAGGTCCGCGGGCGGGGTCCGCGCCGCACCGGCGAGGTCGGTGTCCCGCACCATCCGCGGCGCGCCCGCCGGCAGGCCGAGGGCGGCGAGCACGAGCCGGCCGGCGACCGCGTCGGGCACGGGGACGAGCCGGTCCGGTTCGTGGGCCACCGCGTACACCGCGCCCGACGGCGTGCCGACGACCAGCGCCTGCCGGCTCCAGTCCGGCCGGGGTGCGAGCGCCGCCTGTACCGCCGCCGCGCCGAGCCCGAGCAGCGCCAGGACGACGCCGACGAGCGTGGCCCGGCGCTGCGCGCGCAGCTGCTCGTGCTGCGGGACCGGATCGGCCCGGACGAGCGCGGCCTCCAGCCGCCGCAGCCCGTAGCGGTGGGCGTCGGCCTGGTCGCGGGTCGCGGGCGGCAGGACCGGGAACGGCACGCCCGGACGCTAGCTCCGCGACCGCCCCGCCCGAGGCGGAACGGGAGAAGTCTCGCCCCCCGGGAACGCACACCCGAACGCCCCGGACTGCCGACTCGCGGCACCAGACCTGTCGACTCGCGGGAGCCCACAGCGCGACTCGCGGAAGCTCGGACCGCCGACTCGCCGGAGCGCTACTCCTCCGCCACGCCGATGTCCTCGTTCCACAGCTCGGGGCGGGCGGCGATGAAGTCCTCCATGAGCCGGACGCAGCGCTCGTCGTCGAGCAGGGTCACCCGGACCCCGTGCTCGGCGAGCCAGTCGTGCCCACCGGTGAAGGTCCGGCTCTCGCCGATGACCACCGCGCCGATGCCGAACTGCCGGATCAGCCCGCTGCAGTACCAGCAGGGCGAGAGCGTCGTGACCATCGTGGTGCGCCGGTAGTCCCGCTGCCGGCCGGCGTTGCGGAAGGCGGCGGTCTCGCCGTGGACCGACGGGTCGTCGTCCTGGACCCGGCGGTTGTGCCCGCGGCCGAGCACCTCGCCACCGGGCCCGAGCAGCGCGGCGCCGATCGGGATCCCTCCCGACGCGAGCCCGGCCCGGGCCTCCTCGAGCGCGATCTCCAGGGCGGCGTGTGCGTCCACGGGCCCAGCCTACGGAGGACCGGAACGGCCCGAGCCACGCGAAGGACCCCGTGCCGCAGGTTTCCCGCTGGTTACTGTGGGACGCGTGGACACGCTCCGAGAGACTCCCGGCGAGTCCACCCCGGAGTCGGCCGACGACCTGACGTTGCTCCGGCGGTACGAGCCGGTGCTGCGCTACACGAACGGGGAGCTGTTCCTGCCGGTGACCGCGCGGGACTACGTCCGCCGCTGCAGCCTCTGGGAGGAGCCCGCGGGCGACCGCAGGCGTCCCGGCGAGCCGCTCGTCCCCGCCGGCGAGCTCACCCTGGAGGGCCTCGGAGAGGCCGCCCGCCGCTACCGCGAGCGCCGGCTGCACCTGCGGTTCGTGCAGGAGTCGCTCGGTGCCCGCGAGGTGCAACGGTGGCGGCGCGCCGAGCGCCCCCGGCTGGGCGGCATCGGCCGGTTCGCCGCGGTCGGGGTGATCGCCCGGCTGATCGACGTCCTGCTGCGGCTGTCCCTGCTCGTCCGCGGGAAGGTGCCCAACGGCCTGGTCGCGGCCGCCCACCAGCGCGCCCGCGACCTCGAGGGCGCGACCTACTACGGGCGGGTGGTGCGCACCGCCGGCTACACGGTGCTGCAGTACTGGTTCTTCTACGCCTTCAACGACTGGCGCTCGACCTTCCACGGCGTCAACGACCACGAGGCCGACTGGGAGACCGTCGCGGTCTACCTGGTGCCGGACGGGTCGGGCGGCCTCGTCCCGGCCTGGGTGGCCGCCTCCACCCACGACGACCACGGCGACGACCTGCGCCGCCGCTGGGACGACCCGCTGCTCGACCGGGACGGCACCCATCCGGTGCTCTACCCCGGCGCCGGGTCGCACTCGCACGCGTTCGTGGCCGGGGACTACGTCGTCAGCGTGGGCCTGCCCGCCCTCCGCGCGGTGCTGCGCACCATCCAGCGCCTGCGGCGCTGGCTGATGCCCTTCGCCCCCGAGCCCGGGACCGGCGGCTTCGACATCCCGTTCATCGACTACGCCCGTGGCGACGGTGTCCGGCTCGGCCCCGGTGGCCGCTCGTGGACGGCCGAGCTCGTCGACGACAGCACCGCCTGGATCCGCGACTTCCGCGGCCTGTGGGGGCTCGACACCCGCGACTCCTTCGGCGGCGAGCGCGCCCCCGCCGGCCCCCGCTACGAGCGCGACGGGACGGTGCGCCGCTCCTGGGCGGACCCGCTGGGCTGGGCGGGCCTGGACAAGGTGGCGCCGACCGCCGAGGAGGAGGCCGCGGCGCTGCAGGAGCGGATGAAGGTCCTGCAGACCCGGGTCGACGAGCTGGAGGCCGAGATCGAGGCCGAACGGATCGGTGTCCGCGGCCTGCACGCGGAGCTCCGGTTCCTCGCCGATCGCTCCGACGCCGCGCCCGGCCGGTCCGGCCATCTGGAGGAGCTGGACCGCCGGGAGGAGCAGCTGGCCGGGATGGTGGCCGAGCGGGTGCGGCTGACCGAGGAGATCGACGTCCAGGCGGACCGGCTGGCGGGCCCGCGCCCGCCCGGCCCGCCCGACGCCCACCTGCGCCAGCCGCACATGCCGTACGTGGTGCCGGCCGACTTCCGGTCGCGGTTCCTGCGGGTGTGGGCGGCGCTGTCGATCCCGGTGCTCATCGGCGGGCTCGGCGCGCTGCTGTTCTGGCCGCACCTGTCGACGCTGCTGTGGTTCGCCGTCGGCCTCGTGCTGTTCGCGGTGGTGGAAGCGGTGGCGCGGCGCCGGTCGATCGAGTTCGCGGCCAGCATGGCCGGGCTCGCGATCACCGCCCTGGTCGTCGCGAGCGGGGTGATCGCACTGGTCTCCGGCTGGAAGATCGTGCTGGCCGGGTCGCTGGCGCTGGCGGCCCTGGTGCTGCTCGTGGTGAACGTCAGGGAGCTGCGGGGGCGGTAGGCCCCACCCGGAGGTTGCGGGTCACCTCGGTCCGCGCGGCGAGCTCGGCGTCGGCCGGGTAGTCCACGCCGACGAGCGTGAGCCCGTGCGCGGGCGCGACCGAGACGCCCTGCCGTTCGGCCCGGTCGAGCAGCGCGCCCGGCCAGTCGACCGTGCGGCGCGCGCGCCCGACGTCGAGCAGGGCGCCGACGAGGCTGCGCACCATCGAGTGGCAGAACGCGTCCGCCGACACGGCCGCCGACACCACCCCGTCGGTGTCGCGGGTCCACGAGAACCGCTCCAACGCCCGGACGGTCGTCGCGCCCTCGCGCCGCTTGCAGAAGGCGGCGAAGTCGTGCTCGCCGAGCAACCGCTCCGAGGCGGCGTTCACGGCGTCGAGGTCGATCGGGTGCGGCCAGGAGAGGGTGTCCCGCGCGCGCAGCGGCTCGGCCCCGTAGGGGGCCGTGGCGACGCGGTAGACGTAGTGGCGGCGCAGGGCCGCGAACCGGGCGTCGAACGCCGCGGGGACGGGCGTGACCGCCCGGACCCGGACGTCGGGCGGCAGCAACCGCGCGAGCCGGCGCACGAGCCGCGCGGGGTCGACGTCGGCCGCGAGGTCGGCGTGCGCGACCTGACCGGTGGCGTGCACCCCGGCGTCCGTGCGCCCGGCGACGGTGAGCCCGACCTCGGTCCGCAGGATCCGGCTCAGGGCGTCGGTCAGCACCCCGCAGACCGTGCGCCGCGTCGGCTGCACCGCCCAGCCCGAGAAGTCCGTCCCGTCGTAGGTGATGTCGAGGCGGAAGCGGGCGAGCCCGCCACCCTCACGGGTGGCGGGCTCGTCCGGGTACTGCAGGCCCACGTCAGGACTCGTCGGAGTCCTCGGCGGCCTTCTGCTGCGAGGCGGGCAGGGAGAACCCGGCGGCCTCGGCGGCCTCCGGGGTCGCGAACCAGACCTCGGCCACGGTGCGGTCGTAGTGCGACGAACCGGGGACGTGGTAGAGCTTCGAGTCCTCGTTGCCCTTGACCGGGAAGCCCTCGGGGGCCTCCGCGGCGTCCTCGAGCGGGGCGTGCGAGCCCTCGCCGTAGGGCGCCTCGTCGGTCGAGGTGGACGTCTCGACCTCGGTGGCCTCCGCGGTGGCGGTGGTCTCGGTGGTCTCGGTGGTCTCGGCCGGGGCCTCCTCCGCCGGAGCGGACTGGGTGGCCTGCGACGCCGCGGCGCGGCGGGCGCGGTTGGCCTCGTCCGTCACGGTCTTCTGCTGGATCAGCTCGATCACCGCCATGGGGGCGTTGTCGCCCTTGCGCGGCAGCGTCTTGGTGATCCGGGTGTAGCCACCGTTGCGGTCCGCGTAGAACGGCCCGATCTCCTCGATGAGGCGGTGGACGACACCCTTGTCGCGGATGAGCTTGAGGATCTCGCGACGGTTGTGCAGGTCGCCCCGCTTGGCCTTGGTGATCAGCCGCTCGGCGTAGGGCCGCAGCCGGCGGGCCTTGGCCTCCGTCGTGGTGATCCGGCCGTGCTGGAACAGCGCGGTCGCCAGGTTGGCCAGGATCAGCCGCTGGTGAGCGGGCGAACCGCCGAGGCGGGGCCCCTTGGTGGGCTGAGGCATGGCTACAACTGCTCCGTTTCTGCGTAGTCCTGGCCGTCGTCGGAGAACGGGTCGGCGTCGTAGCCGCCGGTGTCGGTCCCGTAGTCCGAGGCAGCCGCAGACGGGTCGAACCCGGGCGGGCTGTCCTTGAGCGCGAGGCCGAGGCCGACGAGCTTCATCTTGACCTCGTCGATCGACTTCGCGCCGAAGTTGCGGATGTCCAGCAGGTCCGCCTCGCTGCGCCCGACGAGCTCACCCACGGTGTGGATGCCCTCGCGCTTGAGGCAGTTGTACGAGCGGACGGTGAGGTCGAGCTCCTCGATCGGCATCGCGAAGGCGGCGATGGTGTCCGCCTCCTGCGGCGACGGACCGATCTCGATGCCCTCGGCGTCGACGTTCAGCTCGCGGGCGAGGCCGAACAGCTCGACGAGGGTCTTGCCCGCCGACGCCAGGGCGTCACGCGGACCGATGCTCGGCTTGGTCTCGACGTCCAGCACGAGCTTGTCGAAGTCCGTGCGCTGCTCGACACGGGTGGCCTCGACCTTGTAGGTCACCTTGAGGACCGGCGAGTAGATCGAGTCGACCGGGATGCGGCCGATCTCGGCGCCGGTGGCCTTGTTCTGCATGGCGGGCACGTAGCCGCGGCCCCGCTCGACGACGAGCTCGACCTCGAGCCGGCCCTTGTCGTTGAGCGTGGCGATGTGCAGGTCCGGGTTGTGCACGGTGACACCGGCCGGCGGGACGATGTCCCCCGCGGTGACCGCGCCCGGGCCCTGCTTGCGCAGGTACATCGTCACCGGCTCGTCCTCCTCGGAGCTGACGACCAGCTCCTTGAGGTTGAGGATGATGTCGGTGACGTCCTCCTTCACCCCCGGCACGGTGGTGAACTCGTGCAGCACGCCGTCGATGCGGATGCTGGTCACCGCCGCCCCCGGGATGGAGGACAGCAGGGTGCGCCGGAGCGAGTTGCCCAGCGTGTAGCCGAAGCCCGGCTCGAGCGGCTCGATGACGAACCGGGAACGGGTCTCGGTGACCGAGTCCTCGGTCAGGGTGGGGCGCTGAGAGATCAGCACTGTGTGTCTCCTTCGTGTGCCGCGACACCCACTATTTGATGTCGCAGTGAGCCCCCCGCCCCACTGCAGGGCGGGGGGACGAGCGGGAGACCGTGAGGCCTACTACTTGGAGTAGAGCTCGACGATCAGCTGCTCGGTGACCTGCGTGTCGATCTGCGCCCGCTCCGGGAGCTGGTGCACGAGGATCCGCAGGGTCGACGGGACGACCTGCAGCCACGCCGGGACCGGGCGGTCGCCCTGGGTCTCCTTGGCGATGACGAACGGGTCGAGGCTCAGGCTCTTCGGCCTGACGTCGATGATGTCGTACTGCGAGACGCGGAAGCTGGGGATGTTCACCTTCTGGCCGTTGACCAGGAAGTGCCCGTGGTTCACCAGCTGCCGGGCCATCCGCCGGGTGCGCGCGAGGCCCGCGCGGTACACGACGTTGTCCAGGCGCGACTCGAGGATCCGGAGCAGCTCGTCACCGGTCTTGCCGGGACGGCGGTGCGCCTCCTCGTAGTACGAGCGGAACTGCTTCTCCAGCACGCCGTAGGCGAAGCGCGCCTTCTGCTTCTCCTGCATCTGCAGGAGGTACTCCGTCTCCTTGATCCGGATCCGGCCGTGCTGGCCGGGCGGGTAGGGACGGCGCTCGAACGCCTGGTCGCCGCCGACGAGGTCGACCTTCAGCCGGCGGGACTTGCGGGTCATGGGTCCGGTGTAACGAGCCATGTCTGGTTACTCCCTCTCCCTTAGACCCGGCGCCGCTTGGGCGGGCGGCATCCGTTGTGCGGCTGGGGGGTCACGTCGGAGATGGTGCCGACCTCGAGGCCGGCGGCCTGCAGCGACCGGATCGCGGTCTCGCGGCCCGAGCCCGGGCCCTTCACGAAGACGTCGACCTTCTTCATGCCGTGCTCGGCGGCCTTGCGGGCGGCGCTCTCGGCGGCCATCTGCGCCGCGAACGGCGTCGACTTGCGCGAGCCCTTGAAGCCCACGTGGCCGGCGGAGGCCCACGCGATCACGGCACCGGTCGGGTCCGTGATGGACACGATGGTGTTGTTGAAGGTGCTCTTGATGTGCGCGTGGCCGTGCGCGACGTTCTTCTTCTCCTTGCGGCGGACCTTCTTGGGTCCGGCCGCGCCACGGGTGCGGGGCGGCATTACTTCTTACCTGCCTTCTTCTTGCCCGCCACGGTCTTCTTCGGGCCCTTGCGGCCGCGCGCGTTGGTCTTCGTGCGCTGGCCGCGGACCGGAAGCCCACGACGGTGGCGGATGCCCTGGTAGCAGCCGATCTCGATCTTCCGGCGGATGTCGGCCTGCACCTCACGGCGCAGGTCGCCCTCGACGCGGAAGTTGTTCTCGATGTACTCGCGCAGGGCGGCGAGCTGCTCGTCGGTCAGGTCCTTCGAGCGCAGGTCCACGCTGATGCCCGTGGCGGCCAGGATCTCGAGCGAGCGCGAGCGCCCGATCCCGTAGATGTAGGTCAGTGCGACCTCCATCCGCTTGTCGCGGGGGAGGTCGACACCAGAGAGTCGTGCCATGCGGCTGGTGTCTCCTTGGGTCGTGCCGGGTACTCCCGACGGCCGTCCCTGGTGACTGGCCAGGGCACCGGCCCGGTACCGGAGGTGTCACCGCGCCTCGTCTGGCGCGGCAGGTCCGTCGGGTTCCGCTGTGTTCGTGGTCGGACCCTGCAAGCAGGTCCGCTGTTGAGCTGTGAGCGTCTCCGCGTGAAGCGGGTGATCAGCCCTGGCGCTGCTTGTGGCGCAGGTTCTCGCAGATCACCATGACCCGGCCGTGACGGCGGATCACCTTGCACTTGTCGCAGATCGGCTTGACGCTCGGCTTGACCTTCACGTCAGGCGATCCTTCTGTTGGTCGTCACTTGTAGCGGTAGACGATGCGGCCGCGGGAGAGGTCGTAGGGAGAGAGCTCCACGACCACCCGGTCCTCGGGGAGGATCCGGATGTAGTGCTGCCGCATCTTCCCGCTGATGTGCGCGAGGACCCGGTGCCCGTTCTCCAGCTCCACGCGGAACATCGCGTTCGGCAGGGGTTCGACGACCCGGCCCTCGACCTCGATCGCCCCGTCCTTCTTGGCCATGTCCTCCGCGTTCCGTGACAGGTGACTGTTGTCGGTCGTGCTGTACTGCAGGTATTGCTGGTACTGCTGCCTTGCTGCGGGCGCGCCGGGGGGCGGGGACGGGACCGGAGGGTGCGCGTGCGCACGAGCGGAACCGGCGCCAGATGGCGCGCCGAGTCACCAGTGTACGTGTGCTTTACAGGCCCCGGCACATGGGGTACGCGCGCGGGGCCACCCGGCGCCCGCTCGACCGCGACGAGACCCCACCGACCCCGGCCTCCGGCACCCCGCGCCGCTGTCCGCTTCGCCCGCGATCCGGTTGACCTCGCCCCCCGGTGCAGGTGCTCCGGTAGGCCGCGTGAGCACCGGAGCGGCACCCGTCACGCAGCGCCGCCTGCCCCGGCCGCGGCGGCCCTTCCGGCACCGCGACCACACCTTGCTCGCGGTCTCGATGGGCGCGTCGCCGTTCGCGAGCGGGCTGTGGATCGTCGCGCTGGTCTACCAGGTCATCGCGCCGTTCGTCCCGGGCGTCAGAGGGACTTCAGCTCCTCCGTCACCTCCATGACGGACTGCTTCGCGTCGCCGAAGAGCATGCTCGTGCGCTCCGCGTAGAACAGCGGGTTGTCGATGCCGGCGAAGCCGCTGTTCATCGAGCGCTTGAGCACGATGACGTTCCGGGACTCGTCGACGTTGAGGATCGGCATCCCGTGGATGGGCGAGCTGGGGTCGTTGCGCGCCGCCGGGTTGGTGACGTCGTTGGCCCCGATGACGAGCGTGACGTCCGTGCGGGCGAACTCGTCGTTGATCTCGTCCATCTCCTTGAGCGCGTCGTAGGCGACGTCGGCCTCGGCCAGCAGCACGTTCATGTGCCCGGGCATGCGTCCGGCGACGGGGTGGATGGCGTACTTGACCTCCACGCCCTTGGCCTCGAGCAGCTTGGCCATGTCCTTGACCGCGTGCTGCGCCTGCGCGACCGCCATCCCGTAGCCCGGGACCACGATGACCTGCGAGGCGTAGGCCATCTGGATCGCCGCGTCCGACGCCGAGGTGGACCTCACGGTCCGCTCCACGCCGTCGTCCGACGCCGCCACGCCCGTGCCGCCGAACCCGCCGGCGACGATGGCGGGGATGGTCCGGTTCATCGCCACGGCCATCTGGTTGGTCAGGATCGAACCGGAGGCGCCGACGATCATGCCGGCGACGATCATCGCCGTGTTGTCCAGCGCCAGGCCGGCGGCCGCCGCGGAGAGCCCGGTCAGGGCGTTGAGCAGCGAGATCACGACGGGCATGTCGGCGCCGCCGATCGGCAGCACCACCATCACGCCGAGCGCGGCCGCGAGCAGCAGCACGAGGATGATCCAGAGCTGCGAGGCCCCGCCCGACCCGGCGACCACCGCGCAGGCCACCGCCGCGAGCAGCAACAGCGCGTTGACCGCCTGCTGCGCCCGACCGAGCCCCATCGGGCGGCCCGGCAGGATCTCCTGCAGCTTGCCGAAGGCGATCAGCGAGCCCCAGAACGACACCGACCCCACGATCGCCGCGAACAGCGAGGCGACGACGACGTAGGTCGCGGTGTCGAGGAAGCCGCCCGACGTGCGGAACTCCGACCAGGCGATCAGCGCGACCGCCCCGCCGCCGACACCGTTGAACAGTGCCACCATCTGCGGCATCGCGGTCATCTTCACCTGCCGCGCCGACGGCACACCCAGCGCCGCCCCGACGACCAGGCCGATCACGATCAGGATCCAGTTGTGCTGCACCCGCAGCAGCGTCGCGACGACCGCGATCAGCATGCCGACCGCGGCGATCTTGTTGCCGCGCACCGCCGTCTTGGGCCCCGTCAGGCCCATCAGGCCGTAGATGAACAGGGCGAACGCGATGATGTAGAGGATCGGGACGACGACGTCCAGCGCGCCCGTGTCCATCAGCGCTTCACCTGGCCGTCCGTGCTCTGCGCCCCGTCGCCCGTGTCGGCCGACACCTTCTCGGCGCTCACCTTCTCGGGCGGCTTGGCCTTGAACATGCCCAGCATGCGGTCGGTGACCAGGAACCCGCCGACGACGTTGATCGTGCCGAACGCGATCGCGACGATCAGGATGATCGCGTCGAGCACCGACGGGTTCTCCAGCTCGCCGAGCACGATCAGCCCGCCGAGCAGCACGATCCCGTGGATCGCGTTCGTGCCCGACATCAGCGGCGTGTGGAGCGTGTTCGGCACCTTCGAGATGACCGCGAACCCGACGAACCCGGCCAGCACCAGGATCGCGATGTTCGCCAGCAGCGACCCGCTCTGCATCACTCCGCCTCCCCCTCGACCCGCGTCACGCAGGACCTCGCCAGGACCTCGTCAGACCAGTCCGGCGCGACCGCGCCGCCGTCGTCGAGCATGAGTTCGAGCAGGGCCGAGACGTTGCGGGCGTAGAGCTCCGACGCGTGCTCGGGCATGCCCGCCGGCAGGTTCAGCGGCGAGGCGATGGTGACGTCGTGCTTGACGACGACCTCGCCGGGCTCGGTGAGCTCGCAGTTGCCGCCGGTCTCCCCCGCCAGGTCCACCACGACGCTGCCCGGCCTCATCCCCTCCACCGCCTTCGCGGTGACCAGGGTCGGTGCCCTGCGCCCCGGCACCAGCGCGGTGGTGATCACGACGTCGAACCCGGTGATGGCCTCCTCGAGGCGCTTCTGCTGCTCGGCACGCTCCTCGTCGGTCAGCTCACGGGCGTAGCCGCCCTCGCCGGCCGCGTCGATGCCCAGGTCCAGCCACTGCGCGCCCAGCGAGCGGACCTGGTCGGCCACCTCGGGACGCACGTCGTAGCCGGTGGTGCGGGCGCCGAGCCGCTTCGCGGTGGCCAGCGCCTGCAGCCCCGCCACACCCACACCCAGGACCAGGGCCGTCGCCGGCTTCACCGTGCCGGCCGCCGTCGTCAGCATCGGGAAGAACCGCGTCGAGCGCTCCGCCGCCAGCAGAACCGCCTTGTAGCCGGCCACGTTCGCCTGCGAGGACAGCGCGTCCATCGACTGCGCCCGCGAGATCCGCGGGATCGACTCCATCGCGAACGCCGTGACGCCGGCCTCGCGCAGCGCCGCGGTCGTCTCCGGCGCGGTCAGCGGGGCCAGGAAGCCGATCGACGTCGAGCCCGACCGGAGCCGGCCGATCTCCTCCGCGGTGGGCGGGGCCACCTTCACCACCACGTCGCACGACCACGGGTCGCCGATCGTCGCGCCCGCCTCGACGTACAGCTCGTCCGGGATGAGGGCACCCAACCCGGCGCCCGACTCCACGACCACCGCCACGTTCTTCGCGCGGAGTCGTTCCACGACCTTCGGCACCAGCGCGACCCGACGCTCACCGGGACCGGACTCGCGGGGCACCCCCACGGTCGCTCCCGGAGGCCGCTGCGCTGCGGCATCAGCACTCATGCGAGGAACGTAGTGCAGCGGAGCGCCGGCAGGCCCCGTCCGAATCAGAGGGAGACCCTGCCCGACCGGGCCGTTCCCCGCCCGCCCGGTGCGGCGCCGTCAGGCGGGGAGGGTGAGGACAGGGGGTCAGGCGGGGAGGGTGAGGACGGAGTGCCCGTCCTCGGTGACCGCGACCGTGTGCTCCCAGTGCACGGCCCGCCCGCCCGTCTCCGTGACGACGGTCCAGCCGTCCTCGAGCTCGCGGGTCTCCGGGTCGCCGGCGGTGAGCATCGGCTCGATCGCCAGGGCCATGCCGGCACGCAGCTTCGGGCCGTGCCCCGGCTCGCCGTGATTGGGGAGGAACGGGTCCATGTGCATCGACGTGCCGATGCCGTGGCCGCCGTACTCGGCGACGATCCCGTAGTCAGCCCGGTCCGCCATCGCGGCCGCGCGGCAGGCCTCCTGGATCGCGTACGAGATGTCGGTGAGCCGTGCCCCGGGCCGCACGGCCTCGATCCCGGCCCACATCGCGCCCTCGCACGCCTTCGACAGCGCGAGGTCCGCGGGCGACACCTCCCCGACGGCCAGCGTGACGGCGGAGTCGCCGTGCCAGCCGTCGAGGATGGCGCCGCAGTCCACGGAGACCAGGTCCCCGTCGCCCAGCACCTGGGCGGAGGACGGGATGCCGTGGACGATCTGCTCGTTCACCGACGCGCAGATGCTCGCCGGGAACCCGTGGTAGCCCTTGAAGGAAGGGACGGCGCCGGCGTCGCGGATGACCTGCTCCGCCAGCGCGTCGAGGTCGGCGGTGGAGACCCCGGGCTTCGCCAGGTCGGCGACGGCCGCCAGCGCCGCGGCCACCACGGCTCCCGCCGCCCGCATGGCCTCGATCTCGGCGGGGTTCTTGAGCTCGATGTCGCGCCCCCTCAGCCGTGCGATCGCGCCGCGCACGCCGCCCTTCCTGCCGGTCATGCGGGCCTCCTGTCGCCGGGTCCTACTGACGTGCCTCGAGCGCGGTGGTCACCCGGTCCGTGATCTCCGGGACCTCGCCGACCGCGTCGACCGTGACGAGCTTGTCGGCGTAGTACCGCAGCAGCGGCGCCGTCTCGTCCCGGTAGACCTGCTGCCGGTTGCGGATGACCTCTTCGTTGTCGTCCGACCGGCCGCGGCCGAGCAGCCGCTGCACGACGACCTCGTCGTCCACCTGGAACTCGACGACGGCGTCGAGGTCGACACCGTACTCGGCCAGGATCTCGGCCAGCGCGTCCGCCTGCGGGACGGTCCGCGGGAAGCCGTCGAGGATGAAGCCCTTCGCCGCGTCGGGGTGCGCGAGGCGGTCCTTCACCATCGCGACGGTGACCGAGTCCGGCACGAGGTTGCCGGCGTCCATGTACGACCGCGCCTCGATGCCGAGCGGCGTCTCGTCCTTCAGGTTCGCGCGGAAGAGGTCCCCGGTGGAGATGTGGGGGACGTCCAGCTGCTGGGCCAGGCGCTCCGCCTGCGTCCCCTTACCCGCGCCCGGCGGTCCGACAAGAACGAGTCGCACTTGGAACCCGACCTCCCTGCTGTGTTCTGCTCTGCCGCCTGCTCTGGCGGCGAACGGGGTGACCCCGGCGGGCCGACGGGCTCCGGGCCCGGTCGCCGAGGCGTCGATACTGCATCTTCGACGGCCCGTCGAACAAGGCCCTCTACCCCGACTCTAACGCAGGAAGCCTTCGTAGTTCCGCTGCATCAGCTGGCTCTCGATCTGCTTCACGGTGTCCAGCCCGACCCCGACCATGATCAGTACGGCGGTGCCGCCGAAGGGGAAGTTCTGGTTCTGCCCGCCGCCGGTGACGCCGAGGAAGAAGTTCGGCAGGACGGCGATGATGCCCAGGTAGAGCGATCCCGGCAGGGTGATGCGGCTGAGCACGAAGTTCAGGTACTCGGCGGTCGGTCGGCCCGGCCGGATGCCCGGGATGAACCCGCCGAACTTCTTCATCTCGTCGGCCCGTTCCTCCGGGTTGAAGGTGATGCCGACGTAGAAGTACGTGAAGAAGATGATGAGCGCGACGTACAGGGTGATGTGCAGCCAGTTGGACTGGTCGACCAGGTAGGTCTGCACGAACTGCTGGAAGCCGCCGCTGGTGTTGCCGAGCAGCCGGGAGACCAGGTCGGGCAGGTACAGCAGCGAGCTGCCGAAGATCACCGGGATGACACCGGCCTGGTTCACCTTCAGCGGCAGGTACGTCGAGGTGCCGCCGTACATCCGGCGCCCGACCATCCGCTTGGCGTACTGCACCGGGATCCGACGCTGGCCCTGCTCGACGAACACGACGCTGACGATGATGGCCAGGCCGAACACGCAGACGCCCGCGAAGACCAGCGGGCCGGCGTTGTCGAGGATGTTCTTGCCCTCGGCGGGGATCCGGTGCGCGATCGAGGCGAAGATCAGCAACGACATGCCGTTGCCGATGCCCTTCTCCGTGACCTGCTCACCCAGCCACATGACGACCGACGTGCCCGCCGTCATGACGATGACGATGATCGCCAGCGAGAAGACGTCGGAGTTCGGGATGATCGGCCGGTCGCAGTTGCCGAGCAACGCGCCGCGGTCCGCCAGCGCCACGATCCCGGTGGCCTGCAGGATCGCCAGGGCGATCGTGAGGTACCGGGTGTACTGCGTGAGCTTGTTCTGCCCGGACTGGCCCTCCTTCTTCAGCACCTCGAACCGCGGGATGACCACCGTGAGCAGCTGGATGATGATCGACGCCGTGATGTACGGCATGATCCCGAGGGCCAGGATCGACAGCTGCAGGAGCGCGCCGCCGGAGAACAGGTTGATGAGCGAGTAGATACCGGCGTTGTCGCTGCCCTCGACCTGCCGGATGCACTCCTGCACGTTCACGTAGGACACGCCGGGCGACGGGATGTTCGCCCCGAGCCGGTAGACGGCCACGACCCCGAGGGTGAAGAGGATCTTCTTCCGGAGATCCGGGGTCGTGAGGGCCGCCCGGAAAGCGCTGAGCACCTCGGTGATCCTCCTGGTCTGCTGCCCGCACGGTCCGCGCGTCGCGACGCACTCGGGCGGAAGACGACTCTAACAGCGACGACGCCGCCCGCTCGGCCGCCCCTCGTCGGGGACGGGCCGCTCGGACGGCGTCGCCGGGTGAAGCCCTGTCGTGGACAGGTCAGAGCTCGGTGGCGGTGCCACCCGCGGCCGCGATCTTCTCCTTGGCGGAGCCGGAGAAGGCGTGGGCGCTGACGGTGAGCGTGACACCGTCCAGGTCCCCGTTGCCGAGGACCTTCACCGGCTGGCCCTTGCGGACCGCACCGGCCTCGGCGAGCTCGGCCGGGCCGATCTCGCCGCCCTGCGGGAACAGGGTCGCCAGGTCGCCGACGTTCACGACCTGGTACTCGGTCCGGAACCGGTTCTTGAAGCCCTTGAGCTTGGGCAGCCGCATGTGCAGAGGCATCTGCCCGCCCTCGAAGGCCGGGGACACGGTCTTGCGGGCCTTGGTGCCCTTGGTACCGCGACCGGCGGTCTTGCCCTTCGAGCCCTCACCACGACCCACGCGGGTCTTGGCGGTCTTGGCCCCGGGAGCCGGGCGCAGGTGGTGAACCTTGATCGTCTCGCTCATCAGGACACCTCCTCCACCGTCACGAGGTGACGCACGGTGTTGATCAGGCCGCGGACCTGCCGCGTGTCCGGCCACTCCTGGGACTGGCGGATCTTGCGCAGGCCGAGCGCCTTCAGGGACTCACGCTGGTTGCGCTGCCCGCCGATGGCGGAGCGCACCTGCGTGACGATCAGCTTCTTCGCGTCGTTCGTCGACTCAGCCATCAGACCCTCGCAGCCTGGGCGGCCTCGGCGCGGGCACGCAGCATCTGCGCCGGCGCGACGTCCTCGAGCGGCAGGCCGCGGCGCGCCGCGACCTCCTCGGGCCGCTGGATCTGCTTCAGCGCGTCCACCGTGGCGTGCACGATGTTGATCGCGTTGTCGCTGCCCAGCGACTTCGACAGGATGTCGTGGATGCCGGCGCACTCCAGGACGGCGCGCACCGGGCCACCGGCGATGACACCGGTACCGGGGCTGGCCGGGCGGAGCAGGACCACGCCCGCAGCCGCCTCACCCTGGACGCGGTGCACGATCGTGCCGCCGATGCGGGGGACGCGGAAGAAGTTCTTCTTCGCCTCCTCGACACCCTTGGCGATCGCGGCCGGCACCTCCTTGGCCTTGCCGTAGCCCACGCCGACCAGGCCGTCGCCGTCGCCGACGATCATGAGGGCGGTGAAGCTGAAGCGACGACCACCCTTCACGACCTTGGCCACACGGTTGATCGTGACGAGCCGCTCGATGTACGGGGTCTTGTCCTGGGCCGCCCCGCCACGGCCACCGTCGCGGCGGTCCCGGCGGTCGTTACCGCCCGGGCCACCGCCTTCGCGCCGCGTACGTCCCGGCATCAGACGGTCCCTTCCATCATGTTGGTGTCCATCAGAAGTTCAGGCCTCCCTCGCGGGCGGCGTCGGCCAGCGCCGCGATCCGCCCGTGGTAGCCGAAGCCACCGTGGTCGAAGACGACGGCCTCGACACCGGCGGCCTTGGCCCGGTCGGCGATGAGCGCGCCGACCTTGGCGGCCTTGGCCTTCTTGTCGCCCTCGAGCGAGCGCACGTCGGCGTCGAGCGACGAGGCGGCGGCCAGCGTGTGGCCCGCGACGTCGTCGATCAGCTGCACGTGCACGTGGCGCGAGGAGCGCTTGACGGCCAGCCGCGGACGCGCCGGCGTCCCGCTGATCTTCTTGCGCAGCCGGGCGTGCCGGCGGGTCAGCCCCTTGCGGCGGGTGGCGGACACCCGCGACGCGGTGCGCTTCTTGGCGTTCGCAGAAATCGTGTCGGCCATGGCTTACTTACCCGTCTTCCCGACCTTGCGGCGGACGTTCTCGCCGGCGTACCGCACGCCCTTGCCCTTGTAGGGCTCCGGCTTGCGGATCTTGCGGATGTTCGCCGCGGTCTCGCCGACCAGCTGCTTGTCGATGCCGCTCACCGAGAACCTGGTGGGCGTCTCGACGGCGAAGGTGATGCCCTCCGGCGGCTGGACGACGACGGGGTGGCTGAACCCGAGGGCGAACTCCAGGTTCGAGCCCTTGAGCGCGACGCGGTAACCGACGCCGACGATCTCGAGCTTCTTCTCGTAGCCCTTGGTGACGCCCTCGACGAGGTTGCTCACCAGGGTCCGCGACAGGCCGTGGTAGGCCTTGGTCTTCCGCTCGTCGTCCGGTCGCTTGACCAGGACCTCGCCGTCGTCACCGCGCTCGACGGTGATCGGCGCGATGACGGTGTGCGACAGGGTGCCCTTCGGGCCCTTGACGGTGACCGTGCGGCCCTCGATGGTCACGTCGACGCCGGACGGAACGGTGATCGGCAGCTTCCCGATGCGGGACATCGCTCTACTCCCTTCTCACCAGACGTAGGCGAGGACTTCCCCGCCCACGCCGCTCCGGTAGGCCTGCTTGTCCGTCAGGAGGCCCTGGCTGGTCGAGATGACCGCGATGCCCAGGCCGCCGAGGACGCGCGGCAGGTTGGTCGACTTCGCGTAGACCCGCAGGCCCGGCTTCGAGACCCGGCGCAGACCGGCGATGCTCCGCTCACGGTTGCGCCCGTACTTCAGCTCGACAACCAGGGACTTGCCGACCTCGGCGTCCTCGGTGTGGTGGCTCGCGATGTAGCCCTCCTTCTGCAGGATCTCCGCAATGGCGACCTTCAGCTTGGAGTGCGGCATCACGACCTGGTCGTGATAGGCCGAGTTCGCGTTCCGCAGACGCGTGAGCATGTCTGCGATCGGATCGGTCATCGTCATGGTGTGGTGTCTCTTTCCCGCCGTGGTTCCCCCCTGGCCCGGTGCTCGGGCACTGTGGGGGGCCTGCGGCGAACGAAACGACAGCTGGAGTCTTTACCAGCTGCTCTTGCTGACGCCCGGCAGCTCGCCTGCGTGCGCCATCTCGCGGACGCACACGCGGCAGAGGCCGAACTTGCGCAGGACCGCGCGCGGACGCCCGCACTTCTGGCAGCGGGTGTAGCCGCGGACCTTGAACTTGGGGGTCTTCTCCGCCTTGATGCGAAGCGCCTTCTTCGCCATCTCTCAGTTCTCCTTGAAGGGGAAGCCGAGCTGGCGCAGGAGCGCCCGGCCTTCCTCGTCCGTGGTCGCGGTGGTCACGACGGTGATGTCCATGCCACGCGGCCGGTCGATCGAGTCCGGGTCGATCTCGTGGAACATGGACTGCTCCGTGAGACCGAACGTGTAGTTGCCCCGCCCGTCGAACTGGTTCGGCGAGAGGCCGCGGAAGTCGCGGATACGCGGCAGCGCGATCGTCAGCAGCCGGTCCAGGAACTCCCACATCCGGTCGTTGCGCAGGGTGACCTTCGCGCCGATCGGCATGCCCTCGCGCAGCTTGAACTGCGCGATGGACTTGGTGGCCCGGCGGACCTGCGGCTTCTGGCCGGTGATGGTGGCCAGGTCGCGGACCGCGCCGTCGATCAGCTTCGAGTCACGGGCGGCGTCGCCGACGCCCATGTTCACGACGACCTTCACGACGCCGGGGATCTGCATGACGTTGCCGTAGGAGAACTGCTTCTGCAGCTCGCCCTTGATCTCGTCGACGTAGCGCTGCTTGAGGCGCGGGTTGGCCTTCTCCGCGGTGGTCATCAGATCTCCTTCCCGGACTTGCGGGAGATCCGGACCCGACGGGCCTTGCCGCCGTCCTCGGCCTCGACCAGCTTCTTGCCGACGCGGGTCGGCTTGCCGTCGGAGTCGACGACCATCACGTTCGAGACGTGGATGGGCGCCTCCTGGGTGACGATCCCGCCGGACTGCGCGCCCCGCTGGTTCTGGCTCACCCGCGTGTGCTTCTTGATGCGGTTCACGCCCTCGACGAGGACCCGGTCACGCTCCGGGTAGGCCTGGATGACCTTGCCCTTCGCGCCCTTGTCCTTGCCGGCGATGACGAGAACCGTGTCGCCCTTCTTGACCTTCATGTCCTACAGCACCTCCGGAGCGAGGGAGATGATCTTCATGAACCGGCGGTCGCGGAGCTCGCGACCGACCGGGCCGAAGATGCGGGTCCCCCGCGGCTCGCCGTTGTCCTTGATCAGGACGGCGGCGTTCTCGTCGAACCGGATGTAGCTGCCGTCCGGGCGGCGCTTCTCCTTGACCGTGCGCACGACGACCGCCTTGACGACGTCACCGCGCTTCACGCCGGCCGCGGGGATGGCCTCCTTGACGGTGGCGACGATGGTGTCGCCGATCCCCGCGTAGCGCCGCGCCGAACCGCCCAGCACCCGGATGCACAGGATCTCCTTGGCACCGGTGTTGTCGGCGACGCGCAGCCGCGACTCCTGCTGGATCACTTCGCCTTCTCCAGGATCTCGACCAGCCGCCACCGCTTGGTGGCGGACAGCGGCCGGGTCTCCATCAGCCGGACGCGGTCGCCGACGCCGGCCGTGTTGGCCTCGTCGTGCGCCTTGACCTTGCTGGTCCGCCGGATGACCTTGCCGTACAGCGGGTGCTTCACGCGGTCCTCGAGGGTGACCACGATCGTCTTGTCCATCTTGTCGGACACGACCAGGCCCTCACGGACCTTCCGCTCCCCGCGCGTGCTCTGCGTGCTCTCGCTCATGCCGCGCCCTCGTTGTCGCTCGGGGCGGCCGAGAGGCCCAGCTCGCGCTCGCGCATGACCGTGTAGATCCGCGCGATGTCGTGCCGGACGGTACGCAGCCGCCGGTTGTTGTCCAGCTGCCCGGTCGCCATCTGGAAGCGGAGGTTGAACAGCTCCTCCTTGGCCTCCTTGACCCGCAGCACGAGCTCCTCGTCGGTCAGCTCACGCAGCTCGGCAGCAGTGGTGGCCGCCATCAGATGTCACCACCCTCACGGGTCACGATCCGGCACTTCATGGGCAGCTTGTGGATGGCGCGGCGCAGGGCCTCCCGCGCGAGAGCCTCGTTCGGGTAGCTCATCTCGAAGAGCACCCGGCCGGGCTTCACGTTCGTCACCCACTTCTCGGGGGAGCCCTTGCCGGAACCCATGCGGGTCTCGGCGGGCTTCTTGGTCAGCGGACGGTCCGGGAAGACGTTGATCCAGACCTTGCCACCACGCTTGATGTGCCGGTTGATCGCGATACGCGCCGACTCGATCTGGCGGTTGGTGACGTAGGCGGGCTCCAGCGCCTGGATCCCGAACTCGCCGAACGTGACCCGGGTGCCACCGGTCGACATCCCCGTCCGGTGCGGACGGTGCTGCTTGCGGTGCTTCACCTTGCGGGGGATCAGCATGACTCAGTTCTCCCCGTTGCTGCTCGGCGCCGGCGCCTCGGCGGTCGCGGTGGCCGTGCCACCCGACTGCTCGGCGGCGGCACGCCCGGCGTCGGTGCTGGTCGCGGTCGTGCCCGAGGCACCGGAACGACGGCGGGCCGGACGCTCGCGGCGCGGGCCGCGGCCCGGCGCCTCGGCGGCGGGGGCGTTCTCCCGGCGGCCGCCGACGACGTCGCCCTTGTAGATCCAGACCTTCACGCCGATGCGGCCGAAGGTCGTCCGGGCCTCGAACAGGCCGTAGTCGATGTCCGCGCGCAGCGTGTGCAGCGGGACGCGACCCTCGCGGTAGAACTCCGAGCGCGACATCTCCGCGCCGCCGAGGCGGCCGGAGCACTGCACCCGGATGCCCTTCACCTGCGGCGAGCGCATGGCCGACTGGATGGCCTTGCGCATCGCGCGGCGGAAGGCCACGCGGTTGGACAGCTGCTCGGCGACGCCCTGCGCCACGAGCTGCGCGTCCGACTCGGAGTTCTTGACCTCGAGGATGTTGAGCTGGACCTGCTTCTTGGTCAGCTTCTCGAGGTTGCCGCGGATGCGGTCCGCCTCGGCGCCACGGCGGCCGATCACGATGCCCGGACGGGCGGTGTGGATGTCCACCCGCACGCGGTCCCGGGTCCGCTCGATCTCGACCTTGGAGATGCCGGCCCGCTCCATGCCCTTCGAGAGCATGCGGCGGATCTCGACATCCTCCTTCACGTACTCCGCGTACTGCTTGTCGGCGTACCAGCGCGACTTCCAGTCCGTGGTGATGCCCAGGCGGAAGCCGTGCGGGTTGATCTTCTGCCCCATCAGCGGGCCCTCCCCTTCGCACCACGACGGCCGGCCTTCGCGGGCGCGGACTCGACCTCGATGGTGATGTGGCTCGTCCGCTTGCGGATCCGGTATGCGCGGCCCTGGGCCCGCGGCCGGATGCGCTTGAGCGTCGGCCCCTCGTCGACCATGGCGACGGCGACCACGAGGGTCTCCGGGTCCATGTCGAAGTTGTTCTCGGCGTTGGCCGCGGCGCTCGCCACGACCTTCGCCACCGGCTCGGCGGCGGCCTGCGGCGAGTACCGCAGGATCGCCAGGGCCTCGTTCACCGGCAGGCCGCGGACCAGGTCCACGACACGACGGCACTTGGTCGGCGACATGCGCACGAACCGGGCCTTCGCCAGCGCTCGAGCGGGCTCGAGCGCGGCGTCGGCGGTGCTGGCTGCGTCAGCCATCTACTCCCACCTCTCCTTTGTCGCTACTCGGTCCGCCTCAGCGCCTGCGCGCCTTGCGGTCGTCCTTGATGTGGCCACGGAACGTGCGGGTGGGAGCGAACTCCCCCAGCTTGTGGCCGACCATCGAGTCGGACACGAAGACCGGCACGTGCTTGCGGCCGTCGTGCACCGCGATCGTGTGGCCGATCATGTCCGGGATGATGGTGGACCGTCGGCTCCACGTGCGGATGACGGTCTTCTTGCCGGACTCGTTGAGGGCGTCCACCTTCTTGAGCAGGTGGTCGTCCACGAAGGGGCCCTTCTTCAGGCTGCGCGGCATCTCTTACCTCCCTGCTCAGCGCTTCTTGCCGGTACGGCGCCGGCGGACGATCAACTTGTCGGACGGCTTGGTGCGGCGGGTGCGGCCCTCGGGCTTGCCCGCGGGGTTGACCGGGTGGCGGCCACCCGAGGTCTTGCCCTCACCACCACCGTGCGGGTGGTCGACCGGGTTCATGGCGACACCACGGACGGTCGGGCGCTTGCCCTTCCACCGCATACGGCCGGCCTTGCCCCAGTTGATGTTGGAGTGCTCGGCGTTGCCCACCTCGCCGACGGTGGCGCGGCAGCGCACGTCGACGTTGCGGATCTCGCCGGACGGCATGCGCAGCTGCGCGTACGGACCGTCCTTCGCCACCAGCTGCACGCTCGAGCCGGCCGAGCGCGCGATCTTCGCGCCGCCGCCGGGGCGGAGCTCGATCGCGTGCACCACGGTGCCGGTCGGGATGTTGCGCAGCGGCAGGTTGTTGCCGACCTTGATGTCGGCCTTCGGGCCGGCCTCGACCTTGTCGCCCTGCTTGAGCCGTGCCGGCGCGAGGATGTAGCGCTTCTCGCCGTCGGCGTAGTGCAGCAGCGCGATGCGGGACGTCCGGTTGGGGTCGTACTCGATGTGCGCGACCTTGGCCGGGATGCCGTCCTTGTCGTTCCGCCGGAAGTCGATCAGGCGGTACGCACGCTTGTGGCCGCCGCCCTGGTGGCGGGTGGTGATCTTGCCGTGCGCGTTCCGGCCGCCCTTGCTGTGCAATGGACGGATCAGCGACTTCTCCGGCGTGGACCGGGTGATCTCCGCGAAGTCGGAGACGCTGGAACCGCGGCGGCCGGGAGTCGTCGGCTTGTACTTACGGATACCCATGGGTCAGCTCGCTCCCTCAGCTCGCCCGGGCACCGAAGACGTCGATGTCCTTGCTCTCGGCCGAGAGCGTGACGATCGCGCGCTTGGTGTCCTTGCGCTTGCCGTAGCCGGTGCGGGAGCGCTTGCGCTTCCCGGGGCGGTTCAGCGTGTTGACGCTGGTCACCTTGACCCCGAACACCTGCTCCACGGCGATCTTGATCTGGGTCTTGTTCGCGTCGGGGTGGACCAGGAAGGTGTACTGCTTCTCGTCGAGCAGCGAGTAGCTCTTCTCGGACACCACCGGCGCGAGCAGGATGTCGCGCGGGTCGGGGATCACTTCGCAGCCTCCTCGGCACGCTTCGTCTTGACGGCGATGGGGCCGGCGAGGAACGCGTCGAGCGAGGCCTGCGTGAACACGACCGCGTCGTTGACCAGCACGTCGTAGGTGTTCAGCTGGTCGGGCGCGATGAGGTGCACCTGCGGCAGGTTGCGCAGGCTCAGCAGGTTCACCGTGTCGTCCCGGTCGACCACCGCGAGCACGCGGGTGTCGGCGCCGGCGACGGCCTCGATGGCCTGGCGGGCGGACTTCGTCGAGGGGGTGTCCCCGTCGACGAGCCCGGAGACGACGTGGACGAGGCCGGCGCGGGCCCGGTCCGACAGCGCGCCGCGCAGGGCGGCGGCCTTCATCTTCTTCGGGGTCCGCTGGCTGTAGTCGCGCGGCGTCGGGCCGTGGACCGTGCCACCGCCGGCGAACTGCGGCGCGCGGGTCGAGCCCTGGCGGGCGCGGCCGGTGCCCTTCTGGCGGTACGGCTTCTTGCCGCCACCACGGACCTCGCCGCGGGTCTTCGTGTCGTGCGTGCCCTGGCGGGCCGCGGCCTGCTGGGCCACGACGACCTGGTGCATCAGCGGCACGTTCGCGGTCACGTCGAAGACGTGGGCCGGGAGCTCGACGCTGCCGGCCTTGGTGCCCGCGGCGTCCTTGACGTCGACGGTGCTCACTTCGCACCACCCTTCGCGGCGCTCTTCACCACGACGAGGCCGCCGCGGGGCCCGGGGACGGCGCCCTTGATCAGCAGCAGGCCGCGCTCGGCGTCGACGCGGTGGATCTTCAGGTTCTGCGTGGTCTGACGGGCGACGCCCATGCGGCCGGCCATGCGCAGGCCCTTGAACACGCGGCCCGGGGTGGCGCAGCCACCGATGGAGCCCGGGGAGCGGTGCTTGCGCTGGGTACCGTGCGAGGCGCCCAGACCGGCGAAGCCGTGCCGCTTCATGACACCCGCGGTGCCCTTGCCCTTGGTCGTGCCGACCACGTCGACGATCGAGCCGGTCTCGAAGGCCTCGGCGGTGATCTCCTGGCCGAGCTCGTACGTCGCGGCGTCCGTGGTGCGCAGCTCGACGGAGTAGCGGCGAGGGGTCACGCCGGCCTTGGCGAAGTGCCCGGTCTCGGGCTTGTTGACCTTGCGCGGGTCGATGGCACCGAAGGCGAGCTGGACCGCCTCGTACCCGTCCTTCTCCTGCGAGCGGATCTGGGTCACGACGTTCGGCCCGGCCTGGACCACGGTGACCGGAACCACGCGGTTGTTCTCGTCGAATACCTGGGTCATCCCGAGCTTGCGCCCCAGGATCCCGGTGATCTGCCTGTCGCTCATCGGTGCCCTACTGGATGTTGACGTCGACGCTGGCCGGCAGGTCGATGCGCATGAGCGCGTCGACCGTCTTCGGCGTCGGGTCGAGGATGTCGATCAGCCGCTTGTGCGTGCGCATCTCGAAGTGCTCGCGCGAGTCCTTGTACTTGTGCGGCGAGCGGATGACGCAGTACACGTTCTTCTCGGTCGGCAGCGGCACAGGACCGACGACACGAGCACCGGTACGCGTCACCGTCTCCACGATCTTGCGAGCAGACGCGTCGATTGCCTCGTGGTCGTAGGCCTTGAGCCTGATGCGGATCTTCTGTCCCGCCATGGTCGTGGGTCGTCCTCTTCTTCCTGCCGCTGCTTCACGGTGTCTCCGGGTGTCCCACCCCGAGGGGAGCCCCGACCAGTACTACGTCGCACCACCGGCACCGACGCGCGCGAGTCTCGGCCGACTCGGGCATCCGATGCGGACCGGGCGTCCGCGCTCTGTTCAGGTCTCACCCTCTGGGCTCCGGTCCACGAGGTCGGGCGTGTCGCCCTACTGCTCGCATACCGGTCCCCGGGTCACCGCTTCCCCCAGGGGGGGTCGCTTCAATCCGGGGTCGGCGCCTCGGACGACTCACGGAGTATCGGAGAGATCCGACTTCCGTGCGCCCGCCCTTCGCGCGCAACCCGTCAAGGATGCCACACCGCAAAGTGGGCCCCTCAACCGGGGTGCGGCCCGTGCCCCACGAGGGGACACGGGCCGCGGAACGGTCTTACTTGTTGATCTTGGTGACCTGGCCGGCGCCGACGGTCCGACCACCCTCGCGGATGGCGAACTGCAGGCCCTCCTCCATGGCGATCGGCTGGATCAGCTGAACGCTCATGGTGGTGTTGTCACCCGGCATGACCATCTCGGTGCCCTGCGGAAGGGTCACCACGCCGGTCACGTCCGTCGTCCGGAAGTAGAACTGCGGACGGTAGTTGTTGAAGAACGGCGTGTGGCGGCCGCCCTCGTCCTTGCCCAGGATGTAGACCTGGCCCTCGAACTCGGTGTGCGGGGTGATCGAGCCCGGCTTCACGACGACCTGGCCGCGCTCGACGTCCTCGCGCTTGATGCCGCGGAGCAGGAGGCCGACGTTCTCGCCCGCGCGACCCTCGTCGAGGATCTTGCGGAACATCTCGACACCGGTGACGGTGGTCGAGGTCGACTTCTCGCGGATGCCGACGATCTCGACGGTCTCGTTGACCTTCACGATGCCGCGCTCGATACGGCCGGTGACGACCGTGCCGCGACCGGTGATCGTGAAGACGTCCTCGACCGGCATCAGGAACGGCTTGTCGGTGTCGCGCTCCGGCTCCGGGATCGCCTCGTCGACGGCGTCCATCAGTTCGAGGAGCTTGGCGCCCCACTCGGCGTCGCCCTCGAGGGCCTTGAGCGCCGAGACGCGGACGATCGGGAGGTCGTCGCCCGGGTACTCCTGCGAGGACAGGAGCTCGCGGACCTCGAGCTCGACGAGCTCGAGGATCTCCTCGTCGTCGACCATGTCGGCCTTGTTCAGCGCGACCACGATGTAGGGCACGCCGACCTGGCGGGCGAGCAGCACGTGCTCACGCGTCTGCGGCATCGGGCCGTCCGTCGCGGCGACCACCAGGATGGCGCCGTCCATCTGCGCCGCACCGGTGATCATGTTCTTGATGTAGTCGGCGTGACCGGGGCAGTCCACGTGCGCGTAGTGCCGCTTCTCGGTCTGGTACTCGACGTGCGCGATGGAGATGGTGATACCGCGCTGGCGCTCCTCGGGCGCCTTGTCGATGTTCTCGAACGCCGAGGCCTCGTTGAGGTCCGGGTACTTGTCGTGCAGAACCTTGGTGATGGCCGCCGTCAGCGTGGTCTTGCCGTGGTCGATGTGACCGATGGTGCCGATGTTGACGTGCGGCTTGGTCCGCTCGAACTTCGCCTTCGCCACTGCAGTGTCCTCCTGGACTTGTTCTTGTCTCCGCCGTGCTGACGGCAGGTCTTGGGGGTTCGAGGTGCGGGCCGCGAACAGGCGGGTGACCCTACCCGCCCGCGGACCGCGCCTCGCGAGGGGCCCGGACTACTCGCCGGTCGCCTTCGCGATGATCTCCTTCGCCACGTTGGTCGGGACCTCCGCGTACGAGTCGAAGACCATCGTGTAGTTGGCCCGGCCCTGGGTCCGCGACCGCAGGTCGCCGACGTAGCCGAACATCTCCGAGAGCGGGACCAGCGCCTTGACGACGCGGGCGCCCGCCCGCTCCTCCATGGCCTGGATCTGGCCGCGGCGGGAGTTGAGGTCGCCGATCACGTCGCCCATGTAGTCCTCGGGCGTGGTGACCTCGACCGCCATCATCGGCTCGAGGATGGCGGGCGACGCCTGGCGCGCGGCCTCCTTGAGGGCCATCGAGCCGGCGACCTTGAACGCCATCTCGGACGAGTCGACCTCGTGGTACTGGCCGTCGAGCAGGGTCAGCTTGATCCCCGTGAGGGGGTAGCCCGCGAGCACGCCGTACTGCATGGCGTCCTGCGCGCCGGCGTCGACGGACGGGATGTACTCCCGCGGCACGCGACCACCGGTGACCTTGTTCTCGAACTCGTACAGCGCACCGTCGGCCGTGTCGAGCGGCTCGAGCTTGATGATGACCCGGGCGAACTGCCCCGACCCACCGGTCTGCTTCTTGTGCGTGTACTCGTACTTGTCGACGGTCTTGCGGATCGTCTCCCGGTAGGCCACCTGGGGCTTACCGATGTTCGCCTCGACCTTGAAGTCGCTCTTCATCCGGTTGACGAGCACCTCGAGGTGGAGCTCGCCCATGCCGGCGATGATCGTCTGCCCGGTCTCGTCGTCCAGCGAGACCTGGAAGGTCGGGTCCTCCTCGGCGAGCTTCTGGATCGCCGTGGAGAGCTTCTCCTGGTCCGCCTTGGTCTTCGGCTCGACCGCGACCTGGATGACCGGGTCCGGGAACGTCATCGACTCGAGCACGATCGGCGCCTGCGGGTCGCTGAGCGTGTCGCCGGTGGTCGTGTCCTTGAGGCCGATGACCGCGTAGATGTGGCCGGCCAGGGCCTCGTCGACCGGGTTCTCCTTGTTGGCGTGCATCTGGAAGAGCTTCCCGATGCGCTCCTTGCGGTCCTTGGTCGAGTTGATGACCTGGGAGCCCGCGGCGACCCGGCCCGAGTACACCCGGACGTAGGTCAGCTTGCCGAAGAACGGGTGCGCGGCGATCTTGAAGGCGAGCGCCGAGAAGGGCTCCTCCTTCGAGGGCTTGCGGCTGGCGGGGGTCTCCCCGTCCGGCAGCGTGCCCTCGACCGGCGGCACGTCGTACGGCGACGGCAGGTAGTCGATCACCGCGTCGAGCATGGGCTGGACGCCCTTGTTCTTGAACGCGGAGCCGCACAGCACCGGGTAGGCGGAGCGGTCCTTCACGATCTGCCGGACGCCGGCCTTGATCTGCTCGACGGTGAGCTCCTCGCCGCCGAGGTAGAGCTCCATGAGCTCGTCGTCGGTCTCGGCGACCGCCTCGAGGAGGGCGGTGCGGTACTCCTCCGCCTTCTCGACCAGGTCGGCCGGGATCTCCTCGACGGTGTAGTCCTCGCCCTTCTGGACGTCACCGCGCCAGGTCAGCGCGCGCATCTCGACCAGGTCGACGACGCCGATGAAGTCGCTCTCCGAGCCGATCGGCAGCTGGAGCGGCAGGGGCGTGGCCGCGAGCCGGTCCTTGATGGTGCCGACGGTGAAGTAGAAGTCCGCGCCCAGCTTGTCCATCTTGTTGACGAAGCAGATGCGGGGGACGTCGTACTTGGTGGCCTGCCGCCAGACCTGCTCGGACTGCGGCTCGACCCCCTCCTTGCCGTCGAAGACCGCGACCGCGCCGTCGAGCACGCGCAGCGAGCGCTCCACCTCGACGGTGAAGTCGACGTGGCCGGGCGTGTCGATGATGTTGATCTGGTGGTCTTTCCAGAAGCAGGTCGTCGCGGCGGACGTGATCGTGATGCCGCGCTTCTGCTCCTCCTCCATCCAGTCCATCGTGGCGGCGCCGTCGTGGACCTCACCGATCTTGTAGTTGATCCCGGTGTAGTACAGGATCCGCTCGGTGGTGGTGGTCTTGCCGGCGTCGATGTGCGCCATGATGCCGATGTTGCGGACCTTCGTCAGGTCCGTCAGCACGTCCCGTGCCACGTTCAGCTCACTTCCCCTGGGAAAAGGTTGGCGCGGACGGTCGGCCCGTCACCAGCGGTAGTGGGCGAAGGCCTTGTTGGACTCCGCCATCTTGTGCATGTCCTCGCGCCGCTTCACGCTGGCGCCGAGGCCGTTGCTCGCGTCGAGCAGCTCGTTCATGAGGCGCTCGACCATGGTCTTCTCGCGGCGCTGCCCGGCGTAGCTCACCAGCCAGCGCAGGCCGAGGGTGGTCTGCCGGACGGCGCGGACCTCGACCGGGACCTGGTAGGTCGCGCCACCGACACGGCGGCTGCGGACCTCGAGGGCCGGCTTGACGTTGTCCAGCGCGCGCTTCAGCGTGACGACCGGGTCGGTGCCGGTCTTCTCGCGGGTGCCCTCGAGCGCGGCGTACACGATCCGCTCGGCGAGCGAACGCTTGCCGTCCTTCAGCACCTTGTTGATCAACTGCGTCACGAGCGGCGAGCTGTAGACCGGGTCGGAGACCAGCGGCCGCTTCGGGGCGGGGCCCTTGCGAGGCATCAGCTCTTCTCCTTCTTGGCGCCGTAGCGGCTACGGGACTGCTTCCGGTTCTTCACACCCTGGGTGTCCAGCGACCCGCGGATGACCTTGTACCGGACACCCGGCAGGTCCTTCACACGGCCACCGCGGACGAGCACGATGCTGTGCTCCTGCAGGTTGTGACCCTCGCCGGGGATGTACGCGGTGACCTCGATGCCGCTGCTCAGCTTGACGCGCGCGACCTTCCGCAGCGCGGAGTTCGGCTTCTTCGGGGTCGTCGTGTAGACGCGCGTGCAGACCCCGCGGCGCTGGGGCGAGCCCTTGAGCGCGGCGGTCTTGGTCTTCGCGACCTTGTCCTCGCGGCCCTTGCGGACCAACTGCTGGATCGTGGGCATGAACCCTCTGCTTCTTCCCTACTCGTGATGCTCAGGTGTCTCGCCCGTGCGGCTGCCCGGGCGGGCGGTCGTGCGCCGCCCGATCGTGGTCACGGGCCGCTTCCACCCCGGCCCGCCGGACCGCGAGGTCGGGCGTGTCGCGCCCGGCGCGACCGCCCCGGAGTCGGGGAACTCCGCGGAGGTGTCCAGGACGGACGAGGGCACGCGTGATCGCGCGCAAGTCCCAAGGGTACGCGGCCGGTCTGACGAGGGTCAAAACGGGTCCGCCCAGGGCAGTGGCGGGGCCTGCGGGCCTTCCGCCGGCCATCTCCGGGCCACTCTCGCGTCGCCTGGGAGGCTGCCCCAGCGGGACCCGCGATGCAAGCAGGCTCACCCGCTCGTCGCAGATCGACTCGCGCTCGTCGCACGTCGACGACCTGCGGACGCCCGGTCACCGGCCTGGCCCGCGCGGGCCGCCGTTGCCCCGGTCGCCCCGCTCCGCGGGCCCGTGACGCGGCCCTACGGTTCGATCATGCGCCTCACACTGCCGTGCGCCGCCGTCCGGGCCGCCACCCGGTTGCTCGTGGCCCCCGCACTCTCGCCCCGGCTGCCGACCCCGGTCTCACGGGCGCTCGTCGACCTCCAGGGCCGACTGCTCCCCGTCCCCCGTGGCACCCGCTCCACCTCCTCGTCGCTCGGCGGCCGGCCGTCGGTCCGCGTGTCGGTCCCCGGCAGCCGCGACGACCGCCCCGTGCTCTTCCTGCACGGCGGCGGCTACGTGGTCGGCTCCCCCGCCTCGCACCGTTCGCTCGGGGCGTGGCTGGCCGAGGCGACCGGCGGGACCGTGCACCTGCTGGACTACCGGCTGGCGCCCGAACACCCGTACCCCGCGGGGCTCGACGACGCCGAGCGCGCGTTCCGGGCACTCCTCGACGCCGGATACTCCCCTCAACGCATCGCCCTCGCCGGAGATTCCGCGGGCGGCGGACTGGCCGTGGCACTGCTGCTGCGGCTGCGCGCGGCCGGCCTCCCGCTGCCCGGGAGCGTCGGGCTGATCTCGCCCTGGCTCGACCTCGACCTCACCGACCCGGCCATCGCCCGCAACACCGGGCGGGACGCGATGCTGGGGCCCGGCCTGCTGCGCGCGGGCAAGCGGTCGTACCTGCGCGGTGGCGAGGCCGTCGACCCGGAGCTGCGGCCGCTGGAGGCCGACCTGTCCGGCCTGCCGCCGCTGCACGTCGTCGCCGGAGCGGACGAGGTCCTGGTGGGCGACGCGGACCGGCTGGTCGAGCGGGTGCGCGCGGCCGGCGGCGCGGTCACCTACACCCGCGCCGAGGGCATGTGGCACGACCACGTGCTCGAGGCCGGGCTGCTCGGCCGGGCGCACGCCGACCTGCGCGAGCTCGGGGCGGCGATCCGCCACGACCAGGCGGAGCGGCGGGTGCGGGTCGCGGTCGTCGGCGCCGGGTTCGGCGGGATCGGGATGGGCGTCGCACTGCGCGAGGACGACCTCGCCGACGTCACCGTCCTCGAGAAGGCGCCGCAGGTCGGCGGGGTCTGGCGGGACAACACCTACCCGGGGGCGGCCTGCGACGTCCCGTCGAACCTGTACTCGTACTCCTTCGCCCCCGGCGACTGGAGCCGCCGCTTCGCTCCGCAGCCGGACATCCTGCGCTACCTGCGCACCGTCGCGGCGGACCACGACCTGGAGCGGGACATCAGGCTCTGCACCGAGGTCACCGGCGCCACCTGGGACGACGACGCCGCCGTCTGGCGGATCCGGACCAGCGGCGGCGACCTGGAGGCCGAGGCCCTCGTCGCGGCGTGCGGGCAGCTCTCGCACCCCGCGACGCCCGACCTGCCCGGCGTCGAGCGGTTCCCGGGCCCGGTGTTCCACTCCGCGCGCTGGGACGACACGGTCGACCTGAAGGGCAAGCGGATCGCCGTCGTCGGGACGGGGGCGAGCGCCATCCAGTTCGTGCCGGCGATCGCGCCCGACGCCGAGCAGGTCACCGTCTTCCAGCGCTCGGCGCCGTACGTCATCCCCAAGCCGGACCGCCCGTACGGCCCGCGGGCGTTCTCCCTGCGGTTTCGCGCCTGGCACCGCACCGCGCGCACCTTCTGGGCCGGGTTCTTCGAGTTCGGCGCGCTCGGCTTCACCGCGATCCGGCCCTTCGCGTCGGCGTTCGGCCTGCTGCACCGCGCGCAGCTGCGCCTGCAGATCCCGGACGCGGGGCTGCGGGAGCGCATCGCGCCCGACTACCCCGTCGGCTGCAAGCGGGTGCTGATCTCCTCGGACTGGTTCCGCGCGCTCGCCCGGCCGAACGTCGACGTCGTCACCGAGAAGATCTCGGAGGTGACCGAGGAGGGCGTGGTCGCCGCCGACGGGACGCTGCACCGGGCGGACGTCATCATCTTCGGCACGGGCTTCCGCACCCAGGACTTCCTGGCACCGATGCAGGTCGTGGGCCGGGAGGGCCGCGAGCTGTCCGCGGAGTGGCGGGAGGGGGCGCGGGCGCACCTGGGCATCACCGTGCCGGGCTTCCCCAACCTGTTCCTGCTCTACGGCCCGAACACCAACGTCGGTTCGGGCTCCATCGTGCACATGCTCGAGTGCCAGATCCGCTACGCCCGCGAGGGCATCCGGCGGCTCGCCACCGGGACGCGCTCGCTGGAGGTGCGGCCCGACGCCGCCACGGCCTACGACACCGAGATGCAGTCACGGCTCACGGACAGCGTGTGGACGGAATGCGTGAGCTGGTACCGCACGGACTCCGGCCGGATCACCAACAACTGGCCCGGCACCATGCTGGAGTACCGCCGCCGCACCTCCGCCCTCGACGAGGGCGAGTACGTCACGACCTGAGCGACCGCCAGAACGCGTCATGGCTCCACAACGCGCCCGAAGCGGCCGCCAGAACGCGTTATGGCTCCATAGTGCGCCGGAAGCGGCCGGTCAGAACGCGTTATGGCTCCACAACGCGCCCGAAGCCGCCGCTAGAACGCGTTATGGCTCCATAGTGCGCCCGAAGCGGCCGTCAGAGCACGTTATGGCTCCATAACGCTTCGCACCCCTCCGGCAGGTGCCCGCAGGAGGGGTGCGTCGTTCTCCGCCCCGGTCCGCTCGCGTGCTGCTCAGCCGGGTGCTGGTTCCGGTCGGGGCTCGTTCGACCCGGGTGCCGGCTCGACCCGTGCCGGCTGGAGCTTGCGCCGGCTCGACCCGGTCCTGGTTTGCTCGCACACGTCGTGGAGCGCCGCACACCCCTGAGGCCCCGTCGGCACCCCCTCGGCGGTACTCGCACAGGCCGTCGACCGGGTGTGCGACGCGGCGTCCGACACCTCGGCGGGTGTCGCGCACCCCGCACGGGCCTCGTGCACCGCAAGGTGGCGGCACACCCCGGAACCCGTGGGCATGCCTGTCGGTCGGGCCCTGAGAACGGCGACGGGGCCGGCGCCCGAAGGCGCCGGCCCCGTCGCTGACCGCGGCGGCGACTAGCGGTAGTCGCGACCGAAGTCGTAGTCGTCCAGCGGAACCGCGGCACCGGTGCCCGTGCCGAACACGTCGGGGCTGTAGTAGCCGTCGTCGTAGCTCGGCAGCGCGTAGGCGGCCGCGCGGGCCTCCTCCGTGGGCTGCACCTGGATGTTGCGGTACCGGCCGATCCCCGTTCCGGCGGGGATCAGCTTACCGATGATCACGTTCTCCTTCAGCCCGACGAGCTTGTCGCGCTTCCCGTTGATCGCGGCGTCGGTGAGGATCCGGGTGGTCTCCTGGAACGAGGCCGCGGACAGCCACGACTCCGTCGCCAGCGAGGCCTTCGTGATGCCCATGAGCACCGGGCGGCCGGAGGCCGGCTCGTTGCCCTCGGCGACCACGCGCCGGTTCTCCGACTCGAACTCGCCCCGCTCGGCGAGCGCGCCGGGCAGGAACTCGGTGGCACCCGAGTCGATGATCGTGACCCGGCGGAGCATCTGCCGGACGATCACCTCGATGTGCTTGTCGTGGATGTCCACGCTCTGCGTGCGGTACACCTTCTGCACCTCACGCACCAGGTGCAGCTGCACCTCGCGCGGGCCCATGACGCGCAGCACCTCGTGCGGGTCCGCCGTGCCCTCGAGGAGCAGCTGGCCGACCTCGACGTGGTCGCCGTCGCGGAGCGGGCGCTCCTCGCCGTCGGCCACCGTCATGGCGAGCCACTGCCGCTTCGACAGCTTCTCGTAGACGATCTCCTCGCCCCCGTCGTCCGGGATGAGGGTGATCTTCCAGAAGCGGTCGCCGTCCTCGATGCGGATGCGGCCGTCGACGTCCGCGATCGGCGCCTTGCCGCGCGGGACACGGGCCTCGAAGAGCTCCGTGACACGCGGCAGACCGGTCGTGATGTCGTCGCCCGCGACACCGCCCTGGTGGAAGGTACGCATCGTCAGCTGCGTGCCCGGCTCACCGATGGACTGGGCCGCGACGATGCCGACCGCCTCGCCGACGTCGACCAGCTTGCCGGTCGCCATGGAGCGGCCGTAGCAGGTCGCGCAGATGCCGGTGGCCGACTCGCAGGTCAGCGCGCTGCGCACGCGGATCTGCCGGACGCCCGCCGCGACCAGCGCGTCGAGCGCCGGGTCGCCGAGGTCGCCGCCCTTGGCCACGATCACGTTGCCGTCGGCGTCCGTGACCTCCTCGGCCGAGCTCCGCGCGTACACCGACGTGCGGATGTAGCGGTGCGGGATGAGGCGGCCGTCGGCCGTCTCCTCCGTGACCGGCATGGTGACCGCGCGGGAGGTGCCGCAGTCGACCTCGCGGACGATGACGTCCTGCGAGACGTCGACCAGACGACGGGTCAGGTAGCCCGAGTCGGCGGTCCGCAGCGCGGTGTCCGCCAGACCCTTCCGGGTGCCGTGCGTGGAGATGAAGTACTCCAGCACGGACAGGCCCTCGCGGAAGTTCGCCTTGATCGGGCGGGGGATGTACTCACCCTTCGGGTTGGCGACCAGACCACGCATACCGGCCAGCTGCCGGACCTGCGTCATGTTGCCCGCCGCCCCGGACTTCACGATCGTGGGGATCGGGTTGTCCTCGGGGAAGTTGTCCTCCATGGCCTTGGCGACCTCTTCGGACGCCTGGGTCCAGATCTTGACCATCTCGTCGTTGCGCTCCTGGTGGGAGAGCGCACCGCGCTGGTACCGCTTGTTGACCTGGTCGGCCTTGGCCTCGTAGCCGTCGAGGATCTCCTGCTTGTTCGGCGGGACCACGACGTCGTCGATCGCCAGCGTGACACCGGACCGGGTGGCCCAGTAGAAGCCGGCGTCCTTGAGGCGGTCGAGCACCTGCGCGACCTCGGTCATCGAGTAGCGCTCGGCCAGGTCGTTGATGATCGCGGCCTGACGCTTCTTCGGCAGCGGCTCGTTGACGAACGGGTAGTCCGCCGGCAGCAGCTCGTTGAACATGACCCGGCCGAGGGTCGTCTCGGCGCGCCAGACGTCCCCCTCCTCGAGCACGGTGCCCGGAGTCGGCGTGACGCCGGGCAGCCGGATCTTGATCGGGGCCTGCAGGTGCAGCGTCTTGCGGTCGTAGGCCATGACGGCCTCGGCCTCGGAGCTGAACGACTGGCCCGCACCCGGGGCGTCCGGGCGCTCGCGGGTCAGGTGGAACAGACCCGTGACCATGTCCAGACGCGGCATGGCGAGCGGGCGGCCCGACGCCGGCGAGAGGATGTTGTTGCTCGAGAGCATCAGCACCCGGGCCTCGGCCTGGGCCTCGGCCGACAGCGGCAGGTGGACCGCCATCTGGTCGCCGTCGAAGTCCGCGTTGAACGCCTCGCAGACCAGCGGGTGCAGCTGGATGGCCTTGCCCTCCACCAGCTGCGGCTCGAAGGCCTGGATGCCGAGGCGGTGCAGCGTCGGCGCGCGGTTGAGCAGCACGGGGTGCTCGGAGATGACCTCCTCGAGCACGTCCCACACCTGCGAGCGGCCGCGCTCGACCATCCGCTTGGCGGACTTGATGTTCTGCGCGTGGTTCAGGTCGACCAGGCGCTTCATCACGAACGGCTTGAACAGCTCCAGCGCCATCTGCTTGGGCAGACCGCACTGGTGCAGCTTCAGCTGGGGGCCGACGACGATGACCGAACGGCCGGAGTAGTCGACGCGCTTGCCGAGCAGGTTCTGGCGGAACCGGCCCTGCTTGCCCTTGAGCAGGTCGGACAGCGACTTGAGCGGCCGGTTGCCCGGGCCCGTGACCGGACGGCCGCGGCGGCCGTTGTCGAACAGCGCGTCGACGGCCTCCTGCAGCATCCGCTTCTCGTTGTTGACGATGATCTCGGGCGCGCCGAGGTCGATCAGTCGCTTGAGGCGGTTGTTCCGGTTGATGACCCGGCGGTACAGGTCGTTCAGGTCGCTCGTGGCGAAGCGGCCACCGTCGAGCTGCACCATCGGGCGCAGGTCCGGCGGGATGACCGGGACGCAGTCGAGCACCATGCCCATCGGCGAGTTGCCGGTGGACTGGAAGGCGGCGACGACCTTGAGGCGCTTGAGGGCGCGGAGCTTCTTCTGCCCCTTGCCGCTGCGGATGATCTCGCGCAGCTTCTCGGCCTCGGCCTCGATGTCGAAGTTCTCCAGCAGCTTCTGGATCGCCTCGGCACCCATGGCGCCGGTGAAGTAGTCGCCGTACCGGTCGTAGAGCTCGCGGTAGAGCCCCTCGTCCGGGATCAGCTGCTGGGTGTCCAGCTTGGCGAAGGTCGTCCAGATCTCGTCGAGCCGGTCCAGCTCGCGCTGGGCGCGGTCACGGAGCTGGCGCATCTCGCGCTCGCCACCCTCCTTGACCTTCCGGCGGACGTCGCTCTTGGCGCCCTCGGCCTCGAGCTCGGCGAGGTCGGCCTCGAGCTTCTGGGCCCGGGCCTCGAGGTCGCCGTCGCGGCGCTGCTCGACCCGCTTGCGCTCCACGCTCATCTCGTTCTCGAGCGTGGACAGGTCCTGGTGGCGCAGTTCGCTGTTGACCGACGTGATCACGTAGGCGGCGAAGTAGATGATCTTCTCGAGATCCTTCGGCGCCAGGTCGAGCAGGTAGCCCAGCCGGCTCGGCACACCCTTGAAGTACCAGATGTGCGTGACGGGGGCGGCCAGCTCGATGTGGCCCATGCGCTCACGCCGCACCTTGGCGCGGGTGACCTCCACGCCGCAGCGCTCGCAGATGATGCCCTTGAACCGGACGCGCTTGTACTTGCCGCAGTAGCACTCCCAGTCCCGGGTCGGCCCGAAGATCTTCTCGCAGAAGAGGCCGTCCTTCTCGGGCTTGAGGGTGCGGTAGTTGATGGTCTCCGGCTTCTTGACCTCACCGTGCGACCACTGGCGGATGTCCTCGGCGGTGGCCAGGCCGATGCGCAGCTCGTCGAAGAAGTTGACGTCGAGCAAGATGTGTCCTCAATCGTCGTTAGTGCACTAGCGCTGCAGTTGGGGGGGTTGTTGGGGGGGCTGTACTGATCAGAGCCCCCCCAACTGTCAGTTGACGACGTCGTCGACGGACATCGAGTCCGAGCCCGGGCGGCTGGACAGGTTGATGCCCAGGTTCGCCGCCGCGCGCTCGAGGTCCTCGTCGTCCGTGTCGCGCATCTCGATCGCCGCGCCGTCGCTGGAGAGCACCTCGACGTTCAGGCACAGCGACTGGAGCTCCTTGAGGAGCACCTTGAACGACTCCGGGATGCCCGGCTCGGGGATGTTCTCCCCCTTGACGATGGCCTCGTAGACCTTGACCCGGCCCACCACGTCGTCCGACTTGATGGTGAGCAGCTCCTGCAGCGTGTAGGCCGCGCCGTACGCCTGCATCGCCCAGCACTCCATCTCGCCGAAGCGCTGGCCGCCGAACTGGGCCTTACCGCCGAGCGGCTGCTGGGTGATCATCGAGTACGGGCCGGTCGACCGCGCGTGGATCTTGTCGTCCACCAGGTGCGCCAGCTTCAGGATGTACATGTAGCCGACGGCCACCGGGAACGGGTACGGCTCGCCGGAGCGCCCGTCGAACAGCTGCGCCTTGCCGTCCGGGCCGACCATGCGGTCGCCGTCGCGGTTCGGGCGCGTGGACCCGAGCAGCCCGGTGATCTCGTGCTCCTTGGCGCCGTCGAACACCGGCACCGCGGTGTTCGTGTTCGGCGGCACGGAGTAGAGCTCCTCGGGCATCATCTTCGCCCAGTCCGGGTTGCCGTCGATCTCCCAGCCGGACTTGGCGATCCACCCGAGGTGGGTCTCCAGGACCTGGCCGATGTTCATGCGTCGCGGCACGCCGTGCGTGTTCAGGATGATGTCGACCGGCGTGCCGTCCGGCAGGAACGGCATGTCCTCGGCGGGCAGGATCTTGCCGATGACGCCCTTGTTGCCGTGGCGGCCGGCGAGCTTGTCGCCGTCGGAGATCTTGCGCTTCTGGGCCACGTAGACGCGGACCAGCTCGTTCACGCCGGGGGGCAGCTCGTCGTCGTCGTCCCGGGAGAAGACCCGGATGCCGATGACCTTGCCGTTCTCGCCGTGCGGCACCTTCAGCGAGGTGTCGCGGACCTCGCGCGCCTTCTCGCCGAAGATCGCGCGGAGCAGGCGCTCCTCCGGGGTCAGCTCGGTCTCGCCCTTCGGGGTGACCTTGCCGACCAGGATGTCGCCGGGCTGGACCTCGGCGCCGATCCGGATGATGCCGCGCTCGTCCAGGTCCGCGAGGACCTCCTCGGAGACGTTCGGGATGTCCCGGGTGATCTCCTCGGCGCCGAGCTTGGTGTCCCGGGCGTCGATCTCGTGCTCCTCGATGTGGATCGAGGTGAGCACGTCGTCCTGCACGAGGCGCTGCGACAGGATGATCGCGTCCTCGTAGTTGTGGCCCTCCCACGGCATGATCGCCACGAGCAGGTTCTTGCCCAGCGCCATCTCACCGTTCTCGGTGCACGGCCCGTCGGCGAGCACCTGGCCCACCTCGACCCGCTGGCCCTCGTCGACGATCGGCTTCTGGTTGTTGCAGGTGCCCTGGTTGGAGCGCCGGAACTTGTTCAGCCGGTACGTCTGGCGGGTGCCCTCGTCGGCCATGACGGTGATGTAGTCGGCGCAGAGCTCCTCGACCACACCCGCCTTCTCGGTGACGACGACGTCGCCGGCGTCGACCGCGGCGCGCAGCTCCATGCCGGTGCCGACCAGCGGCGCCTCGGAACGGAGCAGCGGCACGGACTGGCGCTGCATGTTCGCGCCCATCAGGGCGCGGTTCGCGTCGTCGTGCTCGAGGAACGGGATGAGCGCGGTCGCGACCGACACCATCTGCCGCGGCGAGACGTCGATGTACTCGACGCCCGTCGGCGGGATCAGGTCGACCTCGCCGCCCTTGCGGCGGACCAGGACGCGGTCCTCGGTGAAGGAGCCGTCCTCGTTCAGCGGCGCGTTGGCCTGCGCGATGACGAAGCGGTCCTCCTCGTCCGCGGTCAGGTAGTCGATCTGCTCCGTGACGACGCCGTCGACGACCTTGCGGTACGGCGTCTGGATGAAGCCGAACGGGTTGACCTGCGCGAACGTGGACAGCGAGCCGATCAGGCCGATGTTCGGGCCCTCAGGGGTCTCGATCGGGCACATGCGGCCGTAGTGCGACGGGTGCACGTCGCGGACCTCGAAGCCCGCGCGCTCCCGCGACAGACCGCCCGGACCCAGCGCGGACAGGCGCCGCTTGTGGGTCAGGCCGGCCAGCGGGTTGTGCTGGTCCATGAACTGCGACAGCTGCGAGGTGCCGAAGAACTCCTTGATCGCGGCCACGACGGGCCGGATGTTGATCAGGGTCTGCGGCGTGATGGCCTCGACGTCCTGCGTCGTCATCCGCTCGCGGACGACGCGCTCCATCCGGGACAGGCCGACGCGGACCTGGTTCTGGATGAGCTCGCCGACCGTGCGCAGGCGACGGTTGCCGAAGTGGTCGATGTCGTCCGTCTCGACCGGGATCTCGGTCTCGCCGTCCTTGGCCTTCATCGAGGTCTCACCGGCGTGCAGGCGGACGAGGTACTCGATGGTGGTGGCGATGTCCTCCTCGGTCAGCGTGCCGACCTCGGTGGGCTCCGCCAGGCCCAGCTTCTTGTTGACCTTGTAGCGGCCGACCTTCGCCAGGTCGTAGCGCTTGTCCTTGAAGAACAGGTTCTCGAGCAGCGTCTGGGCGCTCTCGCGCGTCGGCGGCTCGCCCGGGCGCAGCTTGCGGTAGATGTCGAGCAGCGCCTCGTCCTGGCCGGCGGTGTGGTCCTTCTCCAGGGTGGCGAGGATCGTCTCGGAGAAGCCGAAGCGCTCCTGGATCTGCTCGGTCGTCCAGCCCAGCGCCTTGAGCAGCACGGTGACCGGCTGGCGGCGCTTGCGGTCGATGCGGACGCCGACGGTGTCGCGCTTGTCGACGTCGAACTCCAGCCACGCCCCGCGGCTGGGGATGACCTTGACCGAGTAGACGTCCTTCTCGGTGGTCTTGTCGATGGCGTGGTCGAAGTACACGCCGGGCGAACGGACGAGCTGCGACACGACGACGCGCTCGGTGCCGTTGATGATGAACGTGCCCTTGTCCGTCATCACGGGGAAGTCACCCATGAACACCGTCTGGCTCTTGATCTCGCCGGTGGTGTTGTTGGTGAACTCCGCGGTGACGAAGAGCGGGGCACCGTAGGTCATGTCCTTGTCCCGGCACTCCTCGACGGAGGCCTTGACCTCGTCGAAGCGCGGGTCCGAGAAGGACAGCGACATGGAGCCCGAGAAGTCCTCGATGGGAGAGATCTCCGTGAGGATCTCCTCGAGACCCCCGACCGGGTTCTCGTCCCCCGCGTCGATGCGGCGCTGGAACCACGCCTCGTCCCCGACCAGCCACTGGAAGGACTGGATCTGCAGGTCGAGGAGGTCCGGCACCTCGAGCGGCTCGGCGATCTTCGCGAACGAAACTCGGGTGGGTGCGCCAGGGAAGTTGGGGTTCGCCGAGACGACGCTCCCCGGGTTCGCAGTGGTCACGGTGGCGCGGGAGACAGCCAAGATGCGTCCTTCCGAGAACTACGCTCTCGTCTGGCGGGCACTGCCCCCGAGGCGCTACCGTTCGGCGTCACCGCACCGGTACCGGTCCGGCGGTCTGCGACGTGTCGGGTGGCCAGGGAGCTGAACTCGCCGTTCGTTGTCAGGGCGCCACGCTCCGACCAGGTCCGCCGAGCACCCTGGCGAACCTTCCCGACCCGGCCTTTCGACCGGCGGACTTCCGACAGCGTGCACGCCGAACCTGGGCGGAGGCAGCGCAAAGAGTCAGTCTAGCCGCGAAGGCAGCCGCTGTCGAGACACGTCGCTCAGCTCACCACCGGAGCCAAGCACCGTGACGTAAGAGTGACCCGGCAGGCGCACCGAGTCAAGACCGTACGCGTCGGTAAGTGGTCCTTCCCGAAGGACGACCGGCAGCTCAGGGCTCCCGGCCCCCGGTGGACCGTTCGTCGGCGGGCCCGCGGGACCCGACCTGCCGTCCGTCGCGCCGCACGAATTTCACTCGTCCGGAGCAACAGGGGTGGGTTCTGGTTCCAGCCTACGCCCCGGCCCGATCCTCCGGTCAGGCCGCCTCGCCCACCGGCCTTGACGCCCGGAGAGCGCCGCCAGAAGGATCGGGGCGCGCGATCATGCACCTGTCTCACACCCGTTGACGAAGGGGTCGACGAATGGCCGAGAACACCGTGCCGACGATGGCCGAGCTGCTGGGCGACGACGCCCCCAGGAACTGGGGCAAGTGGGGGCCCGACGACGAGCTGGGCTGCCTGAACTACCTCGACGCCGGCGAGGTCCTGCGCGGCGTGCAACACGTCCGGTCCGGCCAGGTCTTCACCCTGCAGATCCACATGGGCCGCACCGAGAGCCCCGGCGACCCCATCTGGCCCGGCCGCAAGGGCATGACCCGGCAGAACGAGCTCGACGAGGGCACCTGGGACGGCGAGAACGCCCCCGCCTTCCCCGGTGGCCTGCACTACGCCGACGACACCGCGCACCTCTTCCTGCAGGGCTCCACCCAGTACGACGCCCTCGGGCACGTCTGGTACGACGGCCAGCTCTGGAACGGCTACGACGCCCGCACCACCATCGACGCCATGGACAAGGCCTCGGTGCTGCCCATCGCCGAGAAGGGCGTCGTCGGCCGCGGGGTGCTCATCGACATGGCCCGCCACCGCGGCAAGCCCTGGCTCGACAAGGGCGAGACCTTCGACCACACCGACCTCGAGGCCGCCGCGAAGAACCAGGGTGTCGAGATCGAGAAGCACGACATCCTTGTCATCCGGACCGGCTGGATGAAGTACTGGTACGAGCTCAACGACCCCGAGAGCTTCTACGACGGCTTCGTCGAGCCGGGCCTGACCTACTCCCGCGAGCTCGTCGAGTGGTTCCAGGAGCGCGAGATCCCCAACCTGGTCACCGACACCATCGCCAACGAGGTCACCGCCGACCCGAACTCCGGGGTCGCGCTGCCCCTGCACTGTGCGCTGATGCGCAACCTCGGCGTCACCCTCACCGAGATCGCCTGGCTCGACGACCTCGCCGACGCCTGCGCCGCCGACAACCGCTGGTCCTTCCTCTACGCCGCCGCCCCGCTCAAGGTCGTCCACGGCACCGGAGCCCCCGTCAACCCCATCGCCATCCGCTAGGAGACCCGGTGTCCGTCTACGACGACAAGCCCTGGCTCGCCCGCTACGACCAGGGCCAGCCCACCACGATCACCCCCGAGTTCCCGGACATGCTCGCGCTGTTCCGGGCCACCGTGGAGCAGCACGGCGACCGCGACGCCCTCCGCTACTTCGACGGCCGGATCACCTACCGCGAGCTCGACGAGCTGTCCGACGCCGTCGCCGCCGGCCTGCTCGACGGCGGGTTCTCCGCCGGCGAGCGGGTGGCGCTGTTCCTGCAGAACGACCCGCAGTACGTGATCGCGCTGCTCGGTGCGTGGAAGGCGGGCGGCATCGCCGTCAACGTCAACCCGATGAACCGCGAGCGCGAGCTGCACCTGCTGCTCACCGACTCCGGGGCGAGCGTGCTGGTCACCCTCGAGAGCCTCTACCGGGACGTCGCCTCGAAGGTCGTCGGCGACACCGCCGTGCGCACCGTGCTCACCACGAGCGAGCTCGACCACCAGACGCGCGGCGACGAGCGCATCCTCGGCGGCGTCGAGCGGATCGGCGCCGTCGACGGCACCGTGGACCTCGCCGAGCTCGTGGAGCGGTTCCGCGGGCAGCGGCCGCCGGCGGTGTCGTTCGACCCGCAGGACACCGCGGTGCTCACCTACACCTCGGGCACGACGGGCCCGCCCAAGGGTGCCATGAACACCCACGCCAACCTGGTGTTCAACTCGCAGACCTACCGCGGCTTCTGCGAGCTCGGCCCGGACGACGTGGTGCTCGGCGTGGCACCGCTGTTCCACATCACCGGGCTCATCGGGCACGTCACGATCGCCATGCTGCTCGGGGCGCCGCTCGTGCTGTTCCACCGCTTCGAGCCGTCGGCGGCGATCGACATCATCCGCGAGGAGCGGCCCACCTTCACGGTCGGCTCGATCACGGTGTTCATCGCGCTGATGAACGCCCCCAACGCCGACCAGGGCGCGCTGCGCACGCTCACCAAGATCTGGTCCGGCGGGGCGCCCATCCCGCCGTCGACGGTGAAGGCCTTCCAGCAGGCCTTCGGCCAGTACATCCACAACATCTACGGGCTCACCGAGACCACCTCGCCCAGCCACTGCACGCCGCGGCACGCCGAGGCGCCGGTCGACGAGGCCTCCGGGGCGCTGTCGGTGGGGGTGCCGGTCTACGACACGATCGTGCGGATCGTCGGCGAGGACGGGCGGGACCTGCCGCCGGGCGAGGTCGGCGAGATCGTCACCACCGGGCCGCAGGTGGTGAAGGGGTACTGGAACAAGCCGGAGGAGACCGAGCGGGCGATCCCGGGCGGGTCCCTGCACACCGGCGACGTCGGGTACATGGACGACCAGGGCTGGTTCTACATCGTCGACCGCAAGAAGGACCAGATCAACGCGGGCGGCTACAAGGTCTGGCCGCGCGAGGTCGAGGACGTCCTCTACGAGCACGAGGCGGTGCGCGAGGCGGCCGTGGTCGGCGTGCCCGACCAGTACCGCGGCGAGACCGTGAAGGCCTTCGTGAGCCTGCGCGCGGGCAAGCAGGTCACCGCCGAGGAGCTGATCGCCTTCGCCAAGGAGCGGATGGCGGCCTACAAGTACCCCCGGCAGGTCGAGTTCCTCGACGAGATCCCGAAGACGGTCAGCGGCAAGCTCCTGCGCCGCGAGCTGCGGGACCGCGAGAACTCCTGAGAACGCACGAACGGCCCTTCCGCGCGAGCGGGAGGGCCGTTCGTGGACCCGCCGTGCCGCCCGTGGGCGGCGTCGCGGCGGGGATCAGGCGGCGCTGATCGAACGCTGGTCAGACCAGCGAGACCTTCGCGCCGGCCTCCTCGAGCTTCGCCTTGGCGGCGTCGGCCGCGTCCTTGGCGACACCCTCGAGAACCGGCTTCGGGGCCGACTCGACGAGGTCCTTGGCCTCCTTCAGGCCGAGGCCCGAGACCAGCTCGCGGACGACCTTGATGACCTGGATCTTCTTGTCGCCGGCGGCCTCGAGGACCACGTTGAACTCGTCCTTCTCGGCCTCGGCTTCGGCCGGGGCACCACCGGCGGCGGGCGCACCCGCGGCGGCGACGGCGACCGGGGCGGCCGCGGTGACCTCGAAGGTCTCCTCGAACTTCTTCACGAACTCGGCGAGCTCGATGAGGGTGAGCTCCTTGAACGCGTCGAGCAGCTCGTCGCTGGACAGCTTCGCCATCTCTGGCTCCTTCTCGTGTGTCTGGGGTGTATCTGGGGTGGAGCCGGATCAGCTCTCGGTGGGGGCGGCGGTGTCGTCCTGGCCGCCCTCGGCGGCCCGCTTGTCGGCCAGGGCCTGGGCCAGACGCGCGACCTGCGACGCCGGGGCGTTGAACAGGCCCGCGGCCTTCGCCAGGTTGCCCTTCATGGCGCCGGCCAGCTTGGCCAGCAGGACCTCGCGGGACTCGAGATCGGCCAGGCGCTCGACCTCGGCGCCCGACAGGGCGCGGCCGTCCATGTAGCCGCCCTTGATCACCAGGCCCTTGTTGTCCCTGGCGAAGTTCTTCAGCGCCTTGGCGGCGTCGACCGCCTCGCCGGTGACGAACGCGATCGCCGTCGGGCCGGTCAGGAGCTCGTCCAGACCGTCGACGCCGGCGTTTGCAGCCGCCCGCTTCACCAGGGTGTTCTTGGCGACGCGGAAGCTGGCGTCCGCGCCCAGGGCGCGGCGCAGCTGACTCAGCTGAGCCACGGTGAGACCGCTGTACTCCGTGACCACCGAGGCGGACGCGCCCCGGAACCGGTCGGCGATCTCCTCGACCGCCTCGACCTTGTCGGGTCGTGCCATGTGATGCCTCCTCTCGGGGTGTCGGTGTGCCACCGCTTCCCGAGGCCCGGAGACGACGAACGCCCCGTGCGCAGGGCACGGGGCGTGGAGTGCGGGCGCGCGTGCGCACCCGGGCTGCTTGCCTCGTCCTCCTGCGCGGGCCGCCCGCGGCTGCGGGGCCTTCGTGTCCTCCGGCGGGGCCGGTGGACAGACCTGCGGTCTTCGGTGGAACCGACGTCCAGCATACGCACCCCGGCGACGGCCGCGCCGCCGGGGTGCCGGTTCTCGCGCGACGGCGTCCCTGCGCCGCTACGCGACGGTGTCGATGCGCCGCTACGCGACGGTGACGATGCGCCGCTACGCGACGGTGTCGATGCGCCGCTACGCGACGGTGTCGATGCGCCGCTACGCGACGGCGACGTCCGCGATCTTCCAGGTCCCGTCCACGCGCTGCCCGGTCACCGTGAGCCGGCCCGCCGCGGCCACCTGCTGGCCCGCCTGGTCGTTCGCCGCCCGGGTGGCCTGCTGGTCGAGGAAGACCATGAGCACGGCCCGGTCGCCGGTGATCGACTCGACGGCGGCCTGCGAGATCGTCGCGGTGACCACGGCCTGCTGCTGCGGCGCCAGCTTGCGGACCTCGCCGAAGAGCTGGTCGAACTGCTGGCCGAACTCCGGGGTGATGACCTGGCGGGCGGCGGCCTCGTTCTGGTCGAGCCGGGTGTAGTCGTACGAGTAGACGGTCTTCACCGCGTCGCCGAGCTGCTGGCTGACCTGCGTGGTCGCCGCGACGTCGACCAGCGCGGTGTTCCGCGCCGCGGGCGTGTGGTTCATGCTCCACCAGCTCACCCCGGCCAGCACCGCGAGCGCCAGCGCGACGACCGTGACGCCCGCGAGGATCGTGGTGCCCCGCTTCGTCCGGGGCGGGGCGGGAAGGCGGAGCAGGTCCTTCGGCCCGCGCCGCGACCGCCGTGCCGGCTCCTCGACGCGGCCGAACGCCTCGTCGCGCTCGCGTCGAGCCCGGCGGGCGCGCCGGGCCCGGGCCCCGGCCGGCCGCTCCCCCGCCTCGGCGGCCCCGTCGACCTCTGGGCCTCCGGGGTGCCCGACGTCCTCGCCGGCGTCCGTGCCGGCCATGCCGTCCGTGCCGCCCGTGCCGTCCGTGGCGGGCACGGCGGCGGTCTCCGCCTCGCCGTCGACCTCCGGGGTTGCGAGCTCCGCCGTCTCCGGCTCGAAGAGCGCGTGCCGGCTGTCGGCCCGCGTCACGTCCGGGCGGACCTCGCTCTCGCCGGCCTCGGCCGGGGCGTCCGGACGGCCGGTGTCGGGCCGGCCCGTGTCCGGGCGGCCGGCGACGCGCGGGCGCCGGATGCCGGCGGTGCGGCGCCGGGACGCGGGGGTGGGGGCGGGCTTGCGGGGCTGGGGGGACATGGTGACCTCCTGGGGGCCGTCGGTCGACCGAGCGGAGCGAGCATCGATACCGAGCGGAGCGTGCGGAGCGAGCATCGATACCGAGCGGAGCGTGCGGAGCGAGCATCGATACCCAGCGGAGCGTGCGGAGCGAGCCTCAGCCGCTCTGACCGGGGGCGCGCACCGGCGCGAGCTTGCTGACCTTCCATCCGTCGTCCGTGCGGCTCATCTCGAGCTGCAGGCGCTGCCGGGTCGGGATGGGCTGCTGCCCGTCCGGGGTCACCGTGACGTCGACGCCCACGAGTACCCGGGCGACGCCGGCGCGGTCGTCGAGCTCGCTCACCGCCGCGTCGGACACGGTCGCCGTGGTGGTCCGCTTGGACTGGGCCACGAACTGCGCGTACTGCGCCCGGTTGGTGCGGAACTCGTCGAGGACCGCGCCGGTGGAGGTCTGCTCCCACCGGTCGAGCCCGCCGTCGACGTCGTGCCAGTCCAGCGTGTTGAGGCTGATCGCGGACTGCCGGGCCGCGACGAGCACGTCGTCGCGCTCCTCGGCGAGCGTGCGCTCGCCGCTCAGCAGTGTGGTCAGCCACAGCACGCCGAACACCAGCGCCGCGACGACCGCGACGGCGGCCGCGACCTGCAGCGCCCGCGGCCCGCCGAACCGCCTCCTGCCGCCCGACGGCCCGAGGTCGGGCTCGTCGGCGGGCGTCGTGTTCGCCGTGCTCTCGGTCGTGCTCGCAGTCATTGCGGGACTCCATCCGGCCGTGGGGGCGTCGGCCATCGGGGGTGTGGCGGGCGGGGCCGGCCGTCAGGCCAGGATCCCGGCCGGTGTTCCGAGGGGGAGCGGGGTCAGCGGTTGCGGGTCGTCGGAGCCGGCCGGAAGCGGGAGCCCCGCGGACGGGTTGCCGGTCGTGCCGGGCTTGGCGCGGGGGGTCGTCGAGTGCGGCGCCGGGGGAGCGTTCTGGGCACCGCGCACACTCGTCGGACTCCCCTGTGGCTCGGCACAGTACGCCTTCTTGTTGACCGGGATCTCCGTGGTGTCGTCCCCGGCCCGGTGCTCGGTGCCCTGGTAGCCGTACACGCACGGGAAGGGGTCGAAGAAGTTGAGCACCAGGCCGAGGTGCGCCGTGCCGTCGTTGGGCGCCGCCGTGTACGCGTTGGCCATCGCACCGGGGTAGGTCACGAGCAGCTGCTGGAGGTTGGACTGCCGGGGCTCGGCGATCCGGGAGACCGTGAGCAGGTTGGCGATCGTGGTGGACAGCCCGGCGCCGCTCTCCCGGAGCAGCCCGCGGATCTGGTCGGCGGCCTCCGGTGCGGTGTGGATGAGCCGGCGCAGGTCCGGGTCGGACTCCTTGAGCTGCTCGGCCAGCAGCTCGAGGCTCGAGCTGAAGTCGGCGAACTGGCCGGCCACCTCGTTCTGCGTGGTCAGCACCGTGCGGCCGTCCCTCAGCAGTGCGGTGGTCTGCGGCAGCGCGTCGGTGGCCGCCTTGGTGAACTCGCTGGTGGTGTCGAGCAGCTTCTGCAGCGGGACGCCGCTGTTCGCGAAGCCCTTGCCCAGCTCGTCGACGACGGTGCGCAGGCTGTCCAGCGGCACCGACCGCACGAACCCGTCGAGGCTCGACACGACCTGGTCCACCTGCACCGGGGTGCTCACCCGCGACACCGGGATGACCGAGCCGGACCCCAGCTCCGGCCCGGAGTCGCTCGCCGGCTGCAGGTCGACGTACTGCTCGCCGATCGCGGACAGGTTGCGCACGGCGGCCGTCACGTCGGCGGGGATCTCCGGGCCGCCGCGCTCCAGGTCGAGCTGGGCGTCGACGCCGTCGGCGGTCAGGGTCAGCGGGCCGACCCGGCCGACGCTGACACCGCGGTAGGTGACGTCGGCGCCGGTGAAGATGCCGCCGGAGTCGGCAAGCTTCATCGTGACCGGGTAGGTCGTGGCGCCGAAGAGCGCGCCGAAGTTCGCGTACCGGAAGCCGACGAAGCCGACGCCGAGCACGGTCACCAGCAGCAGCGCCAGGAGCTGCCACTTCATGGTCCGGGTGATCACCGGCCACCTCCGAGGAGTCCGCCGAGGAGACCGCCGCCGGAGCCGCCCGGGTCGCCCGAGCCGCCGGTGGTGCCGTCCGTCGGCGGGGTCGGCACCGCGCTCGTGGTCGGCGCGGTGGTGGGCGGCGGGTTGTTCGGGTCGGCCTGGCCGAGCGGGGTCGGCGACGGGCCGAGCAGCGGCAGCGACGGCTGGTCCGGGTTGCCGCCGAGCAGCGGCGACAGCAGCTGCCCGACGGGCGGGAGCTGGTTGAACAGCGGCGTGTCCGGCGTCGGGAACGGCTGCCGCGCCCGCAGCAGGTTGTCCAGCAGGGACTTCGCGTCCAGGTCCGCCCGGACGTACAGGTTCGCGTAGTCCCCGGCGAACGCGTCCGTCGCGGCGTCGGTGAACGGGAAGCTGCCGATCAGCTCCAGCGAGTTCGGCAGGTCCTGCCCCGACTCGGCGAGCTTGGACAGCGTGGGCTGCAGCGCCCGCAGGTCGGCGAGGGTGTCGTCCCGGCTGCGGTTGATCGTGTCGGTCGCGGTGCCGGAGAGCCGGTCGAGCGCCTGGAGCATGTCGACCAGCTGACCGCGCTGGCGCTCCAGCTCGGCCAGGCCCGGGCCGAGGTTGTCGAGGGCGTTCGCGATCTGCGGCCGCCGGTCGTCGAGGGTGGCGGACAGCCGGTTGAGCCCGTCGAGGGCGCGGGTGATCTCGCCCTTGCGGTCGTCGAGGGCGCCGACCAGCGTGTTCAGGTTGTCCAGCAGCCCGCGGATCTGCGGCTCGCGGCCGTCGAGGGCCTTGTTCAGCTCGGTCGAGATCGTCTTGATCTGCGCGACGCCGCCGCCGTTGAGCAGCATGGACAGCGCGCCGAAGACCTCCTCGACCTCGACCGCGCGGCCCGCGCGCTGGATCGGGATGGTGGCGCCGTCGGACAGGGTGCCGGTGCCGCCCTGGGCGGGGGCGGCCAGCTCCACGAACTTCTCGCCCAGGAGGCTCGTGGTGCGCACCCGGGCCTCGGCGTCGGCCGGCAGCGTGACGCCCCGGTTCACCGCCACGGTGACCCGCGCGTTCCAGGTCGCCGGGTCCACGTCGATGGACCGCACGGTCCCGACGCTCACGTCGGCCACCTTGACCAGGGACTGCGGCACCAGGTCGACGACGTCGGGGAACTCGATCGTCACGGCGTACGGGTCGTCGCCGAGGTCGGCGCCACCGGGGAGCTCCACCCCGCGCAGCCCGCCGGAGAACACCCCGCAGCCGCTCAGCGCGACCGACGCGACGGTCACCAGGACCGCCAGCCTGGCCGCGAGCCTCGTGCGCCTCACGACCCACCTCCGAAGAGCTTCGAGAAGAACCCGCCGACGCCGCCGCCCGCCTCCGGCTGCTGCGGGGCCGGTGTGGCCGGGGCGGGGGTGGTCGGCGCGGCCGGTGCGGGGGACTCCTGCCCCGGGACCGCGGGGGCCGGCTGTCCGGCCTGCGGCGCCGCGGGGTCCTGCGGCACGAGCGGCACGGACGGGATCGCCAGGCCCGGGACGGGCGGGGCCTGCCCGCTGGTCACCGAGCTCAGGATCTGCGCCGGCGTCGGGAGCGAGTTCACGTCCGGCAGCTGCTGGCAGGCGGGCAGGAGGGGCTTGAGCGGGTCCGGCGCGCCGTCCTTGATCAGGTCGCAGAGGAAGTAGATCGGCGGCCGGCTGAGCTCGTTGATGTTCGCCCGGGTGTCGAGCGTGCCCGACGAGCCGTTGTAGGTGTTGGCCAGGTTCGAGATGCCCAGCGGCGCGACGTCGAGGATCTCGGTGAGCGCCCGCTGCTGGTCCACCAGCACCTGCGTGACGTCGGCGAGCCGGTCGACGTTCGAGTGGATGGTGTCCCGGTTGTCCCGGACGAACCCGGCCACGTCGCCGAGTGCCACCGACAGGTCCCTGATCGCCCCGGCGAGGTCCCCCCGCTCGCTCGCGAGGAAGCCGGTGACGTCGGCGAGCCGGCCGTTGAACTCACGCACCTTCGCGTCGTCCTGGGCCAGGGTCTGGGTGAACTTCTGCAGCTCCGTGACGGTGCCGAAGAGGTCGTCGCTGGACCCGGCGAGCGTGTTCGAGAGGTTGCCGAGGCCGCGGAGGGTGTCGTTGAACGCCTGGCCGTTGCCGGCCAGGTTCTGCGCGCCGACGTCGAGGGCCTGCGACACCGCACCGGTGGAGTTGGCGCCCTGCGGGCCGAGGGCCTGCGAGAGGTCCGTGGCGGCCTTGGCCAGGTCGTCGACGCCGAGCGGGACGGCGGTCCGCTCGAGCGGGATCGTCGCGCCGGTCTCGAGCTCCGGCGCGTTCTCGGCCACCGTCGGGAACAGCTGCACGTAGCGGCCGGTGACGAGGCTCGGCGAGACGACCGCGGCCTTGGCGTCGGGCGCGAGGTGCACGTCCGGGTCGGTGATGGTCATGTCGACCTTCACCTGCGTGCCCTGCGGGGTGATCGAGTCGATCTGGCCCACCGGCACGCCCAGCACGCGCACGTCGTTGTCCTCGAACAGCGCCGAGGCGTTGGTGAAGTAGGCCGTGATCTTCCGGCCGCCCCCGTTGCCGATCAGCCAGACCCCGGTCGCGACGAGCACGGCGACGATCGCGACCAGCGCCGTGATCTGCAGCGCGCGGCGGTCGTTCGCCCAGGAGCCGACCATCAGCAGCCTCCGGGGTTCAGCGGGCCGATCGTCGGGATCGGGAGCAGCCCGCAGATGTAGTTGTCGAACCAGCGGCCGTTGCCGACGGCGTTGGTGAACAGCCGCACGAACACCGCCTCGTTCTTCAGCGTGGCCGCCAGGTCGTCCTGGTGGCGCTGCAGCACCTCGGTGACCCGGTCGAGCGTCTCGAGCGTCGGTCGGAGCTGGTCGGCGTTGTCCGCGACGAGGCCCGACAGCTGCTGGGAGAGCAGCCGGGTGCCGTCGAGCAGCCGGTCGATGGCGTCCTTGCGCTGCTGCAGCTCCGAGAGGAGCAGGTTGCCGTCCGAGAGCAGCTTGTCGAAGTCGCCCCGGCGGTCCGCGAGGATCGACGACAGGTTCCGCGCCCCGGCGAGGAGCTGGCGGATCTGCTGGTCGCGGCTGGAGATCGTGGTCGAGAGCCGGGACAGGCCGTCGAGGGTGCCGCGGACGTCGTCCGGGGTGTCGGAGAACGTGTCGGCCAGCGTGCGCAGGCTGTCGGCCAGCTGGTTCGTGTCGAGCTGGTCGATCGTCCCGGTCAGCCCGTTGAACGCCTCGACGACGTCGAAGGGCGAGAGGGTCCGCTCCCGCGGGATCGGCGTGCCCGGGTCGAGCTCCTGGTCGCCCTGCGGGTCCAGGGCCAGGTACTTCGAGCCGAGCAGGGTGGCGATCTCGATCGAGGCCGACGTCCGGTCGCCGACCCAGGCGTCGTCGACCCGGAAGGCGACGTCGACGTGGTCGCCGGCGAGCTTCACCGCCGTCACCCGGCCGACCTCGACGCCGGCCACGGTGACCCGGTCGTCGGACTGCAGGCCCGCGGCCTCGCCGAACTCGGCGTGGTAGGTCGGGCCGCCGAAGATCGACGGGGCCTGGAAGGCCACGACCGCGAGGACGGCGATCAGCACCAGCCCCGCGATCGCGAGCGGGACCGGGCGGCGCGCTCCGCTGGCGGCCATCAGTGGTCACCTCCGGTCGTGCGCGTGTCGAAGATCGGGAGCGCGGGCGCGTTCTCCGGCACGCCGTTCGGCAGCACACCGTTCACCAGCTGGTCGACGCCCGGCAGCGGGGCGCCCTTCGGCGTGCCCAGCTGGTCCGGTTGGCCGTCGGGGTCGGCGCCGCAGCGCCCGGCCCCCGACTTGAACGCCTGGATCTCCTGGCGCGGGATCAGGTCGCCCAGCCCGACCGAGCCCGAGAGCCCGCACAGGTAGAACTGGAACCAGCTGCCGTAGCTCGCCGCGCGGCTGATCTTGTTCAGCTTGTACGGGGAGAACTCCAGCAGGTGCTCCAGCGTCGGGCGGGCCTCGTCGAGCTGCCCGGCGAGGTCCCCGAGCGCGCGGATGTCCGCCTGCAGCGGCGGCCGGGCCTCCTCGACGAAGCCGCCGGTGACCTGGGTGAGGTCGGCGATCGAGGAGATCGCGTCGCCGATCGGCTTGCGGTCCTGTGCCAGCCCGGACACGAGCTGCTGCAGCGAGGTGATCAGCTGGTTGAGGTTCTCGTCGTGGCTGTTCACGGTCTGCAGCACGCCGTCGAGGTTGTCGATGACCTGTCCGATGACCTGGTCCCGGTCGGCGATGGTGCTGGTCAGCGAGGCCGTGCTCGCGAGCAGACTGTCGACGGTGCCGCCCTCGCCCTGCAGGGTCGAGACGATCTCCTGGGACAGCTTGTTCACCTGCTCCGGGTCGAGGCCCTGGAACAGCGGCTTGAAGCCGTTGAACAGCGTGGTGAGGTCGAGCGGCGGGCGGGTCTGCTGCACCGGCAGGGTGCCGCCCGGCTCGAGCCGGCCGCCGCCCCCGGTGCCCTGCCCGAGGGACAGGAAGCGCTGCCCGATGAGGTTCTTGTAGAGGATCGACGCGGTGGCCGAGGCCGGGACGGCCAGCGAGGAGTCCACGCTGAACTCCACCTGGGCCTGCCGCCGGTCGACGACCTCGATCTTGTCGACGGAGCCGACGACGACGCCGGCGATCCGGACGTCGTCGCCCTTCAGCAGGCCGTTGACGTCGGTGAACCGGGCCGAGTAGGTCGTCTTGTCGCCGCCTTGGCTGTTCGCGATGGTCAGCGCGAGCACCGTGGTGGCCAGCGCGGTGACCAGTGCGAACGCCAGGAACTTGGTGAGCGGGCCGAGGGGGACGCGGCTCATGCGATCCGAACCTCCGTCCCGCGGTAGAGCGGGCCGACCAGCACGCTGCCCCAGCCGGGGACGGCCGCGGGCGTGCTGCCCGTGCGCGCCGCGACCAGCTCCGCGACCTGCTGCTGCTCACCCGGCGAGTTGGTGATGCCCATGTCGTAGGACGCGGGCTTGGCCCCGGCCTTCGTGTTCGGGCTCCGGTCGAACCCGGGGACCAGGTCCCACGAGTAGGTGCCGTCGAAGGAGTCGTAGTCGTTCACCCCGAACTTCGGGGGTGGCCCGATCGGCTGCCCCGCGGGCGGCGCCGGGGGAACCGAGCCGTCGCGGAACGGGCCGTCCGGCGGGTACTGCGGGCCCGGCTGGATGATCGGGTAGCACCGCGGGCCGCGGTCGTCGGAGTACTCCGGCTCGTCCTGGTTCGGGATGTACTTGCCGTTGCTCGTGACGATCTCCAGCGTGATGTGCACGCCGGGCTCGTCCGTCCCCTTGCCGAACACCTGGTCCAGGTACGGGACCAGCCGGCTGGCCTGCTGGAAGAAGCAGGGGAACTCCGGCGCGTAGCGCGCCAACGTCTCCAGCGTGGGCCGGCCGGCTCCCGCCAGGCCGATCAGGTTGTCCTTGTTGGCGTCGAGGAAGGCCCGCAGGTCGTCCGACGCCCCGGTCACCGACCGGTACAGGTCGCGCAGGTTCTGCGACTCCTCCACGACCGTGCGGCTCGTGGTCGTCAGGTCGTCGAGCGCGTCGAGCAGGTCCGGCGCGGAGTTCGACAGGTTCTCCGAGAAGTCCGCGAGCTGGGTGATGTCCTCCTGCAGGTCCGGGATGGCCGGCTGCAGTCCCGCGGTCAGGGTGTTGAGCCGCTCCAGCGTCTGCCCGAGCTGCTCGCCGCGACCCGCGAGGCCCTGCGACAGCGCGCCGAGGGTGGTGGCGAGGTCCTGCGGCCGCACCGCCTGGAGCAGCGGGAGCAGGTCGTCGAGCACCCGCTCGACCTCGATCCCGGCCACGCTGCGGTCCTCGCGGATCGTGTCGTGGGCGGCGAGCTTGACCGCGCCGGGCTGCTCCGGTGGGACCAGGGACACGTACTTCTCGCCGAAGAGCGTCTTGGGCAGCAGCCGCGCGGTGACGTTGTCCGGGATCTGGTCGATCAGGTCCGGGTCCATCGACATGGTGACGGTCGCGCCGTCGCCGTCGGTGCTGATCGTGTCGACGGTGCCGACGATCAGCCCGCGGATCTTGACGTCGGCCCGCTCGTTCAGCTGCGTGCCGACCCGGTCGACCTTCAGCGTCACCGGGATCCCGGAGCGGAACGCGCCCGCGTACTGCGCCACGGCCAGCCCGATCAGCAGCGCGATCACCAGGATGAAGACGATGCCGAGGGTGACCTTCCTCGTGTCCGCGCTCATGTCGTCTCCGCGGGAAGGAGCACGTCGCCGGTCGTCATCCCGCCACCCGCACCGACGTCGAGGTGCCGAACAGCACGAGGGTGAGGAAGAAGTCGAGGATCGCCGTGCTGACGATCGAGAGCCGCACCGCCCGGCCGACGGCCACGCCGACGCCCGCCGGGCCGCCCTTGGCGTGGTAGCCGTAGTGGCAGTGGATGAGGATGACCACCGTCGCGAAGATGATCACCTTCAGGTACGAGGCGAAGATGTCCCCGACCGGCAGGAAGAGGTCGAAGTAGTGGTCGTACGTCCCGCCCGGTAGGCCGTTGAGGAGCGTGACGTTGAGCCGCGCCGCGCCGAAGCTGGCGAGCAGGCCGATCGTGTACATCGGGATCACCGCCAGGATCCCGGCGATCACGCGGGTGGTGACCAGGAACGGCACCGACGGCACGGCCATGACCTCGAGCGCGTCGACCTCCTCGGAGATCCGCATGGCGCCGAGCTGGGCGGTGAAACCCGCGCCGAGCGTGGCGGTGAGCGCCGAGGCGGCCACCAGCGGGGCAATGTCGCGGGTGGTGAAGTAGGCGGTGATGAAGCCGGTCAGGGCCTCGACGCCGAGGGAGTCGAGGGCGCGGAAGCCCTGCAGGCCGACCAGCGAGCCGACGAACAGCGACAGCGCCGCCATGACGCCCGCGGTGCCGAGGATGACGATCAGCGCGCCCGACCCGAAGCTGACCTCGGCCAGCAGCCGGAAGATCTCCTTCGGGTAGCGGCGCAGCGTGCGCGGGATCCAGGCGACGGCGCGCGCGTAGAGGCCGAGCTGCTCGCCCAGCTCCTCGAGCTGGTCGACCGGCCGACGCACCAGGGTGCTGAGTCGGGCCACTTCAGATCCCCTTCGGCGGGACGAGCTCGAGGTAGAGCGCGGTGAGGACCAGGTTGATCAGGAACACCAGGACGAAGGAGATGACGACGGACTGGTTCACCGCGTCGCCGACGCCCTTCGCGCCCGGGGGCGGGTTGAGCCCCCGGTAGGCCGCGACGATCCCGGCGGTGAACCCGAACAGGGCCGCCTTGACCTCACTGACCACGATGTCGCTGACCTGCGCGATCGCCGAGAAGCTCGCGATGTACGCGCCGGGCGTGCCGCCCTGGATGATGACGTTGAAGAAGTAGCCGCCGGCGACGCCGACGACGGTGGCCAGGCCGTTGAGCACCACCGCCGTGGTGGCCATGGCCAGTACCCGCGGGACCACGAGGCGCTGGATCGGCGAGATGCCGAGCACCTCCATGGCCGCGATCTCCTCGCGGATGGTGCGGGCGCCGAGGTCGGCGCAGACCGCGCTGCCGCCGGCGCCCGAGATCAGCAGCGCGGTGACGATCGGGGCCGCCTGCTGCACGATCGCGAGCACCGAGCCGGCGCCGGTCTGGCTCTGCGCGCCGAACTGGCGGGTCAGCTCGGCCAGCAGCAGGGCGATGGTCGCGCCGAACGGGATCGTGAACAGCGCCGTGGGCAGGGCGGAGACCTTGGTGACGAACCAGGTCTGCTCGATGTACTCGCGCAGCTGGAACGGCGGCCGGAAGGCCTGTCTCACGATGTCGACGCCCAGCCCGAACAGGCGCCCGACGGGGGTGAGGGCGCGGGTCAGGGGGCTGGGGCCGGCCTGGGGAGCGGACACGGCGGAGTCCTTGTCTCCACGGCAGTCGGGGAACTGCGCGGGGGCGGTGGGGAGCAGGTTCGCGGGTGGTCCGTGGGGGCGGCCCACCCGCGACGGGGCGGCGTGCGGGGGCTAGCGGTAGCGGTGCCGGCCGGGACCGGAGCTCGGGCCGCCGGGGGCGCGGCCGGTCGGGGGCTGCTGGGGGTTCTGCGACGGGTTCTGGGGTGCGTTCTGCGGCGGGAGCGGCTGACCGAGCGGGGCGTCCTGCACCCGGGGGATGCTCTGGGTCGGCGCGTCCGTCGGCTCCTCGGGACGACCGTAGGGCGCCGCACCGACGGCCCGTCGGCGGGTCGGCTGCTGCGCCGCCTGCCCGCTCTCCTCCTGCGAGCGGCGGATGGCCTCCTGCGCGGCGGGCGGCAGGGTGTGCAGCATCTCGGCCACCCGCTTCTGCCGGCGTCCGACGGCCTTGCGCTCGGGCAGGCCCGCGGTCGCCTCGAGCTGGGGCTTGATCGGGGGCAGCCCGGACAGCTCGTCGACCTCGGCCATCTCCCGGGCGGCCTGGGCGGTGTCCTTCTCCTCCGACATCCCGATCGGGCCCTGCCGGCGCCCGTTGAGGAACTGCGCCACCACCGGGTCCTCGCTGGTCAGCAACACCTCGCGCGGGCCGAACATGGCCAGGTGCTTGCGGTAGAGCATGCCGATGTTGTCCGGCACCGTCTGCGCGGTGTTGATGTCGTGGGTGACGATCAGGAACGTCGCGTCCGTCTGCGCGTTCAGGTCGATGATCAGCTGGTTCAGATACGCCGTGCGCACCGGGTCCAGGCCGGAGTCCGGCTCGTCGAACAGGATGATCTCCGGGTCGAGCACCAGTGCGCGGGCCAGGCCGGCGCGCTTGCGCATACCCCCGGAGATCTCGCCGGGCAGCTTCTTCTCGTCGCCCTTGAGCCCGACCATGTCCATCTTCTCCGCGACGATGTCGCGGATCTCCGACTCCGGCTTCTTGGTGTGCTCGCGCAGCGGGAAGGCGATGTTGTCGTAGAGGTTCATCGAGCCGAACAGCGCGCCGTCCTGGAACAGCACCCCGAACAGCTTGCGGATCTCGTAGAGCCGGTTCTCGCTGCACCGCACGAGGTCGGTGTCGTGGATGACGATCGAGCCCTTCTCCGGCTTGAGCAGCCCGATCAGCGACTTCAGGAACACCGACTTGCCCGTGCCGGAGGGGCCGAGCAGCACGCTGACCTCACCGGGCGGCAGCGTGAGCGTGACGTCCGACCAGATGTTCGCGCGCCCGAAGGACTTCGTCAGCCCCTCGACCTTCACCTCGACACCGGGCACGTCGCCTCCTCGCGCACTCGAGCCTGCGGCACCGATCCTTGCCGGAGCACGCACTCGTCCTGCAGCGCCCAACGACCACGCCGCAGTCTGGTTACTACCGGGTATTCCGCGGCGACGCAGGCACTTCGACCGTTCCTGAGAACGACGGACACGCCCCGTGAACCGAGATCGACACGCTGTCGTCGATCCCGGTTCACGGGGCGTCGGCCGTCGCACTGTGTTACTCCGACCGGGCCCATGCCGGTACAACCCGGCTCTCAGGCTCCGGATGGAGTGACTTGCGTGGACACCACTCGATCGGAGTACGTGTCCTGGTCCGCGACCGGGCGCCCGTGGGGCACCGGGCAGCCCTGCGGGAAGGTCCCGAGCTGCCGGACGTCGAAACCGTTCGGGTAGCTGCGGATGCTGGGCAGGTCCCGGACGAACTTCGGTCGCGTGCGCACGGGCATCGCGCGCACGACCCGGCCGCGCAGCCGCAGCGCGGCCCGCGACAGCGCCCGGAACCAGCGCGGCGGGGCCTCGTACCGGAAGGCCTCCCGCAGGTGGGCGTCCATGAGCGAGCGGGAGAAGGCGTCGATCAGCGCCGCCGGGGCCTTGTCGTTCGGCGGGAAGGTGCACAGCAGTGCGAGCGTCGAGTCGGCGACGGCCCGACCGCCCGGGTCGTAGCCGAAGTGCTCGCGCTCGTACGCGTCGTGGACCTCGCAGAACTCCCGCCAGGTCGCCGGGATGTCCTTGATGCCCATGTGCCGGCCGAGCTCGCGGTAGTAGTTCGCGCTCGCGACCTTCTCCGTCTCCGAGAACGGCCGCCACCCGTACGCGTCCATCCACCGGATCGGCGACACGACGAACGTGCACAGCGTGTACCGCATGTCGCCGGCCGAGATCGGATAGCTGCGGTGCATCTGGTTCATCCGGCGGACGGCGTCCTTGCCGGTGCCGGTGAACCCGTGCTCGAGGACGGCCTCGAGGATCAGCCCCGTGTCGTCGTAGCGCTTCTGGACGCGCTCGGTGAACTCGCCGGTCTCCGCCAGGAGCCTCCCGATCGTGGGGACCGCGTACGTGCGGAACAGCGCGAACGAGAGCGCCTGGTTGATGTCCCAGGGGAACTCGTACATCGACATGAGCCGGTAGATCTCGAGCCAGTCCGTCTCCGGGTCGAGCAGCTCGATCTCGCGGAGCCGGTCGTAGCGCCCCGCGCGGGTCATCCGGCCAGCTCCAGCTGGTCCTCGGCGTGGAACTTCTCCTCGAGCGCCTCGGGCGAGGCGTCGACGTCGATCACCCGCAGGTCGGCGCCGCGGGCGGACTCGATCGCCCCGAGCCGGCGGCCCAGCTTGTCCATCGCGTACTCGGCCATCTCCGAGATGTCGACGCCGAAGGGCGGCTCGCCGCCCTCGTACTTGTCGAAGGTCGCGGTGACCACGCCCATGGCCGGGACCATCAGCTCCTGCATGCGCTCGTCGACGACGTCGAACAGCGCGTCGTCGGCGGCGACGTGCCGGCGGCAGGTGAAGGTGCCCCAGGCCATGTGGCGGCGCTCGTCGTCGCCGATGTGCTTGATCACCTTCTGGATGCCGGGCAGGATCCCCCGGCTCGTGCAGATCTTCTGCCAGGCGAAGTAGCCGGTCAGTGCCAGCGTGCCCTCGACGATGTGGTTGTAGGTCACCGAGGCGCGGATCTGGTTGCGCGGCGACGGGTCGCGCTCCAGCGCGTACAGGCTGTCCGGCAGCTGCTTGGTGAAGATCTCCATGTACGCGTCGTTGAACTCGATGTACTCGTGGAGGTCCCCGCTCATCCCGAGGGCGTCGAACCACAGCCGGAAGGCCTGGGTGTGCTTGGCCTCCTCGTACACGAACTGGGTCAGGTACATCTCGTCGGCCAACCGGCCCTCGGCGGCCATCGCGGCCACGAAGGGCTGCAGGTCCTGGGTCACCGACTCCTCGCCCGCCATGAACTGCGCGGCGAGCGCGCAGGTGTACCAGCGCTCCTCGTCCGTCATGGCCGCGAAGTCCTTCGCGTCCTGCGAGAAGTCGATGTCCGCCGGGTTCCAGTGCCTCGCGGCCCCCTTGGTGAACAGGCGGAGCGGGAAGGACTCCTGCTTCAGCCCGCCCGCGTCGAGGGAGGCGAACCCGTCCCGCTTGCCGTGCTCGATCGTGCGCATGTCGGCTCCTTCGCCGTTGAAGCTGGGTGGTGGGAGGTGGGTCAGAAGCGGATGAGGCCTCGGATGTTGCGGCCGGAGCGCATGTCCTCGTACCCCTCGTTGACCTGGTCGAGCGTGTACTCCTTGGTGACCAGCTCGCGCAGCTTCAGCCGGCCGAGGTTGTGCAGCTCGAGCAGGCGCGGGACGTCGTGCTGACCGCTGGAGCTGCCGAACAGGGCGCCGCGGATCTGCTTCTCGTAGAGCGTGAGCTCCAGCAGCGAGAGCCTCGCGGTCTCCTGCTCCGCCTTGCCCAGTGCGGTCACCACGACCCGCCCCCGCTTGCCGACCAGCTGCAGCGCTGGCTGCAGGTCGTCGCCGTCGGCGATCCCGGTGGTGAGGATCGCGGCGTCGGCGAGCTGGCCCCGGGTGAGCTCGGAGATCAGCGGCCACGCCTCGTCGATGCTCGCGGCGGTGTGCGTGGCGCCCAGCTCGAGCGCCTTCTCCCGCTTGAACTCCACCGGGTCCACCGCCACGACGTACCGGCAGCCGGCGTTGACCGCGCCCTGCACGGCGTTGGCGCCGATCCCGCCGATCCCGATGACGACGGCCGAGTCCCCCGCGCGCAGGTCGGCGGTGCGGACCGCGGACCCGAACCCGGTGGTCACGCCGCAGCCGACCAGCGCGGCGAGCTCCAGCGGGAAACCCTCGTCGATCTTCACGACCGACTTGACCGGCACGACGGTGTGCTGGCTGAACGTGCCGAGCAGGCACATCTGCCCGACGTCCTCGCCCCGGGCGTGGAAGCGGTAGGTGCCGTCGAGCTGGGGGCCGAGGGTGGCGCCCGCGCCGTCGTCGCACAGGCTCGTCATGCCGCGGACGCAGTGGGAGCAGCGCCCGCAGCTCGGCAGGAAGGTCATGACGACCGGGTCGCCGACCTCCACCTCGGTCACGCCCGGACCGACCTCACGCACGCGCCCGGCGCCCTCGTGGCCGCCGACCATCGGGTAGGCGACGGGGAGGTCGCCGGTCACCAGGTGCTCGTCGGAGTGGCAGAGGCCGGACGCCGCCAGCTCGACCAGGACCTCACCGGGACCCGGCGGGTCGAGCTCGACCTCCTCGACCTCCCACTTGCCGCCCAGTTCCCACAGCACCGCTGCTCGGGTCTTCATGAGCGTCGATCATGATGCGCGTCACGCCGGACCACAGCGGGCCGCGAGTTCCCGCCCTGTCCCCCGCGTGCCAGCTCCCGACTCGCGATGCCGAAGCTCCCGACTCGCGATGCCGAAGCTCCCGACTCGCGGGACGGAGCGCAGCAGTTCCGCGAGTCGGGAGATCCTGCACCGCGAGTCGGGAGATCCTGCACCGCGAGTCGGGAGATCTTGCACCGCGAGTCGGGAGATCTCGCACCGCGAGTCGGGAGATCAGGCGGGGGCGAGGGGGAGGGTGAGGCGGGCGACCAGGCCCCCGCCCGCGCGCGGGAGCAGCGTGAGCTCGCCGTTCATCGCGCCCACCAGCGCCTCGACGATCCACAGCCCCAGCCCCGCGGTGCCGCGCCGCTCCCCCAGGGCCACGCCCTTGGCCGTCACCAGGCCCTCCTGGCCGGGCGGCAGGCCGGGGCCGCGGTCGCGCACCTCGGCGACGAGCGTGCCGTCGACGTACGCGAGGTCGAGCTCGACGGGCTCCTCCCCGCTGTGCCGCTCGGCGTTCTCGACGAGGTTGGTGAGCACCCGGCGCAGCCGCTGCGGGTCGCAGCGCACGGCCGCGCCCGCCGGCACCACCGTGATCCGGCGACGACCGGGCGCGACCGCGGCCGCGTCGAGCACGGCCTCGGCCAGCTCGGCCAGCACCACCCGCCGGTCGGTGACCCGGCCCAGCGGGCTGCCGTCCCGGACCGCCAGGTCGGCGAGGCCGTCGAGCATGTCCTGCAGGTGCACCGCGTGCTCCGCGAGCAGCCGGGTGGCCGTGCGCGACGCCTCCGGCGACAGCGCCCCCTTCGCCAGGTCGGTGGTCAGGGCGGTGAGCGAGGCGACGGGCGTGCGGAACTCGTGGAGCACCACGCGGACCCCGTCGAGCCGGGCCTGCTGCGCCGCGACGAGCCGGGCCCGCAGCTCCCGCTCGGACAACAGCTTCTCGTGCTCGGCCGCCGCCCGGGCCCGCGAGTCGGCGGCCTCCTGCAGCTGCCGCTCCAGCATCCGCACCAGGACCCCGACCAGCACCGCGGCCGCGACGAGGAACCCGCTCCACCAGGCCCCCGTCAGCAGCCGCTCCGCGACCGGCACCTCCGGGTCCGACCCGAGCAGGCACGCGACGGTGAAGCCGATCCCCACGCCGAGCGCGCCCAGCCGGCCCAGCACCGGCCCGCTGCGCAACGACATGGCGATCGCGATCAGCGGCAGCACCGCGACGAAGATGCTGTCCGCGCCGCCGGTGAGTCCGCAGGCCACCAGGACCAGCACGCCGTCGACCACCGTGATCACCGCGGGCCGGACCGGCAGCTGCCACTCCGCCCACTCGGTCACCACGAGCGCGGCGGCGTAGAGCGCCGTGCCGACCACGATGCCCCACACGACCAGCGGCCGGCCGCGGGCGAGCTCGGGGCCGACGGCGAGCGCCAACCCCACGGCGACCACGACGATCGCCCGGATCACCACCGCCGCCCGCTCCTCGGCCGAGTCGGAGCGCCGTGTCCAGGGGTCCCACCTCAGGGCGCCCGGATCCGTCATGGCCTCCGCGAGCGGGTCCACCCTGCCGTCCGTCGGGCTGGTCACCGGGCCTCCCGTCGCCGTCGGTGCAGGTCGCGAGATCCCGGAGACTACGTCCGATTAGGCTCCCGTCCGTGCACGAGGGCCCTCACACCGTCGTCATCGTCGACGACCACGCGCTGTTCGCCCAGGGCCTCGCGCTCCTGCTGGAGTCCCGCGCGGGCGACACGTTCCGGGTCGCCGGGTCCACCACGGCCGGCGAGGAGGCCGTCGCGCTCGTGGGCAAGAACCGCGCGGACATCGCCGTGGTCGACCTCGCGCTGCCGCCGCTCGGCGGCGTCGAGACGATCCGCCGGATCAAGGCCGCCTATCCGGGGACGAAGGTGCTCGCCCTCTCCGGGACCGAGGACCTGGACCTGGCGGCGGCCGCGCTGCGCGCCGGGGCGGACGGGTACCTCGGCAAGTCGGCCGACCCCGCGGTGCTCGTGGCCCCGTTGTCGTCCCTGCTCGCGGGGGTGAAGGTCGTGCGCGGCGAGCTGCTCGAGGCGCTTCTGGCCTCCGCGGACCGCACCGCCGACGGGGTGCTCGACACGCTCTCCGAGCGGGACGTCGAGCTGTGGCGGCTGCTCGCCCGCGGACTGGAGACCAGCGAGATCGCCCGGCCGATGCTGGTCAGCGAGCGCACGGCGAAGCGGATGATCGCCTCGCTGCTGCACAAGCTCGGCGCGGCCAACCGGATCGAGGCGGCCGCGCTGGCCGGTCGGGCGGGGCTGCTCGACGACGCGCGCCCCTGAGGGTCCGTGCGGGCCAGGCGTGGCCCGGGCGGGGAGTCGCCGCAGCCGGTCCGGGCGGGCCAGACTCCCCGGCAAGCGAGCGAAAGGGGCTGCGACGTGGCGGCGTTCCAGAACGAGGCCGAGGTGTACGAGTACCTGGGCGGGGTCTTCCGGCTGGGTATGGAGGACGCGGCGCTGGTCGAGAAGCTGAAGCCGTCCGGGGTCGTCCTGCGCATCACCTACTCGGACCCCGAGGCCGTGCTGACCGTGGACATGCCGAACTCCGAGATCCACGATGGCGCCGGCAACGGGCCGGAGCCGAACGTCGAGCTGTTCATGAGCGCCGACACCGGCAACCGGTTCTGGCTGGGCAAGGTCGTGCTGCCGGTGGCGCTGGCCAAGGGGCAGGTCCGCGCGAAGGGCCCGGTCGCCAAGCTGCTGAAGGTGCTGCCGCTGGCGAAGAGCCTGTTCGGGCCGTACAAGGCGATGCTCGAGGAGAAGGGCCGCAGCGACCTGCTGGCCGCGGCCTGAGCCCGCGTCCCTCGATCCGGTGAGGTCCGGGCCCCCGGCGGAGCCCGGTCCTCCCGGAAGATCGATACTGCCTGGCGGGCCCACCACGGGCCCGCCAGGGAGGCGCGGTGTGAACGGTGAGCGGACCTCGGGGCTGCCCGAGACCCTGAACATCGACGTGCAGATGTGGACCTCGCTGCGCGGCCGGCTCCACGACTTCACGACCGTCGTGTGCGACACCCCGGACCCCGCGCCCCGCGACGCCGCCGAATGGCACCGCTGGGCCACGGAGTACCTGCAGGTCGTCGCGGAGACGGACGGCTGGCAGCCGGGCCGGTACTACTACCGCGCCGAGGTCCGTGACGACGCGGACCGGACCGAGCAGGTGCTCATGCAGAACCACTGGGAGTACCGGACCTGAGCCGCCGCAGCGGCGGCCCGGCGCGTTGTGGTCGCGCCGCCGCCTCCTCCAGCCGGCGGAGGAACTTCTTCACGTCGCCCCAGGGCGTCGCCGTGTAGTGCGGCCGCTCCCGCAGCGAGCGGCTGTCGGCGCCGTAGCGCGGCGCCAGGATCGCGATGAGGACCAGGACCGAGAGCAGGATCGTCGCTGTCATGCCTCCACTCTGACAGTATTGGCCTGATACTCCATGGCCAATTTCGCGGAGGTGGACTGAGTGGATCCGGTGGACCCCGGTACGCGTCGGATCGGGGGCGCGAGCTTCGCCCGCCTGCTGGGCCGGTGGCGCCCGGACGACCAGCGCGGGCTCGCGTCGGCCCTGACCGAGCGCGTCCGGCTGCTCGTCCTGGACGGACGGCTGCCCCTCGGGACCCGGGTCCCGGCCGAGCGCGAGCTGGCCGGGGCCCTCGACGTCAGCCGGACGACCGTGGCCGCGGCCTACGAGGCCCTGCGCGCGGACGGGTTCCTCGAGAGCCGGCGCGGCTCCGGGAGCTGGACGCGCGTGCCCGGCCCCACCGGCGGGGCGACTCCCGAGACCCCGTTCTCGCCGCTCGCCGGCGGTGGGCTCACCGATCTCGCGCACGCCGCGCTGCCCGCCCCCACCGACGCGATCCGGCGCGCCGCCGCGTCCGCCGTCACCGAGCTCGACGGGCAGATCGGCGGCCACGGCTACACCCTCGCCGGGATCCCGGTCATGCGGGACGCCGTGGCGCGGCGGTTCACCGAACGCGGCGTGCCGACCACCCCGGACCAGATCCTGGTCACCTCCGGGGCGCAGCACGCGATCGCCCTGGTCCTCACGCTGCTCGCCGGCCCCGGCGACCGGGTGCTCGTCGAGCACCCGACCTACCCGAACGCGCTCGACGCCATCCGCGGGCGCGGTGCCCGGCCGGTCCCCGTGCCGCTCGCACCCGAGGGCCGCGAGCCGGCGTGGGACCTCGACCTGCTCACCGCCACCGTGCGGGACACCCGTCCGGCCCTCTGCTACCTGGTCCCGGACTTCCACAACCCCACCGGCGCGGTGATGCCGCCGGAGGTGCGCGCGGGCGTCGTCGCGCTGGCCCGGCGGACCCGTACGCCGCTCGTCGTCGACGAGACCCTGACCGAGCTGCCGCTCGACGTCCCGGCTCCCGAGCCGGTCGCCCGGCACGCGCCCGACTCCGCGCTGCTGATCACGATCGGCTCGGCCAGCAAGGTGTTCTGGGGTGGCCTGCGGATCGGCTGGATCCGCACCTCCGCGTCGCTGGTGCGGCGGCTCGCCGCGCTGCGGCCGTCGATCGACCTCGGCGGAGCCGTGCTCGACCAGCTGGTCACGGCCCGGCTGCTGGGCGAGGTCGAGGCGGTGGTGGCCGAGCGTCAGGAGAGCCTGCGGGCCGCCCGTGCGGACCTGCGCCGGCGGTTGGCCGAGGCCTTCCCCCAGTGGCGGCCCAACGACCCGGCCGGCGGGCTGAGCCTCTGGGTGGACCTGGGCGAGCCGGTGTCGAGCCTGCTCACGGGGGCGGCCCGTCGGCACGACGTCCTGCTGGCCGCCGGGCCCCGCTTCGGCGTCGACGGCGCCTTCGAGCGCTACGTCCGGCTGCCCTACACGCTCCGACCCGAACGCGCCGCGGCCGCGCTCGAACGGCTGACCGCGGCCTGGCAGGGTCTGCGGCACCAGCCCGACGGCGCGGCGGCGGACCAGATCGCCGTGGCGTGAGCGTTCCCGTGATCCTCTCGCCGGGCCGCTGCCCCTGAGGGCGCGGACCCGTAGAGTCCTGAACGATCGATCGATGAGGAGGATGGAAGTGGGCACTCGCAGCGGACCCCTCGCGGGCGTACGGGTCGTCGAGCTCGCCGGCATCGGACCGGGACCGCACGCGGCGATGATCCTCGGTGACCTGGGCGCCGAGGTGGTCCGGATCGACCGGCCGGGCGGGCTGAAGATCGGCGGCGACGCCGACCCCACGCTGCGCGGGCGGCGCCGGGTGGCCGCCGACCTCAAGACCCCCGAGGGTCGTGAGACCGTGCTGAAGCTCGTCGAGAAGGCCGACGTGCTGCTCGAGGGGTACCGGCCCGGCGTCACCGAGCGGCTCGGCGTCGGCCCCGCGGACTGCCACGCCCGCAACCCGAAGCTCGTCTACGGCCGCATGACGGGGTGGGGCCAGGACGGCCCGATGGCCGAGCGCGCGGGCCACGACATCAACTACATCTCGCTCACCGGTGCGCTGCACGCCATCGGCCGCGGCGACGGCGAGCGCCCGGTGCCGCCGCTGAACCTGGTCGGGGACTTCGGCGGCGGCTCGATGCTGCTGGTCATCGGCGTGCTCGCGGCGCTGTACGAGGCCCGGGGCTCCGGCGAGGGCCAGGTCGTCGACACCGCCATGGTCGACGGCGCCAGCCTCCTCGTGCAGATGGTGTGGGGGATGCTCGCGCAGAAGTTCTGGCAGGACGCCCCCGCCAGCAACATGCTCGACGGCTACGCGCCCTTCTACGACACCTACACCTGCGCGGACGGCAGGTTCATGGCTGTCGGCGCGATCGAGCCGCAGTTCTACGCGGAATTGCTCAAGGGCCTCGAGATCGACCCCGCCGACCTGCCGGCGCAGATGGACATCCCGTCCTGGCCGGCGATCAAGGCGCGCTTCGCCGAGGTCTTCAAGACCAGGACCCGCGACGAGTGGACCGCGATCTTCGACGGCACCGACGCGTGCACCACCCCGGTCCTCGCCTTCGGGGAGGTCGCGCAGCACCCGCACATTGCCGCGCGGAGCACGATCGTCAGCCCGGAGGACACCCCGCAGGCCGCGCCCGCGCCCCGGTTCTCCCGCACCCCGACCGCGGTGCCCGGACGCCCGGCCGAGCCCGAGTCCGTCGACCGGATCCTGGCCGACTGGTCCTGACCCCGGAACCGCGAAGGCCCCCTCCGGACGAGATCCGGAGGGGGCCTTCGTGCGTGCGGACGATCAGACGGCGTCGTCGACCAGCAGGTTGCGGGTGCGGTTCGGGTCGACCGGGATGCCCGGGCCCGTGGTCGTCGAGACGGTGATCTTCTTGATGTAGCGGCCCTTCGCGGCGGACGGCTTGGCCCGCAGGATCTCGTCGAGGGCGGCGCCGTAGTTCTCCACCAGCTTCTCGGTGTCGAACGAGGCCTTGCCGATGACGAGGTGCAGGTTGGCCTGCTTGTCCACCCGGAAGTTGATCTTGCCGCCCTTGATGTCGTTGACGGCCTTGGCCACGTCCGGGGTGACGGTGCCGGTCTTCGGGTTCGGCATCAGGCCACGGGGGCCGAGGATGCGGGCGATGCGGCCGACCTTCGCCATCTGGTCGGGCGTCGCGATCGCGGCGTCGAAGTCCAGCCAGCCGCCCTGGATCCGCTCGATCAGGTCCTCGGCGCCGACGACGTCGGCCCCCGCGGCCTCGGCCTCGGCGGCCTTGTCGCCGACGGCGAAGACGATGACCCGGGCGGTCTTACCGGTCCCGTGGGGCAGGTTCACGGTCCCGCGGACCATCTGGTCGGCCTTGCGGGGGTCGACGCCCAGCCGCATGGCGACCTCGACGGTCGCGTCCATCTTGCTGCTCGCGGTCTCCTTGGCCAGCTTGGCGGCCTCGAGCGGCGAGTACAGGGCGTCGCGGTCGATCTTGGCCGCGGCCTGCTCGTAGATCTTGCTGCGCTTTGCCATCTTCAGTCCTTCGTGAAGATCGTGGTAGGAGCCGCGCCCGGCTCTCCCACGCGTTCGGGTGAGGTCAGTTGACCGTGATGCCCATCGACCGGGCGGTGCCGGCGATGATCTTCGCGGCCTGGTCCAGGTCGTTGGCGTTCAGGTCGCGCATCTTGGTCTGCGCGATCTCCCGCACCTGGTCCATGGTCACGGAGGCGACCTTGGTCGAGTGCGGGGTGCCGGAGCCCTTCTCCACGCCGGCCGCCTTGAGCAGCAGCTTGGCCGCGGGCGGGGTCTTGAGCTCGAAGGTGAACGAGCGGTCCTCGTACACCGAGATCTCGACCGGCACCACGTCGCCGCGCTGGGCCTCGGTGGCGGCGTTGTACGCCTTGCAGAACTCCATGATGTTGACGCCGTGCTGACCCAGCGCGGGGCCGACCGGCGGGGCCGGCGTGGCCGCGCCGGCCTTGATCTGGAGCTTGATGATCGCGGAGAGCTTCCGCTTCTTGGGTGGCATCCTTGTTTCCTCGTGATCGTCCTACGCGCCGCGGACCTGCCCGCCGCGACGGAGCTCGTGCACCGTCAGATCTTGGAGACCTGACTGAAGGCCAGCTCGACGGGCGTCTCGCGGCCGAAGATGGACACGAGCACCTTCAGCTTCTGCGCGTCGACGTTGACCTCGTTGATCGTGGCCGGGAGGGTCGCGAACGGGCCGTCCATGACGGTGACCGACTCGCCGACCTCGAAGTCGACCTCGACCGTGGCGGCACCGCCGGTGCCGCCGCTCGTGCCGCCCGTGCCCGCCGCGGCGGCGGCCTTCTCCTTCGGCGCCTCCTGCTTCGGCAGCAGGAACTTCAGCACCTCGTCGAGGGTCAGCGGCGAGGGCCGGGACGTGGCCCCGACGAAGCCGGTGACGCCCGGGGTGTTGCGGACGGCGCCCCACGACTGGTCGTTGAGCTCCATCCGGACCAGGATGTAGCCGGGCAGCACCTTGCGCTGCACCTGCTTGCGCTGGCCGTTCTTGATCTCGGTGACCTCTTCGGTGGGCACCTCGACCTGGTAGATGTAGTCCTCGACGTCCAGGGTCTGCACCCGGGTCTCGAGGTTCTGCTTCACCTTGTTCTCGTAGCCGGCGTACGAGTGGACGACGTACCAGTCGCCGGGGGCGCGGCGCAGCGCCTCCGTCATCTCCGCGACCGGGTCGACCTCCTCCTCGGCGGCGTCGGCGGCGACCTCGTCGGTCGCGTCGGCACCGGCCTCGAGGTCGCCCGGGTCGGCCTGCTCGTCCACGCCCGTGACGGCCGCGGCGGCGTCGGCACCCAGGTCGACGACGGACTCCTCGTCGAGGGCGTCCTCCGCCTCCTCTGCCTCGACCGCCTCGGCGGCGGTGTCGGTGTCGGCGGGGTCGATGGTGCTGTCCGAGCTGTCGGAGGCCTCGGCGCCGTAAGCCACCTCGACGTCGGTGTCCTGCACCGTCGTCTCGTCCTCGGCCGGCCGGCCGTCTGGGGAGGTCACGTGCTTCTCGCTTCCTTCGTCAGCGTCGTCGTGCTCGATCGGGGTCCCGGGTCCAAGACTAGGCGCCGAACAGGGCCTGCACGCCCAGCCCGAACACCCAGTCCAGGAGCGACACCAGCGCGACCATGAAGGCGACGAAGACGAGCACGACGATCGTGTAGGTCACCAGCTGCTTGCGCGTGGGCCAGATGACCTTGCGCAGCTCCGCCACGACCTCGCGGAGGAAGCGGACCAGCCTGGCGAACGGCGACGCCTTGCGCGGCGCACCACCGCTGCGCGAGGGCGTCGGGCGGCCCTTGCCCGGCGTGGTGACCGCACCGGCCCCGGACGAGGACGGCGACGTGCGCCGCCCGCGGCGGTCCGCCGCGGACGTCGGGCGCTCCCGCCCGGGCTCCCGCTCGTCGCTCACTCTCGTCCTCACCGGCGGGCAGACGCCCGCCCCCTCGTCTCGTTCCTGCTGTCGTCCCAGGTGGCAGGGGTGACAGGACTTGAACCTGCAACCTGCGGTTTTGGAGACCGCTGCTCTGCCAGTTGAGCTACACCCCTACGCTGCCCCGGCCCGTCACGTCGGGGACCCGACGGGTTCGGAGCAGGCACACCGGAAGATCCGGTGCGCCCGGCGAATCGAGTGTACGGCACCCGCTCCGGGGCCCTGCACCCGCGGCCCCCCGGGGAGCCCGGGGCGAGGTCCGCGGGGCCGAAACCCGCTCGCGCGTGGACACCCGCGGTGCGCGAGGATGAGGGCCATGTCCGCACCGACAGCATCGACCGCCGGAACGTCGCAGAAGCCCCGGATCTCGACCCGGATCGGGAACATCGCCGAGTCGGCCACGCTCGCCGTGGACGCGAAGGCCAAGGCGCTCAAGGCCGAGGGCCGCCCGGTGATCGGCTTCGGCGCGGGCGAGCCGGACTTCCCCACGCCGCAGCCGATCGTCGAGGCCGCCGTCGCCGCCGCGCAGGACCCGAAGAACCACCGCTACTCCCCCGCGGGCGGGCTCCCCGAGCTCAAGGCCGCGATCGTGGAGAAGACGAAGCGGGACTCGGGCTACGAGATCGCCGCGAACCAGGTCCTGGTGACCAACGGCGGCAAGCAGGCGGTCTACGAGACCTTCGCGACCCTGCTCGACCCGGGTGACGAGGTCATCCTGCCCGCCCCGTACTGGACCACCTACCCCGAGGCGATCGCGCTCGCCGGTGGCGTGACCAAGGTCGTCGTCACCGGCTCGGAGCAGGACTACCTGCCCACCGTCGACCAGCTCGAGGCCGCCCGGACGCCGGCCACCAAGGTCCTGCTCTGGTGCTCGCCGTCGAACCCGACCGGCGCCGTGGCCCCGCGCGAGCTCACCGAGGCCGTCGGCCGCTGGGCGCTCGAGAACGGCATCTGGGTCGTCACCGACGAGATCTACGAGCACCTGGTGTACGACGGCGCCGAGGCCGTCTCGCTGCCCGTCGCCGTCCCGGAGCTGGCCGACACCTGCGTGGTGCTCAACGGCGTGGCCAAGACCTACGCGATGACCGGCTGGCGGGTCGGGTGGATGGCCGGCCCCACGGACGTCGTCAAGGCGGCCACCAACCTGCAGTCGCACCTGTCCTCGAACGTGGCGAACGTGTCGCAGCGCGCGGCGGTCGCGGCCCTCACCGGCCCGCTCGACGCCGTCGCCGACATGCGCGCCGCCTTCGACCGCCGCCGCCGCACCATCGTCGAGCTGCTCGCGGCGATCCCCGGCGTGCAGTGCCCCACCCCGAAGGGCGCCTTCTACGTCTACCCGGACGTGCGGGAGCTGCTCGGCAAGCAGATCCGGGGGCAGAAGATCGAGACCAGCCTCGACCTCGCCGCCGCCGTGCTCGAGCACGCCGAGGTGGCCGTGGTGCCCGGCGAGGCGTTCGGTACGCCGGGCTACTTCCGGCTCTCCTACGCCCTCGGGGACGACGACCTGAAGACCGGCGTCGAGCGGATGGGCGCGCTGCTGCGCGAGGCGCAGTAGGGGCCCGGACACGGACGAGGGGCGGGCACCGGTCGCGGTGCCCGCCCCTCGTGCGTCGCGGGACCTACTTGTCGGTGTCGGCAAGGTCCGCCAGGGCGGCGGCGCGCTTGGCGTACTTCCACTTGGCGAGGTCGCCGATCGTCTTGATGCCGAGGGCGGCGAGCTGCTCGTCGTGCTTCTCGGTGAGGCCCTCGAGGGCCGACGGCGGGGCGGAGAGGATCTCCGAGGCCGTCTTGTCCTCCCAGGCCTTGTCCACCAGCTTCCCGAACTTCACGTGGTGCTCCCTCCGTGTGGTACGGGCCCTCGCGGACCCGGGACGCAGGCAGCATCGACCCACTCGGCGATCACGGCAACCGGACACGCCCCGGGCTCAGCCGGGGAGGACGACCTCCGCGGTGGCCCTACCCAGCACCGACTTGCCGTCGAACACGGCCTTGACGTCGATCCGGGCGACGCGGACACCGTCCGAATCGGTGACGTCCCCGACCGTGCCCGTGATCTCCACGAGGGCGCCGGTGTCGTCGTCGGGCACCACGACGGGGCGGGTGAAGCGGGTGCCGTAGCTCCGCACGAGGGAGGCGTCGCCGACCCAGTCGGTGACGACCCGGCCGGCCACGGCCATCGTCAGCATCCCGTGCGCGATCACGCCGGGCAGCCCGGCGACGCGCGCGACGCGGTCGCTCCAGTGGATCGGGTTGAAGTCGCCGGAGGCGCCGGCGTAGCGGACCAGGTCGGCCCGGGTGAGGTGCAGCCGCAGCGGCGGGAGCTCGTCGCCCTTCTGCGCCGCGGCGGGGTTCGACGGGGTGCTCATGCCTGGGTCACCAGCAGCGAGCTCGTGGTGGCGACCGGCTCACCCGTGGCGTCGGCGACCTCGCACCGCAGGGTCAGCATGTGACTGCCCGCGCGCGTGCGCAGCTCGTCGACGTGGATCGTGGTGAACAGCTCGTCGCCGCCGTGGATCGCCCGGTGGAAGGTGATGCGCTGGTCGCCGTGCACCATCCGCGTGTAGTCCCAGCCGAAGGCGGGGTCCCGCAGGAACGCCTCGATCAGCGGCATGGTGAAGGTCGTCGAGAACGTCGGCGGCGCGACCAGGTCGGGGTGACCTGCCGCGCGCGCGACGTCGAGATCACGGCTCAACGGGGAGGTGTCCCCGATGGCCGTGGCGAACTCCCGGATCTTCTCCCGGCCGACCTGGAAGGGACCGGCGGCCGGGAGGGAACGGCCGACGAAGGACTCGTCGGGCACTGCCGGACCGTCCGACTCAGCGGGTCTCGCGGTGGGCGCGGTGCGTGCCGCAGTTCGGGCAGAACTTCTTGATCTCGAGCCGGTCGGGATCGTTGCGCCGGTTCTTCTTGGTGATGTAGTTCCGGTGCTTGCACTGCTCGCACGCCAGCGTGATCTTCGGCCGGACGTCGGTGGCCTTCGCCATCGCGGGTGCCTCCTGCTTTTCCTGCTTCGAGCTCGGATCGTGTGTGTAGCGGTGGCCGGACTTGAACCGGCGACACAGCGATTATGAGCCGCTTGCTCTACCGACTGAGCTACACCGCCTCGCGAAGCCGGTCACACCTACCTCGCTGGAGCCCCTTTACGGAATCGAACCGTAGACCTTCTCCTTACCATGGAGACGCTCTGCCGACTGAGCTAAAGGGGCGGCACGGCCCTCCGGGGACTTCCCCGTCGGACCTGGAGAACTCTACACAACCCCTTCCGCGGCCCGCCAACCCGGGGGTCCCGCTCCCCGTTTCCGCAGCTCCCGCTCCGCTGCGGGGTCTCCGGAGGGGGTGCGACGGGGCCGTGAGCGGTGGTCGTCGCCGAGCGACGATCGTCACTTCCGACGCCCGACCCGGCCGGGGTGGGTGGCGGGTTCGTGCCTGCGATGCGCCGTCCGACCTGCGCCGCCCCACCGCCGCCGTCACGCGGCGCCGGCGGGGCGGACGCAGCGATGGATCAGCAGGAGGACTTGGTGACCCCGGGCAGCATGCCGGCGTGGGCGAGCTCGCGGAGCTTCACCCGCGAGACGCCGGACTTCCCGACGTACCCGCGCGGGCGGCCGTCCGTGGAGTCCCGGTTGCGGATCCGGGTGGCGCCCCGCGCGCGGCTGCGCGCCACCGCGGCCTCGACCCCGATCTCGGCCTTCCGGCGCAGCGACCGCACGGGGCGGGCCGGCTGTACCGATGGTCGACTCCGCATGCTCGCTCCGGCTCACCGCTCCTCGCGGAACTCGACGTGCCGGCGGACCACCGGGTCGTACTTGCGCAGCACGAGCCGGTCGGGGTCGTTGCGGCGGTTCTTGCGGGTCACGTAGGTCGTGCCCGTGCCTGCGGTCGATCGCATCTTCACCACGGGACGCACGGCGGCGGACTTGGCGGCCACGTCACCCTCCTCTCATATCAGGAACGATTGTCATTTACGGTAACACTCGCCGACCCCCACCCCTTCCCGAGGAGGGCCCATGCCCGACACCGAACTGCTCGTGGTCACGGGCCTGTGCGCCGAAGGCGTGGAGCGCGTCCTCGCCCGGCTGCGCACCGCCGATCCCGACGTCGTGGTCGTGCACCACGACCTGCGTGACATCGCCCGCGGCCGGCTTCGCCGGCGGATCCGCGACCGCGGCTCCGACACCTGGACCGAGCGGGAGCTGACACACGGCTGCGTGTCCTGCACCCTGCGCGAGGACCTCCTGCCGATGCTGCGCCGGCTCGCCGGCCGGGTCCGTCGCGTCGTCCTGCATCTCGACCCCGCACTGGAACCGGAGCAGGTGTGCTGGGCACTGGCGCACGTGCTGGTGGACGGCATCGTGCTCACCGACCTCGTCGACCTGCGCGGCGTGGTCACCGCCGTGGACGCGGCCTCCTGGCTCGACGACGCCACCGGCGACGAGCCCGCCGCCGAGCGCGGCCTCGCCGACCTCCCGGACGACGAGCGCACGGTCGCCCAGGTCGCCGTCGCCCAGGCGGAGTTCGCGGACCTGCTCGTGCACACCGGCACCACGTCCGCCTGGGAGCACGCCCGGGTCGACGCCGTCCTGGAGCGGCTCGCCCCCACCGCCCTGCGGTCCCGGCTCGCCGAGCTCGACGACGACGCGGTCCTCCTGCGCCGCACGCACGTCGAGGCCCGTCGCGGCCGGCCCGACGACGTCCACGGCCCGCTGCTGCGCGGAGCCCCGCCGCTGGCCACCGACTGCGGCGTGCGGCTGCTCGTCTTCTCCGCGCGCCGCCCGTTCCACCCGGACCGCCTGCACGGGGCGATCGACCTGCTGCTCGACGGCGTGGTGCGGACCCGCGGGCGGATCTGGCTCGCCACCCGCCCCGACGACGTCCTGTGGCTGGAGTCCGCCGGCGGCGGCCTGCGGATCGGGCAGGCCGGGGAGTGGCTCGCCGGGCAGGACCCCGCGGCCTGGGACGAGGTGTCCGACGAGCGCCGGGCCCTCGCCGCGCTCGGCTGGCACCCGCGCTTCGGGGACCGGGCGCAGGACGTCGTCGTGCTGGCCCACGCACTCGACGCCGGCGGCCTCGACGCGGTCGAGGCCGGCCTGCGGTCCGCCCTGCTCACCGACGCCGAGCTCGCCGCCGGCGAGGAGACCTGGCCGACGCTGACCGATCCCTTCGGGTTCTGGCACACCGATCCCTGCGGCCAGCCCGAACCCGCAGGCCACGAACCCGCCGGCCGGGAGGCCGAGCGGTCCCGAGGAGAGGAGTGCTGATGGCCGTTCCGAAGCGGCGGACCTCGCGCAGCAACACCCGGTCCCGCCGGGCGCAGTGGCGCCGGGCGGTCCGCGACACCGCACCGGACCTGGTCCCGATCGTGGTGGACGGGCGGCGACACCTGGTGCCGCGGCGGCTGGTGCCCGCATACCGCCGCGGGCTGTGGCACCCGGAGGGGTAAGGCGGACCCCTCAGGTCCGGCGCGCGGGCCCGGGCCCGGGACGGCGTGACCGACCGATGTCCGGGCGCACCCCTCAGGCGGAGTGTCATCGTCATGGTCTTCCTGGACACGATGGTCGACGAGCGCCGCGCCGCCTTCCTCGCGGAGGCCGACCGCTTCCGCCTGGCACGGCTGGCGCGGCTCTGGCGGAAGGGGCGGCGCGAGCCGCCGCGGATCCCGGTGCCCCCGCCGGTGCCCCACGAGAAGTCGGCTGTCGCGGGGCAGTGCCGCGCGGCGTGAGGGGAAGGCCGGCGGAAAGTGCCCGGAACCGTCGGGGGTCCGTGCGAGCATGACGCCCGTGCCACGTCCGGGGGTGGGGATCGGTCTGGTCGGTCGGGGGGCCGAACGGGCCGTCCTCGCCGCTGCGCTCGAACGGGCGCGCGCCGGGCGGGGCACGGGGGTCCTGCTGTCCGGCGACGCCGGGGTGGGCAAGTCCCGGCTGATCGCCGAGCTGACCGCGCAGGCGCGCGAGGCGGGCGCGCTCGTCCTGCTCGGGCGGTGCATCGAGACCGCGGGCGTGGAGCTGCCCTACCTGCCCTTCACCGAGATCGTCGGCCGGCTGCTGGCCGAACGGCCCGGCCTGGCCGAGCGGCATCCGGGCCTGCTGCGGCTCGTCCCCGGAGAGTCCGCCGCGGAACGGGGCGGGCGCGAGCTGGGTCAGCTCCAGGTCTTCGAGGCGCTGCTCTCCGCCCTCGACACGGTGTCCGGCGAGGGGCCGCCCGTGCTGCTGGTGCTCGAGGACCTGCACTGGGCGGACCGGTCGAGCCGCGACCTGCTGGTCTTCCTGCTCTCCCGGCTCGGCGCCGGGCGCCTGCTCGTGGTGGCCACCTACCGGGCGGACGACCTGCATCGCCGGCATCCGCTGCGGCCGGTGCTCGCCGAGCTGGTGCGGCTGCCCGCCGTCGAGCGGCTGGAGCTGGCGCCGCTGCCCCCGGCCGACGCGCTCGCCCTGGTCACGGCCCTCGCCGGCGAGCTCGGACTGCCGGAGCGCGAGCTGCACCGGCTGGCCCGGCGCAGCGAGGGCAACGCGTTCTTCGCCGAGGAGCTGGTCTCGGCCGCCGGAGGCGGAGCCGGGCTGCCCGAGGCGCTCACGGACGTCCTGCTGGCCCGGTTCGAGCAGCTGCCGGCCCCCGCGCGGCAGGTGCTGCGGGTCGCGTCGGTGGCCGGCCGCAGCGTCGCCGACGTCACGCTGGCCGAGGTGAGCGGCCTGGACACCGCCCAGTTCGAGGAGGCCGTCCGGGAGGCCGTGGCCCACCACCTCCTGGTGCCGGACGAGCGCGGCGACCTCGCCTTCCGGCACGCGCTGCTGCGCGAGGCGGTCTACGGCGACCTGCTGCCCGGCGAGCGGGCGCGGATCCACTCGCGGTACGCGGACCTGATCGCCGCGCGGCTCGCGCAGCCGGCCACGCCCGGCCGCCCCTCGCCCGTCGGGGCCTCCCCCGCGGCCGCCCTGGCCCACCACGCCCTCGCCGCCCACGACCTGCCCCGCGCGCTCGCCGCCTCGGTGCGCGCGGCCCGCGAGGCGGACCGGGTGGGCGCGCCGGCCGAGGTCCTGCGGCACGCCGAGCGTGCGGTCGAGCTGTGGCCCGCGGTGCCCGACGCCGAGGCGCTCACGGGCACGGACGAGATCGCGGTCACGCTGTGGGCGGCCTGGTCCGCGAGCACGACCGGCGACCCGGCCCGCGGCATCGCGCTGAGCACCCGGGCGCTCGAGCTGGTCGACGCCTCCGAGGACCGCGCGCGGGCCGCCGAGGTCCGGGTGCGGCACGCCATCCGGCTGCTCGAGGGGAACGAGAGCCCGGCGGCCGCGGTCGCCGCCGCCCGCGAAGCGGTGGAACTGCTGCGCGACCGCCCGCCCTGCGCCGACCTGGCCTGGGCCCACGCCGTGCTCGCCCGCGCCCTGTGGCGCATCGACGACGTGCCGGGCGTGCGCGAGCACGGCGCGGAGGCGCTGCGGATCTGCCGGGCGGCCGAGGCGGCCCTGCACGCCGGCACCGACGCGCCGCCGGCCGAGCACGGCGTCGATCCGGGGACGGCACTGTCCGACGCGCTCCAGGACGTCGCGGCCGCCGAGGCGGACGCGCTGATCAGCCTGGCCGTGGCCGAGGAGTTCGAGGGCCGCGGCCCGCGCAGCCGCGAGCTCCTGTCCGAGGCCCTGCCCCTGGCCCGCGGATCCGGGAACATCGGCGTGGAGCTGCGGATCTTCTACAACCGCGGGTTGTCGTTCCTGGAGGAGGGCGCGGCCTCGGCCGCGGCGGCGGAGTTCGCCGCGGGCATGCGCCGGGCCACCGAGACCGGCACCACGTGGAGCGGCTACGGCATGGACATGCGGGTCGCCCGGCTGATGAGCGAGTTCGTCGCGGGCGACTGGGAGGCGGCCGAGGACACCGCCCGGCTCGGCGGGGCGATGGTGGCGCCGGTCGTCGCGGGGCGGCTCGCCGCGGCGGGCCTGCTGGTCGAGGTCGCGCGAGGGCGGCTCACGGAGGCCGAGCGGCGTTGGGCGGAGCTGGACTCCCGTGACCAGGAGGACGACCAGGTGGTCCTCCTGCTCGGCGGGGCCGGGGTCGAGGCGGCGCTGTGGCGGGGCGAGCCGGCGGAGGCGCTGCGCCGGGCGGACACCGCGCTCGCCGACCTCGACCGCCTCCTGCCGCACCACATCGCGGCGATCATGCTCGCCGCCCTCGGTCTCGCCGCCGTGCCCGAGGGCGCCCACGAGCCCGCCGAGCGGCTCCTCACCTGCGCGGAGGAGGCCGCCGAGAAGGGCATCCCCCGCTCGGGGTCGCTGGGCGTCGAGGGGCGGGCGTGGCTGGCCCGGGCGCGCGCCGAGCGGGACCGCGTGCGCGGGCAGGCGGACGCCGCGACGTGGACGGGGGTGCTGGAGGCATTCGGCTACGGCGACCCGTACCGGGAGGCGGAGGCCCGGGTCCGGCGGGCCGAGGCGCACCTGGCCGCGGCCGGCCGCACCGAGGACCGGGCGGCGGCCGCCCGGTTGCGCGAGGAGGCCGTCGCGGACCTCGATGCGGCGGTCGAGGTCGCCGCCCGGCTCGGCGCGGCGCCGCTGCGCGCGCGGGCGGCGGACGTCCGCGCGCGGGCGGGTGCCCGTCGGTCCCGCCCCGAGGCCGCGTCCGGGGACCCCGGGCCGCTCACCCCGCGGGAGCGCGCCGTGCTGGCGCTGGTGGCCGAGGGCCGCACGAACCGCCAGGTCGGCGAGGCCCTGTACATCAGCGAGAAGACGGTGAGCGTGCACCTCTCGCGGGTCATGGCGAAGCTCGGCGCCGCGGGCCGCACGGACGCGGTGGCGATCGGGTACGAACGGGGCCTCATCCCTCCCCGATCTACCGTTCAGTAACTATGGTGGGGCGAGGCGCCGGTCACCGCGGACCGGCAGGAGGGATCGCCTGCATGTCCACTGACGCGACCACCACGGATCACACGGCCCTCGACCCGGGACGCCCGGACCTCTCGGACGTCGAGGGGTTCTGGACCATCCCCGTCGAGGAGCGCGCCGCCGCGTTCGCGTGGCTGCGCACCAACGAGCCGATCCCCTTCTACCCCGAGCCGGACTTCGGCCATCTCGAGCCGGGCCCGGGCTTCTTCGCGCTGACGCGGCTCGACGACATCGTCGAGGCCAGCCGGACCCCGCAGGTCTTCACCTCGGGCTCGGGCTCGACCTCGGTCGTCGACCAGCCGCCGGAGTTCGCGGAGTTCTTCGGCTCGATGATCAACATGGACGACCCGCGGCACGCCCGGCTGCGCCGGATCGTCTCGCGCGGCTTCACCCCGCGCCGGCTCGCCCAGCTCACCGAGGACGTGCAGCGGTCGGCGACCCGGATCGTCGACGACGTGGTCGACCGCGGCGAGTGCGACGCGGTCACCGAGATCTCCGCCCGGCTGCCGCTGAAGATCGTCTGCGACATGATGGGCATCCCCGAGAGCCAGCACCGCTTCGTGTTCGACCGGACGAACGTGATCCTCGGGGCGCAGGACCCGGAGTACGTGCCGGAGGGCACGGACGTCATCACCGCCCTGCTCACGGCGGGTGGCGAGCTCGCGGCGCTGATGAAGGACCTCGGCGCCGCGCGGGAGAAGGACCCCACGGACGACGTCACGTCCGCGCTGGTCAACGCGGAGGTCGACGGTGAGCGGCTCACCCCGGACGAGCTCGCCAGCTTCTTCGTCCTGCTGGTGGTGGCGGGCAACGAGACCACCCGCAACGCGATCAGCTGGGGCCTGAAGTTCCTCACGGACAACCCGGACCAGCGCGCGGCCTGGCTCGCCGACCTCGACGGCGTCACGCCCACCGCGATCGACGAGATCGTCCGGCTCGCCTCGCCGGTGATCTACATGCGGCGCACGCTGGCCCGCGAGGCGGTGCTCGGCGGCAAGGAGCTGGCCGCGGGCGACAAGGTGGCGCTGTTCTACTGGGCCGCGAACCGCGATCCCGCGCACTTCGCCGACCCGGACCGGTTCGACGTCCGGCGCTCGCCGAACCCGCACGTCGGCTTCGGCGGACCCGGCCCGCACTTCTGCCTCGGCGCCCACCTGGCCCGTCGGGAGATGGCGGTGATGTTCCGCGAGCTGCTCACCCGGGTGCCGGACATCCACGTCACCGGGGAGCCGGAGCGGCTGCGGTCGATGTTCATCAACGGCATCAAGCACCTGCCGGTCGCCTTCACGGCCGGAGGGGCCCGGTGAACTATCCCGAGGTGCCCGTCGGCGCGGTGCTCGCCGGGTCCGCGCGCCGCTACGGCGACCGGGTGGCCGTGCACCACGACGGCCGCGACCTCACCTACGCCCAGCTGTTCGCGCGGGCCTCGGCCTTCGCGAACGCCCTGCGCGAGCAGGGTGTGGGCCGGGGCGACGTGGTCGCGATCCACCTGCCGAACTGCCCGCAGTACGCGATCGCCTACTACGGCATCCAGCTCGCCGGGGCGACCTTCACCCCGGCCAACCCGCTGCTGCCGCCCGCGGACCTCGCGGCCCAGCTGGCCGACGCGGGCGCGGTCGCGCTGGTGAGCTGGGAGGCCGCGTACCCCGCCTTCGCGGCGGTGCGCGACCAGACGCGGGTCAAGTTCGCGCTGGTCACGAACCGGGAGCAGGCCGTCGACCCCGCGGTGCGGCTGACCGGGCAGGGGGCGTCGGACTTCGAGGAGTTCCACGCGCAGGCGTCCACCGAGGCGCCGGCCGTGGAGATCGACGTCCACCGCGACCTCGCCCACCTCGCCTACACCGGCGGCACCACCGGACGGTCGAAGGGCGTGCAGCTGCCGCACCGCAACGTGGTGGTCAACGTCCTGCAGTACGCCTGCGCGGGCTCCGGCGCGCGGCCCGAGCTCGACGCGCACGGCGGCCTCGTGCTCGCCGACCAGGGCCCGGCCGAGGAGTTCCCGATCCGGTTCGGCACCGGCGTGGTCGTCAACATCACGCCCTGGTTCCACGCGATGGGCACGGTCGGCGGGCTCAACATCCCGCTGCTCTCCGGCACCACCAGCGTGCTGCACGAGCGGTTCGACCCGGCCGTCTACCTGGCCGACGTCGAACGCTTCGGGGCCACCTCGATGGGCGGCGCCCCGCCGCTGTACGCCGCGCTGCTGCGCCACCCGGACTTCGCGACCCGGGACCTGTCGTCGGTCCGGGCGCTGAGCTCGGGGGCCGCCCCGCTGCCCGTCGAGCTGATCGAGGCGCTGCAGCGGCGGCTGGGCGAGGACCTTGTGATCGTGGAGGGCTACGGGCTCACCGAGGTCACGATGGGCGCCACCCAGAACCCGACCGCGCGCTCCGCGGTGCGCAAGGCCGGGAGCGTGGGCCCGCCCGTCGCGGACACGGAGGTCCGGATCGTCGACGAGCAGGGCCGGCCGGTGCCGCAGGGCACCGAGGGCGAGGTCTGCCTGCGCGGCCCGCAGGTCATGATCGGCTACAAGGACCGGCCGGAGGAGACCGCGGCGGCGCTGCGGGAGGGCTGGCTGCACACCGGCGACGTCGGCGTCCTCGACGAGGACGGGTACCTGCGCATCGTCGACCGCAAGAAGGACATGCTGCTCTACAAGGGCTACAACGTGTACCCCCGGGAGCTGGAGGAGCTGCTGTTCCGGCAGCCGGGCGTGCTCGGGGCGGCGGTCGTGGGGCGGCCGGACGTGAACGTCGGCGAGCTGCCGGTGGCCTTCGTGGTGGCGCCGGGCCGCACGGAGGCCGAGGCCGTGGAGCTGATGGAGGCGGTGAACGCACAGGTCCTGCCCTACAAGCGGCTGCGCGAGATCCGGCTCGTCGACGAGATCCCGGTGTCGGCTGCGGGGAAGGTGCTCAAGCGGGAACTGCGGCAGCGCCGGTGACCGTCCTCGCGCTGTGATCGTTCGGCGGAGGCTCGGCGGCCGTGCGGCCGAGCCTCCCGCCGGCACCCGTCGTCCCTGACGACACCGATCGGGTGAGCCGGCCGGGGTGCGCTAACGGCGGTGCGTGACGAGCCGATGTACCGGGCGTGACCGTGTTGCCTGCCGCCCCGGCCCGTTGCTCCGTGCCGGCCCCGCGCGGGGCCGGCCGGGAGGCGGCGACCGTCGTCCTTCCGGCGGTTCCGGGTCGGCATCGCCAGGGGCACGGTGGAGGGCACGGCGAGAGCCGCCGAGCGCAGCCTGGCCGCTCGTGCGCCCCGGTCGGGCCTCGGGCGACCCGGCGCCACGAGGCGGAGCGCGTCCCCGCCGCGTCCGTGCTGGCGGAGCGCCTGCTGACGCCGGTTCCGGCGCCGCAGGCCGAACGGCGGGGCCGCCGGGTCTCCCCGGCGTTGCACGGTGCCGTCGCGGCCGCCTACTCGGTGACCGCGCGGGCCGGCAGCCTCACGACGCTCGCGGCGATGCTGGTGCTGGGCAGCGCCGTGGCGGCCTCGGCCGACGGCACGATGCCCAGTGGGCCGGCCGCGACCACGGTGACGACCCTGCAGGATCCCGCCGGGACCCCGTAGGCCCCCGACCCGGGGTCAGGCCGCGACGCCGTCCTGGTTGAGCGGGGTCTTGAGGACGTGGTCGACCAGCCGCATGACGAGCTGACCGCCACCGAGCCGGTAGCCGAACTCCTCCCAGGTGAGGAGCTCACGGGAGAGCACTTCACCGACCGGGCCGGGGTACAGCCGGGTGACCCGGAACGCGGCCGCGCGCAGCCGCATCTTCTCGTGATGGTCCATGGGGACGGGACTCATTCCACTCACCTCCGTGACGAAGGACGTGCGGGTCGGCGCGCGCTCAGCGCTGAGTCGCCATCCGTGGTGTTCCATCCTGACCCACCCCGTTTACGGGCAGGTGTCATCCTGCCCGAAGAGTGACCAGGCTCTCACTCTGAGCGCACGAACTGTAGAACGCGACTACCCCACGCGGACATGATCACTCGGCAGGTGGCCCACGCCACACCGGCGGATCTGCCGGGGGCCCTACGGTTCCGGGCATGAGCACCCGTACGACCGACGTCCTGTGGGGCGACGTCGAGGACGTCTACGCCGCCGTCCTGGCGCACCCGTTCGTCACCGGGCTGACCGACGGCACGCTGCCGCACTCGGCCTTCCGGCACTACATCGTCCAGGACGCGCACTACCTGCGCGGGTACGCCCGCGCGCTCGCGCTGTGCGCGGCCAAGGCACCGGGCGAGGACGACCTCGCGATGTTCTGCGCGCACGCGGCCGGCGCGATCGCCGCCGAGCAGGAGCTGCACGCCGAGCTGCTCGGCAAGCTCGACCTGACCGCGGAGCAGGCGGCGGCCCTGCCGGTCGCCCCGGCCACCCAGGCCTACGTGAGCTACCTGCTCGCCACGGCGTACTCCGGCTCCTACGCGGAGGCGGTCGCGGCCGTGCTCCCCTGCTACTGGATCTACGCGAAGGTCGGCGAGCACCTGGTGGAGGCCGGCTCCCCGGACCCGCTCTACGCCCGCTGGATCGCCACGTACGGCGGCGCCGAGTTCCAGGCCGTCGTCGACGCCGTGCTGGCCGCCACCGACCGGATCGGCGAGGCTGTCTCCGCGGCGGAGCTCGCCCGGATGCGGGCACATTTCACCACGACCAGCCGGTACGAGTGGATGTTCTGGGACGGCGGCTACCGCGAGGAGGGCTGGCCCGTGTGAGTCCGCCGGGCGCGGCAGGGGCACGGCAGGGGCCGGGCAGAGCCGGGATCAGCGCTGGTCGAACCGGTCCGGGATCAGCAGGTGCAGGACGAAGGCCACGATCGCGACGACGATGGCGCCCCAGAAGCCGGGCCAGAAGCCCTCGACCACGAAGGGCAGGCCGATCCGCGAGGCGAACGAGCCGACCAGCCAGAACAGCAGGGCGTTGACCACGAGGCCGAACAGCCCGAGCGTGAGGATGTAGAGCGGGCAGCTCAGTATCTTGATCACGGGCTTGAGGAACGCGTTGACCAGGCCGAAGATCAGCGCCACCACGACCAGGGTGCCCACCCGCGAGCCGGTGGTGCTCCCGCCGAGCTCGATGCCGTCGACCAGCCAGGTGGCGACCCACAACGCGACCGCGACCACGACCACCCGGATGACGAACGCGAGGACCCAGGAGCCCTCGCGCTCGTCGACCCAGCTCACGAGCCCTCCTCGCCGGCGCTCGTCGGTCGCGTTCGCGACGCTGCACCGGTGAACGGTGAGCTCGCACGCTCGCTCACGACACCACCGCCTGGGACACGAGGACCCGCAGCTGCGGGCGGATCGGGTAGGTGCTCGACGGCATCAGCTGGGTCATGAACACCACGCTCAGCTCCTCGGCGGGGTCGACGTAGAAGGCCGTGCTGGCCAGCCCGCCCCAGCCGTACTCGCCGAGCCCCTGCAGCTGCTTGCCCGCCGCCGGGTCGACGACGACCGAGAACCCGAGCCCGAAGCCCGTGCCCTGGTAGGTCGACTCCGCGAAGATCGGGCGGCCGACGGTCTCCAGGTCGGCCCCGCCGGGCAGGTGGTTGCGCGTGGCGTAGGCGAGGGTGCGCGGGCCGAGCAGGCGCACGCCGTCGAGCTCGCCGCCGCGGGCGAGCATCTGGGTGAAGCGGTGGTAGTCGTGGAGCGTCGAGGCCAGCCCGCCGCCGCCGGACAGGAAGGTCGGCTCGCGGGTGATCGCCTCGGCCATCGCGCCGCTGCGGACCAGCCCGCCGCCGGGCCGGGGCTGGTACAGCGCGGCCAGCCGGGCCAGGTCCTCCTCGCCGGAGACGTGGAAGCCGGTGTCGGGCATACCGAGCGGGTCGAGGATCCGGTCTCGGAAGAACGCGTCGAGGGACATGCCGGAGGCGACCTCGACGACCCGGCCGAGCACGTCCGTGGAGACGCCGTAGTTCCACTCGGCACCCGGCTGGAACAGCAGCGGCAGGCCCGCCCAGGTGTCACAGGCCGTGGCGAGGTCGTGCCCCCGCGGGGCGCCGAACTCGTGGCCCTTGCCGCGGTACATCTCGTCGACGGGGTGGGCGTGGTGGAAGCCGTAGGTGAGCCCGGACGTGTGGGTGAGCAGGTGCCACACCCGGATCGGCTCGGTGGCCGCCTCGGTGCCCGGGTTGAGCGCGGAGCCGGACCGGTAGACGCGGGTGTCGGCGAACGACGGGATGTACCGCGCGATCGGGTCCGTGAGCTCGAGGGCGCCCTCCTCCCACAGCATCAGGGCGGCGATGGAGGTGATCGGCTTGGTCATCGAGTAGATGCGCCAGATCGTGTCGTCGGTGACGGGGAGCCCGGCCTCGACGTCCCGGAGCCCGTGGTGCGCCACGTAGGCGACCTTGCCGCGCCGGGCGACCGCGACGGACCAGCCGGGGAGCTTGCCGGAGTCGACGTACTTCGCGAAGTGGGTCCCGATGCGGTCCAGCCGCTGCGCGTCGAGCCCGACCTCGCCCGGCTCGACCTCGGTCTTCAGAGCGCTCACGATCCCGACAGTACCGAGGATCACCGGGCGGGTGTGAGCACCGCGCGGCCGAGCCAGCGGCACGCGAGCAGGGCCAGCTCGAGATCGATCCGGCCGTCGGTCAGGGGCCGCCCGCGCTCGCGTTCGGCCCGGCCCACCCGGTACCGCACGGAGTTCTTGTGCATCGTCAGGTGGTCGGCCGCCGTGGTGTAGCTGCCCCCGGCCGCGAGGAACACGCGCAGGGTCTCGCGCAGCCGGGCGCGTTGCGGGTCGTCGACCGTGAGCCCGCCGAGGGTGTCGGCCACCCAGGTGCGGGCGGCGTCGAGATCGGCGCAGAGCAGGGCGACGGCGCCGACGTCGGCGAAGGTCGTCACGGTCCGGGCGTCGCCGCCCGCGGCGAGGGCCACGGTCTGAGCGCGGACGGCCTGGCGGTGGCTCTCCCGGAACCCGGCCACGCCGCTTCCGGGTTCGCCCACGGCGATCCGCACGGCCTGCGCGTTCTCCTCGGCGAGCGCCTCCGCGGCCCTGGCGACGTCGGCCACCGAGGAGTCCCGCCCGAGCGGCAGCCACGCCCACGTCGTCGCGTGGTCGTAGGCCACGCACAGCGGCCGGCCGCGGCAGCCGGTCCGCTCCGCCAGCGTGCCGACGAGCCGGACGACCGCCGCGCCCTCCCCCTCGCCGGACCAGGCGAGGAGCGCGAGGTGCCGTCCGCGCAGCCCGTAACCCAGGGTGGTCTCGAGCGCGTCGAGGTCGTCGGGACCGTCGCCGGCGAGCAGCGCCCGCACCCGGCCGGCCCGCAGCGTGTCCCGGTTCGCGAGCCAGCGCTCGCGCTCCTCCTCGTAGACCTCGGCCACCTGCTGGCACATCCAGTCGACGTAGCCGAAGGTGTCGCCGACCATCCGCCGCGCGACGCCGAGCGCCACCACCGGGTCCTCGCGGCGCCGGTCCAGCTCGGCGAACATCCAGCGCAGAAGCCGGTCGTGGCCCACCCGGTAGGCGCGGAGCAGCGCGTTGACCGGGACTCCGCGCTGGGCGAGCCGGCGGGCGTACTCGAACGCGGCCGACGGCGGTTCCATCCGCTCGGCCGGGATCTCGTGCGCGAGCATGTGCAGGATCGTCTCGACGTTGCCCTCCACCGAGGCGCCGAGCAGCTCGACGATCCGCGGGTCGCCGTCGAGCTCCGCGATCTCGGTCGCCATCAGCTGGCGCAGGTCGAGCGCGATCTCGACGACGCGCCGGCCCAGGGCCACGGCGATCGCGCGGACGCAGCCGCCCACCTGGGCGAGCCCGGCCGGGGTCCGGACCGCCCCTCTCAGGGCGTGGGCACGAGGTCGTAGGCCTCGAGGTCGAGCTCCCGGGTCGCCTCCCGGTAGTCCTCGACGCTGCCCTTCCAGTTGGTGGTGATGCGCCCGTCCGCCGTCTTGTACCAGCTGTTGCAGCTGCCGGCGAACGAGCTGTCCCGCAGCTCGCGCTGCAGTTCGGCGTTGTACTCGTCCTGCGCGTCCCGGCGGACCGAGAGCGCCGCGCCCTTGTCCCGGCCGACCTCCAGGCCCTGCAGCACGTACTCGAACTGGCACTCGAGCATCGCGATGATCGAGTTGTGGCCGAGGTTCGTGTTCGGGCCGTAGAGCATGAACAGGTTCGGGAAGCCGGAGACGGTGACGCCGAGGTAGGCCTCGGGGCCGTCCCGCCAGGCCTCCGCGAGCTGCAGCCCGCCCCGGCCGCGGACGTCGAGCGCGCTGTTGAAGGACAGTGTCTCGAACCCCGTGGCGTAGACGATCACGTCCACCTCGTGCAGCACGCCGTCGGCGGTCCGCACGCCCGTGGGCTCCACGCCCTCGAGCTTCTCGGTCACCAGGCGCACGTTGTCGCGCACCAGCGCCGGGTAGAAGGTGTCGGCGATGATGATCCGCTTGCAGCCGATCGGGTAGTCCGGCCAGAGCTTGGCGCGCAGCTCCTCGTCGGGGACCTGGGCCTCGAGGTGGGCGCGGGCGGCGGCGGTGAACTCGGCGGCGACGTCGGTGCCCTGCTTCATCGCCCCCATCCAGCCCTCGTGCTCCCAGTAGAAGCCGTCCCGGCTCTCCTGGAGGAACTCGCGCCGGCGGTACCGCTCGCGCTCCTCCGGGTCGTACGGGCGGTCGTCGCGCGGCACCACGTAGTTCGGTGTCCGCTGGAAGACGACCAGCTCCGCGGCGGCCTCGGCCACCTCGGGGATGAGCTGTGCCGCGCTGGCCCCGTTGCCGATGCACGCGACGCGCTTGCCCCGCAGGTCGACGTCGTGGTTCCAGCGCGCGGAGTGCCACGAGTCGCCGCGGAAGGTCTCGCGGCCGGCGATGTCCCGGAAGGTCGGCCGGTTGAGCTGGCCCCACGCCGTGACCAGGGCCCGGGCGACGACGTCCTCGCCCTCGGACACCGCGATCCGCCAGACACCCTCGGCGTCGTCCCAGTGCGCGGACGTGACCTCGGTGTTCAGCCGGATCCGCGACGCGAGGCCGAGGCGGTCGACGAGCCGGTCGATGTGGGCCTTGATCTCCGGCTGGAACGCGAACACCCGGCTCCAGTCCGGCTGCTCGTCGAACGAGAACCAGTACAGGTGCGACTGCACGTCGCACGACGCGCCCGGGTACGTGTTGTCCCGCCAGGTCCCGCCCCAGTCGCCCGCCTTCTCGAGCACGACGAACGACTCCTCGCCGGACTGCTGCAGCCGCACGGCCATGCCGAGGCCGCCGAGTCCCGCGCCCAGGACGGCGACCTCCACCCGCTGCGTCACGCGCCGGCCTTCCGCACCGCGTCGGCGATCTCGTCGATGATCCCGGCGCCGGACGGCGTGGCGCCGAGGGTCCAGAGGAAGTCGTGCAGCATGCCGTCGAAGCGCTTCTGCGTGACGGGCACCCCGGCCGCCTCGAGCTTGCGGGCGTAGTCCTCGCCCTCGTCGCGCAGCGGGTCGTACTCCGACGTCGCGACGTAGGCCGGCGGCAGACCGGAGAGATCCTCGCGGCGGCCGGGGCAGAGGTAGTCGAGGTCGTCGCTCTGCGCGCCCAGGTAGTGCGCCCAGAACCACTCCATGGCGCCGCGGGTGAGCAGGTAGCCGTCGGCGTTCTGCTCGTACGACGGCGTGGAGAAGTCGAAGTCGGTGACCGGGTAGAGCAGCACCTGGGCGGCGATGGCGGGGCCGCCGCGGTCCTTCGCGGCCTGCGCCACCGACGCGGCGAGGTGGCCGCCGGCGGAGTCGCCGGCCACGATCAGCCGGTCCGCGTCCGCGCCGAGATCCCCGGCGTTCTCCGCGGCCCAGACGGTCGCCGCGTAGCAGTCGTCGAACGCGGCGGGCGCGATGTGCTCCGGGGCGAGCCGGTAGTCGACGGACACGATGACGGCGCCGCTGCGGTTGGCCAGCGTGCGCAGCGGGCGGTCGACGATCTCCAGGTCGCCGATCACCCAGCCGCCGCCGTGGAAGTAGACGACCAGCGGCTTCGGGCCGTCGCCGTCGGGTGTGTAGATCCGCACCGGGATCTGGCTCGCGGGGCCCGCGATGCGGCGCTCGTCGACGGCGATCGGTTCCGGCTCGCCCTGCAGGTCGAGGAAGCCCTTCGCCGCGGCGCGGGCCATCGGCACCGTCATCTGCGGGAACGGCGGCATGCCTTGCTCGGCGAGGGCGTCGAGCAGGGCCTGGGCTTCGGGGTGGACGGGCAACGCTGCCTCCTGGGTCCGGGTGCGGACGGGCTCTGACGATGTCCCCTGCACGGTGACATCGGTCACCCGGTCGACCTTCGTGTCCCGGGTACGAAACCCGCGGCCGTCTTCGTCCTCCTGGCACGGCGCGGGATAGTCGCGCCCCGCTCGGCCGGCCCTCAGTCCTTCCTGCGGCGGCCGAGCCGGGCGCGGTAGTCCGCCAGCACCTCGCGGGTCTCCGCCTCTGCGAAGACGCCCGCGAACTCCTGCACGCTGCGGTCCGCGCCCGCGGCCAGCCCGGTGTTCTGCCACGTCTCGAACAACCGCTTCTGCGCGGCGAGCACGGTGCGGGTGTGCCCGGTGACCTTGCCGAGCAGCTCCTCGACGGCGCCCGCCAGCCCGGACGGCTCGACGACGGCGTTGCACAGGGCGCCGAGCCGGTCGACCGGGTAGAGGTCCCCGGTCAGCACGATCTCCTTGGCCAGCGCCAGCCCGACGTGCTGTTGCAGCAGGGCGGCGTCGACCACCGACGGGATGCCGAGCCTGACCTCGGGCAGCCCGAACGCGGCCCGGGTGGTCGCCACCCGCAGGTCGGCGGCCAGGGCGAGCTCGAACGCCGCTCCGATGCACGGTCCGTCGACGGCCACGAGCACCGGCACCGGCGCCGTCCGCACGGCCCGCAGCAGGTCGCGCAGCCGTCCGATGAAGGCCTCCGCCTCGGCGACCGACCCGAGCGCCAGGAACTCGTCGACGTGCATCCCGGCGGAGAACACGGGGTGAGCGGGGTCCGTCGCCGCGCCGACCACCACGGCCCGGGTGTCCGGACCGAGCCGTCCCGGGTCGAAGGCGGCCTGCAGGTCGCGGACGTCGCCGGCGGTCAGGGCGTTGCGGGCCTCGGGACGGTCGAGGGTGACCCGTCGCACCGGGCCGTCGTCGGTGACGTTCATCCGGCCATCCTGACCGGGCCGCCCCCGCCGGGTCATGATGAGGGTCATGGGGGACCTGCCCGACGGTGATCTCCAGGGCGATGCCGAGGTCCTGCACGCCCTGTTCCGCCGCCGGGACTCCGGCAGCCGGCCCGGGGCCCGCACGGACGGGCACCGGATCGCGCTGGTCGTCGGCGGCGGCGGGATGCGCGGTGCCTACGCGGGCGGCATGGTCTGGGCCCTCGAACAGGCGGGGCTCGCCCCGGCCTTCGACGTCGCCTACGGCAGCTCCGCCGGCGCGTTCGTCGCCACCGCCCTGCTGCTCGGGCACGGCTACCAGGCCTCCCGGATCTTCCCCGACGACATGGCCACCCGCGCCTTCGTCGATCCGCGCCGGCTCCGCACGCGGCGGCCGATGGTCTCGCTCGATTACTTGATCGACGAGATCCTGGTGCACAGCAAGCCCACCGACTGGGAGGCGCTGCGCGACAGTCCGGCCCCGCTGCGCGTGCTGGTCACCGACGCCGACGACATGACCCCGCACGCCCTCGGCGGGCTCGCGACCGCCGCGGACTGGCGGCAGGCCATGCGCGCCACGGCCGCCATCCCGTTCCTCACCGGGCCGCCCGTCGAGCTGGACGGGCGCCGCTGGATCGACGGCTCGATCGGCGACCCGCTGCCGGTGGCGCGGGCCCTGCGCGAGGGGGCCACGCACGTGCTGGTCCTGCTCACCCGCCCGGTCCCCGAGCTGCGCCGCTCCGACCCGACCGGGCGGACCCCGTGGTGGGCCCGGTCGATCGACCTGCTCGCCCCGGGGCTGGGCGCGATGACCCAGGACGTCCGCCGGCACGCCGACAGTCTCGACCTGCTCTCCGACGCCGCCCACCCCGACCGGTCCGGCTGCCACCTCTACGCCCTGTCGCCGGCGCGGTCCGCGGGCGTACGCGGCCTGACCATCGACGTCCCGCGCGTGGAGCTGGCCTCCCGGCTCGGCCACGACGCCGCCGCGGCCGTGCTGCGGTCGGTCGACCCCGGGCTCGTCCTCGTCCACCAGCCGGACGCTCCGGCCGGTACCGATGAGTTCGGCGGCCCGCCGCGGTCCACCCCTCGACGGGCCGGGAGCGACCGCCCCGCGTGAGCCGTGGGGGAGGCGGCATGGGGGGCACTTCGGGGTCACGCCGCTTCGACCGGCGGCGGATCGAGATCGGTCCGGGCGAGTCGCGCCCGCACGTCGAGGCGGAGTGGCGGGGTGTGCTCGTCGTCCTCGAGGCGGGGGAGATCGAGCTGCACTGCCATGCGGGCGGCAGGCGGCGCTTCGCCGCGGGCTCGGTGCTCTGGTTCACCGGGCTGAACCTGCGCACGGTGCACAACCCGGGCGCGGTGCCGGCGGTGATCCTCGCCGTCTCGCGCGGCGGGCGTGGCCCGGGCGACCGCACGCAGGACACGGGTTCGTGACGTCGCCGGACCACGCCCGACGGGATCCGTCGGGCCCGGGTCGCGCCCGGCTCAGCCGGGGCGCCGGGAGACCCGCTCGGCGAACGCCCTGACCCACCGCCGCTGCCAGGGCGTCTCGACGGCCCGGGGTCGGTAGTGCGCCCGCGCCCAGGCCACCGCCTCGGCCCCGGGATGCCCGGCGAGCACGGCCATGCACGCGATCACCGTGCCCGTCCGGCCGGTCCCGCCCGTGCAGCTGACCTCGACCCGCTGGCCCGCGCGGGCGCGTTCGTAGGCGTCGACGATCGCGGCGGTGGCGCCGTCCCGGTCGCGGGGCACGCGGAAGTCCGGCCAGACGATCCAGGCCGCGGGCCAGTCCGGCTCGTCGTCGTGCCCGGGGCGGCCGAGGCAGAGGGAGAACTCGGGCAGCGGCCCGTCGGGCAGGGGGTCGCGGCGGCCCCGCCCGCGGACCGGGGTCCCGTCGGGGAGCAGGACCGCGCCGTCCAGCTGGGTCATTCCGTGATAATGCCCTCCCGTGCGATCGAGCGAGGCCCTGGTCGGGGCGCTGCGGGCGGCCGGCTGTGTGTTCGCCGAGGACGAGGCCGAGGTCCTGGCGGGGTCGGCGGCGTCGACGGAGGAGCTGGAGGCGATGCTCGCCCGGCGCGTCGCGGGGGTCCCGTTGGAGCACGTCGTGGGGTGGGCGGAGTTCCGCGGGCTGCGGATCGTCGTCGACGAGGGGGTCTTCGTGCCGCGCCGGCGCACCGAGCTGCTCGTGGAGCAGGGGGTGGCGCTGGCCCCTCCCGATGGCGTGATCGTGGATCTGTGCTGCGGTTCGGGAGCGGTGGCGACCGCGCTGGCCGTCGAACTGCCGGGGGCGGAGGTGCACGCGGCGGACGTCGACCCCGCGGCGGTGCGCTGCGCGCGGCGCAACCTGGAGCCGCGCGGCGGGCAGGTGCACGAGGGCGACCTCGACGCCGCCCTGCCCGCCGACCTGCGCGGGCGGGTCGACCTGCTGCTCGCCAACGCGCCCTACGTACCGTCGGCCGAGGTCCCGTTCATGCCGTCGGAGGCCCGCGACCACGAGCCGCTCACCGCCCTCGACGGCGGCGCGGACGGCCTCGACCTGCACCGCCGGATCGCCGCGCTCGCGCCGCGGTGGCTGCGGCCGGGCGGGCAGCTGCTGATCGAGACCTCCCGGCGGCAGGCACCCGGCACCGCGGCGGCGATGGTCGCGCACGGCATGGGCACCGCATTGACCCGCTCCGAGGAGCTCGACGCCACCGTCGTGGTCGGGATCAGCGCCGGGGCGTCTCGACGACGACGTTCGTCGACTTGATCACCGCGACGGCGAGCGAGCCGGGCTGCAGGCCGAGCTCCTCGACGGCCTCGCGGCTCATCAGCGACACCACCCGGTGCGGCCCGCACTGCATCTCGACCTGGGCCATGACCTTGTCCGTGACGACCTCGGTCACCAGCCCGACCATGCGGTTGCGGGCGGAGGTGTGCACGTCCGAGGGGTCGGGTGCCGCGCTCGCGTGCTCCCGCGTGAACGCCGCCAGCGAGGCCCCGTCGACGACCTTGCGCCGCGAGGCGTCGAGGTGCACCGGCAGCGTGCCGGCGTCGATCCACCGGCGCACCGTGTCGTCGCTGACCCCGAGCAGGCCCGCGACCTCCGAGATCCTGTACTCCGCCACGGCGCGGATGCTACGGCGACCCGGCCGGCGCGTCCGCGCCGGTCAGACCACGAGCCCGCAGGCCTCGACCAGCGGGGCCAGCCGGGGGTCGGCGGGATCGAGCGCGGGCGCGTCGAGCTCGTAGCCGGTCAGCGACAGCTCGGGGAACACGACCAGGCGCGCGCCGGGACGGCGGACCGTGTCGGCATGGGCGTGGGCATTGGCCGCGACGTCCCGCGCGGTGCACGGCGGCTTGGCGGCGACGACGGTCAGGGGCGGCCTCGGGGGGCACGGCCGCACGCTATCCGGTGGCCGCTGCAGGGAGGATCACCGCATGAGCTGTACCACGCGACCGGAGGGGCCCGGGGACGCCTCCGCGGTGCGCCGGGTGGTGCTGGCCGCGTTCGGCTCCCCCGGCGAGGCCGACCTCGTCGACGCCCTCCGCTCCGACCCGGCGTGGATCGACGGGCTGTCCGTGGTCGCCGAGTCGCCGGACGGCGAGATCGTCGGGCACGCCCTGCTGACCCGCTGCCACGTCGGCGAGGTCCCCGCACTCTGCCTCGCTCCCTGCTCCGTGCTGCCCGCCCACCAACGGTCCGGCGCCGGGTCCGCCGCGATCCGCGCCGTGCTGGCCGACGCGCGCAACCGGGGCGAGCGGTTCGTGATCGTGCTCGGACACCCCGACTACTACCCGCGCTTCGGCTTCGGCCGCGCCTCGGCCCACGGCATCCGGCTCTCCGCGGAGGTGCCGGACGAGGCGCTCATGGCCCTGTCCCTCACCGACGACCCGCTGCCGGCGGGGGTCGTGCGGTACGCGACGCCGTTCGGGATCTGAACGGAACTCCCGTGCCCCGGTTCACCCGGCCGGGCTCACTCTTGCTCGTACGGGCAAGAACGTTCACGGAGACCGGCCGGCGGGCCCTGGCCGTCACGGCGGTGATCGAGGTGGTCGCCGTGGTCACGACGGGCGTGTGGGTCGCCGCGCTCGCCGGCCTGGTCGCGTGGCACGTCAGGTACCTGCGCAAGGAGGGGCTGGCGGGGTGTCCCCCGGCCGAGGGCCCCTGTATCACGAGAACGGCCCCTGACCCGCGTCTGCGCTGGTCAGGGGCCGTACCCCGAGGGTGTGGCAGGTGAAGGATTCGAACCTTCGTAGGCTAAGCCGACGGATTTACAGTCCGCTCCCTTTGGCCACTCGGGCAACCTGCCGGGGTGCCGTCGGCCTCGCCGACGTGCAGGGAGAAGGATACGACAGCGAGATCCGGTCCCCACGAGGGGGGCCGTCAGCGAGGAGGAGCCCATGGCCGACCCGTCGTTCGACGTGGTGAGCAAGGTCGATCGGCAGGAGGTCGACAACGCCCTCAACCAGGCCGCGAAGGAGCTCTCCCAGCGGTTCGACTTCCGGGGCACCGACACCTCGATCAGCTGGGCGGGCGAGGAGGCGATCACCCTGGAGTCCGGGACCGAGGAGCGGCTCAAGGCCGCGGTGGACGTCTTCAAGGAGAAGCTGATCAAGCGGAACATCTCGCTGAAGGCCTTCGAGGTGGGCGAGCCGGCGCCGTCGGGCAAGACCTACAAGGTCACCGGCAAGATCCTGCAGGGCATCGCCTCGGACAAGGCCAAGGAGATCAGCAAGACCATCCGCGACGAGAAGCTCAAGGGCGTCCAGGCCCAGATCCAGGGCGACCAGCTGCGCGTCTCGGGCAAGAAGAAGGACGACCTGCAGGCCGTCATCGCACTGCTGAAGGGCAAGGACTTCGGGATCGCCCTGCAGTTCACCAACTACCGCTGAGCCCGGACGGCCCTGACACCGCGCCCGGGCGGCGTCAGGCCGGCGGCACCACACCGCCGCGGGGTCGGCACGGGCTACCCGCGGTCGCCCCGGTCCATGAACGTCCCGAGCGGGACGCGAGGGCTGCACCGGCAACCCTCGGGTGGCGCCCGGGCCGATCAGCGCGGCCGAGAGGAACCGCACCGTCGTGCCCACAGCGCTCGCGCGACCCTCGGATGGATCATGAGCCGGGACGGTCGGGCCGGCGGTCCGAGTCGAACGACCGGAACGGGTCGCCAGGACGAGTGGGAGGAGCCGAAGGGACGGGCGCCGTCCGTGCACGTGGCCGACCCCGGCTACACGGGCTGAGCCCGAAAAGCGAGGTCAGGGCCGTTCGACCCGTACCGCGGGCCGTTCGGGCGTTCCTACGATCGCCCGGTGCGTCTCCTGGAGCGCGACCATCCGCTGGCGGTCGTGCGCGACCGCGCGGCCGGTGCGGCCGAGGGCGGCGGTCGGCTGGTGCTGCTGGCGGGCGAGGCCGGGATCGGCAAGACGGTCCTGCTGCGGGCCCTCGCCGAGGAGCTCCCCCGCGAACAGGTGCTGTGGGGGATGTGCGATGCCCTGTCCACCCCGCGGCCGCTCGGCCCCCTCCGCGACGTCGCGCACGGGCTCGGGCCGGCCGTGGGCGGGCTGCTCGCCGACGGGGCACCACCGCACGAGGTGTTCGCGGCCGTGCTCGACGCGTTGCGGGCGCGGCCGCGGACGCTCGTGATCGAGGACCTCCACTGGGCGGACGAGGCCACCGCGGACCTCGTGCGCTATCTCGGCCGCCGCATCTCGGCGCTGCCGTTGCTCCTGGTGCTCTCCTACCGCGACGGGCTGGCCGCCGACCACCCGCTGGTCCCGGTGATCGGCGACCTGGTCTCCCTGCCGGACGCCCGACGCGTCCAGCTCGCGCCGCTCAGCCGGGCCGCGGTCGCGCAGCTGTGCGACGGCAGCGGGCTCGACGCCGCGGAGGTGCACCGCCGGACGGCCGGCAACCCGTTCTACGTCAGCCAGATCGTGGCGCAGCCGGAGTCGCGGTTGCCCGCGAGCGTCCGGGAGGCCGTGCTCGCCCGGGCCGCGGTGCTCGACGCGGACCGGCGCCGCTGCCTCGAGCTGCTCTCGTGCACGCCGGAGCCGGTCGGCGCCCCGTTGCTGGCCGCGCTCGGCGTGCCACGGGCGACCGCGGAGGCGCTCGTCGGCACCGGGCTCGTCGACCGCCACGGCGACGGGCTGGCCTTCCGGCACGAGATCGCCCGCTCTGCGGTGCTCGACGCCGCCCCCGGCCCCGCCACGGAGCGGCACGCGACGATGATCGCGGCACTGGAGGCCACCGGCGGCGACGCCAGCGTCCTGGCCCACCACGCCGCCGCGGCGGGCGACGTGGCGCGGGTGCTGCGCCACGCGCGGGCCGCCGCGGCCGAGGCGGCCCGCTCGGGGGCCCACCGCCAGGCCGTCGAGCTGTACCGGCTCGCGCTCGACGCCATCGAGCAGGCGACCGGGAAGGCCGGCGAGCACGACACCGGGCACCACACCGTCGACGCGACGCCGACGACCCGCGCGGAGCTGATGGAGGCCCTCGGCACCGAGCTCTACCTCACCGACCGGCTCGCGGAGGCGATCGAGGTGCTCACCCGCGCCGTCGAGCTCCGCCGCGAGCTGGGCGACGCGGTCGCCGTCGGCACCGGGCACCGGATCATCTCCGACTACGCCTGGTACCACGGCGACGGCGCGACGGCGGCCGCACACGACCGCGCCGCGCGCGAGATCCTGGCCACCGCGGACGCCCCGCGCGAGTGGGGCTTCGCCCTGGCCAACCACGCCTACCTGGCCGCCCACCGCGGCGACGGGTCCGGCGCCGCCCGGGCCGGCGAGGACGCGCAACGGATCGCCGGCGAGCTCGCGGACCCCGCCCTGCACGGCACGGCCGCGATCGGGCTCTCCATCGTCCGGCTGCTCGGCGGGGACGTCTCGGCCCGCACCGACCTCCTCGACGCCAGCGCCACGGGAGTCGAACGCAGGCTCGACGAGCTCGCGACCGCACCCGTGAGCAACCTCGCGCACCTCGACGTCGAACAGGGCCGGTTCGCCGAGGCCGACGCGGTGCTGGCGGAGGCCCTGGCCCTCAGCGAACGGCTGGACGTGCAGATCTGCACGATGTGGCAACGCGGTGTCCGGGCCCGGCTGCGGCTGTTGCAGGGCCGCTGGGCCGAGGCCGAGGAGGACGCCCGCGCCGTCCTCGACCGGGGCGAGATGCCGCTCGGCCGGCTGTGGCCGCGGCTCGTGCTCGGGGTGCTGGCCGCGCGCCGCGGGGCGCCCCGGGAGAACCCGGACCTCGACGTCGGGTGGCGGATCGCCACGGGCCTCGACGCGCCCGCCGTCCTGGCCGCGGCCGTGGCGGCGCTCGCCGAGCAGGCCTGGCTGCTGCGTCGGCCCGACCCGCGGCTGGACGGGCCGGTCGTGGCCCGGCTGTTCGCCGCGCCGTTCAGCGGCAGGCGGCAGACGCTCGCCCCGCTCCGGCGGTGGACGGCGCGGCTGACCGCCGAGGACCTGCCGCCGCTGCCACCCCTGCCCGACGACGTCGATGACCTGCCCGACCGGCCCGACGAGGCCGACCGCCCGTACGAGGCCGCCCTCGCCCTGTGGGACGCCGGCGCCCCGGCGGACCTGATCACGGCCCTGCCCGTGCTCGACGAGCTGGGTGCCGCCGCCGTCGCGGCCCGGTTCCGCGCCCGGCTGCGCGAGCTCGGGGTCAACGGCATCCCCCGCGGCCCGGCCCCCGCCACCCGGGCGAACCCGGCCGGCCTCACAGCCCGTCAGCTCGACGTGCTGGGGCTGCTCGCCGAGGGGCTGAGCAACGCCGACATCGCCGCGCGGCTGGTGATCTCGCCGAGGACCGCCGACCATCACGTGTCGGCGGTCCTGGCGAAGCTGGGGGTGCGCTCCCGCGGCGAGGCCGCGGCGGCCGCGCACCGCATGGGCGTGCGCGCCTGAGCGGGATCAGGTGTCCGCGGTACGCGGCCCGAACTCGGACGCCACCTCGACGACCAGGTCGGCGGGGAAGCCACCGCGCCGGGCGTGCTCGCGCACGGTCTCGGCGTCGTCGGTCTCGTGCAGGCAGTAGATCTTGTCGCCGGCCACGTAGCTGTGATGCCAGGTGTAGGCCACGCCGAGGCCCTCCACCACGCAGTTGGAGGTGCAGGCGATCTCGCGGAGCTGCTCGCGGGTGAGGCCGGCGGCGCCGGGGACCGTGCGCTCGATCAGGAAGGTGGGCATGTCGGGTCTCCTCGTCGTCGGCGGCGGGACCGTCCCGCCGACCAGCAGAAACGGTAGGGACGCCGGCTCATGCGCCGCGTCGGCGGAACCACCCATCCCGCGCCCACGACACCCCATCCCGGGCCGGGAGGCTAGGCCGTGTCTCCCAACCCGCCACCACCGCTCCCGGCGCCCACGCCGTCCCCGCCGGCGTTGCCGGGCCACCCGAATACGCCCGGTATGAGGGCGGCCCGGCGGCCTTGCCGGGAACGACGTGGATCACCGGGCCCAGGGGCGCCGGATTGAGAGACACGGCCTAGGAGACTGCTGAAAAGGTCGCGGCGTGGGTTCGGGTGTTGATCTCGCGGTGCTGGCAGGCTGTGCGGGTGCAGGGACGGTCTGATCCGCAGCGTGAGCTGCTCGATGTCGAGTCGGTGGCCGGGCATCTGTTGCCGCAGGGCGGGATGTTCGCGTTCCTGGCCGCGCACCGCCGCGAGTTGTTCCCCGACGAGCTGTTCGCCGACCTGTTCACCGCCGGGCGGGGCCGTCCGTCGGTGCCGGTCGAGGTGGTGGCCTCGGTGCTGGTGTTGCAGACCCTGCACAGCCTGTCGGACCGCGAAGCGGTCGAGGCACTGACCTTCGACCTGCGGTGGAAGGCCGCGTGCGGGCTCGCGGTCACCGACGCCGGTTTCCATCCGACCACGTTGACCTACTGGCGGCGCCGCCTGGCCGGGTCAGATCGTCCGGAACGGATCTTCGACGCCGTCCGCGCCGTCGTCGCCCAGACCGGGGCCCTGGCCGGGAAGCATCGTCGGGCGTTGGACTCCACGATCCTCGACGACGCGGTCGCCACCCAGGACACGGTCACCCAGATCATCGCCGCGATCCGCCGGGTGGCCCGGGAGGTCCCCGGCGCCGCCGAGGTGATCGCCGCCCAGACACGCGCGCACGACTACACCCAGCCCGGGAAACCGCGGATCGCCTGGGACGACCAGCAGGCTCGCGCCGAGCTCGTCGACGCCCTGGTCGGCGACGCCCACCGGGTCCTCGGTCACCTGCCCGAGCAGGAACTCGAGCCGCGAGCGGCCGAGGCGGTCGGGCTACTCGCGCTGGTCGCCGGACAGGACGTCGAACCCGCGCCCGACTCCGACGGCACCGACGGGCGCTGGCGCATCGCCCGGCGCACCGCACCGGACCGGGTGATCTCCACCGTGGATCCCGACACCCGCCACGCCCACAAGACCCGCAACCAGCGCCGGGACGGCTACAAGGCCCACCTCGTGGTCGAGCCCGACACCGGGATCATCACCGCCACCGCCCTGACCCCCGCCTCCGGGCCGGGCAACTCCGACGCCGCAGTCGGCATCGACCTGCTCACCCGCGACCACACCCTCCCCGACACCACAGCCGACACCACAGCCGACACCACAGCCGACACCACAGCCGACACCACAGCCGAGACGGCAGGTGAGACGGTGGTGGAGGTGCTCGCCGACTCCGCCTACGGCACCGGGGACATGCTCGCCGCACTCGCGCAGACCGGCTATCGGGCGATCATCAAACCCTGGCCGCTACGGCCGACGGTCGAGGGCGGGTTCAGCATCGACGACTTCACCGTCGACACGCAGCGCGGCACCGTGAGCTGCCCGAACGGGCTCACCACGCACCTGACCCCGAGTCGCTACGCCGTGTTCGGGGCACGCTGTCGCGGCTGCCCACTCGCCGCACGCTGCACCACCTCGAAGACCGGGCGCACCCTGCGCCTGCACCCGCACGACGCCCTGCAACGTGCCCACCGGGCCGCCGCCCGAGACCTCGAGTTCACCGCCGCCTACCGCCGCCACCGGCCCATGGTCGAACGCTCCATCGCCTGGCTGACCCGCGGCAACCGACGCCTACGGTTCCGCGGCACCCGCCTCAACGATCTGTGGCTCTCCCACCGGGCCGCCGCGCTCAACCTGCGCCGCCTCCTCGCACTGGGCCTGCACCGCCCGACCACCGGGGGCTGGGCACTGACCTGACGGCGGGACCGAACTGCGGTCGGTCCATCCCGCCACGCTCTGCGGCACCGCCCCTCGCAACAGCGAGAACAAGGCCCCTAAACGGCGTTTACCGCCGCAGGACACAAGCCACAAACGTCAAGCTTGCCCTCCGGCACCCTCTATTTCAGCGGTCTCCTAGGCACCGCCCAGGGACGCGTCGCCGTCCAGCCCGGTCAGGGCGAGCACCCGCGCGACGGGACCCGTCCCCGGCCGCTCGATCCGGAGCAGCACGCCGCGGGCGCGGGCGACGTCGGCGAGGTCGAGGAGCATGCCGATGCCCGCGCTGGGCAGGTACCCGACGTCGGTGAGGTCGAGGACCACCGGTTCGGCGGGCCGGACCCGGGCGAGCGCGGCCCCGAGCGGCTCGCGGACGTGGTCGATCCCGTGGAGGTCGAGGTCGCCGTGCAGGGCGAGCACCAGCCCTGCTCCGTCCTGCTGCGCCGTCAGCCCCGCCGGTGCCCGGGCGACCGGGGCCGCCGCGGCGGGCGGCCCCACGGGCGCCGCTTCGGGGTTCCGCTCGGCCGGCGGCAGCCGGAACGTCACGAGCGTGCCTTCCTCGGCCCGGCCGATCTCGACCTCGTCGGCGAGCGCCCGGATGAGGTCGAGGCCGCGCCCGCGGAAGCCCTTGTCGGCCGGCTGCGGCCGCCAGTGGCCGTGGTCGCGCACCGCGACCCGGACCCCGCCGTCCGCCTCGAGGTCGAGCGCGATGTCGAAGCCCGCGGGTGCGCTGCTCCGGTAGGCGTGGTCGACGGCGTTGGCGGCGGCCTCGCCGAGGGCGAGCTGCAGGTCCTCCAGCTGGAGCTTCGGCAGCGCCCCCTCCTCCGCCCACGTCCGGACGTCGCCGCGCATCCCGCTCAGCACCTCGGGGGACGCGGGGTAGCGGGCCTGCAGCGGGGCGGGCAGCAGCCGCACCGCGACGAGCGCGATGTCGTCCGCGTGACCGTGCTGTTCGACGACCTCCGCCAGCACGTGGTCGACCAGCTCGTCGGGGGTCTCGCCCGCTCGGCGGGCGGCCGCCTCCGCCAGCCGGGCCAGGCCGTCGTCGACGATCTCGCCGCGCCGTTCGACCAGCCCGTCGGTGTAGAGCAGCAGCGTCGTGCCCGGGCGGATGGTGGTCGAGCCCTCGGTGAACGGCGGCCGGTCGGGCAGCCCGAGCACGGGGCCGAGGGTGTCGTGGAGGTAGCGCGCGCCGTCCCGGTCGACCAGCAGCGGCGGCAGGTGCCCGGCCCGGGCCCAGCGGAGCGTGCCGGAGGCGCGGTCGAGCAGCAGGCAGGCCGCGGTCGACGCGCGGGCCCCCGGGATCCAGGAGACGTGGGCGTCGAGGATCTCCAGGGCGGCCGCGGGCGGGTGTCCCTGGCGCAGCGCCCCGGAGAGCGCCACCCGCAGCTGTCCCATCACGGCGGCAGCGGCCGGCCCCTGCCCGACGACGTCACCGACGGAGAGGGCGATCCGGTCGTCGTCGACGGCGAAGACGTCGTACCAGTCGCCGCCGGCCTGGACCCCGGCCGTGCCGGGCCGGTACCGCGTCGCCGTGCGGAGCCGTGCGAAGGGACGCGGCTCCGGCGGCAGCAGGCTGCGCTGCAGGACCGCCGCGATCTCGTGCTCCGCCTCGTGCAGCCGGGCCCTGTCCAGCGCCTGCGCGCACTGCTCGGCCACGGTCAGCAGCGCGGCGCGGGCCTCGTCGGAGAGCGCCGGGCCGTCGTCGGGGAACCGCAGGCCGAGCACGCCGAGCGGGGTCCCGCCGAGCGAGAGCGGCACGGCGACCTGGTCGGGCAGGTCGCCGCGGCCCTCGTCGAGCCCGCGGTCCGACCACGCGTGCGGGGACCGGGTGCCGACCCACACCGGCTCGCCCGTCCGGGCGGCGTAGGCCAGCGGCCGGGGGACGTCCGCGGCCAGCCAGTGGACCGGGGTCGGCGGGTAGGCGGCGAGCACCTCCAGCTGGTCGGCGCGCCGGACCGCGACGACGGCGGACGTCGCCCCGATCTCCTCGGCGTGCCCCAGGATCACCGCGGCGACCTCGGCCGACCGCGCCGCGCCGGAGAGCGCCGAGACGACTCGGCTGAACTTCTCGGCGGCCAGCCGGGCGTCGCTCTCGGCGGCGAGCAGCTCGGCGCGTTGCAACGCGAGGGCGCTCTGCTCGGCGAGCGAGACCGCCGCCGCGCGCTCGGTGGCCGCCAGTCGCCGCGGCGCGACGAACCCGAGCGCCACCACGCCGATGCAGCGCCCCGCGACGAGCAGCGGGACGGCGGCCGCGCCGGAGTAGCCGTACTCCTCGCGGACGAGCCGGTGCAGGTGCGGGTAGTCGCGCTCCCAGTCCTCGGCACTCTCCACCCACACCGGCGCCCCGCGGCGCACCGCGTCCGCGACGGGTGCGCGGGCGTCCTCGGGCACGCTCGCCCAGTCCCGCTGCACCGCGGGTGGCCAGCCGACGGAGTGCAGCGATTCGAGTGTGCCGGAGCCGCGCACCTCCCACATCGCCACCGACGAGGTCCTGAGCAGCTGCGCGAACTGCGCGACCGCCGTCTGCGCCACCCGGCCCGGGGTCGCCGCCGCGGACAGGGCGGCGGTCGCCTCCTGCAGCAGCGTCAGCCGGTGGCTGGTGTCCTGCTCGCTCTCGAACAGCTGCGCGTTGTCGATCGCGGTCGCCGCCCGCCGGCCGATCTCCTCCAGCAGGGCCAGATCCAGCGCGTCCTGCGGGGGCGCCGACCCGCCCGTCCGGGCGGTCGCCAACACCCCGGCGACCCGCCCGCGGGCCGCCAGCGGGACGAGCGAGACGCTTCGCAGGTCGAGCCGGCGCCGCACGTCCTGCTGCTCCGGGTCGGCCGAGGCACCCACGATGTAGCTCTCGTCGACGACCGCGGTGGCGGGGCGCCCGTCGGCGAGCACCTCCGCGGCCCACCGGGAGCGGGCGTCGAGCCGGGCCAGGTCGGCCTCCCGCTTTGCGTCCCGGGCCGCGAGCGCGACCACCCGGGGCGCGCCGGACTCGTCGACGACGATGAGCCTGACCAGGTCCGCGACCCCCTCGTCGACCAGCGCCCGGACGAGCACCTGCCGCCGGGCGGCGACCGTGCCCTCCCGCTCCAGGGCCCCGCCCAGCACGCCGAGGACGCGCTGGCGCTCCTGCTCCCGGTACCGGTCGTCGATGTCGAGGCAGCCGCCGACGTACCCGCGCTCCTCCGCCGCCGGGTTCAGCGGGGCGCCGCGGTCGAGCACCCAGCGGTACCGGCCGTCGGCGCGGCGCAGCCGGTACTCGGCCTCGAAGACGCCGCCCGCCGCGGCGGCGCGGCGCTCGTCGTAGCCGGCCAGGTCGTCCGGGTGGATCCGGGCACGCCACCCGGTGCCGAGGTCGGCGTCGCCGCCGCCGGTGTACTCCCGCCAGGCCTTGTTGACGAAGAGCCGGCCGCCGTCGGCGCCGTCCGCCCAGATCAGGGCCGGGGTGGCGTCGGCGAGGGCTCGGAACCGGCGCTCCGCGTCGGCGCGCGCCCGGGCCAGCCGCAGATGCCCGTCGACGCGGGCGAGCAGCTCGCGGGCCGCGAACGGTTTGGTCAGGTAGTCGTCGGCGCCGAACGCGAGGCCCTCGACGGCCGCCTCCTGCCCCGCCCGCGCCGACAGCAGCACCACCGGGACACGGGCGGTCCGCGGGTCGACGCGCAGGGCGTTGAGCAGGGCCATCCCGTCGAGCTCGGGCATCATCACGTCGGACACGACGAGGTCCGGCGGGTCCGCGAGCGCCGCCTCGAGCGCCGCCCGGCCGTCGGCCACGACCTCCACCGCGTACCGCGACGCGAGCAACCGGTGCAGGTAGTCCCGCATGTCGGCGTTGTCGTCGGCGACGAGCACCCGGCCGCCCGCGACGGCCGGGACCGGGACCGGGCCGGCGGCCGGCTCCCCCGGCTCGCTCGGCAGCCACCGCAGGGCCTCCGCGACGAACGGCTCGACGGACGACGAGGTCGGCAACGAGGTCGGCGACGAGGTCGGATCCGATTCCTCCGCCTCCGCGACCCGTTCCGCGGGCAAATGCGCCGTGCCGAGCGGAACGGTGACCGTGAACGTGGTGCCGACGTCGAGGGTGCTCTCCGCGCCGACCGTGCCGCCGTGCAGCGCCGCCAGCTCCCGCACCATGGCCAGCCCGATCCCGCTGCCCTCGGCGGAGCGCGCCCGCGTGCCGGTGATCCGGTGGAAGCGCTCGAACAGCCGGGGTATCTCGGCCGCCGGGATGCCCACGCCGGTGTCCGTCACGGTGAGCACGGCGGCGCCGTCGACCTCCCGCAGCCGGACCGTGATCCCACCCTCGAAGGTGAACTTCAGCGCGTTCGACAGCAGGTTGAGGACGACCTTCTCCCAGCTGTCCCGGTCGACGTGGACCGGCCGCGGCAACGGCGGGCAGTCGATCACGAGCTCGAGCCCGGCGTGCTCGATCGCGGAGCGGAACGCCCCGGCCAGCTCGGCGGTGAAGACGGCGAGGTCCAGGGGCTCGAAGCGGGCCTCGATCCGGCCGGCCTGCAGCCGCGAGTAGTCGAGCAGGCTGTTCACCAGCCTGCCCAGCCGCAGCCCGTTGCGGTGGATCACGTCGAGCTCGGTGCGCAGCCGCTCCGGGCCGATCCCGTCGGCCGCCCGCAGCTCCTCGACGGGCCCCATGATCAGCGTGAGCGGCGTGCGGAACTCGTGGCTGACGTTGGAGAAGAAGTCCGTCTTCGCGCGGTCGAGCTCGGCCAGCGCCTCGGCCCGGTGCCGCTCGGTCTCGTACGCGCGCGCGTTGAGCAGCCCGGAGGCGATCTGCGCGACCAGGAGCTCGACGAACCCGCGGTACCCCTCGTCGTAGCGGCGGTAGGGGTTGAGACCCACGACCACGAAGCCGGCCACGTCCTCGCTGCCGAGCGGCACGACCACGGCCTCGGTCGGCGGCCGGTCCCACTCCCCGGTCGGCAGGATCGCGAAGCGCGCACCGAGGTCGTCGACCATCGCGCTGCGGCCGGCTCGCGCCTCCCGGACGGGCCACGGCCCGTCCGGGCCGGTCCGCTCCGGCGCCGCCGGGGCGCCGGCCTCGATCCCGGCCGCGCACGCCAGCCGGGCGCCGCCCTCGTCCCCGTCCTCGAACAGGTAGACGAGGGAGAACGGCAGGTCCCGGGTGGTGGTGCCGAGCAGGTCGCAGGCGGCGTCGAGCACCGCGCGCTCGCTGCGCGCCGTGGTGACGGCGGCGGACAGCGCCCGCAGGGTCGACATCCGGCGCTCGCCGAGGACCCGGTCGGTGTTCTCGGTGACGACGCAGAGGAAGCCGGGGATCCCCCCGGTGTCGTCGGCGAGCGGGCTGTAGGAGAACGTGTGGTACGTCTCCTCCGGGTAGCCGGAGCGCTCGAGGATCAGGAGCAGGTCCTCGTCCCAGGTCGCCTCGCCCGTCTCCAGCACCGAGGCGATGCGCGGGCCGATGTCCTCCCAGATCTCCGCCCACACCTCGTGGGCGGGCCGCCCGAGCGCCCACGGGTGCTTGGCCCGCAGTGTGTCCCGCTGGTAGGCGTCGTTGTAGAAGAAGGCGAGCTCGGGGCCCCAGCCCATCCACATCGAGAAGCGGGAGCCGAGCAGGATCCGCACGACGTTGCGCAGCGCCGACGGCCAGGTCTCCGGCGGCCCGACCGACGTCGCGCCCCAGTCCCAGCCGGCCATGATCCGGCCGAGCTCGCCGCCGCGCGCGAAGATGTTCTCCTCGGCGGTCTGCGGGCGCAGAGTCTCGCCGGGCGGGGTCATCGAGGGGGCTCCGTTCCGACGTCGATCCGTTCAGGAGTCGCAGCGTATCCGGATCCGACGACCGCGGTGCAGGCCTCGGCCCGTCTCCGCCGAGCCGCCGCCGAAGTTCGCGTCCGGGCGCATGGAAGGCGGCGGAACGGGTACGTGACCTCGCCGGCCGACCCCCGTCGCCGGACGGACGACGCAGTTCAGGGAGCAGGTGACGCCGTGCCGGACGGTGACGAGTGGCGGGCCCTCGCGGCCCTCGCGGGCAGGGCCGGGAACGTCGACGCCCGGGCCGAGCTCGTCGGCGCGGCCGTGATCCTCGCGGTGGCCGTGGCCCTGGCGGTGGCGGGGTTGCTGACGCTGAACCTGGGAATCCTCGTGGGGGCCGTGGTGGTGGGCACCGCGGGCGCGATCTGGTGGGGCGAGGCACGACGCCGGAACCCCAAGGGACAGGCGAGGAGGCACCCGTGACGGAGCCGCAGGACGACCGGAAGCCCGAGGACGACCCGGTGCGCCCGTTCCCCGAGCAGGAGGACCCGGAGGCGCTGGACTCCGACCCGGCCGAGGTGCCGCGTCCCGGTGCCCCGAGCATGCCGATGAAACCCGGTGAGGAGCACGGGGAGGGCTGACCCGCGATCTTCGCGGGAGGTGTTCCCGGCGCGCTCCCGGGTACCTCCCCGCCGTCACCGACGCCGGAGGAGTGCCCGAATGACGACCAGCAGCAGGACCACGACGGCGAAGCGCCGGATCGCGGCGGGCGTGCTCGCCGGTGTCGCCGCGCTCTCCCTGGCCGGCTGCGCGGGCGGGTCGCGCAGCGGCAGCGACCAGCCGGGCGTGGACAACACGGAGACCGCGGCACCGAACCAGCCGGTCAAGACCTCCATCAGCACGTCGTCGGAGAAGGACCTGGCGGCGGCCCTGCGCACCAACGGGGTCGACGACCCCGAGAACTGGGCGCAGATCCTCGTGCAGAACAAGCCCTACCCCGCCGGGGCCGAGGGGACCCAGAAGATCCAACAGGTGCTGCAGCAGTTCCAGGCCTCCCCGGACCTGTCGGCGAAGATCACGAACGTCGTCGAGCCCTGACCCGGCTCAGGACGGCCCGGCGGTCATCCGCACGGTGAAGCCCCCGGGCCCGCGGTGCGCGGTCACCGTCCAGCTCGTCGCTGTCCAGCCCGCGGTCCAGCCCGCGGCAGGATGCGGCACGCCGTCCCGGAGCGCCTCGGCGAACTGCTCCCGGTAGGTCCGGATGGCCGACGCGGGCGTCCTCATGCGCCCGCGCCCGCGGTGCCGACGCGGACCCCGGCGAGCCCGAGCAGCCCGGCCCTCCGCCCGACGACGTTCGGGGCGTCGCGCGAGCGGCATCACCGCCGCCCGGGGATGAACTCCTGCAGCTTGGTCTTCGCCCCCTCGACCACGAGGTGCGCCGCCGAGGGGTCCCCCTTGAGCACCGCCTCCAGCGCGGACTTCGCCTGGTCGAGGGTGACGTGCGGCGGGATCGGCGGCACCTCGGGGTCGCAGTACACGTCGAGCACCGCGGGCCGGTCCGCCGCGAGCACGCGCTCCCAGGCCGGCCCCAGCTCGTCCGGGTCGCGGACGGTGATCGCCTCCAGACCGAGCCCCCGGGCGAAGTCCGCGTAGGACACGTCGGGCAGCGACTGCGACTCCTCGAACTTCGGCGACCCGCCCATGGCCCGCAGCTCCCAGGTCACCTGGTTGAGGTCGTTGTTGTGCAGCACGCACACCACCAGCCGTCGGTCGGACCACCGCTCCCGGTACCGCGCGACCGTCAGCAGCTCGGCCATGCCGTTCATCTGCATCGCGCCGTCGCCGGTGATCGCGATCGCGGGCCGGTCGGGGTGGGCGAACTTGGCCCCGATCGCGTACGGCACCGCCGGGCCCATCGTGGCCAGCGTGCCGGAGAGCGAGCCGCGCACGGACCCGCGGATCCGCAGCTGACGGGCGTACCAGTTCGCGGCCGAACCGGAGTCTGCGGTGACGATCGCGTCCTCGGGCAGCCGCTCGGACAGCTCCCACACGACCCGCATCGGGTTGACCGGGTCGGCCGGGACCATGGCCTGCTGCTCCATGGTCTCCCACCAGCGGGCGACGTTCTTCTCCACCGTCTCGCGCCACCCGCGGTCGGTCTTGCGGGTCAGCCGGGGCAGCAGCGCCCGGAGCGCGGCGGCCGCGTCGGCCACGATGTTGACCTCGGTCGGGTAGCGCATGCCGATCAGGGCGCCGTCCAGGTCGATCTGCACCGCCCGGGCCTTCCCGTACTCGGGCAGGAACTGCGAGTACGGGAAGTTGGAGCCGACGATCAGCAATGTGTCGCAGTCCCGCATCAGCTCGTAGCTCGGCCGCGTGCCCAGCAGGCCGATCGCCCCGGTGACCCAGGGCTCGGTGTCGGGCAGCACGTCCTTGCCCAGCAACGCCTTCGCCACCCCGGCGCCGAGGACGTCGGCCACCTCGGTGACCTCGGTGGCCGCGGCGCGGGCCCCCTGGCCGACCAGGATCGCGACCTTCTCCCCCGCGTCGAGGATCTCGGCGGCGGCGGCGACGTCGGTCTCGTCGGGCACGGTGGTCGGCGCGAGCAGGCCCGGGGTGCTCGACGGCACCTGCTTGAAGGCGTGCGCCGGCGGCTCCCACGTCTCGGTCTGCAGGTCGCTCGGGATGATCACCGCCGTCGGGGCGCGGCGGGTCAGCGCGGTGCGGAAGGCGCGGTCGAGCGCGTTCGGCAGCTGTTGCGGGACGTTGACCTCGACGAGGTAGTCCGACGCGACGTCGGAGAACAACGCCTGCAGGTCCACCTCCTGCTGGTAGGCCCCGCCCATCGCGCTGCGCTCGGTCTGCCCCACGATCGCGACGACCGGCACGTGGTCGAGCTTGGCGTCGTACAGGCCGTTGAGCAGGTGGATCGCGCCCGGGCCCGAGGTCGCCATGCACACCCCGGGGCGGCCGGAGAACTTCGCGTAGCCGACCGCCTCGAAGGCCGACATCTCCTCGTGCCGCGACTGGATGAACCGCGGCGAGTCGTCGGCCTTGCCGAACGCCGCGACGATCCCGTTGATCCCGTCGCCGGGGTAGGCGAAGACCTGCTCGACCCCCCACTCACGCAGGCGGCGCAGGACGTGGTCGCCGACGGTCTCGGCCATGGGTACCTCCTCGGGTGCGGCTGCTCCTCTGCGCGGTACCCGTTGCGCCGGCCGACACACGGTGATCCGGGCGCCCGCACCTGCTCGACAGCCGGAACATCGATCCGCATTGTCGGCGGAACGACGTTCCGCAGCTGCCTCCCGGCAGATCTCCCCGGGAAGGGGCGAACCCGTGCACTCCTGCCGTGGCCCGTGGAAGCTGGCCCGGTGAGCGCCCGGTTCGGGATCGCGACGGCACCGATGCAGGGTCGTCCTCGGCCTGCCGAGCCCCTACCCGGACGGCGTCGCCCGCTGGGTCGCCGACGAGCTCATCCGCCCGTCGGTCCGGTGACCCGGTCCCGACGCCGGCGCAGCTGGGCGGCCTGGGCCGGGTCCTGCGGGAGGGCCAGGGCGGCGTCGTAGGCCGCGCGCGCCGCGGCGTGGTCGCCCAACCGGTCGAGGAGCTCGGCCCGGGCGGCGTGCCGGAGCGGATAGCGCTCCAGCCCCGCGACGGCGTCGACCGCCAGCAGCCCGGCGGCGGGCCCGTCCCGCTCGGCCAGCGCGGCCGCCCGGTTCAACCGGACGACGGGCGTGTCCTCGACCTGCAGCAGCACGTCGTACCAGGACACCACCGCCTGCCAGTCCGTGGCCGCCCACGTCGGGGCCAGCGCATGGCAGGCCGCGATCGCGGCCTGCACCACGTACGGGTCGGGCCGGTCGGGGCTGCGGCGCAAGCCCTCCCCGACCAGCAGCACGCCCTCCGCGATCAGGTCGCGGCGCCACCGCGAGCGGTCCTGGTCGGCGAGCAGCACGGGCAGACCCGCCGCGTCGCGCCGGGCCTCGCGGCGCGAGTCCGTGAGCAGCTCCAGCGCGAGCAGCCCCAGCACGGAGGGCTCCCCCGGCATCAGCTCGCGCAGCAGCCGGGTGAGCCGGACCGCCTCGTCGACGAGGGTCGGGCGGACCTCGCCGACGGGGTCGTACCCCTCCGTGAACAGCAGGTACACCGTGGCGAGCACGCCGCGCAGCCGGTCGGGCAGCTCGTGGTCGTCGGGGACCCGGTAGGGGATCGCGGCCTTCGCGATCTTCTGTCGCGCCCGGGTCAGCCGCTTCGCCATCGTCTCCTCCGGCACGAGCAGCGCCTGCCCGACCTCGGCGACCGACAGCCCGCAGAGCGTGCGCAGGGCCAGTGCCACCTGCGTCTGGTGGGCGAGCGCGGGATGGCAGCAGACGAAGATCAGCCGGAGCAGGTCGTCGCGGACGGTCTCGGGCGGGGGCGGGTCCTCGGGCACCACGGCGAGCGCCTCCTTCCCCGGCCGCACGGACTCCCGGCGCAGCAGGTCGATCGCCCGGCGCCGGGCGGTCAGGGTGAGCCAGGCCCGGGGCTGCTCGGGTACGCCGTCACGCGGCCAGGTCTCCAGGGCGCGCAGGGCCGCGTCCTGCACCGCGTCCTCGGCGAGCGGCAGGTCGCCGAGCTGCCGGACGAGCGTGGCCAGCACCCGGCGGCCCTCGTCGCGCACGAGGCGGACGAGGGCCGCGCGGGCCGGCCCGTCGGTCACCCGCCCTGCGACCCGAAGTCGATCACCGGACGCACCTCCACCGCGCCGTCCCACGCGCCGGGGATCTGCGCGGCCCACTTCACCGCCTCGTCGAGGTCGGCGCACTCGAACAGGTAGAAGCCGGTCAGGGCCTCCTTGGTCTCGGCGTAGGGCCCGTCCGTCGCGACGACGTCGCCGCCCTTGCCGCCCTGCACGCGCACCGTGGTCGCGGTGCCGGTCTGGTAGAGCGCGGCGCCGCCGCGGATCACGGCGGCCGCGGCCTGCCCGAACTCGCCGTACTCCTTCGTCACGTCCGCGAACTCCGGCCGGGTCCAGTCGACGTCGGCGTTGTAGATGAGGGCTGCGTACTGGGGCATCGGATCCTCCTGGATCTCCTCGCGCGCCGGCGGGCTCCGGCGTCACCCGAGGGACGAACGGGGGACCGCCGGCCGGGACGGTCGCGCCCGAAATTCTTCCGGCCACCTCCGGGCCGCCACCAGAACCGTCGCTCCTGGGCACCCCGACGTGACGCCCCCGGCGTCGCCCGCACCCCCTCCGCCCCCGCGAGTCGGCAGTTCCAGCAGCGCGAGTCGGTAGTTCCAGCAGCGCGAGTCGGTAGTTCCAGCAGCGCGAGTCGGCAGTTCCAGCAGCGCGAGTCGGCAGTTCCAGCAGCGCGAGTCGGCAGGTCCTATAGCGCGAGGCGGCAGGTCCTGTGGCCGGACTCGTCGTGATCACCCTTGCCGGCGGCCCTGGTCAGCCGGCGTGTCCGGTCACCGTGAGGCTGCCGACGTCCAGTTCCGGCGCCGTGGTGCTGCCGCCCAGGGTGGTGTCGTAGCTCGCCGCGCCCTCGACGGTCACCGCCGCCGGGGAGTGGGCGCCCTCGACGACCGGGTCGAGGTCGCACCCACTGCCCGTCAGGATCGTGCTCGTCCCGAGGACCGAGTCCTCCTGCGGACCCCGTCGACCTCGGCGCGGACGCGCGGGATGCCGGTCTTCCACCGAACAGGGCTCCTGTATCGGAGGTTCCCCGAAGCAGGGAGAGGGACCTCTACTTCGCCCCGAACTCCGCCTTCACCTCGGCCCGCCACGCCGCGTAGTCCTCGCCGCCCGCGAGCCCGAGGGTGCCGATGCAGTCGCCGCAACGGCCGACGATCCGCAGCAGGGCGACCTGTCCGCACCGGACACAGGTCTGGGGGAGGGCGGTGGAGGTGTCGTCGTCTGCCACGCGAGAAAGTGTGCCGCATCGACCGGCCCGCGGATCACCCGCAGGGCGACATGTTCAGCGGAAGATCATGCAGCTGGAACTGCCCTCGGCGAGCAGGCGACCGGCGGCGTCGCGGAGGTCGGCACGGGCGAGGGCGGTACTGCGGCCGCCGTGCACGACCCACCCCGTCGCGCGGACGAGGCCGGTGTCGGTGGTGATGCGGCGCAGGAACTTCACGTCGAGGTCGAGGCTGGTGTAGCGCACGCCGGCGGGGAGCGTGGTGTGCACCGCGCAGCCCAGTGCGGAGTCGAGCAGCGTCGCGTAGACGCCGCCGTGGACGGAGCCGAGCGGGTTGTAGTGGTAGTCGCCGGGCTCCAGCGTGAAGACGGCGCGGCCCTCGTCGACCGACTCCAGCTCGAAGCCGAGCAGGCCCGCGATCGGCGGGGCGGGCAGCTCGCCGCTCAGGACGGCCCGCATGACCGACAGCCCGTCCCTCCCGGCGGCCGCGGCCATGCCCGCCGGGTCCTCCCAGCGGTGGGTGCGCTCGTTCAGGGCGGGCTGGACGTCCGTCATCGGCTCCTCCTTCGACCGGCTCCCACCACCCTAGCTGGATAGCGAAGAGAAACCTAGGCGCCGACCGGTTCTTCCCGCCGCCGGCAGGCCTGGGCGTACGCGGCCGGCGTCAGCCCGATCGCGGCACCGAAGTCCCGGATGAAGTGCGACTGGTCGAAGTACCCCAGCTCCGCGGCCACCTCCGCCCACGGCCGGTCCTGCTCCTCCGCCAGCCGGGCCGCCGCCTCGTGCAGCCGGAAGCGGCGCAGCACGAACTTCGGGCTCACTCCGACATAGCGGGCGAACAGCCGTTGCAGGGTCCGCGCCGGGATGCCGAACCGCGCGACGATGTCCTCGACGCGCGCGACCTCCCGGTCCCGCAGCAACGCCGCGACGATCCGCCCCACGAGCGCGACCTGCGGATCCGGCGCCGGCCACCGCGCCCGCAGGAAGCCCTCCATCTGCGCGATCAGCTCCGGCACGGATCCCGTCATACGCGCGGCAAGCTCTTCGGCCGGCGGACCCCACAGCCGGGCGGCGGGCATCGTGACGTCCGTGATCGTGGAGACCGGGCACCCCAGGAAGGGCAGGAACGCGCCCGGCCGGAACTTGGTGCCGAACACCCGGCCCTCGCCGGTGTAGGCGTAGGTGAACCGCTCCCGCCCCACACCCGCGACCGCGAGCACCCCCCGGTCGAGCACCACGTTGACGCACGGCTGCGGCAGCAGCGTGACCGATGCCCGGCGCCCCGGCGGCAGCGCCCACGTGACCACCCAGTGCCGCTCGACCAGCTCGGCGAGATCGGGCGACGGCGGGTACCGGTCGAGGTGGAAGTCGACGTCCCGCACGCCCAGGATGCCGTACTCGCTGGTGGTCGACTGCACGCGCACAGCATGCCGCGACCCCCCGACAGAATCGCGCAGGCGAAGGAAGTGACAGGAGTCACACCACGCGGTTCACTGTCGCCCATGACCACCTACGCGGACCGTCCCTGGCTCGCCCGGTACGACGAGGGCGTCCCGGCCGACGTCGAGCCGGAGTTCCCCTCCGCGCTCGCGATGTGGCGGGCGACCGCGAAGGCCGGCCCCGAACGCCCGTTCCTCCACTACTTCCACACCAGCCGCACCGTCGGCGAGGTCGACAAGGACTCCGACGCGCTCGCCGCCGGCCTGGTCGCGCTCGGCCTCGGGCGGGGCGACCGCGTGGCGGTGTACCTGCAGAACGTGCCGCAGTGGGCCGTCGTGATGCTGGCCGTGTGGAAGGCGGGCGGGATCGTGGTCCCGGTCAACCCGATGCTGCGCGAGCGCGAACTACAGGTGATCCTCGCGGACTCGGGCGCCTCGGTCCTCGTCGCGCTCGAGTCGTTGCACCCCGTGGCGCTGCAGGTCCAGCCGTCCACCGCCGTCCGCACCCTGGTCACGACCTCGGAGCTCGACCCCCTCGGCGACGACGACGTCCCCGGCCTGCTGGCCGGCAGCTGCCGCCAGCGCCCCGCCAGCGCCGTCGACCTGCAGGACCTGATCGCGCAGCACGCCGGCGACCCGCCGCCCGCGGTGCCCGAGCCGGCCCCCGACGACATCGCCTTCCTCACCTACACCTCGGGCACGACCGGCCCGCCGAAGGGCGCGACGAACACGCACCGCAACGTCGTCTTCAACGCCATGACCTACCGGGACTGGATCCACCTCGGCCCCGACGACGTCATCCTCGGCGTGGCCCCGCTCTTCCACATCACCGGGTTGATCGGCCACCTCGCCGTCGCCGCGCTGACCGGCGCGCCGGTGGTGCTGGCCTTCCGGTTCGACGCCGGCACCGTGCTCGAGCTGGTCGAGCGCTGGCGGGCGACGTTCGTCGTCGGCGCGATCCCGGTGTTCATCGCGATGATGGAGCACCCGGACGCCACGACCCGCGACCTCTCCTCGCTGACGAAGGTCTACAGCGGCGGCGCACCCGTCGCCCCCGCCGTCGTCGAGGCGTTCGAGCGCAAGGTCGGCCCGTACATCCACAACGCCTACGGCCTCACCGAGACCACCTCGCCGAGCCACGTCGGGCCGTTCGGCGCCCGCGCACCCGTCGACCCCGACTCGGGTGCCCTGTCCGTCGGGGTCCCGGTGGGGAGCACCGTGGTCCGCGTGGTCGACGACGACGGCCGCGAACTCCCCGTCGGCGAGGTCGGCGAGATCGTGATCCGGGGCCCGCAGGTGGTGCCCGGCTACTGGAACAAGCCGGAGGAGACCGCGCACGCGCTGCCGGGCGGCGAGCTGCACACCGGCGACGTCGGGTTCATGGACGCCGACGGCTGGTTCTACCTGGTCGACCGCAAGAAGGACCAGATCAACGCGGGCGGCTACAAGATCTGGCCGCGCGAGGTCGAGGACGTGCTGTACGGGCATCCGGCGGTCCGCGAGGCGGCCGTGGTCGGGGTGCCGGACGCCTACCGCGGCGAGACCGTGAAGGCCGTCGTGTCGCTCAAGGCGGGCGCCGAGCTGCAGCCCGACGAGCTGATCGCGTTCGCCCGGGAACGCATGGCCGCCTACAAGTACCCGCGGATCGTGGAGGTCGTCGAGGAGCTGCCGAAGACGGTGAGCGGCAAGATCCTGCGCCGCGAGCTGCGCTGACCCGCTGACCCGCTGCGCGTGGCGAGCGGCCCGGCGCGCGCGGGCGCGTCAGCGCCGGGCCATCTCCTGCAGCCGCCGGATCCGGTCCTCGATCGGCGGGTGCGTGGAGAACCACTTCGCCATCTGGTCGCCGGCCCGGAACGGGCTCGCGATCATCAGGTGCGACTGCGACACGAGCTGCGGCTCGGGCGGCAGCGGCGCGAGCGCGGTGCCGTACTGCAGCTTGTGCAGCGCCGAGGCGAGCGCGAGCGGGTCCCCCGTCAGCTCCGCGCCCGACGCGTCGGCCTGGTACTCCCGCGACCGGCTCACCGCCATCTGCACGACGCCCGCCGCGATCGGGCCGAGCAACGCGATCAGGATGGCGGCCAACGGGTTCGGCCGGTCCTCGTCGCCCCCGCCGAACAGCCCGGCGAACAGCGCCATGTTGGCCAGGAAGCTGATCATCGACGCCATCGCGCCGGCGACGCACGAGAGGAGGATGTCGCGGTTGTAGACGTGGCTGAGCTCGTGACCCAGCACCGCGCGCAGCTCGCGCTCGTCGAGCAGCTCGAGCAGGCCGGTGGTGGCGCAGACCGCGGCGTTGCGCGGGTTGCGGCCGGTGGCGAAGGCGTTGGGCGCGTTGGTGGGACTGATGTACAGCTGCGGCATCGGCTGCCGCGCACGCTGGCTCAGCTCGCGGACGATCCGGTACAGCCCCGGCGCCTCCGCCTCCGTGACAGGCCGCGCGTGCATGGCGCGCAGCGCGAGCTTCGCCGAGTTGAAGTAGGCGTAGCCGTTCATGCCGAGGGCGACGAGCAGGGCGATGATGAGCCCGGTCCGGCCCGCCACCAGGCCCCCGACGACCAGGACCAGCGCGCTCATCCCGCCCAGGAGGATCGCCGTCTTCAGCCCGTTCAGGTGACCGTGCACCGCCTCGCCGCTCCTTCCGCCGGGTTCCTGCCGGGTCAACGACCCGCCCGGAGGCGGTGTTCCGGGCGGACCGGCTTCACAGCGGAGTCACGGGTTGACGGCGCGCACGGCGGACCCGTCGAAGTGGTCGCGGCGGATGTCGATGAACAGCCCGCGGCCCTCGGCGGCGACGGGGCCGTCGGGCCCGTCGAGCCGGGCCGTGCCCGTCGTCCAGGTCTTGCGCCCCTCGCGCTCCTCGACCCGGGCCCAGAGGTACAGCTGCGTGCCGACGGGGATCGGCTTGCGGTAGCTCGTGGTCAGTTCCGCGGTCACGGCCGGGCGGCCGAAGAAGGCCTGCAGCGCACCCATGGTCTCGTCGAGCGCCGCGGCGACGACGCCCCCGTGCACGACCCCGGGGCCGCCCTGCTGCCAGTGCGCGACGTCGAGAACCGAGGTGACGGTGAGGTCCTCGCCCGCGACGAAGCTCAGATGCAGCCCGGGCTCGACGTCCCCGCAGCCGAGGCACCCGTCGTGGTGGCGGCGCACCTTCTCCCCCGGTCGGGGCGCGCGGTCGTGGGGCAGCGGACGGTCGTTCACGGTCACCGGCGGACGGTAACCCGGCGGGATGTCAGGATCACCCCATGACCACCGAAGTCCGCACGACGGTCGAGGACGGCGTCGCGCTGCTCACAGTCTCCAACCCGACCCGCCGCAACGCGATGAACCTCGAGCTGTCCGAGAAGCTCGTCGCCGCGCTCGACGCGGCGGTCGCCGACCCCGCCGTGGGCGCCGTGGTGATCACGGGCGAGCCGCCCGCCTTCTGCGCCGGCGGCGATCTGTCCGAGCTGCAGGGGGCCGACCCGGCGCGGCTCAAGGCCGTCTACTCCGGGTTCCTCGCGGTGGCGGAGTGCCCGCTGCCGACCGTGGCCGCGGTCAACGGCGCGGCCGTCGGGGCCGGTCTGAACCTGGCCCTGGCCTGTGACCTCCGCCTCGCCGGTCCCGGCGCGAAGTTCGACGCCCGGTTCATGCAGCTCGGCCTGCACCCCGGCGGCGGCTACACCTGGATGGTCGACCGCGCGCTCGGCTCCCAGGGCGCCAAGGCCCTGACCCTGTTCTGCGACGTGCTCGACGCCGTCGAGGCGGAGCGCGTCGGCCTGGTCTGGCGCCGCTACGACGACGACGCGGCCCTCCTCGCCGGCGCCAAGGAGCTCGCCGGCCGGGCCGCCGCGGCACCGCGGTCGCTGATCGAGACCACCAAGGCCACCATGCGCGTCACCTCCGGGTCGATCTCGCACGCCGAGGCGACCGAGATCGAGGTGAGGGCGCAGGCCGCGTCCGTACACTCGGAGGAGTTCCGGGAGCGCGTCACGGCGCTCCAGGCACGCATCAGCAAGCGGTAGGGGCGGCCGCATCCCGGCGCCGTTCCGCCCGGACGAACGGAGACCATGTGACGTCGCACTGGGGCCGGGGACACCGGGCGATACCCGGCGTTAACCTCGTCCGGACATTTGTGTTCCCGAGCCGAACCGGGGAATGACCTCGACATGACGTCCAACGACACCGCCGTCACGCCGTCCGGCGGCGAGCACGATGTCATCACGAAGGACCGGGTGGTCATCCGGTTCGCGGGTGACTCCGGCGACGGGATGCAGCTCACGGGTGACCGGTTCACCTCGGAGACCGCGACCTTCGGCAACGACCTGTCGACGCTGCCGAACTTCCCGGCCGAGATCCGCGCCCCTGCCGGCACCCTGCCCGGGGTCAGCTCGTTCCAGCTGCACTTCGCCAACTACGACATCCTCACCCCCGGCGACCGCCCCGACGTGCTGGTGGCGATGAACCCGGCCGCGCTCAAGGCGAACATCGGCGACCTGCCGCACGGCGGGGTGCTGATCGTCAACACCGACGAGTTCACCAAGCGCAACCTGACCAAGGTCGGCTACGAGTCCAACCCGCTCGAGGACGACTCGCTGTCGGACTTCCAGGTCCACGAGGTCGCCATGGCCACCCTGACCCGGGGTGCGTTGGAGGAGACGGGGCTGTCGAAGAAGGACGCCGAGCGGGCGAAGAACATGTTCGCCCTGGGCCTGCTGTCGTGGATGTATCACCGCCCGCACGAGGGCACCGAGCGGTTCCTGCGGGAGAAGTTCGCCCGCCGCCCCGAACTCGCCGAGGCCAACATCCTCGCCTTCCGCGCCGGGCACGCCTACGGGGAGACCACCGAGGCGTTCGCGGTCACCTACGAGGTGGCGCCGGCGAAGCTGGAGCCCGGGACGTACCGGCAGATCACCGGCAACACCGCGATGGCCTACGGCATCGTCGCGGCCGGCCGGACCACCGGGCTGCCGGTGTTCCTGGGTAGCTACCCGATCACCCCGGCGTCGGACATCCTGCACGAGCTGTCCAAGCACAAGGCCTTCGGCGTGACCACCTTCCAGGCCGAGGACGAGATCGCCGGGGTCGGCGCCGCGCTGGGCGCGAGCTTCGGCGGCGCGCTCGGGGTCACCACCACCTCCGGCCCGGGCATCTCGCTGAAGTCCGAGACGATCGGGCTGGCGGTCGCGCTGGAGCTGCCGCTGCTGGTGATCGACGTGCAGCGCGGTGGGCCGTCGACGGGGCTGCCGACCAAGACCGAGCAGGCCGACCTGCTCCAAGCCATGTACGGGCGCAACGGCGAGGCCCCGCTGCCGATCATCGCCCCGCGCTCGCCGGGGGACTGTTTCCACGCCGCGGTCGAGGCCGCCGCCATCGCGGTGAAGTACCGCACCCCGGTCATCGTGCTCTCCGACGGCGCGCTGGCCAACGGCTCGGAGCCGTGGAAGGTCCCGGACGCCTCCACGCTCGAGAACGTGGATCCGGAGTTCGCGACCGAGCCCAACGCGCCGGACGGGTCCGGGGAGTTCTGGCCGTACCTGCGGGACTCCGAGACCCTGGCCCGGCCGTGGGCGATCCCCGGCACCCCGGGGCTGGAGCACCGCGTGGGCGGGTTGGAGAAGGCCGACGGGCGCGGGTCGATCTCCTACGACCCGGACAACCACGACCGGATGGTCCGGCTGCGCGAGGCCAAGATCGACGGCATCCCGGTGCCCGACCTGCAGGTGGAGGACCCCTCCGGCCAGGCGGACGTCCTCGTCGTCGGCTGGGGCTCGACCTACGGGCCGATCGTCGCCGGCGCACGGCGGGTGCGGAACATGGGCCACACCATCGCCACCGCGCACATCCGGCACCTCAACCCGCTGCCGGCCAACCTCGGCGAGGTGCTCGCGTCCTATCGCACCGTGCTGGTGCCCGAGATGAACCTCGGCCAGCTCGCGCTGCTGCTGCGCGGCAAGTACCTGGTCGACGCCAAGTCCTACACCAAGGTCTCCGGCCTGCCGTTCAAGGCCGAGGAGCTGCAGGACGTCTTCCTCGACTACCTGACCGGCACCCACCCGAACAGCGCCGACACCAACAGCACCAACGGCTCCGGCAACGGGGCCCCTCTGGGAGTCCAGGCATGAGCACCGCCGACGTACTTCTTCCCGCGGAGGCGAAATGAGCACCGACCTGGGTCTGCCGTCGATCGGCGGGCTGGACCTCGTCCCGACCACCGACGCCAAGCAGACCGCCAAGGACTACACCTCCGACCAGGAGGTCCGCTGGTGCCCCGGCTGCGGCGACTACGCCGTGCTCGCCGCCGTGCGCCAGTTCCTCCCCACCCTGGGGATCCGCCGCGAGAACACCGTGTTCGTGTCCGGGATCGGCTGCAGCTCCCGTTTCCCGTACTACCTGAACACCTACGGGATGCACTCCATCCACGGCCGCGCCCCGACCATCGCCACCGGCCTCGCCGTCTCCCGGCCCGACCTGTCGGTCTGGGTCGTCACCGGCGACGGCGACGCGCTCTCGATCGGCGGCAACCACCTGATCCACGCGCTGCGCCGCAACGTCAACCTCAAGATCCTGCTGTTCAACAACCGGATCTACGGGCTGACCAAGGGCCAGTACTCCCCCACCAGCGAGGTCGGGAAGGTCACCAAGTCCACCCCCATGGGCTCGCTCGACCACCCGTTCAACCCCATCTCGCTGGCCCTCGGCGCCGAGGCCTCCTTCGTGGGCCGCGCCCTGGACTCCGACCGCAAGGGCCTCACCGAGGTCCTCGGCGCCGCCGCCGCGCACCGCGGTTCCGCGCTGGTGGAGATCTTCCAGGACTGCCCGATCTTCAACGACGGCTCCTTCGACGTGCTCCGCAAGCCCGAGACCAAGGACCAGCGGCTGGTCCACATCGTCGACGGCGAGCCGATCACCTTCGGGCCCGAGGACGACAAGTTCGCCGTGGTGCAGCGCGGGTTCCGGCTCGAGGTCGTCAAGGCCGCGGACGTGGACCCGGCGGAGATCATGGTCCACGACGCGAACAACCTCGAGCTCGCGTTCGCCCTGTCCCGGCTCTCGGACCAGGACCTCAACCACACCGTCACGGGCATCTTCCGCAACGTCGACCGCACCACCTACGACGACGCCGCCCGCGCGCAGCTGCAGCAGGCCAAGGACCTGGCCGCCCAGAAGCCGGGCGGCACGGACCTGCAGGCCCTGCTCAACGGCCGCGACACCTGGACGATCGCCGGCTGACGGCCCGCCCCCACCGGACCGGCGACGGCCCGACCCCTTCCGGGGTGGGGCCGTCGGCGTTTCCGGGACCGTGGGCGGAGCTGCCCGGCGCTGCCCTCAGTGCCGCCCGAGCAGGTTGTCCGACACGTTTTCGAGGTGCCGGCGCATCCCCGCCTCGGCGGACTCCGGGTCGCGATCGCGGAGCGCCTCGACGATCTCCGTGTGCTCCTCGTGGTAGCACCGGCGCCGTTCCGGGCTGGACGTGCGGCGCTTGAGGGTGCCCCACACCGGCAGCGCGCGGGCGGTGTTGAGCACGTCGAACATGTTCATCAGCAGGCCGTTGTGCGCGGCGCTGGCGATGGCGCGGTGCAGCCGCGCGTCCCAGGACTCGAAGCCCTCGAAGTCCTCGCTGGCGCCACCACCGGCGAGGCACTCGCCGATCCGTTCGAGGTCGGCCTGGGTGGCCACGCGCGCGGCGAGCGCGGCGACCCCGGGCTCGAGCAGCAGCCGCACCTGCATGATCTCCGCCGGGCTCGTGTCGGCCGGGGCCCCGTCGACCTGCTGGACCGCCGCCTCGGTCAGGAAGGTCCCGCGCCCGACGTGCCGGATCACCACACCGTCGCGTTCGAGCGTGTCCAGCGCCCGGCGGATCGCCGAGCGCGGGACGGCGAGCCGCTCGACCAGGGCCCGTTCCGTCGGCAGCTTCGAGCCGGGCCGGAAGGTGCCGTCCTGGGCGCCCTCGGTCAACAGGGCACGCAGGGACCGCTCGACCGTCTCCATCGCCCCACCCTACCGGCTCGGCAGAACCAATCAAGACCAATAGCCCGCGAATCGAACCGGTCGAAATCTGCTCTCGACAGCGCCTTGCTGTCGGGCGTACGGTCGCATCCGGCTCGATTGGTTCAATTGGTTCAGATTGGTTCATGGGATGAAGCTGGTGACCTTCACCGACGGTGGAGCGGCCCGGGTCGGGGTGGTCGACGACGACGCGGGCGAGGTCCGCGACGTCGGCGACCTCCTCCCGCCCGGCGCGGGACTGCTCGAGGTGATCGAGGACTGGGCCGTGCTCGGCCCGCTGCTGGCCGCACGGTCCGCGGCGCTGCCGGCCCTGCCGCTGGACTCGGTGCGGCTGCTCGCGCCGATCCCGGTGCCGCGGCGCGACGTCTTCTGCGTGGGCAAGAACTACCGGGAGCACGTGGCCGAGTTCGGCCGCAGCGGCTACGACCAGCCCGACCGCTCCGAGGCCCTGCCGGAGCACCCGGTGGTGTTCGCGAAGGCGACGACCGCGGTGACCGGCCCGTTCGACGACGTGCTGGCCCACCCGGGCGTGACCGCGGAGCTGGACTACGAGGCCGAGCTCGCGGTGATCATCGGAACGGGCGGGCGTGGCATCTCGCGGGACGCGGCGTTCGACCACGTCTGGGGATACACGATCGTCGACGACGTCACCGCCCGCGACCTGCAGCGCAAGCACAAGCAGTGGCTGCTGGGCAAGTCGCTGGACACGCACTGCCCGATGGGGCCCTACGCCGTGTCGGCCGACGAGGTCCCCGACGTGACCGCCCTGCAGGTGCAGAGCCGGGTCAACGGCGAGCTCCGGCAGTCGGCCCCGGTCAAGGACCTGATCTTCGACATCCCCGAGCTGATCGCCACGATCTCGGCCGGCATCACCCTGCTGCCCGGCGACGTGATCGCCACCGGGACCCCGGCCGGGGTGGGCATCGGCTTCGACCCGCCGCGGTTCCTGGCGACCGGCGACGTCGTCGCGGTGTCGATCACGGGCCTCGGCGCGCAGCGCAACCGCATCACCTGACCGGCCCCCGCACGACCACCACCACCGAAGGAGAGACGTGAAGGTCAACGGCAAGGAACTGGCTGTCGAGATCGAGGGCGAGGGGCCCGCGGTCCTGTTCGTGCACGGACTCGGCGGGACCTCGAACTTCTACCAGGTCCAGGCCGACGCGCTCGCCGGCTCGCACACCGTGATCCGGGTCGACTCGGCCGGCGCCGGCCGCTCCCCGGTCGCCGACGGCATCGGCATCGGGTCGCACGCCGACGACCTGGCGGGGGTGCTCGACCAGGCCGGCGTCACGACGGCGCACGTGGTCGGGCACTCGATGGGCACCCTGGTGGTGCGCGAGTTCGCCCGCCGGTACCGCGACCGGGTCAGCTCCCTGACGCTGCTCGGCGCCGTCCGCGAGCCCGCCGAGGCCGGCCGCCAGGCGCAGCGCGACCGGGCGGCGGTCCTGCGCGACAAGGGCACCGCCGCCGTCGCCCCCGGAGTGGTCGCCAACGCGCTGTCCGAGAGCACCCGGACGGACAGGCCCGAGGTGGCCGCTTTCGTGCGGGAGCTGGTGATGCGCCAGGACCCGGAGGGCTACGCCCGCAACTGCGAGGCCCTCGCCGCCGCCACCGACCCCGGACCTGTCGACCCCGCGCTGCCGCTGCTGCTGATCACCGGCGACGAGGACAAGGTCGGGCCGCCCGACGCCAGCCGCGAGCTGGCCGAGGCGCACGGCTCGGCGACGCTCGAGATCCTGCCCGGCGTCGGGCACTGGACCGCCCTCGAGGCCGCCCGCCCCGTCACCGACCACCTGCTCAAGTTCCTCTGACCCACCCTGCCCGGGGTGACCGCCCCGGTGAGCCCGCCAGAACCTCAAGGAAGAGGAGGGGCACCGTGCCCACCACGACCAGCAAGATCCTGTTCCGTGACGTCTCGATCCTCGACTCCACCGGCGCCGACCCCTACCGCGGCGACGTCCTGGTCGAGGGCGACCGCATCGCCGCGGTCGGCACCGTCGACCCGTCCCGCACCGAAGGGGCGCGGGTGGTGGAGGGCCGCGGCCGGACGCTGATGTCCGGACTGTGCGACGCCCACACCCACTTCAGCTGGAACAACTCCGCCGACCTCGACGGCCTGGGCACGATGCCGGTCGAGGAGCACCTGCTCTTCGCCATCGAGTCCGCGCGGACCTACATCGACTCCGGCTACACGATGTGCCTCGGTGCGGCCTCGGCGAAGGACCGGCTCGACGTCGTCTGCCGCGACGCGATCAACGCCGGCCGCATCCCCGGCCCCCGTTACCTGGCCAACGGCCCGGAGATCGCCGTGACCGGCGGCGCCCTGATCAAGTCGATCACCAAGTTCGCCGACGGGCCGGAGGGCATGCGCAAGGCCGTCCGCGAGCTGATCGACATCGGCGTGGACCAGATCAAGCTGTCCATGACCGGCGAGGAGATCACCGGCACCCAGCGTGCGGAGGACACCTATTTCTCCGACGAGGAGGTGGCGGCCGCCGTCGCCGAGGCGCACCGGCGGGGCAAGCGGGTCTGCGCCCACGCCCGCAGCGCCGAGAGCGTGAAGATGTGCGTGCGCCACCACGTCGACGTGATCTACCACGCCAGCTTCACCGACGCCGAGGGCATGGACATGCTCGAGGCCAACAAGGACTGGGTGTTCGTCGCCCCCGGGATCAACTGGCTCGTCGCCACCCTCTACGAGGCCGAGGCCTTCGGGTTCCCGCAGGAGGCCGCCGAGGCCGTCGGGTACAAGAAGGAACTGGAGATGGCCATCGCCGGGCTGCGCGAGATGCACCGGCGCGGGATCAAGGTCCTGCCCGGCGGCGACTACGGCTTCGCCTGGACGCCGCACGGCACCTACGCCCGCGACCTGCAGCACTTCGTGGAGCTGCTGGGCTTCACCCCGATGGAGGCGATCATCTCCGCCACCGCCTGGGGCGGCGAGATCATGCTGCGGCCGGACGAGCTCGGCAAGGTCCAGCCCGGCTACCTCGCCGACCTCCTGCTGGTCGACGGCGACCCGCTCGCCGACATCACGATCCTGCAGGACCAGACGAAGCTGACCTACATCATGAAGGACGGCCGGTTCCACAAGGAGGCCAGTGAGGACGGGGCCACCACCCCGCCGCTGCCCGGCAACGTGGATCGCAACCAGGCCCCGGCCGGCGTCTGACGGCCGCTCCCCGTTCGAGATCGAGGGCTGCCGCCCGGCGCCGCGTCACCGGCCCGGGCGGCAGCCCCCGCACACCCATCGACGACCCGGTGGTCACCGTGACCGGCCGTCGCGCCCCGACGACCGCCACGACCTCGGGCCCGCCGCACCGCCCGACCCTCTCGCAGTCACCGACGATGGAGCACACCTGATGAGTGGCGACACAGGAGACACTGCCGTCTCCTCCACCGCGGGCACGAAACTACCCGCCCTCGACATCTCCCACCACGACGATCCGGCCGTCCTCGCCGAGGCCTCCCGCGACGACTACGCCCTGCACGTCGTGCCGCGCAGCTGGCGGCTGCCGGCCCCCAAGATGGCCCTGGCCTGGTCGTCGGTCATGGCCGCCATGTTCTGGGTGGTCGTCGCCGCCGGCGCCTCCCTCGTCGTCGGCACCCGTCAGGCGCTCATCGGCCTGGTCGCCGCGGTCCTGGTCCACGGCGGGATCTGCATCGTCATGTCCCGCACCGCGGCGAGCACCGGGCTGACCGTCGGCCTGTTCTCGCGCGCCCTCTTCGGCTACCGCGGCGCCGCGGTCGCCACGCTGGCGCTCGCCCTGACCGGCACCTGGTTCGCGGTGTTCGAGGGCTCCGTGCTGGCCGTCGCGGCCCAGGCGGAGTTCGGTGGCCCCGTCCAGCTGTGGTACGCGGTCGTCACCGTCTGCGCGATCGGGCTCGCCCTGGGCGGCGTCCGGGTCTGGCTGGAGAAGGTGAACGCCCTCCTCCTGCCGGTCTTCGCCGTGGGTCTCGTCGTGACGGTGGTCTGGTCGACCGTGGCCTACGGCTACGACAGCGCCTGGCTGACGGCGGAAGCGCAGACGCCGACGCGGATGGCGGGGCCGGGCTGGCTGTTCGTCTTCGCGATCTACATGGGCGTCTTCTCGAACATGCTCTACACCTTCGACTTCGCCCGGATGGGCCGCGTGCAGGACTCCCGCCGCAACGGGTTGCACACCTTCGGCTTCACCTTCTACTTCTTCACGATCCTGGTGAACGGCGCGGTGGGCATCTACCTGGTGCACACCCTGCCGCTGGCCGACGTCAGCGAGTCCGGTCTGGTGCAGGGCATCGTCAAGCTGATGGGCGTGGTCGGGCTGCTCTTCATCGTCGCCACCCAAACGAAGATCAACACCGCGAACTTCTACGTCGGGTCCACCAACTTCCAGAGCTTCTTCTCGCGCACGTTCGGCCTCAACCTCTCGCGCACGGTCTGGGTGATCGTCGTCGGCGTCGTGTCGTTCGGCGTGATGATCCTGAACATCTTCAGCTTCATCAACACCTGGCTCGCCTACCAGGGCACGATCCTGGTGGCCTGGGTGGGGATCGCGCTGGTCTTCGTCGTGGCGCGGCGACGCGTGGGTCTGCCGGCCTTCGAGTTCCGGCCCGGCCGGGTCCCCGGCGTCAACCCTGCGGGGCTCACCGCCTGGATCGTGTCCTCCGGTGTCGGCATCGTCCTGATCGCGACCGGCAGCCCGATCGCCAGCACGTGGGCGCTCGTCCTCACCTTCGCGGTGTCCGTCCTGGTGAGCGCCGCCCTGCTGGCTGTGTCCGGCAACCGGTGGGCCGCCCTCGGCCGCCCGCACGACCCGCGCGACGAGGTCGCCGACGTCTGGGACGACCGGATCCGCTGCCACAGCTGCGAGCGGTCCTACGTCGCCGTCGAGATGGACCGCGACCCGAGCCGGGGGCACCTGCCCATCTGCGCCTCCTGCGCCACCGGGCACACCTTCCGCGCGGCCGCGGTCGCCGAGTCCACGGCCTCCTGACCCCACCATCACCACGAGGCCGCCGCCCGATGCCCGGATCCGGCGCCGGGCGGCGGTGCGCACGAACCCGAGGACGACATGCCGCTCCTGATCTGCCGCACCTGCCCCCGCTACGACCCCGCCGGGTCCGGCCGCTTCGGCCGTGCCCTCACCGAGGCGTTGCGGGAGGACCCCGCCGCGGAGGCGGTGCCGGTGCGCTCCGTGCAGTGTCTGGGCGGGTGTCCGGACGACGGCGTCGCCGCCGTCGACGGCCCGGGCAAGGCCCGGGTCCGGTTCACCGGACTCGACGCCGGACACGCCGGCGCGCTGGTGGCGGCCGCGCAGGCCCACGCCGGCAGCCGCTCCGGGACGCCGGAGGACTGGGACGTCCCTGCCGAGCTCCGGGAGCGGATCAGCTCGGTGACGCCGAAGCGTCCGGCCCTCGAGTTCCGTCCGTGGGTAGCCGGCCGCCCGTGACGCCTCCGGTCAGCGCGGGTCGTCCGGTGGCTCGCGGCCCGGCGGGAGGTCGGGCGGCTCGTCGGGCTCGGGTGCGCGCGGCTCGGGCGGGGTGAACAGGGCGTGCCCACGGTCCTGCGGCGGCACGAGGGGCCCGTCGGCCCCGCCGCCCCTCGGCCCGGGGCCGGGCTGCCGCGGCACGACGGGCCCGGCGTCTCCCCCACGCGGCGGCCCCTCCGGGGTGCCGTGCCGGAGCCGGGCCGGTGCCCCGAGGGCCGACGAGCCCGAACGACGTCGGCGGCCGAGGGCCGGCAGTGCGGGGTCGCCGCCGGAGGGCCGGGCGTGCCGCGGCACGCCGGGGATCGGCGTCGGCGGGGCCTGGGCCGCGCGGACGGGATCGACCGGCTCGTCGCGACGCGCGGCCGCCTCCCGGGCGCGTGCCGCCTCCCGGCGGGCCGGACGGGCCACGAGCAGCCACGTCGCCAGGGCGCCGAGCAGGAACGCGGCCAGGCAGAGCAGCCACATCTGCGCGAACAGCGCCCCCACGCCCGTCACCTCCCTGCTCCCTCCATCGCTCCGTCCGCGTGATCCGCTACCGGGTCACCCCAGCAGCACCTCGACCCGCCGGCTGGCCTCCGGGGTCCCGAGCGGGCCCGCGTCGCCCACGCCGTCGACGGTGATCCGCTGCGGCTCGACCCCGACCGCGAGCAGCGCCGCCGCGACGGCCTCGGCCCGCTCCCGGGACAGCCGCACCGCCCGCTCGGCCGGCCCGGGCAGGTCCGCCGTGTGCCCGACGAGCCGGACCGGGACGCCGGGCATGGTCTCGAGCATGCCACCGAGCTGCGCCACGGTGGCGGCGGTCGCGGGCCGCAGTCGTGCGCTCTCGCCGTCGAACAGCAGCGGGGCCCCGGCGAGGAGGCGCTCGACGCCCGACCGGTCCACCACCACGCCGGGCGGTGGCGCGGTGGCGGCCGTGGGCACGGCGGCCGACGACGGCGGCGCCGTCACGGGCGCCCCGCGGCCGGGTCCGGGGCCCTCGGGCGCAGGACGGACCCACAGCAGCCCGATCGAGGCCAGGACCGCCGGCACCAGGACCGCCGCCGCGATCCACAGCGCACGCCGCGACCGGCCGACTCCCGCGGTCGTCCCCACCGCTCCCCTTCCGTCGACCGGAAGGACGACGGTCACCCATCGGCATCACGGAGCGGTCTCGCGGGCGTCACGAGAGCGTGCCGGGTGCCCGGACCGGCGCCGATCCGTTTCACGCTCGAACATTCCGCCCTCGGATGTTCTGATGGAGCGGTGAGTGTCAGGGAAGCCGCACCCCAGCTGGACCGCCGGGGCGTCGGCCTCGGCGTCGCCGCACACGTCGTCTGGGGGCTCTTCCCGGCGTTCTGGCCGCTGCTCGACCCGTCGGGCCCGGTCGAGGTCCTCGCCCACCGGATCGTCTGGACGATGGTCCTGATGGCGGGTGTGCTGACCGCGCTGCGGGGCTGGGGCGCGCTGCGCACGCTGTCGGGCCGCGGGTGGCTGACGGTCGCGGCCGCGGCCACGGTGATCACCGTCAACTGGGGCGTGTTCATCTACGGCGTCTCGATCCAGCGGGTCGTGGACATCGCCCTCGGCTACTACATGAGCCCGCTGGTCAGCGTGCTGCTCGGCGTCCTGGTGCTGCGCGAGCGGCCGAACCGCGCCCAGGTGGCGGCGCTGGGGATCGCGGCCCTCGCGGTCGTGGTGATCAGCGTGGGCGCCGGCAGCCCGCCCTGGCTCGGGCTGGTCCTGGCCGTGTCGTTCGGGGTGTACGGGCTGCTGAAGAAGAAGGTCGCGCTACCGTCGACGGCGAGCCTGACGGGCGAGGGCCTCGTGGTCGGGCCGATCGCCCTCGCGTTCGTGATCTCCCTGCAGGTGAGCGGCCAGGGCACCTTCACCTCGCTGGGCGGCTTCCACGCGGCGATGATGGTGCTCGCCGGCCCGGTCACCGCCCTGCCGCTGCTGCTCTACGGCGCCGCGGCCCGGTTGATCCCGCTCACGACGCTCGGCACGCTCATGTACCTCACGCCGACGATGCAGTTCCTCTACGGCGTGCTGGTCAACGGCGAGGCCATGCCGCTGTCCCGGTGGATCGGGTTCGGGCTGGTGTGGATCGCCCTTGCGGTCTTCACCGTCGACCTGGTCCGGGCCACCCGCTCCCGCCCCGGGGCGGAGCTCCTGCCCACCCCGGAGCCCGAGGCCCGCTGACCCCGACTCGCGCCGCCCGAACTCCCGACTCGCGCCGCCCGAACTCCCGACTCGCGGGGAAGGGTCAGGCGATGCGGTCGATCGTGTAGCCCGTGAGGGTGCCGAGGGCCTCGGTGGCGGGGCAGGCGGGGAGCTTGCCCAGCTCGGCGCGGGCCTCCTGCGCGTACCCGGCGAGGGTGTCCTTGGCCCGCGGGATCCCCGGGCCGGACCGCAGCAGCGCCAGGGCCTCCTCGACCTCCGCGTCGGCCTGGATGGGCGCCGACAGCAGCGACCGCAGCCGGTCGGGGCAGCCCGGGTCCTGCAGCGCGTACAGCATCGGCAGCGTGTGCACGCCCTCGCGCAGGTCCGTGCCCGGCGTCTTGCCCGAGTCGAGCGAGGGCGACGCGATGTCGATGATGTCGTCCGAGATCTGGAACGCCGTGCCGATCGTGGCGCCGAAGCGGTGCAGCGACTCGACCTGCTCGGCGGTGCAGCCCGAGAACATCCCGCCGTACCGGCCCGCGGTGGCGATCAGCGAGCCGGTCTTCTCGGCGATGACCTGCAGGTAGTGCTGCACCGGGTCGTCCGACGGGCCGGGGCCGCGGGTCTCGCGCATCTGCCCCGTGACCAGCTCGGCGAAGGTCTCGGCGATGATCCGCACGGCGTCGGGCCCGAGGTCGGCCACCAGCCGCGACGCGTGCGCGAACAGGAAGTCCCCGGTCAGGATCGCGACCGTGTTGTCCCAGCGGTGGTTGGCGCTCTCGGCCCCGCGGCGCATCGTGGCCGAGTCCATGACGTCGTCGTGGTAGAGCGTGGCCAGGTGCACCAGCTCGACGACGGCGGCGGCGCGCACCACGTCGTCCCCGTCCGGCTCGGGCCCGATCTGCGCGCTGAGCAGGGTGAACAGCGGCCGGAACCGCTTGCCGCCCGCGTCGATCAGGTGCAGGGACGTCTCGCTGACGAAGTGGTAGTCGCTGTGCACCTCACGGTGCAGCAGCTCCTCCACCCGCTCGAGCCCGCGCGCCGTCGCGGCGGCCAGGTCCGGGTCGGCGAGCTCCACACCCGCCACGCTCTGCGTCTCCACGCGCACCAGCCTACGAGGCCTGCCCGAGCTCAGCCTGTGAGGCCGCCCGCGCCGGCCCAGCCGAGCACCAGCGTCGGGGCGACACCCAGCAGGAGGGTCACCACGACGCCGAGCGTGACCGCGACCGTGGTGAACGCGCCCGGCACGGTGACCGTGGGTCCGTCCTCCGGCGTCTCGCTGAAGTACATCAGCACGATCACCCGCAGGTAGAAGAACGCGGCCACCGCCGAGAACACCAGCGCGATGACGACCAGCGGGGCCATCCCGTCCCCGAGCGCCGCCGAGAACACCGCGAACTTGGCGGTGAACCCGCTGGTGAGCGGGATGCCGGCGAGACCGAGCAGCAGGAAGGTCATCACGCCGGCGAGGATCGGCGAGCGTTTCGCCAGCCCTGCCCACTGGGACAGGTGGGTCGCCTCGCCGTCGGCGGTGCGCACCAGCGAGATCACGCCGAACACGCCGAGCGTGGTGAAGCCGTAGGCCAGCAGGTAGAACAGCGTCGACGAGACCCCCTCCCGCGTGATGGCCATGACACCGAGCAGCAGGAACCCGGCGTGTGCCACCGACGAGTAGGCGATCATGCGCTTGAGGTCGGTCTGGGTGAGGCCGAGCACCGCGCCGATGGCCATGGAGGCGATCGCGACCACCCACATCACCCCGCGCCACTCCCAGTGCGTGGACCCGAAGGCCACGTGCAGCACGCGCAGGAGCGCCCCGAACGCCGCGACCTTGGTGCAGGCCGCCATGAACGCGGTGATCGGCGTGGGCGCGCCCTGGTAGACATCGGGCGTCCAGGTGTGGAACGGGCCGACCGAACCCTTGAACAGCAGCCCGACGACGAGCAGCGCGAGCCCGCCGAACAGCAGCGCGTCGGACTTCGGCGTGCCCACCGCGGCCGTCGCGATGGCCACGAGCTTGACCGAGCCGGCGTAGCCGTAGAGCAGCGCGAGCCCGTAGAGGAAGAACGCCGAGGCGAACGCACCCAGCAGGAAGTACTTGACCGCGGCCTCCTGCGACAGCAGCCGCCGGCGCCGCGCCAGCCCGCACACCAGGTACAGCGGCAGCGAGAGCACCTCGAGCGCCACGAACATCGTGAGCAGGTCGTTCGCCGCGACGAAGGCCATCATCCCGCCGAGCGCGAACAGCACGAACGGGAAGACCTCGGTCTGCATCGTCGGCGCCTCGCCGGGCGCCCCGTAGGACCGGTCGACGTGCTCCGGGTCGACGCCGGTGGGCCCGGTCGTGGTGCCCGGCGCGGCCGCGACCGACGCCCGCTCCACCGCGGAGGCGATGAACGCGCCGCCCGGCTCCACCGAGCGGTCCGCGATCAGCAGGAGCGAGCCGAACCCGAGCACCAGCAGCGTGCCCCACAGGAACAGCGTCGGGCCGTCCACGGTCAGCGCCGAGGCCAGGGTGACGATCCCCGCCACGGGCGCCGACCCCGCGTAGACGCCGAGCGCGATGCCCGCGACCGCGACGACCAGCACGGACAGCGCGACCTGTGCGGGCCACCGCTGGTGCCGCGGCAGGAACGCCTCGAACAGCACGGAGACACACGCGCCACCGAGCACGACGAGCAGCGGCGCGATCGCCGCGTAGTCGATCGGGGGCGCCGTCAGCGGGGCCACCTGCGCGAGCGCGTTCACCGGACACCTCCCACGACGCCGCCGGCCGGCACCGGGTCGGGCAGCCCGACCTCGGTGATCGTCGACTGCACGGACGGATTGATCACGTCGAGCACGGGGCCCGGGAAGAACCCGAGCACCACGATCACGACGATCAGCGGGGCCAGCACCCCGATCTCACGCTTGGTGAGGTCGGGGAAGCCGGAGCCGCGCTCCGCGGCCACGGCCGGGTCGATCATCGCCCCCGGCCCGCCGACGCCGCCGGCCTCCAGCGCCCGGATCACGGCGTTGCCGCGGACCGGGCCCTGCATCGTCTGCTGGTAGAACCACAGAATGTAGAGCGCGGCGAAGATGATGCCGACGGTCGCGATGATCGTCGCGACCGGCTCCCGCGGGAACGACCCGACCAGCACCAGGAACTCGCTGACGAACGAGTTGGTGCCCGGCAGGGCCAGCGACGACATCCCCGCGAGCAGCAGGCAGCCGGCCAGCAGCGGCGCGAGCTTCGAGACGCCGCCGTAGTCGCTCATCAGCCGGGACCCGCCGCGGGCCACCAGCAGACCCACCATCACGAAGAGCATGCCGGTGGAGAGGCCGTGGTTGACCATGTAGAGCGTCGCGCCGGCGAAGGCCTGGCTGGAGAAGGCGAACGTGCCGAGCGCGATGAAACCGAAGTGCGCGATCGACGTGTAGGCCACGAACCGGCTCATGTCCTTCTGCCCCACGGCGAGCAGTGCGCCGTAGATGATGCCGATGACCGCCAGCACCAGCACCAGCGGCGCCAGGACCTGACTGGCCTGCGGGAACAGTGGCAGGCAGTAGCGCAGGAACCCGAAGGTGCCCACCTTGTCCAGCACGCCGACGAGCAGGACCGCGGCCACGATCGGGGCCTCGGCACCGGCGTCGGGCAGCCAGGTGTGGAAGGGCACCAGCGGCGCCTTGATCGCGAACGCCACGAAGAAGCCGAGGAACAGCCAGATCTGGGTCGACGTCGGCGTGCTCTGCGCGATCGACTGCAGGTCGCTCCAGGTGAACGTGCCGGCGCCGAGCTGGTCGGCGCTCGTCACGTACAGCCCGATCAGCGAGGCCAGCATGATCAGGCCGCCGAGCAGCGAGTACAGGAAGAACTTGACCGAGGCGTACTGCCGGTTCGGGCCGCCGAAGCGCCCGATCAGGAAGTACATCGGGATGAGCATCGCCTCGAAGAAGACGTAGAACAGGAACACGTCCGTGGCCGTGAAGACGCCCATCAGCGTGGCCTGGGTGGCGAGCAGCAGGGCGAAGTAGCCCGACGCCGTGCGGCCCTCCGGCAGCTTCTCCGCCCAGGCGAAGAGCATCAGGCCGGGCACCAGGAACGCCGTCAGGGCGATCATGACGAGCGCGATGCCGTCGATGCCGAAGGCCAGGTGCGTGCCGAACGCCGGGATCCACGGCACCGAGAACACGTACTGGAAGCGCTCGCCCGAGCTCGCGGCGTCCGTGGAGTACCCCACCCACGTCACGACGACGAGGACGAACTCCAGCAGCGCCGTCGCCATCGCCACGGCCTTCGCCAGGGGGACGTTGGTGCGCAGCGGGTACATCAGCAGGGCGCCGAGGACCGGCAGGAGCAGCAGGACCAGCAGCATCACGTTGCCGCCGGTGTCCGGAGCGGTGTTCATGACGGCGGTGTTCATGACGGCGGTGTTCACGCGAACCTCACCGCCAGCAGGGCCGCGACGACGAACACGCTGCCGCCCAGCATCGAGAGCGCATAGGAGCGCACGAACCCGGTCTGCAGCCGTCTCAACCGGGCCGAGCCGCCCCCGAGGCCGGCGGCCAGGCCGTTGACCAGCCCGTCGACGCCGCGGTTGTCGAGGAAGACCAGGGCGCGGGTGAGCCAGATGCCCGGCCGCTCGATGACGGTCTCGTTGAACGCGTTCGCGTAGAGGTCGCGCCGCGCGGCCCGGACCGGGAAGGAGACCGGCTCCGGCCGCTGGACCGGCGTCGGGCGGCGTCCGACCACGAGGTAGGCCACCAGCACGCCGAGCGCGGAGCAGGCCAGCACCAGCCACGGCACCAGCGCGTGCGGGAGCACCCCGGCCGGCGACTCCTGCAGCTCGCCCAGCGAGGGCGCGAGCCACTGGTTCAGGCCGACCGCGCTGAGCACGAAGCCGGCGAACACCGACCCGATCGCCAGCACGATCATCGGCCCGGTCATCACCGGCGGCGACTCGTGCGGGTGGTAGTCCTCGCCGTCAGGGGCCTTGAGGTTCCGCCAGCGCTCCTCGCCGAAGAACGTCATGATCATCAGGCGGGTCATGTAGAAGGCGGTGAGCCCGGCGGCCAGCGTGGCCGCGAGCCCGTACACCCAGCCCTGCCAGCCCTCCTGGCCGAACGCGGCCTCGATGATCGCGTCCTTGGAGAAGTAGCCGGACAGGAACGGGAAGCCGATCAGCGCGAGGTAGCCGCAGCCGAACGTCACGAACGTGATCGGCATCCTCCGGCCGAGGCCGCCGAAGTTGCGCATGTTCACGTCGTCGTTCATGGCGTGCATGACCGACCCGGCCCCGAGGAACAGCCCGGCCTTGAAGAAACCGTGCGTGAGCAGGTGGAAGATGCCGAGCGCGTACCCGGCCGGGCCGAGCCCGACGGCCAGGATCATGTACCCGATCTGGCTGACCGTGGAGTACGCGAGCACCTTCTTGATGTCGTCGTAGGCGCAGCCGATGACCGCCCCGATCAGCAGCGTGACCACCCCGATCAGCGCGACGACCACGCGCCCGGTCGGGGTGAGGTCGTAGATCGGGTTCGTGCGGGCGATGAGGTACACGCCCGCGGTGACCATCGTGGCCGCGTGGATGAGGGCGGAGACCGGGGTCGGGCCCTCCATCGCGTCCGGGAGCCAGGACTGCAGGGGGAACTGGCCGGACTTGCCGCAGGCGCCGAGCAGCAGCAGGAGCGTGATCGCGAGGATCGTCCCGCCGGAGAGCTCGCCGACCCGGGCGAAGACCTCGGTGTACTGCAGCGTCCCCAGGTTCAGCCAGAGCACGAAGATCGCCAGCGCGAGCCCGACGTCGCCGACCCGGTTCATCAGGAAGGCCTTCTTCGCGGCGGTCGCCGCCGACGGGCGGTCCTGGTAGAAGCCGATGAGCAGGTACGACGCCAGGCCGACGCCCTCCCAGCCCAGGTACAGCAGCACGAAGTTGTTGCCGAGGACCAGCACGAGCATGGCCGCGACGAACAGGTTGAGCTGCGCGAAGAAGCGCCGCCGGCTGGAGTCCGACGACGGCTCCGCGCCCGCGTGGGGCGCCATGTAGCCGACCGAGTAGATGTGGATCAGCGACCCGACGCCGGTGATCAGCAGCACGAACGTCAGCGACAGCGGGTCGATCCGCAGCCCGAAGTCGACGTCCAGCGTGCCCGAGGAGATCCACGAGTACAGCGACAGCTCGGTGGTCCGCTGGTCCGGCGCGACGCCCAGGGTCTGGACGAAGATCACCACACCCAGCACGAACGACGCGAGCACGGAGGCGACGCCGAGCACGTGGCCCCACGCGTTGGCGCGCTTGCCGGCCAGGAACAGCACCAGCGCGCTGACGGCGGGGATCGCGAAGAGCAGCCAGGCCAGCGACCCGGCGCCGGTCGCCGGCAGCACCTCAGGGGGAGCGGTCATCGGTGAGGCTCCTAGTCAGTACTTCAGCAGGTTCGCGTCGTCCACGGAGGACGAACGACGGGTCCGGAAGATCGACATGATGATGGCCAGCCCGACCACCACCTCGGCCGCCGCGACGACCATGACGAAGAACGCCATGACCTGGCCGTCGAGCTGACCGTTCATGCGGGCGAAGGTCACCAGCGACAGGTTCACCGCGTTGAGCATCAGCTCGATGCACATGAACACGACGATCGCGTTGCGGCGCACCAGCACCCCGATCGCGCCGACGGTGAACAGCAGCCCGGAGAGCAGCAGGTAGTTGGTGGGGCTCATGCGCGGTCCTCCTCGCCGCCCGTGGTGGTCCGCACCGCGGTCCCCTCCGGCGCGTCCCGCCGCCCGTCGGTGAGGGCGTGGGCGTCGGCCGGCGGCCGCGGGTGCTCGTCGACCTCGTGGCCCTCGATGATCTCCGAGAGCGACTCGCGGGCGATCGAGCCGTCGGGCAGCAGCGCCGGCACGGCCACGGAGTTCGCGGTGGCGTAGACACCCGGGCCGGGCAGCGGCGAGACGCGGGCGTGCTCGCCGCGGAGCCGGGCGATGACGGTCGCCCGCTGGCCCCGCTTCGCCGCCGGCTTCTTCTGGGCGAAGGCCAGCACGATCGCGCCGAGCGCCGCGGTGATCAGCAGGGCCGAGGTGAGCTCGAAAGGCAGCAGGTAGTCGGTGAAGACCAGCCGCCCGATGCCCGGGAGGTTGCCGTTCGAGGCCGCCACGCCGAGCCCGGCGGACGGGATCGCGAACGCCGCCCGGCCGACGCCCGCGACCAGCAGGAGCGCGAAGGCGAGGCCGAGCAGCACCGCCGCGACCCGCTGGCCGCGCAGCACCTCGACCACCGAGTCGGAGCTGTCCCGGCCCACCAGCATGAGCACGAACAGGAACAGCATCATCACGGCGCCCGTGTAGACGATGATCTGCACGAAGCCGAGGAACGGCGCCTGCTGCATCAGGTAGAAGACCGCCAGCGACAGCATCGTCTGCACCAGGAACAGCGCCGAGTGCACCGCGTTGCGGGCGAGGACCATTGCGATCGCCGACGCCAGCGACACGGGGCCGAGGATCCAGAAGACGATCGCCTCCCCCACCCCGGCGTCGCCGGCGGTGGACGCGGCCTGCGCGAGCACGCTCATCGGACCTGCTCCCCCACCGGCTCGCCCGGCACGTCCTCCCCGGCGGCGGACCGACGGGCCAGGACGGGGCCCTGCACGTAGTAGTCCTGCTCGTCGGAGCCGAGGCGCATCGGGTGCGGCGGCTGCTCCATCCCCGGCAGCAGCGGCGCCAGCAGCTGTTCCTTCGTGTAGATCAGGTCCTGCCGGTTGTCGTCGGCGAGCTCGTAGAAGTTCGTCATCGTGAGCGAGCGCGTGGGGCACGCCTCGATGCAGAGCCCGCAGCCGATGCAGCGCAGGTAGTTGATCTGGTAGATCGCGCCGTAGCGCTCCCCCGGGGAGTACCGCGCCTCCTCGGTGTTGTCCCCGCCCTCGACGTAGATCGCGTCGGCCGGGCAGGCCCAGGCGCACAGCTCGCAGCCCACGCACTTCTCCAGCCCGTCCGGGTGCCGGTTGAGCTGGTGACGGCCGTGGTACCGCGGCGCGGCCGGCGGGAAGTCCTCCGGGTACTCCTCGGTGACGACCTTCTTGAACATCGTCGAGAAGGTGACTCCGAAGCCCTTGAAGAAGTCGAACATCGGCTACTCCTCCTCCTTCCCGGACAGCGCACCGGCGGGCTGCCGCTGCTCGACGGGGGTGCGGCGCTTGCGGGGTGCCGCCGGGACCTCCAGGTCCAGCGGCGGGACCGGGTAGTCCGACGCGACCTCGACGGCCTCGTCGGGGGTCCGGCGGTCGGGCAGCAGGAAGGCGATCGCGAGGATCGCGAGCACCACGATGCCGATGGTGATCAGCAGCGCCGCGGTGGACTCGCTGCCCGTGCTGTTGCGGTAGGCGCGGATCGCGAAGATCACCAGGATCCAGCCGAGGCTGACCGGGACCAGCACCTTCCAGCCCAGCCGCATGAACTGGTCGTAGCGGAAGCGGGGCAGCGTGCCGCGCAGCCAGATGAAGACGAACAGGAAGATCAACATCTTGACCAGGAACGCGATGAACATCAGCCAGCCGTTGTCGTTGAACGACGACAGCGGCCAGGGCCAGCGCCCGCCGCCCAGGAAGAGCGTGGTCGCCATGGCCGAGACGGTGACCATGTTGACGTACTCGGCCAGGAAGAAGAGCGCGAACTTCAGGCTCGTGTACTCGGTGTGGAAGCCGCCGACCAGCTCGGACTCGGCCTCCGGCAGGTCGAACGGGGCCCGGTTCGTCTCGCCGACCATCGCGATCACGAAGACCACGAAACTGGGGATGAGCAGGTAGAAGTACCAGCCCGAGCCCTGCGCCGCCACGATGTCGGCGGTGGACAGCGACCGCGCGTAGAGCACGACCGCGACCACCGACAGGCCGAGCGCGATCTCGTAGGAGATCACCTGCGCCGCCGAGCGCAGCGCCCCGAGCAGCGAGTACGGCGAGCCGGAGGCCCAGCCGCCGAGCACGATGCCGTAGACCCCGATCGAGGAGCAGGCCAGCACGACGAGCACGCCGACCGGCAGGTCGACCAGCTGCAGCACCGTGCGCTCGCCGAAGATCGAGACCTCGCCGCCGAACGGGATGACCGAGAAGGCGAGGAAGGCCGGGATCGTCGAGATCACCGGGGCGATGAAGTAGACCTTCTTGTCGGCGAGGACCGGCATGATGTCCTCTTTGAAGGCCAGCTTGAGCCCGTCGGCCAGCGACTGCAGCCAGCCGTTGGGGCCCACCCGGTTCGGCCCCGGACGCTGCTGCATCCGGGCCACGACCTTGCGCTCCCAGTTGATCATGAACAGGGTCAGCACGACGCCGACCGCGAACAGCACGACGACCTTGAGGATCACCAGCCAGATCGGGTCGTCGGCCAGCAGCTGCTGGGTGCGCGTCATGCCGTCGACGGGGTCGATCGCGGGGTTCACCGCGCACCTCCGAGAACACCGGCGGGGGCGACCCGGACCAGGGCGCCGTGCCCGACGCCGAGGGTGCTGCGCACCGCCGAGCCGGGTGAGTTCGCGGGGAGCCAGACCACGCCGTCGGGCAGGTCCGCCAGCTCCACCTGCAGGGTGATCGCGCCGCGGTCGGTCGCGACCGAGGCCGCCTCGCCCTCGACGAGCCCGAGGCGCTCGGCGGTCGCCGCGTTGGTGCGCACCCGCGGCGGTCGGGCCGTCCCGGCCAGGGCGGGCTCGTCGACCAGCAGCGAGCCCTGGTCGACGAGCTGCCGCCAGGTCGCGAGCACGGCCTGCCCGACCTGCGCCGGGCGCGGCGTCGGCCCGGGTTCGGCCGTCGGCGCGGCGGCGGAGCCGGTGTACCGGCCGAGCCGCTCGAGCTCGCCCGCCGCGGCCGCCGGCGTCTGCGTGAACAGGTCCTCGTCCATCTCGACGGCCAGGGTGTCCAGCACCCGGCAGTCCGGCAGCACGCCGCTGGCGTCGAGCGTGACACCGAACGGCCGGCGGCGGCCCTCCCAGTTCAGGTAGCTGCCCTCGCGCTGGGCGTCGGGTGCGACCGGCAGCACGACGTCCGCGCGCTCGGTGACCGCCGAGGCGTGCAGCTCCAGGCTGACCAGGAAGCCGACCTTCTCCAGCGCCACGAGCGCGACGGCGGGGTCGGCCAGGTCGTGCGGGTCCACCCCACCGACGACCAGGGCGGACAGCTCGCCGGCGGCGGCCGCGGCCACGATCTCGTCCGTGCTGCGGCCGGGGGTTGCGGGCAGCGACCCCGCCGGGAGGCCCCAGGCCCGCTCCACCTCGGCGCGGGCCGCGGCCTCGCCGACCGGGCGGCCGCCGGGCAGCAGCGTCGGGACCGCGCCGGCCTCCAGGGCACCGCGGTCCCCGGCCCGGCGCGGGATCCAGGCGACCTTCGCGCCCGTCCGGGTGGCGAGCGCGGCCACCGCCGAGTGCAGGCCGGGCACCTCGGCGGCGCGGTCGCCGACGAGGATCACCGCGCCCGGCGCGGACAAGGCGTCGACCAGCTGCTTGCCGGCGTCGTCGGTGGCCGCCGCGAGCTCGCGCAGCACCGCGGCCTCGGCGCCCGGGACCGACCGGACCAGCGTGGCCTTCGTCTTGCGGGCCCCCGCGGTGGTCCACTGCCCGAGCTCGAAGACCTTCTGCCCCCGCTTGCGGACGGCCTTGCGGATGCGGAGGAAGACGATCCCCGCCTCCTCCTCGAGGTCGAGCCCGACCGTGAGGACGGACGGCGCCGCCTCGACCGCCGCGAAGCTCACCCCGGTCTCCGGGGTGGTGCCCAGCGTGGTGGCGAGGAACTCCAGCTCCTCGGCGCTGTGCGGGCGGGCGCGGAAGTCGACGTCGTGCGTGCCGGCGGCGACCCGGGCGAACTTGGCGTAGGCGTAGGCGTCCTCGACGGTCAGCCGACCGCCGGCCAGCACGCCGATCCCCCGCTGCGCCCGCGCCGCCAGCAGGCCCTGCGCCGCGATCCGCAGCGCCTCGGTCCACGAGGCCTCCACCAGCTGCCCCGAGGCGTCCCGGACGAGCGGGCGGGTGATCCGCTCCTTGGACTGCAGGTACCGGAAGGCGAACCGGCCCTTGTCGCAGTTCCACTCCTCGTTGACCTCGGGATCGTTGCCCGCGAGCCGGCGCATCACCGTGCCGCGCCGGGAGTCGTTGCGCTGCGCGCAGCCGGAGCTGCAGTGCTCGCACACGCTCGGGGTGGAGCGCAGGTCGAACGGCCGGGAGCGGAACCGGTAGGCCGCGCTGGTCAGCGCGCCGACCGGGCAGATCTGGATCGTGTTGCCGGAGAAGTAGCTCTGGAAGGGCTTGTCCTCGGCGGTGCCGATCTGCTGGTTCGCGCCGCGCTCGAGCAGGTCGATGAACGGGTCGCCGGCGATCTGCTCGGAGAAGCGGGTGCAGCGCTGGCAGAGCACGCAGCGCTCGCGGTCGAGGAGCACCTGGGAGCTGATCGGCAGCGGCTTGGGGAAGGTCCGCTTGGTCTCGACGAACCGCGAGTCCGTGCGGCCGCTCGACATGGCCTGGTTCTGCAGCGGGCACTCGCCGCCCTTGTCGCAGATCGGGCAGTCCAGCGGGTGGTTGATGAGCAGCAGCTCCATCACGCCCTGCTGGGCCTTGTCGGCCACCGGCGAGGTGTGCTGGGTCTTCACCACCATCCCGTCGGCCACGGTCATGGTGCAGCTGGCCTGCGGCTTCGGCATCGGCCGGCCGCCCATCTCCACCTCGACCAGGCACTGTCGGCAGGCGCCCGCCGGGTCGAGCAGCGGGTGGTCGCAGAACCGCGGGACGATGATGCCCAGCCGCTCACAGGTGCGGATGAGGATCTCACCCTTGGGCGCATCGACCTCGATGCCGTCGATGGTCAGCCGCACGTGACCCTCGGGAGGCTCCGCCCGAGCACCCCCCGGCTTCGTGGCCTCGACTGTCATGCTGAAACCCCACTCAGCTCGGTGCCGTCCGCCCGCTCCACGTCCGCCAGCTGCTCCGGCCGCGCGACCGCGGGCTGCTCGGCGATCAGGTCCAGGAACTCCTGGCGGAAGTACTTGATCGCGCTGGTGATCGGGCTGGTGGCGCCGTCGCCCAACGCGCAGAAGGAGCGGCCGAGGATGTTGTCGCAGACGTCGAGCATGGTCTCGACGTCCTCCGGGGTGCCCTCGCCGTGCACCATCCGCTCCAGGATCTGCACCAGCCAGTAGGTGCCCTCCCGGCACGGCGTGCACTTGCCGCAGCTCTCGTGCTTGTAGAACTCGGTCCACTTCATGACCGCCCACGGCACCGAGACGGTCTCGTTGAAGACCTGCACCGCGGTGGTCCCCAGCATCGAGCCCGCGCCCGCCGCGCCTTCGAAGTCGAGGGGGACGTCGAGGTGCTCGGCGGTGAACATCGGGGTGGAGCTGCCGCCCGGCGTCCAGAACTTGAGCGGGATCCCGTCCTTCATCCCGCCGGCCAGCTCCAGCAGCGTGCGCAGCGTGGTGCCCATCGGGGCCTCGTACTGGCCGGGCCGCTCGACGTGGCCCGACACCGAGTAGATCTTCGGGCCCGGCGACTTCTCCGAGCCCATCGTGCGGAACCAGTCCGAGCCGCCGGCCACGATGAACGGCACCGACGCGATCGTCTCCACGTTGTTGACCACCGTGGGCGACGCGTACAGCCCGGCCGTGGCCGGGAAGGGCGGCTTGAGCCGGGGCTGGCCGCGGCGGCCCTCGAGCGAGTCGAGCAGGGCAGTCTCCTCGCCGCAGATGTACGCGCCCGCGCCGGCGTGCACCACGATGTCCAGGTCGAACCCGCTCCCGAGGACGTCCTTGCCGAGGTAGCCCTGCGCGTAGGCCTCGGCGACCGCGGCGCGGACCCGGCGGATCGGGTGCAGCGCCTCCCCGCGCACGTAGATCGCGCAGAAGTTCGCGCGGATCGCGTAGCTGGTGATGATGCAGCCCTCGATGAGCGAGTGCGGGTCCGCCATCATCGTCGGGATGTCCTTGCAGGTCCCCGGCTCGCCCTCGTCGGCGTTGACCACGAGGTACTTCGGCTTGGCGCCCGGGCCCTCGGCACCCTGCGGCATGAAGGACCACTTCATGCCCGTCGGGAAGCCGGCGCCGCCGCGGCCGCGCAGGCCGGAGTCCTTCACCAGCGTGATCAGCTGGTCCGGGTGCGCCGCCAGCGCGGTGCGCAGGGCGCGGTAGCCGCCGGTCCGCTCGTAGGTCTCCAGCGTCCAGGACCGCTCCTCGGACCACCGGCGGGTGAGGACCGGGGTGAGGGTGTCGGGGGTCGTGTCGGGTGCGCTCATCTCACTTCTCCGGGAGAGGCGGCAGGGCCGGGGGCTCGTCGGGCAGGGCGGGAGCGGCCCAGCCGCGCTCGGCGGCGAGCGCGGTCCCGCGCAGGGACTCCGGCGCGGCCGAGGGGCCGGCGACGGCCGCCGCGGCGACCGTCTCGTCGTCGGTGAACCCGGCCAGCTCCAGCTCGACCGTGCGCAGGTCCGTCAGCGGGGCCCCGCGGGTCGGCGGCGGCTTCTCGCCGCGGCGCAGCGCCTCGACGAGCGCGACGGCCGACTCCGGGGTCTGGTTGTCGTAGTACTCGTAGTTGACCTGCAGCACCGGAGCGAGGTCGCAGGCCGCCAGGCACTCCGCGTGCTCCAGCGTGATCGACCCGGGCGAGCCGGGCTCGCCCGCCGTCTCCTCGTGGCCGAGCGGGCGGCCCGGCTCGCCGAGGGCCTCGCCCAGGCTGCGGTAGATCGCGTCGCCGCCGAGCGCCGCGCACAGGGTGTTGGTGCAGACGCTCACCAGGTGCTCACCACAGGGGGTGCGCTTGTACATGGTGTAGAACGTCGCCACCGCGCTGACCTCGGCGGTCGTCAGCTCGAGCTGCTCGGCGCAGAACCGGATGCCGTCCTGGCTGACGTATCCCTCCACCGACTGCACGAGGTGCAGCAACGGCAGCAGCGCCGAACGCGCCACCGGGTAACGGGCGATGACCTCCTTCGCCCGCCGGCGGGTGAGCTCGTCGAACGTCGGCGAGACGGGGTGCTGGTCGGGCCGGGCCTCCCAGGTCCGCTCCGCCGGGGCCGCGGGCCCGGGCAGCTTCTCGGGTGTCCCCTCGGGCAGTGTCATCGCGCCACTCCGCTGCGCTCCGTGGACGGCGCTATCTGGCGCCCTCGCAAGCTCGGTCGACGGGTCACCGGTCCACACCTCCCATGACGGGGTCGATGCTCGCGACGGCGGCGATGACGTCGGCGACCATGCCGCCCTCGCTCATCGCCGGCATGGTCTGCAGGTTGACGAAGCTGGGATCCCGGACGTGGACGCGCACCGGGCGCGTACCGCCGTCGGACACGAGGTGGTAGCCCAGCTCGCCGCGCGGCGACTCGACGCACGAGTACACCTGCCCCGGCGGGACGTGGAAGCCCTCGGTGACCAGCTTGAAGTGGTGGATCAGGGACTCCATCGACTGCCCCATGATCTTCCGGACGTGCTCGAGCGAGTTGCCCATGCCGTCGCTGCCGAGGGACAGCTGGGCGGGCCACGCGATCTTGCGGTCCTCCACCATCACCGGGCCGGGCTCGATCTTCGCCACGGCCTGCTCGATGATCTTCAGCGACTCGTGGATCTCGGCGACCCGCAGCCGGTAGCGGGCGTAGCAGTCCGCCTCGGTCGCCGTCGGGACCTCGAAGTCGAACTCCTCGTAGCAGGAGTACGGCTCGATCTTGCGCTGGTCCCAGGGCAGGCCCGCGCTGCGCAGGATCGGGCCGGTGGCGCCGAGCGCCAGGCAGCCGTCGACCGGCAGGTACCCGACGCCCTGCAGGCGCTGCTTCCAGATCGGCTGGCCGGTGAGGAGCTTGTCGTAGTCGGGGAGGCGCGATTTCATCACCTTGACGAAATCGGTGACCTTCTCCTTCCAGTCCTCGGGGAGGTCCTGGGCGAGTCCGCCGGGCCGGATGAACGCGTGGTTCATCCGCAGCCCCGTCAGGTACTCGAGCAGGTGCAGGACCTCCTCGCGCTCGCGGAACCCGGCCGTCATGCCGGTGAGCGCGCCGAGCTCCATACCGCCCGTCGCCAGGCACACGAGGTGCGACCCGATCCGGTTGATCTCCATGAGCAGCACGCGGATGAGCTGCGCCCGGCGCGGCGCCTCGACCTCGAGCAGCTTCTCGACGCCGAGGCAGTAGGCGGCCTCGTTGAACAGCGGTGCCAGGTAGTCCATGCGCGTCACGAAGGTGACGCCCTGGGTCCAGTTCCGGTACTCGCAGTTCTTCTCGATGCCGGTGTGCAGGTAGCCGATCACCGACCGGGCCTGCGTCACGGTCTCGCCCTCGAGCTCCAGCACGAGCCGCAGCACGCCGTGCGTCGACGGGTGCTGCGGGCCCATGTTGATCACGATGCGGTCGTCGTGCTCGTCGGCGGACACGCTGTCCAGCAACGAGTCCCAGTCGCCGCCTGTGACCGTGTAGACGGTGCCCTCGGTGGTCTCCCGCGACTCGGCATAAGGATCGGTCGTCACGAGTCCGCCTTCCGCTCGTCGCCCCGCAGCCGGGATCCCGGCGCCAGGAAGCCGTTCACGAGTACGCCCTCCGCTCGTCGCCCCGCAGCCGGGATCCCGGCGCCAGGAAGCCGTTCACGAGTACGCCCTCCGCTCGTCGCCCCGCAGCCGGGATCCCGGCGCCAGGAAGCCGTTCACGAGTACGCCCTTCGCTCGTCGCCCCGCTGCCGGGATCCCGGCGCCAGGAAGCCGTTCACGAGTACGCCCTCCGCTCGTCGGGCGGCGGGATCTCTGCGCCCTTGTACTCCACGGGGATCCCGCCCAGCGGGTAGTCCTTGCGCTGCGGGTGGCCCTGCCAGTCGTCCGGCATGAGGATCCGGGTCAGCGCGGGGTGGCCGTCGAAGACCACGCCGAACATGTCCCAGGTCTCGCGCTCGTGCCAGTCCGCCGTCGGGTAGACCTCGACGACGCTGGGCACGTGCGGGTCGTCCACGTCGAGCGCGACCTCGAGCCGGATCCGCCGCCGGTAGGTCATCGACAGCAGCTGGTAGACGACGTGCAGCGGCTGGCGCACCGGCGGCGCGCCCGTGCCGCCGGGCGCGGTGTAGTCCACCCCGGACACGCTCGACAACAGCTCGAAGCGCAGCGCCGGCTCGTCCCGCAGCAGACGGCACACCTCGAGGATCCGCTCACGCTCCACGTAGAACGTGATCTCGCCGCGGTCGATCGTGATCTGCCGGACCGCGGCGCGCGCGATCCCCTTGCGGTCCATGGCCTCGGCGAGCTCGTCGGCCAGCTCGTCGAACCATCCGCCGTACGGCCGCTCGGCCGGGGCCGGGGCGTAACCGGGGAGCGTGAGTCCGCCGAAGCCGGAGGTGTCGCCGGTGCCGCGGACGCCGAACATGCCGCGGCGCTCGCGGGTCGGGGCGAGCCGGGTGCCGCCCTCCGGCGCGGTGTCGGCCGCGCCGTCGGTGCTCTGCTCCACCTCGCCCTCGCGCGGCGGCTCGCCGCCGCGGGCGCGCTGCTCCTCGGTGGCCGCACCGCTCGCCTCGGCCGAGGACTGCTTCCCGCCGGTGGGCTCCTGGTCGTCCTTGGACGTTCCCGTGGGTTCCGTCATGACTACTTCTTCTTCGCGTACTTGATGGACGAGGGGACGAGCTCCGTCTTGTGCCCGCTGGCGGCCAGCTCCGCCGCCCGCTTGCTGCCGAGCGGCTCGTCCATGATCTTCGCGTGGATCTTGAGGATCGCGTCCATGAGCATCTCCGGGCGCGGCGGGCAGCCGGGGAGGTACATGTCGACCGGCACCACGTGGTCGACGCCCTGGACGACCGCGTAGTTGTTGAACATCCCGCCGGAGCTGGCGCAGACGCCCATCGCCAGCACCCACCGTGGTTCGGGCATCTGGTCGTAGATCTGCCGCAGCACCGGCGCCATCTTGTTGCTCACCCGGCCGGCCACGATCATCAGGTCGGCCTGGCGCGGCGAGGCCCGGAAGACCTCCATGCCGAACCGGGCCAGGTCGTAGCGCGGTGCACCGGTGGTCATCATCTCGATCGCGCAGCAGGCCAGACCGAAGGTCGCGGGCCAGAGCGACGACTTGCGGGTCCAGTTGACCAGCTTCTCCACGCTGGTCAGCAGGACACCGCTGGGCAGGTGCTCCTCGAGTCCCATTGCGGTTCCCCTAGTTCCAGTCGAGCCCGCCGCGGCGCCACACGTACGCGTACGCGAACCCCACGGTGACGATGAACAGGACGATCTCCACCAGGCCGAACAGGCCGAGCGCGTCCGCGTTCACCGCGAACGGGTAGAGGAAGACCATCTCGATGTCGAAGAGGATGAACAGCATCGCCGTCAGGTAGTAGGCGACCGGCATCCGGCCGGCACCCACCACCGGCTTGGGCGAGGGCTCGATCCCGCACTCGTAGGAGTCCAGCTTGGCGCGGTTGTACCGGCGCGGCCCGACGTACGGGGCGGCCGTCACCGAGAACAACGCGAACGCCCCCGCGAGGACGAACATCAGGAACAACGCGAGATAGGGATCGAGCATCGTGCACCTTCGTTGTCTGCACTGCCGACTGGTCTGTTCGTGGCGGTCGGTGACCTGGCCGGTCCGCGCCGTGACCCTACGTGTGCGGGGTCACGTCGGGGTGGTCAGGCCCGCCTTACCGGTCCCGTCCCCGGGATCTCAGAGCGCCGGGGTGAGCCGGGTCAACGCGCCGAGTATGCGGTCGCTCCACTCCCCCTCCTTCCGGTCGCGCGCGGTGGTCGGGTCGTCGTAGAGGTTGGCGAGCAGCTTGAGCAGCGCCTGCATGACCGAGCGCCGGGGCAGGCCGTGCCGCGTGGCCACGCGCATCACGGTCGGGTTGCCGATCAGCCGGGCGGCCACGGTGCCGAGCCGGTAGTACCGGCCGAGCGCCCGGCTGATCTCCCGCGGGTAGGCGGCCAGCGCCGCCTCCCGGGACTCGCCGGACCGGGCGAGGGCCTGCACCGCGCACCGGGCGGCCACCGTGGCGGACTCCATCGCGTAGGCGATGCCCTCGCCGTTGAGCGGGTTCACCATGCCCCCGGCGTCGCCGACGAGGAGCAGGCCGGGCCGGTAGTGCGGGGTCCGGTTGAAGCCCATCGGCAGGGCGGCGCCACCGATGCCGCCGACGGCGGTCTCCTCCCGGTAGCCCCACTCCTCCGGCAGCCCGTCCAGCCAGGACCGCAGCAGCGCCCGGTAGTCCCAGGAGCCGGCGCCCTTGCGGTCGGTGGCGAGGACGCCGAGCCCGACGTTGGACGTGCCGTCGCCCATCCCGAAGATCCACCCGTAGCCGGGGAGGAGCCGCGGGTGCTCCGGGTCGGAGCGGTCCCAGATCTCGAGGTGGGTCTCGAGGTGGTCGTCGTGGGTGCGGGGGCTCGCGTAGTAGCGCCGGACGGCGACCCCGAGCGGCTTGCGGTCGTCCTTCGCGATGCCGAGCGAGAGCGCGACCCGGGCCGAGACGCCGTCGCAGGCCAGGGTCAGCGGGGCGCGGTAGGACACCGGGCGCTTGTCCGGACCCTCGTGGCCCTCGACGCCGACGACACGGCCCGTGCGCTCGTCCGTGACCGCGGCGGTGACCGTGGTGGCCTCGCGCAGCCGCGCCCCCTGCCTCTCCGCGTGCCGGGCCAGCAGCTCGTCGAAGTCCTGCCGGGGGCGGACGGCGCCGAAGTCGGGGAAGCTCGCGAGCGTGGGCCAGGGCAGGTCGAGGCTCACCCCGCCGGCGACCACGCGCAGGCCGCGGTTGTGCAGCCAGCCGTTCTCCTCGGAGCAGTCGATGCCCAGGTCGATGATCTGCTTCATGCCCCGCGGGGTGAAGCCGTCGCCGCAGACCTTGGGGCGGGGGAAGGTCGCCTTCTCCAGCACCAGCACGTCGAGGCCGGCGCGCGCGAGGTGGGCCGCGGCCGTCGAGCCCGCGGGCCCGGCGCCGACTACGAGCACGTCCGCGTCGGCCGTCCGCGCGGTTCCGACGGCGCCCGCGGCTCCGGCAGCACCGGGTACGCCCGCGGCCTGCGGGGCCGCGGCGCCGGTGGTGGTGGGCTCGGGCGCCTGCATTCCGCTCCTTGTGAACTGGTTCACGAGGTTCTTGTGAACTGTTTCACGAAGTTCGGCGCGATGTCCAGGCACCCCCGACCGATCGGGTCGCGGGCTGCGGAGTGATCACCTCGAAGATCGCCCCGGCCCCCCGCGAGTCGCACTTTCCGCCACCTGCGAGTCGGGCTCCGGGCTGCTGGGAGTCGGGCTGTCTGCTCCCCCGGGTCGCGCCCCTGGGCTCCCGCGAGTCGCGCTGTCGGCCTCCGCGGGTCCGAGGGGAACCCTTGCTGTGCCGGGGTTCACCAGGCGGCTCGACGGCGGGGTGGGGACGGCGCCGGACGAGGGCGGCGCGGTCCGGCGCGGTCCGGCGCGGTCCGACGCGGTCCGACGCGGTCCGGATGTCAGGCGGGCTTGGTGGCGCGGTGGAGCGCAACGGCCCCACCGGCGAGGTCGCGCCAGGCCACGCGGGACCAGCCCGCCCCCGCGACGATCTCCGCGAGGCGGCGCTGCGGGTGCCAGTCGAGGATCGAGTCGCTGAGGTACGTGTAGGCCTCGGCGTTCGACGCGACCCGGCGCGCGATCGCCGGGAGGACGCGGCGCAGCACGAGGTCCTGGTAGGCGATCCGGTACGGCGTCCAGGTCGGGGTGCCGAACTCGCACACCACGAGCCGGCCGCCGGGCCGGGTGACGCGGGCGAGCTCGGCGAGGGCGCGGGCGGTGTCGGCGACGTTGCGCAGGCCGAAGCTGATGGTGACGGCGTCGAAGGCACCGTCGGCGAACGGCAGGTGGAGCGCGTCCGCGGCGACCTTCGGCACCGGGCGCTGCGCCCCGGCCTTCAGCATCCCGAGCGAGAAGTCGGCGGCGACGGTCCAGGCCCCGGACTTCGCCAGCTCGACCGTCGACACGGCGGTCCCGGCGGCCAGGTCCAGCACCCGCTGTCCGGGCTGCAGCTCCAGGGCCTCCCGGGTCAGCCGCCGCCAGCGCCGGTCCTGCCCGGCGGTCAGGACGGTGTTGGTGAGGTCGTAGCGCCGCGCGACGCCGTCGAACATCGCCGCGACGTCGTGCGGGTCCTTGTCGAGCTCGGCCCTGCCCACGGCCGAAACCCTACGGCCCCGCCCCGAGCACCCGCCCGTGGGCCGGAAGGGCGGCCCGGCCCCGACTCACCGCCGCCCCCACCCCGACTCGCGCGGCATGTGCTCCCGACTCGCGCTGCAAGAACTCCCGACTCGCGCTGCAGGAACTCCCGACTCGCGCTGCAAGAACTCCCGACTCGCGGGAACGACGGCCCCACTCCCGCGAGTCGGGAGCTTCGGACGCGCGAGTCGGGAGTTCTGGTCACGCGAGTCGGCACTCCCACGTCATCGGGTCGGCGTTCTCGGGTCAGCGGGGGTGAGGGACCGAGCGGAGGGCGATGCGGAGGCCTGCGAGGTAGTCGGCGCGGGTGCGGGCGGCGAGGGCGTCCCACTCCTCCTCCGGCACCGAGAGCGGGCCCGCGGAGCCGAGGTAGGCGCTCATCCCGTGCAGCGCGATCCAGCGGTGGTCGTAGTGGTGCGGGGTGCGGCGGTCCCAGGCGACCGCGCGGACGACGGTGCGCCGCAGCCGTTCCGGGTCGGTGAAGGCGAAGCGGTTGACGGGCCCGCCGAAGCGCTCGTCGAGGGCTTCGACCGCGGCCGCCGCCGTGGGGTCGGTGCACCGGCGGGCGTCGAAGCGGGCGCGGACCTGCCCGGCGTGGAACCAGAAGGCCGCGTCGGCCGGGCGGCCCCGGTCGAGCAGCACCTCCGAGAGCGCGTACAGCACGGGCGGCGCGAGGCGCTCCGGTTCCAGCTGGACCAGCTCGGCCACCTGCCGTCGGACGTCGGGGTCGGTGTCGAGGAGCCCGGCGATCGCGTCGCGGGCCAGGGCGGTGTCGATCGTCGCGTGCTCGCCGGTGGGCTCGACCACCACGGTCCTGTTCATGCCCAGCAGCCTCGCCCGGCCGCACGGCGCCGGGCATCCGTGACTCTACGGAGGACGGAGCGTGCACGAACTCCTACGGTGCGTCAGATGATCGTCACGCTCCCCCGCCGCGCGGTCCTGCTCGCCGGGCTGGCGGGCCTCGGCGCGCTCGCCGCCGGCTGCGCGGACAGGGCCGTCCCGCCGGCCGCACCCGCCTTCGACCCCGCACCGGCCCAGGCCGAGCTGGCCGAGCTCGAACGGCGGGCGGGCGGCCGCCTCGGGCTCTCCGCGGTGGACACCGGCTCCGGCGCCGCGCTCGGCCACCGCGCGGACGAGCGCTTCCTGCTGTGCTCCACCGGGAAGCTGCTGGTCGCCGCCGCGGTCCTCCACCGACGCCCGGACGAACCGGACATCCTCGAGCAGCAGGTGTCGTACACCCCGGCCGACCTCGTCGCCAACTCGCCGGAGACGGGGAAGCACACGTCGATGACCGTCGGCGACCTCTGCCGCGCCGCCCTCACCCTCAGCGACAACACGGCCATGAACCTGCTGCTCGGCGTCCTGGGCGGGCCGGCCCGGGTCACGGCGTTCGTGCGCTCCGCGGGCGATCCGATCAGCCGGATGGAGCGCACCGAGACCGCACTCAACGTCCGCGACGGCGACCTGGACACCTCCACCCCCGCGCGGATGGCCGCGAACATCCGCCTCTTCGCCCTCGACGACGGCCTCGCCGCCGAGAACCGGGACCTCCTCGTCGGCTGGCTCAGGGCCAACACCACCGGGGCGACCCGCATCAGGGCCGGGCTGCCCGCGGACTGGGTGGTCGGGGACAAGACCGGGGCGGGCGCGCGGGGCGAGGTCAACGACGTCGCCGTCGTCTGGCCGCCCGGCCGCGCCCCGCTGGTGATCGCCGTCTACACCGAGCCGCCGAGCCCCGACGTCGACGCCGCACCGACGGTCGCCGAGGCCGCCCGGATCGTCGCCCGGGCCTTCGGCTGATCCGACCCGGCCCGGGGGTCGCTCACGGGAGGAGGGCGGCCAGCATGCGGTCCACCGCGGCGGGCCAGCCGTAGCCCTCGGCCCGGGTACGGGCGGTGCTGCGGCGCACCCCCTCGTCGGCGGCGAGGTGGGTCGTGACGCCGCGGGCGAAGTCCTCCGGGGAGTCCTCGGCCCCGGGGTCGCCGACGATCTCGGGCAGCGCGGAGGACCGCGACACCACGACCGGCGTGCCGCTGGCCAGCGACTCCAGCGCGGAGAGCCCGAACGTCTCGTGCGGGCCGGGGGCGAGCGAGACGTCGGCCGACGCCAGCAGGGTCGCCAGTCGAGCCCGGTCCGGCACGAACCCGAGGAACGACACGGGCAGCCCGGCCGCCCGCCTCTCCAGCGCCGCCCGCCGCGGCCCGTCGCCGGCGACGACCAGCCGGACCCGGTGCCCGGCGTCGCACAGTGCGGCGACCGTGTCGATGCTGCGCTCCGGGTGCTTCTCCGGCGACAACCGGCCGCAGTGGACGAGCAGCGCGTCGGCGCCCCCGCCCAACCGTGCGCGCAGCGACGCGTCGTGCCGCAGCGGGGAGAAGGTCGCGAGGTCCACGCCGAGCGGGACCTGCCGGACGTTGCGCACCCCGATCCGGTCGAACTCCGCCCGCGCGAACCCCGTGGTGCAGACGACCGTGTCGTAGGCGGCCGCCATGCGCGCGTTGGCGTGGTCGGCCACCCGGCGTGCGGCGCGCTCGGGCAGCAGGAACTGGTGCAGCAGCCGGTCGAGCCGCTCGTGCGAGATCACCACGCTCGGGATCCCGCGCCGCGCCGCCCAGGCCCCCAGGCCGCGCAATGTGAGCCGGTCGGAAACCTCCAGGGCGTCGGGCCGCAGGCGTTCGAGCAGCCGCTGCACCCGCCAGGGGTCGACGGCCCGGTAGCCGCCGGTCGCCGGGATCCGCGGCGCCGGGATCGTGATCCGGCGCGTGCCGTTCGGCAGCGGGCGGTCCTCGGCGCGCGGGCCGGGCACGACCAGCACGACCTCGTGGCCGCGGGCGGCGTACCCGGTGCCGAGGGCGTCGAGCGCGGTGCGCAGGCCGCCCGAGCGCGGCCCGTAGAAGTTGGCGAGCTGGACGATCCGCACGTCAGGCGGCCTCGTCGTGCACGTACCCGGTCAGGCCGGAGACCTCGCAGTAGTGGCCGACCAGCTCGTCGCACACCGTGGACCAGGTGCGGCGCAGGACCGAGCGGCGCGCGGCCGCCCCGAACTCGGCCCGCAGGCCCGGGTCGCGGAGCCGGTCGACCGCGGCGCGCAGGGCGGCGTCGGCGGCGGGCCGGCCCGCCTCGTCGTCGGGCAGGGGCGGGACGAGGTAACCGGTCCTGCCGGGCAGGACGAGGTCGCGCGGGCCGCCGGCGTCGGGCGCGACGACCGGGAGCCCGGAGGCCAGCGCCTCCTGCACCGCCTGGCAGAAGGTCTCGGCGGGGCCGGTGTGGACGAACACGTCGAGGGAGGCGTACAGCTCGGCCAGCTCGTCGCCGCCCCGGAAGCCGAGGAACGCCGCGTCGGGCAGCGCCGCCCGCAGCCGCTCCTCGCTGGGCCCGGCGCCGACCACCACGAGCCGGGTCCCGGGCATCGCGCGGAGTGTCGCCAGCCGCTCCACCTGCTTCTCCGGGGCGAGCCGGCCGACGTAGCCGACCAGCAGCTCGCCGTTCGGCGCGAGCCGTTCGCGCACCGCGGCCGAGCGGCGGGCCGGGGTGAACCGCCGGGTGTCGACGCCGCGCGCCCACTGGTGCACGCGCGGCACCCCGCGCTCGCGCAACGCCTCGGTGGCCCAGCTGGACGGCGCCAACGTCCGGTCGGCCTGGGCGTGCAGCCGGCAGGTCCAGCGCCAGGCGGCGCGGGCCGTCAGGCCGAGCCCGTACGACGAGGCGAACCCGGCGACGTCGGTCTGGTAGACCGCGACCGTCGGGATCGCCAGCCGGCGGGCCGCCCACAACCCCCGGGCGCCGACGACGAACGGCGCGGCCAGGTGCACGACGTCGGGCCGGAAGGCGCGCAGGGCCTTCACGATCCGCCGGCTCGGCACCCCCACCGGCATCGAACTCACGACCGGCAGCTCCAGCGCCGGCACCCGGACGACGGGGACGCCGTCGTGGGAGTCCGGCTCGTCGGTACCGGGTGCCACGACGAGGACGTCGTGCCCGGCGTCGCGCAGGTGCTCGAGCACCCGCAGCACCGAGTTCGTGACGCCGTTGACCACGGGGAGGAAGCACTCGGACACGATCGCGACACGCACGTCGGGAAAGCTGTCGTGCCCGCCGCGCCAGCCGCCGTCGGCGACGTGACCTGCGGGGGAACGTCCGGACAACAGCGCGAGAGTTCACGCGGGCCCACCCCGGGTCGTCACCCGCGGGACGCCGCGGCGATACCCCGCTCGCGGACCCTCTTCCGGTATGACGGTCCTCACCCGCACCCCGCCCCCGGTGGACCCCGGGCTGCTCTCCCGCGCCCTCGAGGTCGCGGGCCGGCTCGCCAACGACGCCGCGGAGGTGATCGCCGCGACCGCCGGCCGCGCGCCCGGGTCCGAGGCCAAGGCCGATCCCTTCGACTGGGTCACCGACACCGACCGCACGCTCGAGCGGCACACCCGCCGCGTCCTGGCCGCCGAGTTCCCGGGCATCCCCGTGGTGGGCGAGGAGTACGGCGCCGACGCGACGGCCGCGAGCTCGGCCTACCGCTGGATCGTCGACCCGGTCGACGGCACGGCCAACTACGTCGCCGGATTCCCGTGGTGCGCCTACAGCCTCGGCCTGGTCGACGGCGACGGCCCGGTCGTCGGGGTCGTCGCGGACCCGAGCCGGGCGCAGATGTACGCGGCGGCGCGGGGCCGGGGGGTGCGCGCGAACGGCGCCCCGGTGCGAGCGGCGACCCGCACCACCGCCGTCGGTGCGCTGGTCTGCGCCGAGTCGCCGTCCTCCGGTTTCACCGAGCGGGCGGCCGCGCACCACACGGGCGTGCGCGTGCTGGGCTCGACCGCGCTCGCGATCACGCAGGTGGCGCTGGGCCGGGCGGTCGCCGCGGTGATCGACGAGTACCACGAGTGGGACGTCGCCGGCGCGCTCTGCCTGGCGCTGGAGGCCGGGGCCGTGGTGGTCGACCGGGCCGGGCGGCCGGACCCGATGCCGGCCGGCGGGCTGCTGGTGGCGGTCCCCGCCGTCGTCGAGCAGGTCTACTCGTGGTGGGCGGCCTGACGCCGCCGCCGGACGAACACGGCCGCCCCGCCGAACACCGCCCACGCGAGGGCGACGAACCCCATCGTCGGCGGCAGACCCGAGAACGCCGTGCGCCCCGCCACCCGGACCAGGTCCGGGTCGGCGCGGTCGTACTCGACCAGCACGGACGTGCCGGGCTGCAGGCCGCGGGGGTGGTACACACCCCGCTCCGGGACCAGCAGCTGCCCGCCCGGCACCGGGAACCGCACGAGCGTGCGGGCGAAGGTGGACCCGTCCAGCACCTCGGCGGTGGCCGTGGCGCGGTTGCGGCTGATGGCGACGTCGTCGGCCACGGCGCCGAGGAAGCCGACGACCGACAGGAACGTGGCCAGCACCGCGAGCCCCGTGAGCAGCGTCGGCAACCGCCGCCGGAGGGTGCGGCCGACGGCCCGAGCGGTGCGCCCGGCCTCGACGAACACCTCGCCCGCCACGCCTCCGGCCATGGGCAGAGCATAGGAGTGTGGTTACCGCCTCCCCGCCGGGGACGGGCGCCGGCTGGTCGCTGTGCCTACGCTCGACGGCGTGACGACCGCTGCGCTGCCCACCGGTCTGGAGGTCCGGACCCGTGAGGTGGACCCGCCCGCGGGGGGCCTGCTGTCGCTCCTGCCGGAGGCGCGGGGCGCGCTGTCCTGGGTGCGCGGCGGCGAAGGACTGGTCGGCTGGGGCGAGGTCGCGCGCTTCACCGGTACCGGCGCGGGCCGGTTCGCCGAGGCCGACGCCTGGTGGCGCCGGCTGCTCCCCGAGCTCGACGTCACCGACGAGGTGGGCCTGCCGGGCACCGGCGCGGTGGCCTTCGCGTCGCTGACCTTCGCCGACCGCTCGCCCGGGTCCGTGCTGGTGGTGCCGCGGGTCGTGGTCGGGATGCGGGGTGGGCGCGCGTGGGTCACCGAGTTCGGCGACCCGCACCCGATGACCGCGGCCGAGCCGGTGCGGCCCAGCGGGCGGCTCCGGTACGCCGACGGCGACCTGCCCGTCGCGGGCTACCGCGCCGCCGTCGCCGAGGCCGTCCGGCGGATGCGCGCGGGCGAGCTCGACAAGGCCGCCCTCGCCCACGACCTCCTCGCGGTCGACGAGGCCCCGCACGACCCCCGACACCTGCTCCGCGGCCTCGCCGAGCGCTACCCCACCTGCTGGGCGTTCGCCGTCGACGGGCTGGTGGGAGCCACCCCGGAGCTGCTGTTGCGCAAGCGCGGCCCGGTCGTCGAGTCACGCGTCCTGGCCGGCACGGTGTGGCCGGGCGAGGGTTCGTTGAGCTCGGAGAAGAACCGGGTCGAGCACGCCTACGCCGTCGACTCGCTGGCCGAGCGGCTGCGCCCCTTCTGCCGCACGCTCGAGGTGCCGGCGGAGCCGTCGGTGCTCGCCCTGCACAACGTCTCCCACCTGGCCAGCGACGTCCGCGGCCGGGTCCGCGGCGACGCCTCCCTGCTCCGCATCGCCGGCACGGTGCATCCGACCGCCGCGGTCGGCGGCACCCCGCGCGAGGAGGCGGTGGCCCTGATCGCCGCGCTGGAGGGCATGGACCGCGGCCGCTACGCCGGCCCCGTCGGCTGGATCGGCGACGACGGCGGCGGCGAGCTCGGCGTCGCCCTCCGTTGTGCCCAGCTCGACGGCCCCGTCGCCCGTCTCTACGCGGGCTGCGGCATCGTCGCCGACTCCGACCCCGACACCGAGGTCCGCGAGGCCGCCGCCAAGCTCCTCGCGGTGCGGGAGGCGTTGGAGGGGTAGCTCGTCTCCTCCGGGTCGGAGGCCTACCGCTCCCTCGTGTGCTTCGGGACGAGGAGGGCGACGGCGATCGCGAGGAGGACGATCCCGCCTGCGATCGCGAGGCCGGCGGGGCTGACGAGCCGGTCGCGCAGGCCGCCGACGTAGGGGACGTCGTACCAGAGGACGCCGTGGACGTCCTGCGCCGCGACGGGGTCCGGGTCGGCGGTGCGGTTGGCGTCGCCCTTGGTGACGAACTCCGGGCCGGGCCGCACCTCGACGACGCGGTGCATGACGATCCGCGTCCGTCCGGTCGCGGCGTCACGGTCGGTGAAGTTCAGGACGTCGCCGGGCTTGACCTGTGCGGTGTCGACGGGCTTGACGACGGCGACCGAGCCGACGGGCAGAGTCGGCTCCATCGAGCCGGACAGGACGGTCAGCGAGTGGCCGCCGACCACGACCGGGACCAGCGCGACCGCCGCGGCGAGCGCGACCACGACCAGCACCACGAGGCCGAGCACCAGGTCGAGGGCCCGCCGGAGGGGGTGCACGCGTGGCGGCGGCGCGGCGTGCCGGGCCGTCTCCTGCTCGGCGTCCGCCGTGCGCGCGTGCGATGCCATCCGTCCTCCCGATGCAGTCGTCGGACGAGTCGTACCCCGCACCGACGCCGACCCCGCAGAACACCACCCGATCGAATGGCGATTCGCACTGGAAACGGCGGCGGCGTTGTGCGGTGCGGATACTCGAACCCCGCCGCGACGATTCCTCACCGTTCCCGCGGCCCCGTCGAATTCCCTCTCCGGAGCATCAGCACGGCCGTTCGGTCCGATGACAAGAAGAACACCAAGAAGAAAGCGGGCATCATCGTCGGGCTCGTCGCGCTGGTGGTCGCCGCCACCGCGATCGGGGCGGGGACGTACGCCGCCTTCACGGACACCGAGACGGGGCCGGGCGGCACGCAGACGGCCGGGACGCTGGATCTGCAGGTCGGCGGCGACGACACCGCGACGGCGCTCTTCAGCGCCTCGAACGTCGCCCCCGGATTCGGCCAGAACTACACCTTCACACTCGACAACACCGGCTCGATCGCCGGCACGTTGAGAACTCGATGAGCTTCACCGGCGCGGACGGGGCCTGCACCGAGCCGGAGAAGGCCGCGGAGGGTGGTGGCTGCTCGGCCGACGGGAGCCTGCAGGACCAGTTGACGGTCTCGGTGACCGCCGGGCCGGGCGTGAGCACGCCGACCACCCCCGCGCCGATCACCACCTTCGTCAGGACGCCGCTCCCCGGCAGCGGTACCGCTCAGATCGCGGGTGGCGGTTCGGTCTCCCACACCCTGCGGTTCGCCTTGCCGAACGACTCCTCCACCACCGCCGAGAGCAACTCGAACAACAACGCCCAGGGCGACAGCGTCACGCTGAACTCGACGTTCGACCTCGTCCAGGCGACGTGATTCCCCGACAATTCATTCGACATGCTCCGGCACCATTCCGGTGACCCCCCGATCCGCCTTCTGCTCCGTACGAGGAAGTGATGCGACGCCGAGTGATCGCCGGGACGCTCGTGGCGAGGGTCATCACCGGCACGGGTGTCCTGTCCGGGGGCAGCGGCACCCACGCCCGGTACACCGACGTCGAGGCGAAGCCGGGCGCCGCGACCGTGGTGATCGGGACGTCGTCCCGGGCCCCGGCGCTGAGCTACACCGGAGCCCTCCTCGGAGGGACGTCCGCCGCCACGTTGAACGTCGTCTACACCGGCGCCACGCCCGCGCGCCTGACCCTGCAGGCCAAGCCGGCGACCACGTACCCCTCGGCCTTCTGCACCTACTCGGCGTCGACGAAGTCCTGGTCGAGGACGACCCTGGCGAGCCGATCACGCTGTCCTTCGCCGGCACCACCGTGGACTACTGCACGCTGCTTGACCGCGCCGAGGTCGCGCTCGCGGGCGCCGTCGCGGCAGGCAGCACCGCGAGCCTCTCGACGTCGGCCACGTTCGATCCCCTCAGCGGCGCGACACCGAGGAAGGACCAGAACGTGCTGTTGCTCGTGCATTACCCCCGGCGCCGCGGGCTCGGGCTTCTCCGACGTCGTGACCGGCACACTGAGCGTGGCGACGAGCGCGTCCCTGACCCCGCGGTCGTTGGCGGTCGTCACCGCACCGACGAGTACGGTCGCGCCCACGACCACCAGGCCCGCCGGCACGCCGGTCGCGGCGGCAGACGTGCCTGCCGAGTGCACCGCCGCGGGGATGACCGCCGCCTCCTTCGCCGAGAAGATCACCCTCACCGCCGCACGGCCGAGCTTCGACGCGGCCCGCGACCGTCCGGGTGGCGCCGGGCCCTTCCTGGTGACGGGCTCGTCGGCGGCGGACACGGTCGTGGGGTCCGCCGGCCCCGACTGCGTGACCGCCGGCGACGGCGACGACGTGGTCTCCGGCGGCGCGGGCAACGACGTCCTCCTCGGCGGGACCGGCGCCGACCGCCTCTCCGGCGACGCCGGCGACGACCGCCTCCACGGCGGCCCGGGCGTCGACACGCTCGACGGTGGTGCCGGTGCGGACCTGCTCGACGGCGGGCCCGACGGCGCGACGTGCACCAGCGACGCCTCCGACACCACGACCGGCTGCCTCGCGGCGGCAGCCGAGCGCGGCGCCGACCCGACGACCACCTCACCCATCCCGGCGACGACGACGCCGGTTCCGACGGGCGCCCTGCCCCTGCCGGCCAGCAGCAGCGCTCCGGCCGCGGTCCCGGAGGGCTCCGCCGACCCCACCGGTTCCGCCCCACCGACCTGACACACGTCCGCCCGACCGGCGGCCCGTCGAGATCGTCGCTTCGGGCGCGAGAAGGCCGACCCTCGACCGGCCAGGTCCACGAGTGTCGATCACCTCGAGGCCGAGCCACCGTCGACCGCGATGATCACGAGGTCGGGAGCGGGAGGGTCGGGTTTCGACTGTCCAGGTCCACGGTGGCCGATCACGACGGCCGCTCTGGTCCGAGTCGTACGAGGACCTGCCCCTCCGGCAGGCCGGCTCGGAGCCTCCGGCCGGGCGAGGGACGACGGCAGGGCCCCACGGCTCCTCCTCGAGCTCCCGGACCCGACGCACAAGATCACCGACTGGGACACGTCCCGGCCACCCACTGCCCCGGAGAGTCCCGGACAGCGATCACGCCGAGGCTGCACCAGCCACGGCACCGAAGATCACTAGATAGGGAGCAAGGCGGTCGAAATCCGACCGCCCACGTCCACACACGACGATCACGGCAGACCCGAGCCCCTTTCTCGGCAGCCAAGATCAGGGCTTCAGGACCGAGCAGGTCGTTTCCCGACTTCCAAAGTCCACGACCGGCGATCATGGACCACCCCGTGGCACGGCCGCGGTGAGTTGGCGGCCCCGGCCATCCGGCCGGCCCGACGACGCCCGCACCCCTGCAACCCCCGCGACGCCCCGGAGAGTCCCGGACAGCGATCACGCCGAGGCTGCACCAGCCACGGCACCGAAGATCACTAGATAGGGAGCAAGGCGGTCGAAATCCGACCGCCTACGTCCGCGCGCGACGATCAAGGTCGGGGGCAGGGACCAGGCGGAGCCGGAACCGTCCCTATCCCCGCCCGCTCTCCTGCCGCTCCGCGGACGGGCCGGCGGGCGGGGAGGATACGAGGCGGAGGGGGCCACGGGCCGCCCGGCCGCGCTCGTCCACCGCGTCGGCGAGTGCAACGACCTCGGCAACTCCCGCGGATCCCGTGACGACGTCGGCAACTCCCGCGGATCCCGCGTCGAGGTCGGCGGACCGGAGCCCGGCGGAGCGGATGTCGGCGGACCCGGATCCGGCGGAGCGGATGCCGACGCCGCGGATGTCGGCGGACCCGGGTCCGGCGGAGCGGATGGCCCCGTCACGGATGTCGGCGGACCTGGATCCGGTGGAGTGGATGCCGAAGTCGCGGATGTCGGCGGAGCGGATGCCGAAGTCGCGGATGTCGGCGGACCCGGGTCCGGCGGAGCGGATGGCGGCGGGCCGCTCGTCGGACCCGGCCGTGCGGAGGGCGGCGCGCAGCCGCTCCGCCTCCACGCGGTACGCCTCGCGCTGCTCCCACAGCCCGCGCACCGCGCTGAACAGGAACGGCACGGCGGTAGCCAGCAGCGCGGTCGTCGCGGCGAGGGTCAGCGCCACGGGCACGACGACCGCGGCGCCCGACGCCCGGACCGCGGCGGAGGCGGCGAGCAGCGCGAAGGCGAGGCCGATCCGACGCAGCAGCGGACGGTCGCGCCGCAGGCCGGCCCCGACGGCGACGAGCCCGGCCGCCCCGGCGCCGGCCCAGGCGGCGAGCGCGAGGTCGGCGACCAGCGGTCCCGGGAGGCCGACCCCGGGGGCGAGGCCGTACACCGTGCCCGCGAGGGCGGCGGCGCAGGCCAGCGCGGCAGCGGCGACGGTCACGACCGGCCGGATCGCGCGGGAGCGCCGGCGCACCGCCACCACCAGCAGCACGACGACGGCGAGCTGGCCCACCACGGCCACGAGCGGCCAGAGGCCCGCCGCACCGCCGAGGTCGAGCGCCACGGGCAGGGGGCCGACGAGGGCGGCCCCGCCGACCGCGGCCGCGATCCGGCCCGCGCGCCGGCTGCCCGACGCCCGCCCGGCCACGGCGATCATCACGGAGGCGGCGATCCCGCCGGCGAACACGAGCACGGAGGCGAGTCGCGCGGCCGGCAGCCCGGCGGCGTCGACGGCCCGGACCGCGGTCCAGGCGGTCCCGCCGGCCAGGGCGACCGTGCCGCACTCGAGTGCGAACGACCGCGCCGCGACGCGACGGACCCGGAAGCGGTGCTCGACGGGAACGGGAACATCGGCCCCACGGCGGCGGCGGCCCGTGGGCCACGCGTCGGGGGCGGGCCGTGCGGCGGGGGCGTCCGCGCGGCTCCGGGTGCTGGACGTCACCGGTACCTCGGTCGTTCGGGGGGCGGCCGGGCGCGGGGAGCGGACGAGGCCGGGAGCGGCGGCTCCGCTCCCCTGTCGGCGCTCCACCACCGGCCGTTACGCAGAACGCACATTAGCTGGCGCAGAGTGACCACTCGGACGAGCCCTCTGCGCCGTCCGGCTCCCGTCCGTTGCGACCGAACGCCGTAACAGAACGCCCTCAGGTCCGGGCGGGCAGGGCCCCCAGGGCCGTGGCGACCTCGTCGGCCAGCGACGCGTGGCCGGCGCGCAGCGTGGCCCGGTCGGCGCGGACCTCGACGATCCGCAGTCCCGGACCGGCCGGCAGGACGGCGTCGGCCAGCTCCGACGGCGTTCCGACCAGCACGTGCGCGGCGCCGAGGCCGGTCGCGACCGCGGCGAGGTCGGCCCGGTGCGGGGTGCCGAAGATGCGCTCGAACGACGCCGAGTGCGCCGGCGCGCCCTGCTCGAGCAGCCCGAAGATCCCGCCGCCGGAGTCGTTGAGCACCACGATCGACAGGGCGGGCCGCGGCTCGTCCGGACCGATGAGCAGGCCGGTGGTGTCGTGCAGCAGCGTCAGGTCGCCGAGCAGCGCGACGGTCGGACCGGGATGGGTCAGCGCCGCCCCGACGGCCGTCGACACCGTCCCGTCGATGCCGGCGACGCCCCGGTTGGACAGCACCGACAGCCCGCCGCGCGGCACCGCGGCGAGCGCGACGTCCCGCACCGGGTTCGACGAGCCCAGGACGAGCCGGGAGCCGTCCGGCAGCGCGCCGACGAGCTCGCGGGCCAGCGACAGGCCTCGCGGCCCCTCGGGCAGCGCGCGGTCGAGCGCCGCGGACGCCACCTCGTCGGCCTCCCGCCAGCGCTGCACCCACGCCCGCGGCGGCGCGAGCGCCGGCACGTCGCCGACCGCCCGGACCGTGCCGGCGACGTCCGTCCACGAGGTGCCGTGCGGGTCCGCGGCGGCATAGACCTGCAGGTCGGGCGCGGCGAGCAGGCGCGCGACCGCGCGGTGCAGGGTCGGCCGCCCGACGACGACGACCTGCGTGGGCCGGGGCGGCCCACCCCGCGCCCCGAGCAGCCAGGGCCCGCTGCGGAGGGCGTGCGGCCACAGCGGCGACGACGGCTCGGCCACGATCGGCGCCCCGCCCAGCACCGCGGGATCGATCCCCGCCCCGCCGCCGGCGATCACGAGCGTGGGCGCCGCGGGGTCCAGCGGCAGCGGCGGCGCGGTGCGGCCCGCCGGCGGGACCACCGTCCACGGTGCGCCGTCCGGGCGCCCGGGCGGGACCTCCGCGGACGGATCGGGGACCAGCGGTTCCGCGAAGGGGATGTTCAGGTGGACCGGCCCCGGCGGCTCGCCGAGGGCGCCCGTCGCGGCCGCGACGATCCGGTCGACGGCGGCGCGCCACCGGCCGGGCTCCCCGGGCGCGAGCCGGGCGACGGCAAGGGTGCCCGCCCGCCGGACGGCCCCGCCGAAGATCCCCTGCTGCTCGATCGTCTGGCTCGCCCCGGTGCCGACCAGCTCCGGCGGCCGGTCGGCGGTGAGCGCGAGCACCGGCACCCCCGAGTGCGAGGCCTCCAGGACCGCCGGGTGGAGGTTCGCGACCGCGGTGCCCGAGGTCGTCACGACCGGGACGGGTCGACCCGAGCCCAGGGCCAGGCCGAGCGCGAGGAACCCACCGGTGCGCTCGTCGATCCGCACGTGCAGGCGCAGCCGGCCCGCGGCGTCGGCGGCGTGCAGGGCGAAGGCGAGCGGCGCGTTGCGCGAGCCCGGGCACAGCACGGCGTCCGTGACGCCGAGGCGCACCAGCTCGTCCACGACCACGCGGGCCTGGACGGGCCCTGCCGCGGGGCCGCTCGTCGGTGCCGGATTCACGCCTCCGACCCTATGTCGACACCCGCCGGTCCCGCCGTGCTCCGCTGCTCACACCCCACGATCACAGGGTGAACAGCTCGAAGCCGACCGCGAGCGTCGAGCCCGGGAGGCGTTCGGCGACGGCCTCGGCGTGCGAGCGCAGGAAGGACTCCGGGTCGGTCGTCGGCCCGTCGCCGAGCGCGGCCAGGTAGGCCCGGTGGGCCGAGAGCGACGCGACGGCCCGGTCGAACACCGGGCCGATGTCGACGGCGTGGGTGGGCTCCGGCGACCCGGTGGCGGCGAGGTACCGCACGCCCGTCCACGGCTCGCCGCCGGCACCGGGGAAGACCCAGCGGTTGCCGGCGTCGCGGCAGGCGTCGAGCACCGCACGGCCGGTGTGGACGTGGTCGGCCATGTTGAGTCCGCCGCCGGGCCAGCGGTCGGCGAAGTTCGCCGTGACGACGACCTCGGGCCGGCGCCGCCGGACGACCGCGGCGATGTCGCGGCGCAGCGGGAGCCCGTACTCCACCACCCCGTCCGGATGGTCGAGGAACTCCACCTCGGCGACCCCGACCGCGGCGCAGGCCGCCCGCTGCTCGGCCTCCCGCAGCGGCCCGGCCTCCACCGGCGGGATCGTGTCGATGCCCGCCTCGCCGCGGGTGACCAACAGGTACGCCACCTCCTTGCCGGCCTCCGTCCAGCTCGCGACGGCGCCCGACCCGCCGTACTCCATGTCGTCGGGGTGCGCGACCACGACGAGGGCGCGCGACCAGTCGTCGGGGAAGGGCTCCAGCGTCATGGGCACATCGTCCCCGTACCCTCGGTCCTGTCATGAGCGCGACCCTCCGGGCCACGGGCCTGTCCGCCGGGCACGGTGCCCGCGTCCTGTTCAGCGGCCTCGACCTCGTGGTCGCGCCCGGCGACGTCGTCGGGCTCGTCGGGGTCAACGGTGCCGGCAAGTCCACGCTGCTGCGCCTGCTCGCGGGCGAGGAACCGGGTGGGTGGGGAGGCGACGCCGAGGGCGAGGTCGCCCTGAGCCCGCCCGACGCGACCGTCGGCCACCTGCCGCAGGAACCCGAGCGCCGCCCCGGCGAGACCGTGGCGCAGTACCTGGCGCGCCGGACCGGGGTGGCCGCCGCGCAGGCCGCGATGGACGTCGCGGCCGAGGAGCTCGGCGCGGGCGGTGACGGGGAGCCGTACGCCGCCGCGCTGGACCGCTGGCTGGCCCTCGGCGGCGCGGACCTCGACGAGCGGGCCGGCGAGGTGGCGGCCGAGGTCGGCCTCGGCGTGCCGCTCGCCGCCCCGATGACCGCGCTCTCCGGTGGCCAGGCCGCGCGCGCGGGGCTGGCCGCGCTGCTGCTCTCCCGCTACGACGTCCTCCTGCTCGACGAGCCGACCAACGACCTCGATCTCGACGGTCTGGAGCGGCTGGAGAAGTTCGTCCAGGGCCTGCGGAGCCCGGCCGTGATCGTGAGCCACGACCGCGAGTTCCTGGCGCGCACCGTGAACCGGATCGTGGAGCTGGACCTGCACCAGCGGCAGGTCGGGGTCTACGACGGCGGCTACGACTCCTACCTGGTCGAGCGCGAGATCGACCGCCGGCACGCCCGCGAGGCCTACGAGGAGTACGACGACAGGCTCGGCGCGCTGAAGGACCGCGCACAGATGCAGCGCAACTGGATGGCCCAGGGCGTGCGCAACGCCCGCCGGAAGTCGAAGGACAACGACAAGAACGTCAGGGCCAAGCGGGCCGAGACCAGCGAGAAGCAGGCCTCCAAGGCCCGGCAGACCCAGCGCGCGATCGAGCGGCTGGACGTCGTCGAGGAGCCCCGCAAGGAGTGGGAGCTGCGGATGACGATCGCCACGGCCCCGCGGTCCGGTGCGGTCGCCGCCCGGCTCGACGGCGCCGTCGTGCGCAGGCCGAGGGAGGACGGCACCGCCTTCGTGCTCGGCCCGGTCACCGCGCAGGTCGACTGGGCGGACCGGGTGATCGTCACCGGGGCGAACGGGGCCGGGAAGTCCACCCTGCTCGGCGCGCTGCTCGGCCGGATCCCGGTCGACGAGGGCTCCGCCGGGCTCGGCGCGGGCGTGACCGTCGGCGAGATCGACCAGGCCCGCGGGCTGTTCCTCGGCGACGAGTCGCTCGTCACCGCGTTCGGCCGGGCGGTGCCGGACCGGTCCGAGTCCGAGGTGCGCACGCTGCTGGCCAAGTTCGGGCTGACCAAGGAGCACGTGCCGCGCCCCGCCGCGTCGCTGTCGCCCGGCGAGCGCACCCGGGCGGCGCTGGCCCTGCTGCAGGCCCGCGAGGTGAACCTGCTGGTGCTCGACGAACCCACCAACCACCTCGACCTGCCCGCCATCGAGCAGCTCGAGCAGGCCCTCGACGCCTTCCCCGGCACGGTCCTGCTGGTCACACACGACCGCCGGATGCTCGACACGGTCCGCGCCACCCGCCGGTGGCGCGTCGAGGAAGGCCGCCTGAGCGAGCTGTAGCCGGGCGCGGTCGGCCCCCACACCGTGACGCTTGCCGATTCCGTCAGTCGGCGCTAACGTTAGCGTGCACGCACGAAGGCTGGAGGTGGGGCCCGTGACCTCTCCCGCACCGCTCGACGACCGGGTGGGAGCCATGTTCCGGGCCCTCGCCGAGCCGCGACGCCGGGCGATCCTGCAGCTGGTCGCCACCACCGAGCGCGCGGCCGGCGAGATCGCGGCGGAGTTCGAGGTGTCCCGCACGGCCGTCAGCCAGCACCTCACCGTGCTGAAGGAGTCCGGCCTGATCGCGGAGCGCCGCGAGGGCACCCGTCGGCTGTACCGTGCCCGCCGGGAGGCGGTCCGCGAGCTGCAGGCGGCCCTCGACGGCATCTGGTCCGACGCGCTCGACCGGGCGCGCGCCCTCGTGGAGGAGGAGCAGTGAGCACCGAACCCGCCGCGGAGGTCCTCGACCTCGCCCGCCCGCCCGTCCGCCGGTCCACCGTGGTGGCGGCCGGGCGCGCGCGCACGTTCCGCGTGTTCGTCGACCGGCTCGCCGAGTGGTGGCCGCTGGACCCGTTCTCCGTGGGCGGGAGCGGGCGGATCGCCTCGGTGAGCGTCGACGGCCGGGTGGGCGGCACGATCACCGAGCACTGGCACGACGGCACCGCCCACGACTGGGGCACGCTGCTGGCCTGGGACCCGCCGGCGGGCCTGACCACGACGTGGAACGTCACGGGCACGCCGACCGAGGTCGAGCTGCGGTTCGTGGAGCTCCCGGACGGCCGCACCCGGGTGGACCTGGAGCACCGCGGCTGGGAGCGCCTCTCCCTCGAGGAGCTGCGGGCCGCCTGCGCGCTGCCCGGCGGCTACTCCGGCGGCGCCTTCGAGCGCGGCTGGGCCACGATCCTGGGCGCCTTCGCCGACGCGGTGCGGGAGGACGCACCGTGAACTGGTTCCTCTACCGGCTCCTGCCGCCGCGCCCGGACTTCGCCACGACGATGGACGAGCGCGAGCGCGCCGCGATGACGGAGCACGTCGGGTACTGGCGGGGCCTGCTGGACTCCGGCCGGACGATCTTCTTCGGGCCGGTCGCCGACCCCGCCGGGCCGTGGGGCCTCGGCATCGTCAACGGCGAGTCGCTCGACGACGCCGAGGCGCTCGGCAAGGCCGACCCGGCCGTGGTCGCCGGGGTCGCCCGGTTCGAGGTGCTGCCGATGCTGTCCGCCGTCACCCGCTGAGCCGGGCCGGGTTACCGGTGGTAGGAACGCCGCATGGCCTCCTGGACCACCGCGGACATCCCCGACCAGACCGGCCGGACGGTCGTCGTCACCGGCGCCAATTCCGGGATCGGGCTGGAGGCGGCGCGGGCGCTCGTGGCGGCCGGCGCGCACGTCGTGCTGGCCTGCCGCGACCCCGGAAAGGGCGAGGCGGCGGCCTTGGCGATCAGCGGGGCCGGCTCCACCGAGGTCCGTGAGCTGGACCTGGCCGACCTGAGCTCGGTCGGCCGGTTCGCCGCGGGCCTCGACCGCCGCGTCGACGTGCTCGTGAACAACGCCGGGCTGATGGCGGTCCCGGAGCAGCGGACGGCCGACGGCTTCGAGATGCAGATCGGCACGAACTTCCTCGGGCACTTCGCGCTGACCGGGCTGCTGCTGCCGCGGATCACCGACCGCGTGGTCACGCTGTCGAGCCTCATGCACCGGATCGGGCGGATCGACCTCGACGACCTGACCTGGCAGCGGCGTCGCTACCAGCGCTGGCTCGCCTACGGGCAGTCGAAGCTCGCGGACCTCATGTTCGCCTACGAGCTGCAGCACCGGTTCGTGGCGGCCGGCTCGCTGCTGCGCTCGACGGCCGCACACCCCGGCTACGCGGCGACCAACCTGCAGACACGCACGGGGACCGTGCAGGACCGGTTCATGGCCGCGGCCAACCGGGTCGTCGCCCAGGACGCGGCCGGCGGTGCGCTGCCCACGCTGTACGCCGCCACCGTCCCGGACCTGCCCGGCGGCACGTACGTCGGCCCCGGTGGGCCGGGTGAGACCCGGGGCGCGCCCGTGCCGGTCGGGTCCAGCCGCGCCTCGCACGACCGCGCGGTGCAGCGGGCGCTGTGGGAGCAGGCGGAGGCGCTGACCGGCGTCTCGATCGCGGTGCCCCGTCGGCCCTGACCGGACCCGACCGCGCCCCTGCACGCAGCCGCGGACGGCCCCCCGACCACCGCCCGACCGCCCCGACACGGCGAAGGGGCGGCCCCTCCGAAGGGAGGGACCGCCCCAGTCGGACGTGTGGTGTGTCAGGCCTGCGCGCCGGCCTCCGGAGCGTCCTGCGGGCCGATCGCGAAGCGCAGCTCCTCCTGGCCCTGCTCGTTGGTGAACGGCTGCACGTCGAGGACCTTGTCGTCGAGCACCTCCGCCGCCATCGGCTCGAGGAAGACGTTGAGCCCCTCGCCGGTGAGCACGGTGTCGCTCTGGTCCGCCTGCGCCGCCAGCGAGAGCTCGAGGCCCTGCTCCGGGTCGGTGGCCGCGATCCGCAGCCCCCCGCCGTCCGGCAGCTCGGCGTCCGTGGTCAGGGACTTGATGGCTTCGGCCGCGGTGTCCGTGATTGCCAACATTCGGCCGACCGTACCGAGAACCGTCCGGCCGTGCAGGCCGGGCGCAGGTGAAGAAGCCCACCGGCGGGGCCACCCCGGATGTCAGTTGAACTCGTCCGGGTCGGGGCCGAGGCGGGCACCCGGGTCGCCCTTGTCGAGGCCGCTGATCGTCGCGACGTCGTCGTCGGCCAGCTCGAAGTCGAAGATGTCGATGTTCTCGGCGATGCGCGACGGCGTCACCGACTTGGGGAACACGATGTTGCCGAGCTGGATGTGCCAGCGGAGCACGACCTGGGCCGGGCTCTTGCCGTACTTCTCGGCGAGCGCGGTCACGGTGGCGGCCTTCAGCAGCTCGCCGCCCTGGCCGATCGGGCTCCACGCCTCGGTCGCGATGGCGTTGTCCCGGTGGTACTGGCGCAGCTGGGGCTGGGTGAAGGTCGGGTGCAGCTCGGTCTGGTTGACCGAGGGCACCGTGTCCGTCTCCGCCGCCAGCCGGTCCAGGTGCGGGATCTGGAAGTTCGAGACGCCGATCGAGCGGACCTTGCCCGCGGCCTTCGCCTGCTCGAGCCCGCGCCAGGTCTCCACGTAGTCGTCGCGCTTCGGCAGCGGCCAGTGGATCAGGTAGAGGTCCACGTGGTCGAGGCCGAGCTTGGTGAGGCTCTCCTCGAGCGCCTTCTGGGCCTCGTCCCGGCCGTGCCGGTTGTTGTTGAGCTTCGTGGTGACGAAGATCTCGTCCCGGGAGAGGCCGGACTCGGCGATGGCCTGGCCGACACCCTCCTCGTTGCCGTACATCTGAGCGGTGTCGATGTGGCGGTAACCCGCGTCGAACGCCTGCTTCACGGCGTCGACCGTCGCCTGCCCCGGGTCGATCTGGAAGACGCCGAAGCCGAACTGCGGGATCCGGACACCGTCGTTGAGCGTGATCGTCGGAACCATGTCCCCGTGATACACCGCGCGCGGGCGTGTCAATCGCGGGACATCTCACGCCCCGACGGGGAATCCGCGACGGCATCGGGGGAAGGCGCGACGGACGTCTGCCGGGTGGCGACCGTCCCCCACAGCGCCAGTACGACCACGACCAGGACCTCGGTGAGCGCCAGCCCCCGCTCGACCAGGCCCAACGGGACCGCCTGCCACCAGGACACGCCGGTGAACGGGCGCTGCGCGAAGCCGACCAGGATCGGGGTGAACCACAGCAGGGAGGCGACGCCGAGCCACCGGGCCCACGCCGCGTTCCGGGCCCACGGCCCCGGGCCCGACGCCGCCACCGCCCGGCGGTACCGGCGGGCGACGAGGATCGCCGTGACCGGAAGGGTGAGGAAGGCCACCAGGCTGGCACAGCGGTGGATGGTGCCGCCCACGCTCGGCCCGACGGCCCAGTTCGTCTTCTCGAACACCACGACGGCGACGAGCCCCGCGACGGCCAGCACCAGGCCCGCCGAGGCACCCGACACCGCCCGGGCCAGACCCGCACGCACCAGCGCGACGAGCACGCAGAGCGTCGCGCCGGCGAAGGCCAGCACGCCCGCGTCGAAGAGGGGCTCGAGGTCCGCGTGCAGGGCGTACTCGCTGATGGTGCGGCGGATCGGGTCGACCCGGCCGACGGTCAGCGTCAGCCCCAGGATCAGGACGACGGCGGCCCCGGCACCCAGCAGGCCGGCCAGCGCGAACCCACGCCCCACGGTGTCCCCGCCCGCCGCGGTGTCGCGCTGCACGTGTCCGGCCTCCGGGGTCGCTCCGTCGATGGTCGACCGTTCAACGATCTGCCGTCCCCGTCCGGTTCCCCGTCTCGGCCGGCCCTGCCCCGGCCCACTCGGCGGGCGTGCGCTGTGCCGGCACGACGGGCGCGGGGACCAGCGGGAGCATCGCCTCGACGAGGGTGCCGGGCAGACCGCGGCGGACCGTGCAGGCCCCGCCGACGGCCGCGGCCCAGCCGCGCATGGCGCGCACCCCGGCGCCGGCGGTGAACCCCGCCGGGACGCCCGGCCCGCCGTCGGCCACGGTGACGTCGAGGAAGTCGCCCCGGGCCCGGACCCGGAGCCGGACCGGCGCACCCGGCGCGTACCGGGCGGTGTTGCCGAGCGCCTCGACGGCGATCCGGTACGCCGCGGACTCCACGGCCGGGTGCAGCGGGGGCAGCGGCCACACCTCGACGGCGGCGCCGCCGAGCGCCCCGGCGGCGGCCGTGAGGGCCGCGACCAGGCCGCCGGGGACGCGTGCGCCGGCGAGGTCGCGGGTGGCGTGCACGGCGGCCTCGGCCACGGACACCGCCCGGACGGCCCGCGCGAGCTGCCCGGCCAGGGCGTCGAGCAGCAGGGCGTCGCGGCGCCGCACGGGCGACAGCACGAGCGCGCCGACGGTCTCGACGCCGTAGCCCAGCGGGACCCGCTCCACGTGCTCCGGCCACGCCCCGACCCCGGCGACGATCCGGCCGTCGACCTCCAGCGCCGCGAAGGGCACCCGCAACGTCTCGGCCACCGTGGCGACCAGCGAGCCGAGCCACGTGGTGGAGCCGCCGCGGGCGGGACCGCCCTGGGTGATCTCACGGACCGTGCTCATGAGGCCGTTCATCGCGGTGCTCCCGTCCCTGCCGTTCCACCCGGGACATCGCCACGAAGATCGTCGGCATTACGCCGGAGGTGACACGAGTCGCCCGTCCACCCGGTCGAGTGAGCTGGACCGTCCGACCGCAAGCCCGCCCTTAGCTCCCCAGACCCAACGCGCGGGCGGCCAGCTGGGCGAGGTGCACCGGTTCACGGGTGCCCGCCTGGCGCAGCTGTGTGCGGCAGGAGAAGCCGTCGGCCAGCACCTCGACGTCGGGCGCCGCGCCGCGGACCGCCGGCAGCAGCACCCGCTCGGCGGCCGCCATCGAGACCTCGTAGTGGCCCTTCTCGAAGCCGAAGTTGCCGGCGAGGCCGCAGCAGCCCGAGTCGAGCACCTCCGCCTCGATGCCGAGCGCGGCCATCACGGCGCGGTCGGCCTCCGAGCCCAGGTCCGCGTACTGGTGACAGTGCAGCTGGACCAGAGCCCGCGCGCCGGGGCCCGAGACGGCCCCGCGCAGCTCGTCGACGTGCCCGGAAAGCAGCTCGGCGAACGTGCGCACCCCGCCGGACATCGCCTTGGCCAGCGGCTCCTCGGGGAGCAGTTCCTGCCCGTCCGCGCGCAGGGCCGCGGTGCACGAGGGCTCCAGCCCGACGACCGGGACCCCCTCTGCCAGCCACGGCTCGATCGTCCGCAGCGACCGGCGCAGCACCCGCCGCGCCGCCCCGACCTGCCCGGTCGACGTCCAGGTCAGCCCGCAGCACACCCCGCGGGGCGGCAGCTCGACGGCGTAGCCGAGGAACTCCAGGACGGCCACGGCGTCGTCGGCGATGCCGGGGTCGAAGTGGTCGGTGAAGGTGTCCGGCCAGAGCAGCAGCCGCCCGCGGGTGGCCTGCCGCGCCGGGCCCTCCACGAGCGCACGGGACCGGGCCGCCGTGGTGAACGTCTCGCGCGCGATCGCCGGGATCCCGCGCTCCGGCGCGATCCCGCCGGCCCGCTTGGCCAACCCGGCCAGGAACGGGACCCGGGCCAGCGCGTTGAGCCCGTCGACCGCCCCGGCCGGCAGCTTCCCGACGAGCCGCAGCCACCGGGGCAGCGCCCCCATCGAGTAGTGCGAGGCCGGGCGCAGCTTGTTCCGGTAGCGGTTGGCCAGGAACTCGGTCTTGTACGCGGCCATGTCCACGCCGACCGGGCAGTCGGTCTTGCAGCCCTTGCAGGACAGGCAGAGGTCGAGGGCGTCGGCGACGTCGTCGTCCTGCCAGCCGCCGGTGACCACCTGCCCGTTGGCCATCTCGAACAGCAGCCGGGCCCGCCCACGGGTGGAGTGCTTCTCCTCGCCGGTCGCCCGGTAGCTCGGGCACATCACGCCGCCGTGCGCGGTGACGCACTTGCCCACGCCCAGGCAGCGCCGGGTCGCCCGGGTGAACGAGCCGCGGTCGTGGGTGAAGGCGAGCTGCGGGTCGTCGGCGAGGGTCGGCATCCCCACGAAGATCCGCAGGTCCTCGTCCATCCGTGCCGACCGCACGATGCAGCCCGGGTTCATCCGGTCGTCCGGGTCGAAGATCCCCTTGAACTCCTCGAACGCCGCGATGACGTCCGGCGGGTACATCCGGGGCAGCAGCTCGGAGCGGGCGCGCCCGTCGCCGTGCTCGCCGGAGAGCGAGCCGCCGTGCGCGACGACGGCGTCGGCCGCGGCCTCCATGAACGCCCGGAAGTTGGCGATCCCCGGCTCGCTGAGCAGGTCGAAGTCGATGCGGACGTGCAGGCAGCCGTCGCCGAAGTGGCCGTAGTACACGCCCTTGCGCCCGTGCCGCTCCAGCACCCGGTCGAACTCGCGCAGGTAGGAGCCGAACTTCTCGGGCGGGACGGCCGCGTCCTCCCAGCCGGGCCAGGCCTCGCCGCCGTCGGGGCTGCGGGTGAGGATCCCGGCGCCGTCCTCGCGGATCCGCCACAGGGCCTTCATCCGCTTCGGGTCGGACTCGACGACGGCCTCGGTCAGCCCGTAGGGCCCCATCGCCTTCGCGACGGCCCGCGCCTTGTCCTCGGCCTCCTCGCGGGTCTCCCCGCCGGTCTCGACGTAGAGCCAGCCGCCGCCCGGCGGCAGCGCCTTCCAGCCCGTCTCGACCGGGTTCTGCGCACGCAGGGCGGCGATCAGCCCGGCGTCCATGCCCTCGATGGTGAGCGGGGCGTGCTCGCGGACGACCATGACGTTGTCCGCGGCGACGTAGGCGTCGGGGAAACCGAGGACGGCCAGGGCGCGCGCCGGCGGCGACGCGACCAGCTTCATGGTCGCGGCGACCGTGGTGGCGAGGGTGCCCTCCGCCCCGACCAGGGCCCTGGCCAGGTCGAACCCGTTCTCCGGGAGGAGCTGGTCGAGGTTGTAGCCGGAGACGCGGCGGGTCAGGTCGGGGAACGAACTGCGGACGCGGTCCCCCACCCGGTCGGCCAGCGCCCGCAGCCGCGCCGGGATCTCGCCCGTCGGCGCGGCCGTGTCCAGCCGCTCGCCGCGGTAGGTGAGGACCTCGAGGCCCAGGGTGTTGTCGACCGTCTTGCCCCACGCCACCGAGTGCGACCCGCAGGCGTTGTTGCCGATCATCCCGCCGATCGTGCAGCGGTTGTGCGTCGACGGGTCCGGGCCGAAGGTCAGCCCGTGCGGGGCCGCGGCGTCGCGGAGCTGGTCGCAGATCACCCCGGGCTGGACGCGCGCGGTGCGCGCCTCCGGGTCGATCTCCAGGACCTTGTTCATGTGCCGGGTGAAGTCCAGCACCACCGCCGTGTTGACGGCCTGGCCGGCGATCGAGGTGCCCGCGCCGCGGGGCAGCACGGGGACCTGGTGCTCGCGGCAGACGGCCAGGGCCGCCGCGACGTCGGCCTCGTCCCGCGGGGCGACGACGCCGATCGGGACCTTGCGGTAGTTCGAGGCGTCGGCCGACCACATCGCGCGGTGCGCGGGATCGAACCGGACCTCCCCGCCGACGACCCGGCGGAGGTCGGCGGCCAGCGCCGCGGCGGCGTCGGTCTCGCCCGTGTCGGGCGCGGCGGGGTGGGTCGGGACGTGCGCACTCACGGGTTCAGTCTGACCCGGAGGGCGGTGCGGAGCTCGGGGCGGGGGCGGCGCCGCCGGTACCGCCGGCGCCGTCGGACTTCGCCGGGGCAGGTTTCTCCGCGTGGCCGTGCCCGTGGCCGTGTCCGTGTCCGTGGCCGTGTCCGTGTCCGTGTCCGTGGCCGTGCCCCGCGGCGCCCTGGCCGGGCATCGGCGCCGTGCCGGACAGCTGGATGTCGCCGGCCCGCAGCGGCGCGTCGTGGTACTTGCCCTCGTGGGCCAGGATGGGCCGCTGGTCACCGGCGATCTCGGGGTACTTCTCCTCGAGCTTCTGCCGCGCGTCCCAGGTCCGGCGCATCTTGTCGATGTACTCGGAGCTGCCGTTGTAGACGCCGCGCCAGGTCTGGGGCATCTCGTCCTTGCTCAGACCGGGGTTGGCCTGGCCGCCGAGCGAGAAGCCGGCCGGGACCTTGCGGGTCTCGCCGCCGCAGACGGGGCAGCCCGGGGTGGTGGTGTCGGACATGGACGCCAGGTGCTCGAAGCGCACGCCGCACTCGCACCGGAAGACGTAGATGGGCATTTCCGCAGGTCCTTAGAAGGTGCGAGCGGCGGCTGCCCTGTTCACGGGGGCAGCCGCCGCCCACGGGGTCACCAGTTCTCGACGGACTTCGTGAGGATGTCGGCGATGTCGTCCTCGGTCGGGGTCCGCGGGCACGTCGCGAGCAGCCGCTGCTGCTTCATCGTGCCCGGCACCAGGTCCGGGACGTCCGACTCGGTGTAGCCGACCCCACCGATCCCGTTCGGGATGCCGATGTCCTGCATCAGCCGCACCAGGACGGACGGCAGCTGCTCCTTGGGGTCGTTGACCTTGTCGGCCCGCGGGTCCATCAGCTCCGCGGCCCGCAGGTGCCGCTCGGGCGCGCTGTCGAAGGAGAACCGGAAGGCCTCCGGCGCGGTGAGCGACACCGACTGGCCGTGCGGGACCATGGGCTCGTCGGGCGGGTAGCCCTCGGGCACGTAGTCCTTGACCATGCCGGCGATCGGGTAGGCGTTGGCGTGCGGGATGTGCACGCCGGAGTTGCCGAAGCCCATGCCGGCGAAGGTCGCCGCCATCATCATGTTCGACCGGGCGTCGACGTCGTCGGCCCCGTCGTGCACGGCCTTGCGGAACGACTGCGCGATGAGGTTCATCGCCTTCTCGCACCACAGGTCCGAGACGGGGTTCGAGCCGCAGTACGTGACCCGTTCCTCCGGCTTCTTGCGGTCGAACGTCGTGTAGTAGCGCGCCGTGTAGCTCTCCAGCGCGTGGCAGACGATGTCCATCCCCGCCGAGGCGGTGACCTGCGGCGGGAGCGACATCGTGAGCAGCGGGTCGATCACGGCCAGGGTCGGGCGCAGACGCCAGTGGCTGATCCCGGTCTTGACCTTCATCGACAGGATGTCCAGCACGCACATGGCGGTGGACTCCGAGCCCGTGCCGGCCGTCGTCGGCACCGCGATCAGCGGCTTGAGCTGGCCCGGCGGCACCTTGGCGTTGCCGATCGGCTTGTTGATGTAGTCCATCAGCTCGCCGGGGTGGCTGGTCAGCAGGTTGATCGCCTTGGCGGTGTCGATGGCCGACCCGCCGCCGACGGCCACGAAGCCGTCCCACGGCCCCTGCACCCGGGCGTACTCGGTCGCCTTGTTCATCGAGTCGTCCGTCGGCTCGACGTGCACGCCGTCGAAGACCTCGGAGTCGATGTCGTAGCGCTTGAGGTTGTCGGCCAGCCGCTGCGGCGCGCCCAGGGCGTTGACGCCCGCGTCCGTGACGATCAGCACCCGCCGCACGCCGTACTGGCTGAGCTCGAAGCCGACCTCGTCGATCGCGCCGGCGCCGAACTTCAGGGGCGGGGCGCCCCAGGTGAAGATCGTCTCTTCGGTCAGTTCGGGGGTGGTCACGTGTACGAGCCCTCCGGCGCCTTGCGGAGCTCGTGGATCTGCTGGGCGTCGTGCCCGAAGACCATCGTCGCGTTGGTCTTCTCCTGGATCCCGCGGAGCTTCTCGACGGACTGGAACCACTGCTCGAGGTTGTTGACGATCGCGGCGGGGGCCGCGGGCGGCCCGTAGCTCTCGCCCATGTAGACCGCGTCCGAGGTGAAGATCATCGTGCCCGAGTCCGGCAGGTCGACCTGCATCGACATGCAGCCGACGGTGTGCCCCGGGGCCTGGATGAGCTTCACGCCCGGCAGGAGCTCGGTGTCACCGGAGACGGTCTCCCAGTTCAGGCCCTCGTAGTCGGCCTTGAGGTGGGCGCCGTTGAAGTCGCCCTCGAAGTTGAGCGCGAAGTCCTTCTCCTTGTCCGAGCAGATCAGCTTCGCGTTGGTGTTCTTGAACATCTGCGCGTTGCCGGCGTGGTCGAAGTGCAGGTGCGAGAGCACCACGTAGTCGATCTCGTCGAGGCCGACGCCCATCTTGTTGAGCTGCGCGTCGAGGTACTCGTCGTCGGCGACCTTGTCGTAGGGGAAGAACTCCTGCAGCCCGGTGGGCTTCCACCGGGTCTCCCAGTCGCTGGGACAGCTGGTGTCCCACAGCACCTTGCCCTCGTCGGTCTCGACGAGCACGCAGTGCGTGGGTACCTCGACCCAGCTGATCGGGGAATCCTTCTGGCCCCGGGGCATGATGCTCACCCCGGGCTTGAGCAGCAGGAACGTGAGGTCGGCGTGCATCGCCCCGCACGGGATGATGCTCAGCTTGTTCGCAGTGGCCATCGTGGTCCCTTCGGCACTGGAGGGGTCGCGCGCGTCACACGCACGATTCCCTGGGAACCGTGGCATGTGGCATGCCACTCGTCAACGCGTGGCGATGTCTCGATCGGTCAGTGCTGGTCGCGGGCCGGACCCGTCCAGTCCAGATCGATGTCGACGGCCACCACACCCGGCCCCAGGTCCGCCCCGGCCTCCTGCGCGATCAGCAGCTCGGCGGTGTGCCGGACGTGCTCGCGCATGGCCTTCGCCGCCCCCTCGGCGTCCCCCGCCTCGATCAGGTCGAGGATCGCCCGGTGCTCGGCCACGATGTCGTCGAGGCTGCGGGACTCGCGCGCGGTCGACACGCCGCGGCGCAGCACCATGTCGCGCAGTCCGTCGACGAACGCGGCCAGCCGCGCGTTGCCCGAGGCCTCGAGCAGGACGCGGTGGAAGCGCCGGTCGTGCTCGAACATCGTGAACTCGTCGTCGGCCTTCGCGGCCTTCTCCATGTGGGCGAACATCCGGCGCAGCTCGCGGCGCTGGTTCCCGTCGAGCCGGGTGGTCGCGCGCCGCACCGCCGGCGGCTCGAGCAGCAGCCGCAGTGCGAAGACCTCCTCCAGGTCGTGCAAGGAGGTGAGCAGGATGCGGACGCCGCGGTTGCGCTCGAAGCGCACCATGCCCTGTTGCGCGAGCTTGATCAGCGCCTCGCGGACGGGCGTGCGCGACACGCCGAGCTGCGTGGCGAGGTTCTGCACCGAGTGCAGGCTGCCGGGCGCGAGCTCGCCGCTGATCACCGCGGCGCGGAGCGAGGCGAGGACCTGCGCGTTGACGCTCGCGGTCTCGGGGAGCTGCTTCATCCGGTGCCACCCTGCACCGGGGCGAGAGTGGCATGCGACACGTCACCGGTCAAACCGGCCGGCCGGCCGTCCGGCGGACCCGGCGCGACGCCGGACGGGCGCCGGAATGTTCCCGGGGTGTCCGCACCGGGCCCCGGCCACCCACTTGATAACGTCTTGCGGCGCAGGTCCAGCAGCGAGGCCCGCGGTCCCCGGTAGACCGAGACCCGCTGGACAGGTGGACATGCCCGACGACCTCGATCCGTCGCGCCCGGACGAGGCCTCTCGCGAATCCGAGCTGCTCGAACGCGTCGCCCAGCTCGAGACCGCGCTCCGCAGCCGGCCCGCCATCGAACAGGCCAAGGGCATGATCATGGTGGTGCACCGCTGCGACGACGAGCAGGCCTTCCGGGTGCTGATCGCCGTCTCCCAGAGCTGCAACCGCAAGCTCCGTGAGGTCGCCGCCGAGATCGTCGCGGCACTGCCGGTCGACAAGCCGCTCCCGCCCGACATCGCCGTCGCCCTCGACAACGAGGTGCGCAGGCTGCAGGCGGGGAACGCGGCGCACTAGATTCCTGATCGTGACCAGCCCGGCATCCGACTTCGTGTCCGAGACCTTCGATCCCGCGGCCTGGACGGCGGTGCCGGGGTTCTCGTTCACCGACATCACCTACCACCGGGCGGTGGACTGCGGGGTGGTGCGGATCGCGTTCGACCGTCCCGAGGTCCGCAACGCCTTCCGTCCGCACACCGTCGACGAGCTCTACACCGCCCTCGAACACGCCCGCACCACCGCCGACGTCGGCTGCGTGCTGCTCACCGGCAACGGCCCCTCGCCCAAGGACGGCGGCTGGGCCTTCTGCTCCGGCGGCGACCAGCGCATCCGCGGCCGCACCGGCTACCGGTACGCGTCCGGCGAGACCGCCGACACCGTCGACGCCGGCCGCGCCGGGCGCCTGCACATCCTGGAGTGCCAACGCCTGATCCGGTTCATGCCCAAACCGGTCATCGCCGTGGTCAACGGCTGGGCCGCCGGCGGCGGGCACTCCCTGCACGCCGTCGCCGACCTGACCCTGGCCTCGGCCGAGCACGCCCGGTTCAAGCAGACCGACGCCGACGTCGGCTCGTTCGACGGCGGCTACGGCTCGGCCTACCTGGCCCGGCAGGTCGGGCAGAAGTTCGCCCGCGAGATCTTCTTCCTCGGCCGCCCCTACACCGCCGAGCAGATGCACCACATGGGCGCGGTCAACGCCGTCGTCCCCCACGCCGAGCTCGAAGCCACCGCGCTGCAGTGGGGCCGGGAGATCCTCGGCAAGTCCCCGCAGGCCCAGCGGATGCTCAAGTACAGCTTCAACCTCGTCGACGACGGCCTCGTCGGCCAGCAGCTGTTCGCCGGCGAGGCGACCCGGCTGGCCTACATGACCGACGAAGCCGTCGAGGGTCGCGACGCGTTCCTGCAGAAACGCGACCCCGACTGGTCCCCCTACCCCTGGCACTACTAGCGCCGCCGCGCTCGTGCGCGGTCGTGGTGCCCGGGCACCGCTGACCGTGCACGGGCCGGTCGGGTGCCGGTGGGATCCTGGGGATCATGCGTCCCCTGCACGCGCTGCCCCTCGACGGTTCCCCCGACTCGCTCGACGCCCTCGTCCGCGCCCTCGACGCGGCGCTCGACGGGACCGGCCCGGCCGTGGTGCCGGGTGCGGCCACCGCGCCGGCGCCCGAGGTGCCCGAGGAGGTCGCGGTCGTCATCTCCACCTCGGGCTCCACGGGCACTCCCAAGCACGTGATGCTCAGCGCCGCGGCGCTGACCGCCTCGGCCCGGGCCACGGAGGCCCGGCTCGGCGGCCCCGCCCGCTGGGTGCTGGCGCTCCCGGCCGAGCACGTCGCCGGGGTGCAGGTGGTGCTGCGCGCCCTGCTCGCCGGCGCCCCGCCCGTCGTCCAGGACCTCCGGGAGGGCTTCCGGCCCGCCGGGTTCGCCCGTGCCACCGGTCTGCTGCCGCACGGCGCCCGCCGCTACACCAGCCTCGTGCCCACCCAGCTCGGTCGCGTCCTCGACGAGGGCGGCGCCGCGATGTACGCCCTCGCGGGCTTCGACGCCGTGCTGATCGGTGGGGCGGCGCTCGCCCCGGCCCTGCGCGCGCGGGCCGAGGAGATGGGCGTCCGCGTCGTCACGACCTACGGGCTGAGCGAGATGTGCGGCGGGTGCGTCTACGACGGCGTGCCGCTCGACGGCGTGCGGGTCGGGCTGGCCGACGACGGCCGGCTCTCGCTCGGCGGACCGATGATCGCGGAGGGCTACCTCGGCGACCCGGAGCTCACCGCGGCCTCCTTCGTCGACGGCATGTTCGTGACCGGCGACCTCGGGCAGTGGGCCGGCGGCCGGCTCACCGTCCTCGGGCGCGCCGACGACGTGATCGTGACCGGCGGGGAGAAGGTCGCCCCGGCCGCGGTCGAGCGGGTCCTCGCGGCGCAGCCCGGCGTCGGCGCCGTGTGCGTGGTGGGGGTGCCGGACCCCGAATGGGGGCAGGCGGTGGTCGCCGCCGTCGTCCCGACGGGGGCCGGACCGGACGTCGAGGGGCTCCGTGCGGCCGTCCGTGCGGCGGAGGGGCGCGCCGCCGTCCCCCGACGGGTACGGCTGATGCCGGAGCTCCCGCTGCGGGGCGTGGGGAAGCCGGACCGCACGGCACTCGTCGCCCTCCTCTCCACACCCGATCCGGTGGGAGACCGCCCGAAGTGATGACGGATGGTGACACCCCATGGTGGTTGTCACTCTCCGTTGATTGACGGTTACGCCTTCATCCGATTGCCTGCATCCCCACACGGCACTTCTTCACCTGCCGTCACAGGAACCACACGGGGGACGAGGAGCACGGATGCGGATGAGGTGGCGCGCGGGCCTGGTCGTGGCCGCGGCGACGGCACTCGCGGCCGGTGGGGTCGCGCCGGCGGGCGCGAACGGAGGCGGCTCCTCCACGACCTGGTCGGCGGACCTGGCCTCCGGCGAGGCCGCCGGGGTCACGGACGACGGCGACGGCGTGCGGCTCGACCCGGCGACGGCCTTCACGGCACCGGTCGAGCAGGGCGGGGCGACCGAGGCGGCGGCTCCCGCCGACGCCGTGCCCACCGGGCTGCTCACCCTCGCCCCGCAGGAGCTGGACCGGCCGACCTCCCGCGTCGACTCGGTGGTCGACGGCGACCTGCCCCCGGGCACGACGGCGTCGGTCGACGTCCGCGGGCGCACCACGTCGGGCCGGTGGACCGAGTGGATCCCGGCGACGGCGTCGGGCGCGGACTCCGGCAGCGTCACGCTGCCGCGCCCGACCTCCGAGGTGCAGGGCCGGCTGGTGCTCACCGGCACCCCGGAGGGCACGGCACCCACGGTGCGCGGGGTGACCCTCACCGCCGCGCCCGCGTCCTCGGCGGAGGGCGGGCCCGACCTCACGGAGAACGGCCCCTTCAGCGCCGGCGTGTTCGCCACCCGCGAGGGACTCGTCGGCGGCACGACCTCCAACGGGCACGTGATCACCGAGCGGGACCACTTCGTCGCGCTGCCCTCGCGCCGCGCGCTCTCGCCGCGGGACACCAGCGACTACTCGGTGCGGGTGTGCGCCCCGAACGGGCGCTGCGCGTTCGCGCCGGTGTGGGACGTCGGGCCGTGGAACACCCGCGACGACTACTGGAACCCGCCGGGCCAGCGCCAGGAGTGGGCGGACCTGCCCCAGGGCGTGCCGCAGGCCCAGGCGGCCTTCCGCGACGGCTACAACGGCGGCAACGACCAGTTCGGCCGCAAGCTCGTGAACCCGGCGGGCATCGACCTCGCCGACGGGGTGTTCTGGGACGCGCTCGGGCTCAAGGACAACTCGCAGGTCCAGGTCGACTACCTGTGGACGGGATCCGTGCGGCTCTCCAAGGTCGAGTCGGACTCCGAGGACGGGACCGCCCAGGTCCGCGCCGCGCCGTCGGACGACGCGGAGGTGGTCGGCGTGGCCGCGGACACCGCCGACGTGCCGGTCCAGTGCGCGACGGGCACCGGCGCGGACGCCTGGCTGCGGATCGGCGACGGCCAGTTCCTCAGCGCGGCCGTGCTGCCGGACGCGGCGGACGTGCCGGCGTGCGACGACGACGGGAACGCCGCGGGTGCGACGCGCGCGGAACCTGCCGTGGGTGCCGGCGCCGGTGCCGCGGGAGCGGGCTCCGCAGCGGCGGGCGCGGGCTCGGGCGCCGCCGGAGCGGGCGGGGACGCGGAGGCCCCGGCTCCGGCCGGCCCGTCGACACCCGCGGCGCAGGACGCGGCAAGTGCCGAGGTCGGCGGCTCCGCCGCGGTGCGGGCGGGCGCCTCGACCGTGAACGGCGATCCCCTCGCCGGTGCGACCGCCGCCCCTGCAGTCCCCGCGCCTGCAGCCACCCCGCCCTCCGCAACCTCTGCGCCGAGCGCCACCTCGGCAGGTCCGGCAGCGCCGGCCCCCGGCCCGGCGGCGCCTGCGAGCGCCGCCTCGGCGGCCGCGTCCCCGTCCACCTCGACCGCCGTGCCCGCCCCCGGCCCCGAGGCGGCCCACCCGGCCGCGAACACCGGCGACTAGATTCGACGCGTGGCCACGCTGGCGCAGTGGGTCGAGGGTGCTCGGCCGCGGACCCTCCCGACCGCCGTCTCCCCCGTCCTGGTCGGGACCGGAGCCGCCATCGGCTCCGGGACCGTCGAGATCGGCCGCGCGCTCCTCGCGCTGCTCGTCTCGGTCGCCCTGGTGATCGGGGTGAACTTCGCCAACGACTACTCCGACGGTATCCGCGGCACGGACGACGAGCGCGTCGGGCCGCTGCGGCTCGTCGGCTCCAAGCTCGCGAGCCCGGTCGCGGTGCGCAACGCGGCGCTCGTCTGCTTCGCGATCGCCGCGCTGGCGGGGCTGACGCTGGTCTCGCTGAGCCGGACCTGGTGGCTGATCGCCGTCGGCGCCGTCTGCATCGCCGGTGCCTGGTTCTACACGGGCGGCAAGCGGCCCTACGGCTACGCGGGGCTCGGCGAGCTCGCCGTCTTCGTCTTCTTCGGGCTGGTCGGCGTGCTCGGCACCGTCGTGACCCAGAGCGGCGCCCCCGGGGCGCTCGCGATCGTGGGCGCGGTGGGCGTCGGGCTGCTGAGCTGCGCCGTGCTCGTCGCGAACAACCTGCGGGACATCGCCGGCGACGAGGTGGTGGGCAAGCGCACCCTGGCCGTCGCGCTCGGCGACCGGGACACCCGCCGGTTCTACGCGGCGCTCGTGCTGCTGCCCTTCCTGCTCACGCTCGGCATGGCCGTCCGCAGCTGGCCGGTGCTGCTCGCCCTGCTCGCCCTGCCGCTCGCGATCGGCCCGGTCCGCCGGGTCCTGGGCGGCGCCGAGGGCCGCAAGCTCATCCGCGTGCTGCGCGACACCGGCCTGCTGCTGCTGGGCTGGTCAGCGGGGACCGGGGTCGGCCTCGCCCTCGGCCTGCTGATCTGAGGCACCGGGCTTCTCGGCACCGGGCTTCTCGGCACCGGGCTTCTCGGCACCGGGCTTCTCGGCACCGGGCTTCTCGGCACCGGACTTCTCGGCACCGGGCTTCTCGGCGGTGGGGTCCTCGGGGGCGGGCTTGGTGACGGCCGGCCCCTCCCCCTGCGTCGACGCCGACCCCGCAACACCCCCGGCAGTGGTCTCACCCGGTTCGTCGCCGCGCAGGCGCGCCCGCAGCGCCTCGCGCTGGGCGCCGCGCCGCCGACCGGACTCGGCCAGCGCGAGGTCCAGCCGGGCCCGCAGCCCGCGGAACACCACCAGCGACAGCGGCAGGGCCACCACCAGCGCGAGGAGGAGGGCCAGCAGAACCGGCACCCCCGCGAGGGCGAGCAGGGCCGCGAGGACCGCGATCAGCCCGATCCGGGCGACCGTGTAGAGCGCGATGGTGGCCGCCAGGCCGGGCGCCGGCCGCGAGCCAGGCGCGGCGGGGGGCGTGTCCGTGTCGGGGTCGCTGTCGGTGCGGGGGCCTGTCGCCATGACGTCGAGGGTACGACCGCGCCCGGCTCTACCGTTCGCCGCTCCGGCCCGACCGACGGCCCCGGACCACGCGCGCCCACACGCCCCCGTCACGCCCGCGGTGGCACTGTGGAACGCGGCGACGGAGCCCGCCCCCGCGCGAAAGCCCTGCTCAGCGCGTTTTCATCCGACGCTCAGGTGCCTCTCAGGATGCCTTCCGCGAGCCGACCGGGATGAACCCCTCTGCCCGTTTTGCCCTTTAAGAGCCCTTTACCTCCGCCCAACCGTTCGAGTACCCGGGGTCCCCGGTGTCACGATGGCCCGGTAATCGACGATGCGGAGGCTTCGGATGTCTGCTCCGACCCAGAACTCGAACGAGCGCCTGCTCACCCCCGGTGAGGTGGCCGCCCTGTTCCGTGTCGACCCCAAGACCGTGACCCGTTGGGCCTCGGCCGGCCGGATCGGCTCGATCCGGACCCCTGGCGGCCACCGCCGCTTCCGGGAGTCCGAGGTGCGCGGGATGCTCGCGGATCTCACCAGTGAGGCCACGATCGGCGCCCAGCGCCACTGACGTGACCGTGCCGCCGGCACCCGCCGGTGGCTCTCGGTCCGCGGATCCGGGCCGGCCTCCCGCCCACCCGGATCCGCGCCCCCCGGGCGCACGATCGGCCCGCTCCCGTCGAGCGGCTTTACCCGGGCATTGCCCGCCGCGCCGGTACGCTCGGTACCGGAGGTGGTTGGTGATGCTGTACCTCATCGCGTTCGCCGTCGCGGCCGTCATCGCACTGCTGCTGTGGCGGGCGATGAGCGCCGAGCGGGCGGACGTCCCGCGCGGCATCGGCACGTCGGGCCCGGCCGCACCCCCGAGCCGCACGCGGCCCACCGGTCCGGACGACGATCCCGACTTCCTGCGGAGCCTCGACGAGTCGCTGCGTCGCGACGAGGACCCGCCGCCCGGCAAGGACTGAGCCCGCCGGGCCGCGCTCCGGCGACCCGGGCTCAGCTCGGGAAGCCGTCGGCCACCGAGGCCGCGAGCTCCAGCAGCGCCAGCCGCGTCGGCGGCGACAGGCGCTCCAGGTCGACCTCCGCCCCCTCCTCGAGGTGCGGGTCGAACGGGATCTGCACCACGGCCCGGCAGCGGCCCGCGAAGTGCTGCGCCACCCGCTCGAGGTCCACCGCCCCGGCCTGCCGGTGCACGTTGTTGATCACCGCGACGGCGTTGCGCACCAGGTCCCCGTGGTCGTGCGCCTCCAGCCAGTCCATCGTCGCCGAGGCGCTGCGGGCGCCGTCGATCGAGCCCGACGACACGATGATCAGCTGGTCGGCCACGCCCAGCACGCCGTACATCGCCGAATGCATCAGGCCGGTGCCGCAGTCGGTGAGCACGATGTTGTAGAAGTGCTCGAGCAGCGTCACCGTGCGGCGGTAGTCGTCCTCGCTGAAGGCCTCCGAGACCGCCGGGTCCTGCTCGCTCGCCAGCACCTCCAGCCGGGAGGGCCCCTGGGACGTGTAGGCCCGCACGTCGGTGTACCGGCGGACCCGCTGGGCGTCGCGCAGCAGATGGCGCACGGTCGCGCTGGTCTCCAGCGGGATCTTCTGGCTGAGCGTCCCGCGGTCCGGGTTGGCGTCGACCGCCACGACCCGGTCGCCCCGCAGCGAGGCGAACGTCGCCCCGAGCGTGGCGGTGATCGTCGTCTTGCCGACGCCGCCCTTGAGGCTCAGTGTCGCGATCTTGTGACAGCCCAGCAGCGGCTGGTTGATCCGCGTGGTCAGCTCGCGCTCGCGGATGTCCTGCGGGCTCTCGCCCGGGTTGATGAGCCGCCCGGTGAGCAGGTAGAGGAAGCGCCGCCAGCCGGTCCGTGGCGGACGCCGCCTGCTGGGCTTGAGCAGCCGCGCCGTGGAGAGATCCGCCAGGTCCGCGCCGGAGTCGGCGCGGGCCTGCTGCGCCTCCTGGGCGGCGACGGCGCCGGGGTCGGTCCAACGCCCGACGTCCCGGATCGGCCGGTTCGGGCCGGTGGGCGGGCCGAGCGGCATCCCGCGCGGGGGTGTGCGGCCCTCCTGGGGCACGACCCGCCGCTCCCGGTCGGGCCGCTGCTCGGCCGTTCGCCACTGGGGCGGGGCCGGCGGCGGCGACGGTGGCTCGGCCTGCCGGGTCTCCCGGTTCCGGGCCGCGGGGGGTGGCGCGGTGGGCGGCGCCGCATCCCGAGGAGCGCCGTTCGGGACCGTGCCGTTCGGTACCGCGCCGTTCGGGACCGTGCCGTTCGGGACCGTGCCGTTCGGAGCGGCGCCGTTCGGAGCGGCGCCGTTGGTGGGGCTGCCGTTCGGTGCAGTGCCGTTGGGGGTGCTGCCGTCGGGGGTGCTGCCGTTCGGTGGTGCGCCGTTCGGCACGGGCGGGACCGCGCCGTTCGGGGGAGCGCCGGGCGGGGGCGCGCCGTGCGGCGTCGCCCCGTTCACGGTCTGCGGGGCACCCGGCGCGGGATGCTGCTCCGGGCCCGTGCGTTGGGCGGGCGGTTCGGTGTGCCGGGGCTCGGGGGGCGGGCCCTGATCGTGGCGCTGGTCCGGCCACTGCTCCGGCCCCTGCTCCGGCCCGGCGTGACGGCCCGCGCCGCCCGGGTACGGCTCGGCCTCGTCCAGCTCGCCCTCGAGCTCGAGCAGGTCGGAGCCCCAGCCCGCGTCGTCGGGCACCACGCCCCACGTCTCGTCCCGCCGGGCACCCAGCCCGGGGTGCTGTGCGTGCGCCCCGCCCTGCTCCTCCCGGCGCTGGTCCCGCCGCTCGTCGGGGGCCTGCCGCTGCGCGCGCTCGGCGTTCTGCGCCCACCGCTCCCGGACGTAGCGGCCCACGGATCCGTCGGGGTACTCGTCGTCGGGCCCGGTCTGACTCACGGTTGCCGACGGTAGTCGCGCGAACCGCGTCGGTCGAGGTGATGCGGTGCGGCTCGCCCTGACGGGCGGGCGAAGCCCCGGATCAGTGCCGCTCCCCGGTCACCCCAGGCCCGCGTAGGAGTGCAGTCCCGCGACCACCATGTTGATGAAGAACAGGTTGAAGATGATCGCGGCGAGGCCCAGGATGTTGATCCACGCCGCACCGACGTGCCGCCAGCCGGCCGTGGCCCGGGCGTGCAGATAGGCCGCGTAGATCACCCAGGCGACGAACGCGACCGTCTCCTTCGGGTCCCAGCCCCAGAACCGGCCCCAGGCGGCCTCGGCCCAGATCGCGCCCGCGATCACCGCGAACGTGTACATCGGGAACGCGACGACGGTGACCCGGTACGCGAGCCGGTCCAGGACGTCGGCCTCGGGCAGCTTCGCGACGAAGCCGGCCGGCTTCCCGGACCGCTTCATCAGGTAGAGGATGCTCGCCACGCCCGGCACGAAGAACAGGCCGGAGGCCAGCGTGACCGTGGTGACGTGGACGGACAGCCAGTACGACCGCAGCGCCGGGACGACGGGCGCGGCCTGCGCGTAGAGCACGGTGCCGGCCAGGAACATCAGGACCAGCACCGGGGCCAGCACGAAGACCCCGAGCTTGCGCAGGCCGCGGGTGCGCTTCGAGGTCCGCTGCAGCACGACGAGCCACGCCACCATCGCCGCGAGGCAGACCGCGGAGGAGAACTCGTACATGTTGCCGAGCGGCCAGCGCACGGTCGCGAGCCCGCGCAGCACGATCGAGCCGAAGTGCAGCAGGACCGCCAGGATCGTCAGCGAGACGCCCATCCGGCCGAAGCGGTCCGCCCGGGAGCGCGTGGGCCTGGACGCCTTCACCGGGGGCGGCGGGACGTCCGCGTTCTCCTCGCTGACCCTGCCGTGGTCGGCGGTGCCCGAGCCGGCCGTGCTGCCCGTGCCGCCGGCCGCGCCGACGGCCGCGGGCTCGGGGGCGGCCTCGGCGGCCACCGCGCGCACGCGGGCCCGGCTCGTGACGTACTCGACGGCATGGAAGGCCATCGCGAGCACGTAGACCGTGAGCGCCCCCTTGAACAGCAGGTCGCTGTACTCGGAGAGCATCGGATCGACCGGCATCAGTCTCCACCGTTCCTCGTCGTCGCCGCAGTCGACGCAGCCGCCGGCTCCAGCAGGTCCGCCCGCAGGCGGTCGAACTCCTCGCCGTACCCCGCCCGGTCGGTCCGGGCCAGCCCGCCCAGCTCGACCCGGCTGCGCGCCCGACCGTCCGTACCCGGCTCCGCCGCCACCACGCGCACCCAGAACCGCCGCCGCTTGATCGACAGCGACAACCCCAGCCCGAGCAGGATCAGGATCGCGAACACGAGCACGGTCACCTGGCCCGGGTCGTGACTGACCTGCAGCGCGACCCACTGGGTGACGTCGTCGAACCGGATCCGGGTGCCGTCGTCGAGCGTGATCTCCTGGCCCGGGACCATGTTCTCGCGGGCGACCCGGACCAGCTCGCCGGAGTCGACCTTCGACTGGTCGACCGAGAAGATCGACTGGCCGCGGCCGTCGTCGAGGCCCAGGTCCCCGCGCATGACGTCGATCGCCGCCTCGGGCGCGAGCAGGTCGGGGTAGGTCGAGGTGACGACCTGCCCGCCCGAGCTCGTCGGCGCGAACAGGCCCGTGATCGCGATCGAGCTCTTCTGCCGGGTGGCGTCGTCGGCGATGCCGGGGCGCTCGAACTTGGTCGCACCCTGGGACAGGTAGGTCGTGGTGTCCACCGGCTGCCACTGGATCTCGCCGGTGCGCTGCTGCCCGTCGGGCCAGGTCACCGTGAAACGCGGGGCGTAGCCGTGGTTGAGCAGGTAGACGCGCTCGCCGTCGAGGCGCAGCGGGTGGTTCACCGACAGCGTGTCGGGCCGCCACGTCGCGGTGTCGCCGGAGCGGACGTCGGCGGCGGACTGGTAGCCCAGCTGCGCGGTGTACTGCTCGGGCTGTCCGTTGGGCAGGTACTCCGCGGAGAACGAGTCGACCTTGATGCAGAACGGCGCGAGGTCCGTGCCGTCGACACGCAGGCCCGGGTTGAACGAGTCGTAGCCCAGGATCGACGTGTTGCAGAACTGGTTGCCGTCGGCCAGCACGATGACCTGGCCCTCGTAGCCGAACAGCTTGCCCACGGCGATGCCGACGAGCAGCCCCACGAGGCTCACGTGGAAGACGAGGTTGCCGGTCTCCCGCAGGAAGCCGCGCTCGGCGGAGACGGTGCGGACCCCGCCCTCGTCCCGCTCGGCCCGCCGCCAGCCCTTCAGCCGGCCGCGGACCCGCTCCAGGACCTCGTCCGGGGTGCCGTCGACCTCGGCCTCGGCGTGGTGCGGCATGCGGGAGAGGTTGCGCGGGGTCGCGACGGGCTTCTGCCGCATCGCGCGCAGGTACTCCAGCGACCGCGGGGTGAGGCAGCCGATGAGCGAGATCATCAGCAGCAGGTAGATCGCCGCGAACCAGGGCGTCGCGAAGATCTCGAAGGCACCGATCTTGTCCAGCAGCGGGGCGAGCCGCGGGTAGTCGGCGAAGTACTTGTCGACGAGCTGCTGGTTGAGCGAGCGCTGCGGCAGTAGCGCGCCCGGCAGCGAGGCCAGGGCCAGCAGGAACAGCAGCACCAGGGCGGTGCGCATGCTGGTGAGGCCACGCCAGGCGTTGCGCAGCAGGGCGAGGACCGCGCGGCCGCCGCGCGGTCGGCGGGGCGGCTCGGGCGGGGCCTCCGGCGGGGCGGGGGGCGCGGTGGGCGGGCTGCTCATCGACGGTCATCCATGGCGGCGGCTCACAGGGCGGGGGTGAATCCGGCGACGGCGACCTGCAGCTGCGCGAGCAGGCTCCCCCACAGCCCGCTGACCAGCAGCGCGCCCACGGCGACCATCAGCACGCCGCCGGCGATCTGGATCGTGCGGGTGTGCCGGCGCAGCCAGCCGAGCGCGGAGACCGCGCGGGAGGCGCCGAGGGCGATGACGACGAAGGGCAGGCCGAGCCCGGCGCAGTAGGCCAGCGTGAGCACGACCCCGCGCAGCGACCCACCGCCGGTGCCGGCGGCCACGGCCACCACGCCGGCCAGGGTCGGGCCGATGCAGGGCACCCAGCCGAGGCCGAACACCGCGCCCAGCAACGGCGCCCCCCAGAGCCCGAGCGTGGGGACCCAGTGGACCCGGCGCTCGTTCTGCAGCACGGGGATCAGGCCGACGAACGCCAGCCCCATCACGATCATGACGATCCCGCCGACCCGCTGGAGCACCGCCTCGTTGCGCACGAGGACGTCGGCCAGCCAGACGACGCCGACCAGGATCGCCCCGAACACCACGGTGAACCCGGCGACGAACAGCGCCGCGGCGCCGGCCACCCGGAAACGGCCCTCGCGGCGCTCGCGCGCCTGGTCGCGAGTGACGGGCGGGGCGTCGGCCCCGACGAGCCCGGCCAGGTACGCGAGGTAGCCGGGGACCAGCGGGACCACGCAGGGGGACGCGAAGCTGACCGCCCCCGCGAGAACGGCGACCACCGCTGCGCCGAGCAGCGGGCCGCTGACCGCGAGGGTGGTCGAGGCATCCATCACGGACAGGGTATGTGCTGGGTCCACGCACGTGGGCGCCGGGTTCTACGACTCGTAGTGGAACCGCTCACGGCGGGCGTCATGGATCCATAACGCACTCTGGGCCGGCCCTCTCGACACGTCGTGGATCCACACTGCGGTCAGGGCACGCTCCTGCACGCGTTACGGAGCCATACTGCGCCCGAGCCCCCCTCCTGGCCGCGTTATGGATCCATACTGCGGTCAAGGCACGCTCCTGCACGCGTTATGGAGCCATACTGCGGCCACGTCGCCGCGCGCCGCTCGCGCGCGTTACGGATCCATACTGCGCCCGAGCCCCCCTCCTGGCCGCGTTATGGATCCATACTGCGGTCAGGACACGCTCCTGCACGCGTCATGGATCCATACTGCGGCCACGTCGCCGCTCGCGACGCGTCAGGGAGCCGTGGTGCGGGTCAGGAGCCGGACGTCGCGGGTGCCGGCTCCTCGGCGGCGACCCGCTGCACCGTGGCGAGCAGGTCCGACGGCCGGATCTGCGTGAGGTAGACCGCCGCCACCCGGTGCTGCCGATCCAGCACGATCGTCGACGGCACCACGTTGCGCGGGTAGCCGGACAGCGCGGCGAGCACCCGGCCGGGCTGGTCGAAGATCGAGTCGTAGGTCAGGTTCCGGTCGCGGACGAAGTCGCGGGCCGCGTCGCGGTCGTCGCGCACGTCGATGCCGAGCATCGCGACGCCGGCGTCCTTCGTCTGCTGGGCCACGAACTCCAGGTCGGGGGCCTCCGCCCGGCACGGCCCGCACCACGAGCCCCAGATGTTGAGCACCACGACCTGGCCGGCGTGATCCTGCAACCCGACCGTCTGCCCCTCGTGCAGCAGCGACTCCCCGGAGAGCTCCGGGACGACGCCGCGGGACGACGGCGGGTCGTAGAGGATCGTCGTCCGGCCGTCGGGCGCGACGAACGTGAACTCCTGCTGGTTGCTCGACACGGCGTCCTTGCTGGTGGAGCAGCCCGCCAGCACGAGCAGCCCCAGCAGCAGCGGCAGGATCCGTCTCATGCGCCGGTCGCCGTCGGATCGCTCGACCCGGCCGGCTCGCTGTAGCGCAGCCCGGTCACGGTGGTCCCGGTGAACTCGACGCTGGTCAGCGAGGCCAACGCGCACTGCCGCGAGCGCGGGTCGTGCCAGAGCCGTTGGCCCAGCAGGTAGCGGCGCAGCGTCCAGATCGGCAGCTGGTGGGACACGCACACGGCCTCGTGCCCCTCCGCGAGCGCGCGGGCGCGGTGCACGGCGCCGAACATCCGGTGCGCGATCTTGATGTAGGGCTCGCCCCAGGACGGCGTGAACGGGTCCCGCATCAGCCGCCAGGTCGCCGGCCGGCGCAGCGCGCCGTCGCCGACCCCGAACCGCTGCCCCTCGAACAGGTTCCCGGACTCGATCAGGCCGTCCTCGGTCACGATGTCCAGGCCGTGCGACTTCGCGATCGGCGTCGCCGTCTCCTGCGCCCGCTGCAGGGGCGAGGCGACGACGGCGGTGATGTCGTCGTCCGCCAACGCCTCGGCCACGAGCTCGGCCTGCGCGCGGCCGTCGTCTGACAGCCGGAAGCCGGGGATGCGCCCGTAGAGGATGCCGTCGGGGTTGTGCACCTTCCCGTGTCGCAGGAGGTGGACGACGGTCCGCGGGCCGCTCGGCTCGGGCGAGGTGCGGTCGCCTCCGGGGAAGGGATCGGCGGGGACCGGGTCCGTGGGCTCGACGGGCATGCTCACGCCGGCTGCACCGCCGCGGCGGCCGCCCGCGCCGCGTCGGGCAGCGCCTTCTCGATCACGGCGAAGGCGTCGTCGTCGAGGGCGGCCGAGACGAACCAGGCCTCGAAGTTGCTGGGGGGCGCGTAGACGCCGCGCTCCAGCAGGGCGTGGAAGAACGGCGGGAAGCGCCAGGTCTGCGCCGCCTTCGCGGTGTCGTAGTCCACGACCTCCTCCTCGGTGAAGAAGATCGAGAACATGTTCCCGGCCGTCTGCACCCGGTGCGGCACGCCGGCCTCGCGCAGCGCTCCGCCGATCATGCCGACCAGACGCTCCGCGTTGGCGTCGAGCGCGTCGTAGACGGCCTTGTCGGCCTGCCGCAGGGTGGCGAGGCCGGCCGCGACGGCGACGGGGTTCCCGGACAGCGTGCCGGCCTGGTAGACCGGTCCGGCCGGCGCGAGGTACGCCATGTGTTCCGCGGGCCCGCCGAAGGCCGCGGCCGGCAGCCCGCCGGACATGACCTTGCCGAAGGTGTAGAGGTCGCCGGCCACGCCCTCGAGCCCGAACCACCCGGCGGGCGAGACGCGGAAGCCGGTCATCACCTCGTCGATCACCAGCAGGGCGCCGTGCTCGCGGGCGACGTCGCGCAGCCCCTGGTTGAAGCCCGGCCGCGGCGCGACCGCACCCATGTTGCCCGCGGCGGCCTCGGTGATCACGCAGGCGATCTCGCCGCCCCGCTCGGCGAAGACCTGCCGGACGGCCTCGAGGTCGTTGTACGGCAGGACGACGGTGTCGCCGGCCTGCGCCCCCGTGACGCCCGGGCTGGTGGGCAGGCCGAGGGTCGCGACGCCCGAGCCCGCCTGGGCGAGCAGGGCGTCGACGTGGCCGTGGTAGCACCCGGCGAACTTCACGACGACCGTGCGGCCGGTGATCCCGCGGGCCAGCCGGATCGCGCTCATCACCGCCTCGGTGCCCGAGTTCACCAGCCGCACCTGCTCCACCGGCGCGACCCGGTCGATGATCGCCTCGGCGAGCTCGATCTCGGCCGGCGTCGGCGCCCCGAAGGAGAGGCCCGCCCCGGCGGCGGACCGCACGGCGTCGACGACGGCGGGGTGCGCGTGCCCGAGGATCATCGGGCCCCACGAGGAGACCAGGTCGACGTAGCGGAGGCCGTCGGCGTCGGTCAGCCACGGACCCTGCGCCGAGACCATGAAGCGCGGCGTGCCGCCGACCGAGTTGAAGGCCCGGACCGGCGAGTTGACGCCGCCCGGGATCACCTCGGCGGCGCGGGCGAACAGGCCCGCGGAGACCTCGGGCGTGATCGGGGTGAAGGGGGCACTCACGGCCTCCAGTCTCACATCCACGCCGCGATCCGTCCCGCGGGGTCGGTGCTCGGATCAGCGCAGGGCGGCGAACCACTCCGCGGACGGCCGCACGAACATCAGCACCACACCGGCCACGGCGAGCACCACCGGCGCGAGGACGATCAGCGACGACCCGCCGCCGCCGATGTTGAGCAGCAGGAACCCGCAGAACAGGACGGTGAGCACGGTGGCGGCGGCCCGCCCCCACGCCTTGCCGGCGAAGGCGGCGACCGCGAGACCGATGTAGACCAGCGCGAGCACCGCGACCAGCGCGAGCAGCAGCCGGACGGCCTGCAGGAACTGGTCGAACGACACGTTGTACTGGGTCAGCATCGCGTCGAGCCCGAGCTCAGGCGGGAACATGTCCTGACTGATCGGCACGAACAGCCCGAGCACGCCGAACACCAGGAACGGCACCGCGCTCAGCACCAGGAGCACCAGCGCACCGGCCATGGTCGCCGGGCGACGGCCCCGCCGCGGCTCGTCGGCCGAGGGCGTCGGCGCGGGCGTGGGTGCCTGCGCGTACGGGCTGTAGGCGTACTGACCGGCCGGGTACTGGCCTGCGGAGAACCGGTCGGCGGGATGCTGGCCGGCCTGCGGCGCGCCGGCCGGGGACGCCCCCTGCGGGTAGGGGTTCTGCGGGTACTGCGGGTACCGCCCCGTCGAGGGCCCGCTCGGGTAGTAGCGGGGCCCCTCGTCACCCTGGCTGCCGGTGCTCACGGTCACCACGGTACCGGTCAGCCGCGGCGGTGGACGTCCTCCGACAGACGGACCACCGCCGCCACGAACTCGAGGGTCACCCGCAGCAGGAGCAGCGCGAACACCGCGACCACCCCGCCGGCCACGAGCGCCGCGACGCCGAGCCCGAAGCCCCGGACGAAGAACCCGATGACGCCCGCGACGTAGCACAGCGCGGTCAGCACGATGCCCACGACGTAGACGAACTTGACCACCGACGGCGTCACGAACCGCTCGAAGTTCAGGTCGGTGAGGGCGCCGAGGACGCCGGGCTCCTGGTGTGTCCGCACGGAGTCAGTCCAGCAGACCCGCGACCTCGGTCGCCCAGTAGGTCAGCACCACGTCCGCGCCGGCGCGGCGCAGCGAGGTCAGCGTCTCGACGATCGTCCGCTCGCGCTCCAGCCAGCCCTGCGCGGCAGCGGCCTCGATCATCGCGTACTCGCCGGAGACCTGGTAGGCGGCGACCGGGACGTCGGCGGTGTCGGCGACGGTCCGCAGCACGTCGAGGTAGGGCAGCGCCGGCTTGACCATCACCATGTCCGCGCCCTCGTCGAGGTCGAGCGCGAGCTCGCGCAACGCCTCCCGGAGGTTCGCGCCGTCCTGCTGGTAGGTCTTGCGGTCGCCCTTCAGCTGGCTCTCGACGGCCTCGCGGAACGGCCCGTAGAACGCGCTGGCGTACTTGGCGGTGTAGGCGAGGATGCCGGTGTCGGCGAAGCCGGCCTCGTCGAGCGCCTCGCGGATCACCCCGACCTGGCCGTCCATCATCCCGCTGGGCGCGACGAGGTGGGCCCCGGACTCGGCCTGCACCACACCCATCCGGGCGTAGACCTCGAGCGTGCGGTCGTTGTCGACGCAGCCCTGCTCGTCGAGCACCCCGCAGTGCCCGTGGTCGGTGAACTCGTCCAGGCAGAGGTCGGACATGATCACCGTGGAGTCGCCCAGCTCGGCGCGCAGGTCCTTGAGCGCGACGTTGAGGATCCCCTCCGGGTCGGTCGCCCCGGACCCCACCGCGTCGTGCCGCGCCGGCACGCCGAACAGCATGATCCCGCCGACGCCGGCCTGCACGGCCTCGGTGGCCGCCTTGCGCAGGGTGTCCCGGGTGTGCTGGACGACCCCCGGCATCGACGAGATCGGCACCGGCTCGGCGGCACCCTCCTTGACGAACATCGGCAGGACCAGGTGCCGGGGCCGCAGCTCGGTCTCGGCCACCAGCCTGCGCAGTGCCGGGGTGGAACGCAGCCGGCGGGGACGCTGGGCGGGATAGGCCATGCGGCCAGGGTACGACCGGGCGGGGGAGGGCGGTCGCGGGGCCGGGCGGGGATCGGGCGGGTCCCCGGCCTGCTCGCGGCGCGCGACGACCACACCGCCCCCTCGCGCCGGGCCGGGCCTCGGCGAGCGGCCGAAGATCGACTGTTGCCGCAGGTCCAGCCGGGAGGCAGCCGTGCGGAGCAGCGCGTCGGGCGGGGCGTGCGCGAGGATGGGGTCGGTGCCGGAGAGTGTCACCCGATACGGCATCCTGCGCCCGTGACCAAACCGGGACGCAGCGTCATCGCCCTCCTTCTCGATCGATCCAGCTCGCTCGGCCCGCTCCGCGACGAGGTGCGTGCCGCGACCGCCGACCTCCTCGCGCACCAGGCCGGGCTGCCCGGTGAGGTCGAGGTCTACCCGACCGTCACGGGCCGCCGGGCCGGGAAGCTCCGCGGCGGCGTCCCCGCCGCCGACGCGGCCGTGCCGAAGCTGCGCGGCCGCCGCACCGAGGCGGTCCGCGACTCGCTCGGCGCCCTCGTCAGCGGCCTCGGCCGCTCGCTCGCCGGCATGCCCGAGCAGGAGCGCCCCGACCGGGTGTTCGTGCTGGTCGTCACGGCCGGTGCCGACGAGGGCAGCAGCACCTGGGGTCCCGACGAGCTGCGTGACCTGGTCGCCGCGCAGGAGCGGGACTACGCCTGGGAGGTCGTCACGGTCACGGTCGCCGAGCACGCGGGGCTCGCGCCGTGGGGCGCCGGACACCGGTCGGTGGGCGTGGCCCCGCGCGGCGACTGCGTGCGTGCCGCGATCGCCGCCGCGTCGGCCTACATCGGCCGCGCCCGGGCCGCGGGCCCGTGGGAGCCCGTCGCCGGGATCTCGCAGGAGGAGCGGTGGGCGGCCTACCCGCCGGACTTCCACACGGCCTCCGAGACCGCCGCGACCTCCGCGGCCGCCGAGACCACCGAGGCTCGGGCCGAGGCTCGGACCGAGACCTCTGAGACTGCCGAGACCGCCGCCGCGCCGGTCGACAGCACGCCGGTCGCCGGCGCTCCGGCCGGCAGCGGCTCGCTCGACGGCTCGCCGGTCGACGGCAGGCCCGCCGACGCCGCCCCCACCGAGGCCATCCCGGTCCTCACCGCACAGCGCCTGGCGGAAGCCGACCGCGCGGCCGCCGCGGAGCGCCGCCGCTGGTGGGACCGCTTCCGCAAGCCCGCCACCGTCGGCTCCTGAGGCCCGGCGCGCGGGCGCGCCCACCTGCCCGCGAGCCGCGTCCCGGCCGCTCCGGCCGCTCTCCAGCCCGCGACCCACGCATGATCCATCCGAGAGCCACAGGAGCGCTGCCCGGACGACGCTGCGGTCCCCTTCGGCGGAGCTGATCCCTCCGAGCGTCACCCGAGAGTCGCCGCCACAGCACTCCCGTCCCCCTCGACACCCCCGCCCAACTCCACCCGGTTGATCGATCCGAACCTCACACGAGCGCTGCCCGGACGACGCTGCTGTCCCGCTCGGCCAAGCTGATCCCTCCGAGGGTCACCCCACAGTCGTCGCTGCAGCACTCCCGTCCCCCTCGACACCCCCGCCCAGCTCCACCCGGTTGATCGATCCGAACGTCACACGAGCGCCGCCGAGACAACGCTGCCGTCCCCCTCCGCGGAGCTGACCCCTCCGAGCGTCACCCCACAGTCGCCGCCACAGCACTCCCGTCCCCCTCGGAACGATCATGAGTCGCGCGGCGCACATCGAACGTCCGGCGACGTCGTTGATTCCACATCCTGAAACACCACCCCGGCCGACGGCCGCGCCCCGCACACACCGTCGGCCCCTCGCACCCAAGGCGGAACGTGTGTGCGAGGGGCCGACCCTGTGTGCGACCGGCCGCCTCTCCGCGACGGCCGGCTCTGCGGGACGGTCGGCTCTGCGGGACCGGCCGGCCCTCTGCGGGGGTGGCCGAGAACGGCGGAGGGCCGCCCCCCAACCCCGGGGCGGCCCACCCACCACCACCCGCCCCCCCCCCCACCCCCC
>NZ_JAJSOK010000070.1 GCF_021283305.1 Pseudonocardia kujensis
GAAGCAGCACTACCCGGAGCCCCGACGTGCCCCCGGCGCCGAGCTGACCACGCAGGCCGTCGCCACCGAGCTCCAGCGGACGCTCGTGGGCAGCATCGGGCTGGTCGCCTCCGTGCCGATCACGACGGGCCTCGCCGCGCTGGTCGCCGCCCGGGAGGAACCGCCTCGGCAGGAACCGCCGCGGGAGCCGGCACGGCCCCTCGGCCGCCGGACCCGGCGCGCCCGCTGAGCGGCGCTCAGGGGCGGCGGGCCAGGAACGTCGCCTCGCCGTCGCCCTCCCGGTGGTCCACCGTCGCGAGCTGCGGGAACGCCACCGCCAGCTCGCCCGGCGCCGCTCGGAAGCGTCCGCCCTCGTCGCCGACCTCGGACAGCACGGTCAGGACGAGCAGCCCGCCGGGTGCGAGCGCGCCCGCCAGCGCCGGGTACAGCGCGGGGTTCCGGTAGCGCTGGCACACGACGACGTCGTACGGCCCGGTGACCGGCAGCCCGGCGTCGAGGTCCGCCTCGAGGAACCGCACGCGGGCGCCCTCCGCCGCCGCCAGCGCCCGCGCCGAGGCGAGCCCCGCCCCGGAGACGTCGACGGCGTCGACCGCGAAGCCCCGCCCGGCCAGCCACACCGCGACCGCGCCGCGCCCGCAGGCGACGTCGAGGGCCCGCCCGCCGGCGGGCAGCCCGTTCCGGTCGGCCGGCCCGGGTCCGCCCGGGAGCAGGTCGAGCCGACCGCGGAGGCCGTCCGGCGGCATCGGCGTGCCGGTCCCGACCGCGGCGTGCCGGGCGTCCCAGCGCTCTCGATCGGTCGCACTCACCGGGCGGCCCTGCCGGGCGGGGGTGGCACGGGCATCACGCCAACTTGGCGACGAGCTCCGTGACGACGGAGTCGAGCGGCACCGGGCGCTGGTCGCCGGAGGCCAGGTCCTTCACGCCGACCGTGCCGGCCTCCAGGTCCCGCTCGCCCAGCACGAGCGCGTACTTCGCGCCCGAGCGGTCCGCCGACTTCATCGCGCCCTTCAGCCCGCGCCCGCCGTAGGCCAGGTCCACCCGGACCCCGGCCCGGCGCAGCTCGGCGGCGATCACGACGAGGCGGCGCTTCGCGGTCTCGCCCAGCGGCACCCCGAACACCTCGGCCCGGGCCTCCGACCAGGGCTGCACGCCCTCGGCGCGGCAGGCCAGCAGGGTGCGGTCCACGCCGATGCCGAACCCGACGCCGGACAGCGGCTGCCCGCCCAGGGTCTCCATGAGGCCGTCGTACCGGCCGCCGCCGCCGATCCCGGACTGGGCGCCGAGCCCGTCGTGCACGAACTCGAAGGTCGTCTTGGTGTAGTAGTCCAGCCCGCGCACCATCCGCGGGTTGATCGTGTACGCCACGCCGAGGTCGTCGAGGTGCGCCAGCACGGCGGCGTGGTGCTCGGCCGAGGCCGCCGACAGGTGGTCGAGCAGCAGCGGCGCGTCCTCGAGCTGCCTTCGCACCTCGGCGCGCTTGTCGTCGAGCACCCGCAGCGGGTTGATCCGGGCCCGGGCCCGCGTGGGCTCGTCGAGGTCCAGCCCGGCCAGGAACTCCTGCAGCCGCTCGCGGTAGGCCGGCCGGCACTCCGCGTCGCCCAGCGAGGTGAGCTCCAGCCGGTACCCGGTGAGGCCGAGCGCCTTGAACCCCTCGTCGGCGACGGCGATGACCTCGGCGTCGAGCGCCGGGTCGTCCACCCCGATGGCCTCCACCCCGACCTGCTGCAGCTGCCGGTAGCGGCCGGCCTGCGGCCGCTCGTAGCGGAAGAACGGGCCGGCGTAGCGGAGCTTCACGGGCAGCCCGGCGCGGTCGAGGTTGTGCTCGATCACCGACCGGACCACGCCCGCCGTGCCCTCCGGCCGCAGCGTGACGGACCGGTCGCCGCGGTCGGCGAACGTGTACATCTCCTTGCTCACCACGTCCGTCGACTCGCCGACGCCGCGCGCGAACAGCCCCGTGTCCTCGAAGATCGGCAGCTCGACATAGCCGTAGCCGGCGCGCTCGGCCGCCGCCGACAGCGTGTCCCGCACGTGCACGAACCCGGCCGACTCCGGCGGGTAGTACTCCGGGATGCCCTTGGGCGCCGCGAAGGCGGTGGCCCGCTCCTGCACGGCGCTCACAGCCCGCGCCCCGGGGCCGGCGCGGTGGTGCCGGCGGTGCCGTCGGTGCTCTCGGCGAGGCCCTGGAGGAAGGGGTTGGAGACCCGCTCCCGGCCCACCGTCGTCGTCGGGCCGTGGCCGGGGAGGACGACGCCGGAGTCCGGCCGGCCGAGCAGCCGGTCCCGGATGCTCTCCAGCAGCCGGCGGTGCGAGCCGCCGGGCAGGTCCGTCCGTCCGATCGAGCCCGCGAAGAGCGTGTCGCCCGCGAGGATCACCTCGGTCCCGTCCTCCGTCTCCGTCGTGAACACCACCGAGCCGGGAGTGTGCCCGGGGGTGTGGTCGACCCGCAGCCGCATTCCGGCGAGCTCCAGGTCGCTGCGGTCGGTCAGGGTGCGCACCTCGCGCGGCTCCCGCAGCTCCAGCCGGCCGCCGAAGAACGCGGCGGACTCGGACGAGATGCCCTTCATCGGGTCCGCGAGCATCTCCCGGTCGTCCGGATGGATCCAGGCGGGGATGTCCGAGCCGTCGCACACCGGCTGCACGCTGAAGGTGTGGTCGAAGTGGCCGTGGGTCAGGAGCACCGCCACCGGGGTGAGCCGGTGCTCGGCGAGCACGGCCTCCAGCGGTTCGACGGCGTCCTGCCCGGGGTCGACGACCACGCACGCCTCGCCCGCCTCACGGGCGACGACGTAGCAGTTGGTCTGGAACGCTCCTGCGGGGAATCCTGCGACGAGCACCCGACCAGCCTAGACGTGCCTGCACACGGCCCTCTCAGGAACGGTCGATACCCTCCCCCGCGATCGCTACGACCGGGAGGACGACACACACCGTGGCCACGAACGAGATGCGGCGGGAGGCGGCCAAGCGCAAGCTGGCCAGCCAGCAGAAGCGGCGGGCCGAACGGGCCCGCAGGCAGAAGCGGGTCGCCGTGATCAGCTCCGCCGCGGCCGTGGTGGTCGTGGTCGTCGCCGTGGTGCTGCTCACCACGGCCCCGTGGAAGTCCGAGCCGGTCGCGAGCCAGCAGGCCGCGGCCCCGCCCGGGACCGTCAACTGCCAGTACCCGGCCGACGGCACCGCTGCGAAGCCCGCGAACCCGCCGCAGGCGGACGCGGTGAGCAACCAGGGCACCGTCCCGGTCTCGCTGACGACCTCGGCGGGCGCGATCGGGCTCACGCTGAACCGGGCCGAGGCCCCGTGCACCGTGAACAGCTTCACCTCGCTCGCGAGCCAGGGGTACTTCAACGACACCCCCTGCCACCGCCTCACCACGAGCGAGGGCCTGAAGGTGCTGCAGTGCGGCGACCCGAGCGGCCAGGGCACCGGCGGCCCCGGCTACACCATCGCCGACGAGCCGCCCGCGAAGCTCGCGCCCGCGGGCCAGACCGGCGTGGTGATCTATCCGCGCGGCACGGTCGCGATGGCCAAGACCTCGGCCCCGAACTCGGGCGGCAGCCAGTTCTTCCTGGTCTACGCCGACTCGACGCTGCCGCCGGACTACACCGTGTTCGGCACGATCGACGAGGCCGGCCTGGCCACGATCGACAAGATCGCCGCGGCGGGCACGGACGACAGCAACGGCACCGGCGACGGCAAGCCCAAGACCCCGGTCACCATCCAGACGGCCACGGTCGCGGCCTGAGCCGCCCGAACACCAGGAGCCGAGGGCCCCGCCGGACGTCCGGCGTGGCCCTCGGCTTCTTCTCGCGGTGGCGGGGCGGCCCGGGGTGGTACGGACCGGGTGCCCTACGGGCCCGGCGCGGTACGGGCCCGCTGCGGAGCGGCTCAGCTCGCGCTGGTGACCCGGTAGACGTCGTAGACGCCCTCGACGTTGCGCACGGCGTGCAGCACGTGGCCCAGGTGCTTCGGGTCGCCCATCTCGAAGGAGAAGCGCGACACGGCCACCCGGTCCCGCGAGGTGGTGACCGACGCCGAGAGGATGTTCACCTTCTCGTCCGCCAGCACCTTCGTGACGTCCGAGAGCAGGCGGTGCCGGTCGAGCGCCTCGACCTGGATCGCCACCAGGAACACCGACGCCGGGGACACCGACCAGGCGACGTCGACCAGCCGTTCGCTGCGGGCCTTGAGGTCCGCGGCGTTGGTGCAGTCCGTGCGGTGCACCGACACGGCGCCGCCGCGGGTGACGAACCCGAGGATCTCGTCGCCGGGCACGGGCGTGCAGCAGCGGGCGAGCTTGCAGTAGACGTCGCCCATCTGGGTGCCGTCCTCGCCCGTGAGCACCACGCCCGCGTCGCCGGAGGGCCGCCGGACCCGGACGGTCGACGGGGTGGCCCGCTCGGCGAGCTCCTCCTCGGCGTCCTCCATCCCGCCGAGCAGCGCGACCAGCCGCTGGACGACGTGCCGGGCGCTGGCCTGCCCCTCCCCGACCGCGGCGTACAGCGCCGATATCTCGGCGTAGTGCATCTCGCGGGACAGCGCCGCCATCGCGTCGGCGGACACGAGGCGCTGCAGCGGCATGCCCGTGCGCCGGGCCTCCCGCGTGATCGCCTCCTTGCCCTCCTCGATGGCCTCCTCGCGGCGCTCCTTGGCGAACCACTGCTTGATCTTGTTCTTGGCGCGCGGCGACTTGACGAAGCCCAGCCAGTCCCGGCTCGGCCCGGCGCCCTCGGCCTTCGACGTGAAGATCTCGACGACGTCGCCGGACTCCAGCGTGCGCTCCAGCGCGACCAGCCGGCCGTTGACCCGGGAGCCGATGCAGCGGTTGCCGACCTCGGTGTGCACGGCGTAGGCGAAGTCGACCGGGGTGGAGCCGACCGGCAGGGTGACGACGTCGCCCTTCGGGGTGAAGACGAACAGCTCCTTCGCGGCGAGGTCGTAGCGCAGCGACTCCAGGAAGTCCCCGGGGTCCGCGGCCTCGCGCTGCCAGTCGAGCAGCTGCCGCATCCAGGACATCTCGTCGATCTCGACGGTGCCGGCGGCGTTCTGGCTCTGCTGTCCTCGGGTCTCCTTGTAGCGCCAGTGCGCGGCGATGCCGTACTCGGCCGTGCGGTGCATCTCGTGGGTGCGGATCTGCACCTCGAGCGGCTTGCCGTCCGGCCCGATGACGGTGGTGTGCAGCGATTGGTACACGCCGAACCGCGGCTGGGCGATGTAGTCCTTGAACCGGCCGGGCATCGGCTGCCAGAGCGCGTGGACCATGCCCATGGCCGCGTAGCAGTCCCGCACCTCGTCGACCAGCACGCGCACGCCGACGAGGTCGTGGATGTCGTCGAACTCGCGGCCCTTGACGATCATCTTGCGGTAGATCGAGTAGTAGTGCTTCGGCCTGCCCTCGACCGTGCCGTTGACCCGGGCGGCCTCCAGCTGCCGCGACACCTCGTCGATGACCTGCTTGAGGTAGGTGTCCCGGGACGGGGCGCGGGTGGCGACGAGCCGGACGATCTCCTCGTACTTCTTCGGGTGCAGGATCGCGAAGGAGAGGTCCTCCAGCTCCCACTTGATCGTCGCCATGCCCAGGCGGTGGGCCAGCGGTGCCATCACCTCGAGGGTCTCGCGCGCCTTCTTCGCCTGCTTCTCCGGCGGGAGGAAGCGCATGGTGCGCATGTTGTGCAGCCGGTCGGACAGCTTGATGACCAGCACCCGCGGGTCGCGCGCCATGGCGACGACCATCTTGCGGATCGTCTCGGCCTCGGCGGCGGTGCCGAACTCGACCTTGTCCAGCTTGGTCACGCCGTCGACGAGGTGGGCGACCTCCTCGCCGAAGTCCGTGCTGAGCCGCTCCAGCGAGTAGTCCGTGTCCTCCACGGTGTCGTGCAGCAGGGCCGCGACCAGCGTGGTGGTGTCCATGCCGAGCTCGGCGAGGATCGTGGCCACGGCCAGCGGGTGCGTGATGTACGGGTCGCCGGACTTGCGCTTCTGCCCGGCGTGCTTCTCCTCTGCGACGTCGTACGCGCGCTGCAGCAGCACCAGGTCGGCCTTGGGGTGCAGCGCCCGGTGCACGCTCGCCAGCGGCTCCAGGACGGGCTTGACGATGGCCACCCGCTGCGGCGTCATCCGCCGGGCGATCCGGGCCCGCACCCGGCGCGTGGCCGAGGGGCGGGCCGGGTCCGGCGCGGCGTTCGGGGCGGTGGTCCGCGACGCGCCGGGGGCCGCCGCCGCGGGCGCGGGCGCGTTCTGCTGGACGTCCGTCACCGGGCCTGCTCCGCTCCTGTCACCACCTAGCGAAGGATAACCCTCCGGTAGCCCGGAGGAACGCTCGCCTAATAGGTGAGCAGTGCGTGCACGTCGATGCCGGTCAGGCGCTCCCGGCCGCGCAGCGCCGCCAGCTCGACGACGGCGCCGAAGCCGGTGATCTCGGCCCCGACGTCCGTCAGCAGCCCGCAGGCCGCGGCCGCGGTGCCGCCGGTCGCGAGCACGTCGTCGACGACGAAGACCCGGGCCCCCGGCTCGACGGTGCCCGCGGGCAGCTCCAGGGTGGCGGTGCCGTACTCGAGCTCGTAGGTTCGCGAGCCGGCGATCGCGGGCAGCTTGCCCGCCTTGCGCACCGGCACCACCCCGGTGCCCGCGACGAGCGCGACCGCGGCGCCGATCAGGAACCCGCGGGCCTCGACGCCGGCGATGAGGTCCGCCGCGCCGGCGGAGGCCGCGAGCTCGGTCGTCAGGACGGCGAACGCCTCCGCGTCGGCCAGGGCCGGCGTGAGGTCGCGGAACAGCACCCCCGGCTCCGGGTAGTCCGGCACCGCCCGGATCAGGTCCCGGACCTTCTCGAGCTCCAGGGCGGACTCGTCGACCTCGAGCGGAGCGTCGCCGCCGCGGCCCGCGGACGCCGCGCTCACCGGCGCCGCTTCCCGCTCGGCCGCCCGGCGGCGCGGTTGTGGTCGCCGCGGCCCTGGCCCGCCTTGCCCTGCGGGCGGCCCGGCCGCACGCGGTCCGGGGCGCTCGCGGCCGCGGCCATCGCGCGCTCGCGGCGCAGCTCCCGGGCGAGGGCCTCGTCGTCGGCGGCGTCGAGGTCCTCCTCGGTGTCCCCGGACTGCGCGGCGGCCGCCCGGGCGCGGCGGGCGGCGACCCGCTCGGCCTGCTTGCGGTAGCGCGGGTCGCGCATCTTGAGGTCGACGAGCAGCGGGGTGGCCAGCAGCAGCGAGGACAGGGCGCCCGCGATGATGCCGACGAGCTGCACCAGCGCCAGGTCGGCGAGCGTGCCGACGCCGAGCAGCCCGACGCCGACGACCATCAGGCCGATCACCGGGAGCACCGCGATCAGCGACGTGTTGATCGAGCGCATCAGCGTCTGGTTGACGGCCAGGTTGGCCTGCTCGCCGTACGTGCGGCGGGTCAGGTTGAGCAGCCCGCGGGTGTTCTCCTTGACCTTGTCGAACACGACGACCGTGTCGTAGAGCGAGAAGCCGAGGATCGTCAGCAGGCCGATGACCGTGGACGGGGTGACCTCGAAGCCGATCAGCGAGTAGATGCCGGCGGTGACGACGACGTCGTGCACCAGCGCCACCAGCGCCGCGATCGCCATGGCCCGCTCGAAGTAGAAGGCCAGGAAGATCGTGACCAGCACCAGGAAGACGGCGAGGGCGATCAGCGCCTGGCGGGTGATCTCCCCGCCCCAGGTGCCGCTGACCGCACTGTCGCTGATCACCTGCTCGGAGGGCTGCCCGTTCGCGTCGAGCGGCTGCAGCTGGTGGAACACCGCGTCCTTGAACGCGGCGATCTGCGCCGGGTTGAGGGGCTCCGCCCGCACGAGGATCGTGGCCGAGCCGCCGGCACCGGCGGACTGCGTCGAGGCCGGGTCCTCGCCGACCGAGGAGCGGAAGACGTCCTCGACCTGCTGGGTGGTGATGGTGCCGGCGGCCCCCGACGCAGGCATCTGGAACTGCGAGCCACCGGTGAAGTCGATGCCGAGGTTGAAGCCGCGGATCACGATCGACAGGACACAGACCAGCACGAGGGCGCCGAAGGCGACGTACCACGTCTTGCGGTGGCCGACGACGTCGAACGCGCCGGTGCCCGTGTAGAGCCTGCTGAACACCCCGCGCTTGCGCGTGGTCTGGGAGGTGGTGCTCACTGCCTCAGGCCCTCCTGCTCGTGCCGGACCCGCTGCCGGCGGTCTCCCGCGGTGCCCGCCGCCGTTGCGCCCCGATCCTCGCGACGGTCCCGAGGCCGGACAGGGCCGGGCTGCCGAAGATCTTGGAGTTCGAGGCCAGCGCCACCAGCGGGTGCGTGACCAGGAAGACGACGACCAGGTCCAGCACCGTCGACATGCCGAGGGTGAACGCGAAGCCCTTCACCTGGCCGACGGCGAGGATGTAGAGGACCGCGGCGGCCAGGAAGCTGACGGCGTCGGCCGTCAGGATCGTGCGCCGGGCGCGGACCCAGGCGCGCGGAACGGCGGAGCGGAACGACCGGCCCTCGCGGACCTCGTCCTTGAGCCGCTCGAAGAAGATCACGAAGGAGTCCGCGGTGATGCCGATGGCGACGATGAACCCGGCGACGCCCGCCAGGTCGAGGGTGAACCCGATCCAGCGCCCGAGCAGCACCAGCACGGCGTACACGACCAGGCCGGAGAGGATCAGCGACAGGATCGTGAGCACGCCGAGCACGCGGTAGTAGAAGAGGCAGTAGACGAACACGAGCGCCAGGCCGATGGCGCCGGCGATCAGGCCGGCCTCCAGGGAGGCGAGCCCGAGCGTGGCCGACACGGTCTGCGCGTCGGACGCCTCGAACGAGAGGGGCAGCGAGCCGTACCGGAGGACACCGGCGAGGTCCTGCGCCTGCTGCTGGTTGAAGTTGCCGCTGACCTGGGTGTTCCCGTACAACGCACCCTGGATCGTCGGGGCCGAGACGACCTCGCCGTCGAGCACGAAGGCGGCCTGCTCGCCGATGTGCGCGGCCGTGTAGTCGCCCCAGGCCTTCGACCCGTCCGACTTGAAGCTCAGGTCGACGACGTACCCGACGCCCTGCTGGTTCTGCGAGGCCTGCGCCGACGCGATCTGGGTGCCCTCGACGACCGTGGGCCCGAGGATGTACTTGGCGGTCTTGTTCTGGTCGCAGGTCACCAGGGGCAGCGACGAGTCGTCGTAGCCCCGCAACGGATCCGGGGCGTTGCAGTCGAGCGCGAGGAGCGCCTGCTGCTGCGTGGCCGGGTCGGTGCTCTGCCGGGTGGCCTTGGCCGCGGCGATCGCGGCGGCCTTGGCCGGGTCCTGGTCGCCGCCCGGCGGCGGGGTCGGCTGCTGCTGCTGCGCGGGCGCGAGCGCGGTGCTGTACGAAACCGGGGCGACCGTGCCGTCGACGACCGGGGCGGCGGGACGGGTGGGGTCGCTGCCCAGGCTCTGCGGCTGCGTGCCGCCGCCGGACGGGGCCGGGGCGGTGCTCCCGCCCGCCGGCGGGGTGGCCCCGCCGGTGTCCTGCCCGGCCGGCGGGGCGGTGGCGCCGCCCTGCTGCCCGGCGGGCGGGGCGGCCGGGGTCGCGGCGATCGGCTGGCCGACGACCGGGCGGATTCGCAGCTGCGCGGTCTGGCCGAGCGAGCGGGCCTGCTCGCCCTGGTCACCGGGCACCGTGATGGTGAGGTTGTTCCCGTCGAGCACCACCTCGGCGCCGCTCACGCCCAGCCCGTTGACGCGCTGCTCGATGATCGACTGGGCCTGGATCAGCTGGTCGCGCGGCGGGACCTGCCCCGACTCGGTGCGCGCGGTCAGCGTGACCCGGGTGCCGCCCTGCAGGTCGATGCCCAGCTTCGGGGCGAAGGACCGGTCGCCGGTGAAGGCGACCAGTGCGTACAGCACCACGACGATGCCCGCGAACCCCGCGAGGTACCGCCAGGGGCGGATCCGCCCCGGGGTCGTTGCCACTCTCTCTGCTCTCCTGGCGTCACGGTCCGGTCACGCGTCGGCGGACGGCCTGTCCGGACCCGTCCGCGGCGTGGCCGCGGCCCGGTGTTCCCGCACGATGCTGCACCATCCGGCGCAGCGGGCCGACGGCGGCCCCGCCGTGGGCGCTCCGGCTACTTCTTCTCGTCCGCGGTGGAGTCGGCCGGGGTGTCCGCGACCGTCCCGTTGGCGCTCGGCGTCCCGTTCGTGCTGGTGGCGCCGCCCGTCGGGAGCTCGCCGGTGGCCGGGGCGGCGGTCGCGCCCGGGGTCTCCTCGGGCTCGTCCCCGTGCTCGGCGTGGTCGTCCTGGGCGACCTTGTCGCGGACGGCCGCGCGCAGCCACGTGGTGACGACGCCGTCGGCGATCTCGAGGTCGATGGTGTCCTCGTAGGAGGCGTCGACGACCGTGCCGCGCAACCCGGACGTGGTGGTCACGACGTCGCCCTCGGTCAGCGCGCTCTGCATCGCCTGGGTCTGCGCCATCTGACGCTTCTGCTTGCGGCCCGACAGGAAGATCGGGATGAAGAGCAGCAGGATGAGGATCGGGAACAGCAGGCTCAGGTCCATGATGTCGTGTATCTCCGTTTCTCGGGCAGGTCGGACGGCCGAGTCTGCCAGTCGGGTCCGACACCCGGTCGGTCGACCCGGCGTCGTGACGGCCCCGCGACGTGCGGTTTCGGCGCGGGGCCCGCCGAGTGTGCCCCCCGGAACCGCTCCGCCCCCGATCGAGATCGCGTTCAGAACAGCGCCGGCGGCACCTCGCCGCCGGACTCCGGCGGCCGCAGGCCGAGATGGCTCCAGGCCGCGGGCGTGGCGACACGACCCCGCGGCGTCCGGGCCAGCATCCCGGCCCGCACCAGGTAGGGCTCGCAGACCTCCTCGACGGTACCGGGTTCCTCGCCCACCGCCACTGCCAGCGTCGACACTCCCACCGGGCCTCCCCCGAACGTCCGTACGAGGGCGCTCAGCACGGCGCGGTCGAGCCGGTCGAGGCCGAGCTCGTCGACGTCGTAGACCGCCAGCGCGTCCCGGGCCACGGACCGGGTGACGGCCCCGTCGGCACGGACCTCGGCGAAGTCCCGGACCCGGCGCAGCAGGCGGTTGGCGATGCGGGGCGTGCCGCGGGAGCGCCGGGCGATCTCGACCGCGCCGTCGGGCCGGAGGTCGACGTCGAGGATCTGGGCCGCGCGGCGCACCACGAGCTCCAGCTCCTCGGGCTCGTAGAACTCCATGTGCGCGGTGAAGCCGAAGCGGTCCCGCAGCGGGCCGGTGAGCGAGCCGGCCCGGGTCGTGGCTCCGACCAGCGTGAACGGCGCGATGTCCAGCGGGATGGAGGTGGCGCCCGGGCCCTTGCCGACCACGACGTCGACCCGGAAGTCCTCCATCGCGAGATAGAGCATCTCCTCGGCGGGGCGGGCGATCCGGTGGATCTCGTCGATGAACAGCACGTCGCCGGGGACCAGGTTCGACAGCATGGCAGCGAGGTCGCCGGCGCGCTCCAGCGCAGGCCCGCTCGTCAGCCGGATCGCGGCGCCCATTTCGGCCGCGACGATCATCGACAGGCTCGTCTTGCCCAACCCGGGCGGGCCGGAGAGCAGGATGTGGTCGGGCGGGTCGCCGCGCCGGCGAGCGCCCTCGAGCACCAGCTCCAGCTGCTCGCGGACCCGGGCCTGCCCGATGAACTCGCTGAGCCGGCGCGGGCGCAGCGAGTTCTCGACGTCGAGGTCCTCCGGAACGGCCTCGGCGGCGACCTCCCGCAGGTCTGGCTCGTACTCGGTCACCGGCTCGGTCACGTGCTCCGGCCCAGGCTCGCCAGGGCCGCCCGGAGCAGCTGCGACGCCTCGGCCTCGGGCTTGTCGGCGAGCACGGCGTCGACCGCCTGCTCGGCGGGCTTGAGCGTGAAGCCGAGGCCGACGAGGGCCTCGACGACCTGCTCGCGGACGGGCGAGGCGCCGTTGCCTGCCGCCGCCGGGACGGGGGCGCCCGCCACGGGCGCCGCCGACGGCGCGACGACCACCTTGTCCCGCAGCTCCACCACCAGCCGCTCCGCGCTCTTCTTGCCCACGCCCGGGATCCGGGTGAGCGTGGCCAGGTCGCCGTCGTGCAGGGCGCGGCGCAGCACCTCCGGCTCCAGCACGGCGATCGTGGCGAGCGCGAGCCGCGGCCCGATGCCGCTCACCGTCTGGAGCAGCAGGAACAGCTCCCGCTCGTCCGCGTCGGCGAAGCCGAACAGCGTCAGCGACTCCTCGCGCACGATCAGCGTGGTGGACAGTCGGGCCTCGGTGCCTCGCCGCAGACCCGCCAGCGTGGCCGGGGTGCAGAACACCGCCAGCCCGACGCCGCCGACCTCGACCACGGCGTGGTCCAACCCGATCTCCAGCACGGGCCCGCGCACGGACGCGATCACGGCACTCCCTCGCTCCTGCGAACAGTCGTTCGAGGCCGAAGGCTACCGGGACCCGCCGTCACCCCCACCCGCTCCCCCGCCCCTCGGCGTGTCCCCCCGCGAGCCGCGCCGTGGGCCCCGCGAGTCGGGAGATCCGGCACCGCGAGTCGGGAGATCCGGCACCGCGAGTCGGGAGATCCGGCACCGCGAGTCGGGAGATCCGGCACCGCGAGTCGGGAGATCCGGCACCGCGAGTCGGGAGTTTCAGGTGACCGAGTCGCACCTCTCGGGTGTCTCCGGAGATCGCGCACTCGGACGCGCGGACGTGCCGAGCCGCGAGGTCAGCGGCGCGGTCGAGCCGACTCGGCGAGCCGCTGCCGCTCGAGCTGGCGTCGGCGCTCCTTCTGCGCCGCGGCCAGGCGGGCCTTGTGCGCCTTGGCGATCTCGGCGGCGCGCCGCTCCGCCTCCGCCATCCGCGTCATCATCGGGGCGCGCCAGCAGTGGCAGATCGCGAGGGCGAGCGCGTCGGCGGCGTCGGCGGGCCGGGGCGCCTCGGCCAGCCCGAGCACCCGCGTGACCATGGTGGTGACCTGCGCCTTGTCCGCGCGGCCAGCCCCGGTGACGGCGGCTTTCACCTCGCTCGGGGTGTGGAAGGCGACCGGCAGCCCGGCCCGGGCGGCGACCAGCGCGACGACCCCACTGGCCTGCGCGGTCCCCATCACGGTTCGCACGTTGTGCTGGCTGAACACCCGCTCGACGGCCACGACGTCGGGCCGGTGCCGGGCGATCCAGCGCTCCACCTCGTCGGCGACCACCAGCAGCCGCCGGTCCACCGGCAGGTCGACGTCGCTGCGCACCACGCCGACGTCGACACACGCCACCTGCCGCCCGCCGTCTCCGTCGACCACGCCGAGGCCGCACCGGGTCAGCCCCGGGTCGACTCCGAGCACCCGCACGCGCGCTCCCCTCACCGGTCCGCGCCGCACGCTACCGGCGCGGCGCCCGACCCCCACGCCCGGCGCGCCGCCCGCCTGCGAGATGAGCACCACGGTCGTCGGACCATGATCGAACAGCCGTGGTGCTCGTCCGAGCCGCCGAACCTCGGGCCTGCCCGGGTCCGCAGGCATCATCGGGGTGTGCAGGAGAGCGCGGTGGGAGACACGACCGGCGCGGAGGTGCGGATCGCCGTCGAGATCGTCGAGCTGGTCGCCTCTCCGGTCCACGCCTTCGAGGGGCGGCCGGCCGACGGTCCACGGCCCGACCCCGAGGGTCCCCGGCGGGACCGGATCGAGGTGCGGGCGGGGCTCGGCGTCGTCGGCGACCGGTACTTCAACCACCCGGCACACCGGCGCGCAGCCGTGACCCTGCTGTCGGCAGAGGCGCTCGACGCCGTGGCGACCGAGGTCGGCACACCACCCTTCGACCCCGTCCTGACGCGGCGCACCGTCGTCCTGCGCGGAGCCGCGATGGACGCCCTGGCCGGGACCGGGGCCGAGTTCGCCCTCGACTCCGGCGACGGTCCCGTCCGGCTCCGCGCGCACCGCGCCGCACACCCCTGCCGCTGGATGGACGTCGTGCTCGCGCCCGGCGCCTTCAAGGCCCTCCGCGGGCGCGGCGGCGTGCGGTGCGAGCCCCTCTCCGACGGCGTGCTCCGCCGCGGAGCCGCCGCGCTCACCCTGCCGGCCGTGCTGGCCGACGCCGTCGTCCGGCACTGAGAGTCGAGTACGCCGAACTGCGTACTACCGCGACCCGCCGTCGAGTGTGACGCTCATCACTACTCGACGTCAGGGAGGTCCCGATGCGGGCCGTGCGGCTGCACTCCTACGACAAGCCACCCCAGCTCGACCAGGTGCCGGAGTCGGAGGTGAGCGCCCCGCACGACGTGCTGGTGCGAATCTCGGGCGCCGGGCTCTGCCGGACCGACCTGCACATCCGCGACGGCTGGTTCGCCCCGGCCGTACCGGTGGACCTGCCGCTCACCCTCGGCCACGAGAACACCGGTGTGGTCGAGGCGGTCGGGCCGGAGGTGCGGGCGGTCGCGCCGGGCGACCCCGTGATCTGTCACCCCCAGCAGAGCTGCGGAACCTGCGCGGCCTGCCGCACCGGCGACGACATGCGCTGCGCCCGCGGCCTCTCCTTCACCGGCCTGAACCGGGCCGGAGGGTTCGCGGACCTGCTGCTCACCAGCGAGCGCGGCGTGCTCCCGCTGCCCGCGGGCCTCGACCCCGTCGACCTCGCCCCGCACGCCGACGCCGGACTCACCGCGATGCACGTCACCCGCAAGGCCGTGCCCCTGCTCGGTCCCGGGACCGTCGTGGCCGTCGTGGGCGTCGGCGGGCTCGGCCACATCGGCATCCAGTGCCTGCGGGCACTCACGGCCGCCACGGTCGTCGCGGTCGACCCCGACCCCGAGGCCCGGTCCCTGGCCGCCGCGTCCGGCGCGCACCACGTCCTGCCGGTCGACGGCACCGAGGTCGACGCCGTCCGCGACCTCACCGACAGGGCCGGCGCCCACGCCGTGATCGACTTCGTGGGCGAGGGCGACGCCGTGGGTACCGCGCTGGCGATGGTGCGACCTCGGGGCACGTACTTCGTCGTCGGCTACGGCGGCGAGCTCCGGGTGCCGACGTTCGCGCTGGTCCTGCCCGAGATCAGCGTGGTCGGCAACGCCGTCGGCACGTTCGACGACCTGCGCGAGCTCGTCGCGTTGGCGGCGGCCGGTGGGGTGACGGTGCGGACCCGCCGCTACCCGCTCGACGCCTTCGCCGACGCGTTCGCCGACCTCGAGCACGGCCGGATGCACGGGCGCGGCGTGCTAGTGCCCTGACGGCGCTGCGACTCGCGCCGCAGGAACTCCCGACTCGCGCTACAGGAACTCCCGACTCGCGCCGCAGGAACTCCCGACTCGCGCTACAGGAACTCCCGACTCGCGGAAGGCCACGGCGCGGCTTGCGGGTCAGGCGCTCTCCGGCTCCGAGCGCTCGACCGGGTGGGCGGCCCCGGAGACGGGGGCGGCCCCGGGGGTGAGGGCGGCGACGGGGCCGACGAGCCAGCGCTGCACGTCGCGGCGCGAACGCAGCCGCACGACGGGCAGCTCGGGCCTGCGCTCCCGCGCCTGCCCGACCCGGACGGCGGTCTCGGCGTGGGTGCGCCACGCCCATCGGACGATGTGGTCCGGGTCGGTGAGGAAGCTGCGGAAGGGCGGCTCGACGTTGCCGTTCCACAGTTCCTGGCGGCGGAGCCGCCGCACGACGGTCCGCGGCACGATCTGCCGCATCACGGCCGGGCGCGGCAGGTCGAGCCACACCAGCAGCTCCGCCCGCGGCAGCACCAGCGGCCGGGCCACGGAGTAGCCGTACTCGGTGATCCACTCCTCACCGGCCGCCACCGCGGCGACGTCGGCGGCGAACTCGGGCCGCGGCACCCAGTCCGGCCCGTGGAACAGCCCGTCGAGCTCGGTGTAGGGCAGGCCCAGCCGGGCCTCGAGGGCGCGGCCGAGGGTCGACTTGCCGGAGCCGGAACAGCCGGTGAGGAGGATGCGACGGGGCCGCACGGGCAGCGGGTCCGAGGGGCCGAGCAGCACCGGACCATCCTGCTGGGCCCTGCGCGGCCCCGTCACCCCGGTTTCTCGTGAGCCCGGCGCCGACGGCCCTGCGGCAGCGCACGGCGCCGCTCCGGACGCCGGACCTAGTGCGCCGCGTCGTCCCAGCTGCGCCCGTAGCCGACGGACACCTCGAGCGGGACCGACAGCGTCTCGGCCGCGCCCATCTCGCGCCGTACGAGCTCCTCGACCGCCTCGCGCTCCCCCTCGGCCACCTCGAGCACCAGCTCGTCGTGCACCTGGAGCAAGATCCGGCTGCGCAGCGAACCCGCCGCCAGCGCGCCGTGCACGTTGAGCATCGCGACCTTGATGATGTCCGCCGCGCTGCCCTGGATCGGCGCGTTGAGCGCCATCCGCTCGGCCATCTCGCGGCGCTGCCGGTTGTCACTGGTCAGGTCCGGCAGGTAGCGCCGCCGGCCGAGCATGGTGGCGGTGTAGCCCTCCTTACGGGCCACGTCGACGACCGAGCGCAGGTAGTCCCGCACGCCGCCGAAGGTCTCGAAGTAGTCCTCCATCAGCGCGCGAGCCTCCTCGGTGGAGATCCGCAGCTGGGCGGAGAGCCCGAACGCCGACAGCCCGTAGGCCAGGCCGTAGTTCATCGCCTTGATCTTGGCGCGCTGCTCGGGGGTCACCTCGTCGGCCGCCACGCCGAACACCTTCGACGCCGTCTCGGAGTGGAAGTCCCGCTTCGAGTTGAAGGCCTCGATCAGCGCCGCGTCCTCGGACAGGTGCGCCATGATCCGCATCTCGATCTGGCTGTAGTCGGCGGTCATGAGCTCGCCGTAGCCCGCGCCGACCACGAAGGTCTCGCGGATCCGCCGCCCGGCGGCGGTGCGGATCGGCACGTTCTGCAGGTTCGGGTCGGTCGACGACAGCCGGCCGGTCGCCGCGATCGTCTGGCTGTAGGTGGTGTGGATCCGCCCGTCGGCCGCGATCGACTTGAGCAGCCCGTCGACCGTGACCTTGAGCCGGGTGGCGTCCCGGTGCTGCAGCAGGTGCATGAGGAACGGGTGCTCGGTCTGCTCGTAGAGGCTCTGCAGCGCATCCGCGTCGGTCGTGTAGCCGGTCTTGGTGCGCTTGGTCTTCGGCATGCTCAGCTCGTCGAACAGCACGACCTGCAGCTGCTTCGGGGAGCCGAGGTTGATCTCCTTGCCGATCACGTCGTACGCGGCCCGCGCGGCCTCCTTGACCTGCGCCGCGAACTCGGACTCCAGCGACTCCAGGTGATCCCGGTCCACGGCGATGCCGGCCGCCTCGAGGTCGGCGAGCACGAAGGCCAGCGGCTGCTCCAGCTCGAGCAGCAGCCGGGTCTGCTCCTTCTCGGCCAGCTCGGCGCCCAGCGCGTCGGCCAGCTCGGCCACCGCCGACGCCGAGACCATCTCGGTCTCCGCGTGCTTCGCGTCGGCCTCCTCCTCGCCGCCCAGCAGGGACAGCTGACCGTCGCCCGCGCCGCCCTCCAGGGCGAGCTCGCGGCGCAGATAGCGCAGGGCCAGGTCGGCGAGGTCGAAGCTGCGCTGCCCGGGCCGCGCGAGGTACGCGGCGAGCGCGGTGTCGCTGGTCAGCCCGGCGAGCGTCCACCCGCGGGCGCGCAGCGCGTGCAGCACCGCCTTGACGTCGTGCGAGGCCTTGGGCACCGCCGGGTCGGCCAGCCACTCACCCAGCGCCGCCTCGTCGTCCGGTTCCAGCTGTCGAACGTCCAGGTAACCCGCCACCGGGACACCCGCCTCGGCAGGTGGGCGGGAGTTCAGACCGGCGCGGTCCTCCAGGGTCGGCTCGCCGGTGGCCAGCGCGATCCCGGTGAAGTCCCGCTCGGTGATCCCGCCGGTGACCCCGGAGAACGCGAGGCCGACCCGCCGCCCGTCCCGCGCGTGCTCCTCCAGCCAGCTCCGCACCGTGCCGGGTGCGACGACCCCGCCCTGCACGTCGAAGCCCGACTCGGCCTCCGGCTCGGCGCTCTGCAGGGTGGCGAACAGCCGCTCGCGCAGCACCCGGAACTCCAGCTCGTCGAACAGCCGGTGCACCGCGTCCCGGTCCCACGGCCGGACCTCGAGCTCGGCGGGCACGGAGTCGAGCGGCACGTCCCGCACCAGCTCGGTGAGCTGGCGGTTCATCAGCACGTTGGCCAGGTTGGCGCGCAACGCGTCGCCCGCCTTGCCCTTCACCTCGTCGACCCGGTCGGTCAGCTCGCCCAGCGAGCCGAACTCGCGGACCCACTTGGCCGCGGTCTTCTCCCCCACGCCCGGGATGTTCGGCAGGTTGTCGCTCGGGTCGCCGCGCAGCGCCGCGAAGTCCGGGTACTGGGTCGGGGTGAGCCCGTAGCGCTTGTCGACCTCCGCCGGGTCGATCCGCCCCAGGTCCGACACCCCGCGCTTGGGGTAGAGCACCGTGACGTTGTCGGTGACCAGCTGGAACGCGTCCCGGTCGCCGGTGGTGATGAGCACCTCGAAGCCCTGCGCCTCCGCCTGGGTCGCGAGGGTGGCGATGATGTCGTCCGCCTCGAAGCCCTCGACCGCGAACACCGGGATGTTCAGCGCGCGCAGGACCTCCTTGATCAGGTCGACCTGGCCGCGGAAGTCGTCCGGCGTGGTGGTGCGGTTCGCCTTGTAGTCCGCGTACCGCTCCGCGCGGAAGGTCTTGCGCGAGACGTCGAACGCCACGGCCAGGTGGGTCGGCTGCTCGTCGCGCAGCTGGTTGATGAGCATCGACGTGAAGCCGTAGACGGCGTTCGTGGTCTGCCCCGTGCCCGTGCGGAAGTTCTCCGCGGGCAGGGCGAAGAACGCCCGGTAGGCGAGCGAGTGACCGTCGAGCAGCAGCAGCCGCTTGCCCTCGGGCGCGGCGGCCGTGCCGGTGCTGGCCGCGGACTTCCCGGCGGCCGGGGTGGCGGGTGACTTCGTGGCGGGGCTCATCGGGGGCGAGTCTAGGACCGGGCACCGACAGTTCCCGGCCTGCCTCCGGCCCGGTCCGCCGCCGTCCTCGATCGGGTGGGGCTCACCCCAGCCGCACCCACTCCCCGCGCGAGGGGACGCCCGCGTCGGACAGGAGGAACAGCAGGTACCACCCGGGCGATGCGTGCCGCCGCTCCGGCAGCCGGACGGTCAGCCGCGCCGCGCCGCGGGCGAGGACGGGCAGGTCGACCAGCCGCTGCTCGACGTCCGCGGAGTGGGTGGTCGCGCCGGGCCGGACGAGGGCCGCCGAGGCGAGGGTGGAAGGGTCCCCGTCGAGACGTCGAGCGTCCCACCGAAGGCGAGGTCAGTCTCCGCGGGCAGAACGTCCAGTCCGGCACGGCGGTCCAGCCGGACCAGCCGCCCGTCGCCGCACCCTCGGCGTCGAGGTCGCGGCCGATCCGGTAGTAGCCGCCGTTCGGCCCGTCCGGGGCGTCGACCATCAGCACGACGACGGAGCGGCCGCCGTCGCGCGCCAGGTCGCCGACCGCGACCCCCGCACCCGCCGACGCGCAAGCGAACCAGTCCGGGACCGCGGTGCAGTCCGAGTCCACATCCCTCCCCGGGGTCGCCACGGAGCCTGAGGTGCCGGTCACCCGGACGTGATACCGCGTGGACGACGACGGCGACGCCCCCGCGCGGGGGACGGCGCCGCCGGCGGACGGGGGAGGGTCAGCCGACCTCGGCCATGACCTCGTCGGAGACGTCGAAGTTCGCGTAGACGTTCTGGACCTCGTCCGAGTCCTCGAGGGCCTCGATCAGCCGGAAGACCTTCCTGGCGGCCTCGGCGTCGAGCTCCACCTGCATCGACGGCAGGAAGGTCGGGTCCGCGGAGTCGTAGTCGATGCCCGCCTCCTGCAGCGCGGTCCGCACCGCGACCAGGTCGGTGGGCTCGGAGACGACCTCGAAGCTCTCGCCCAGGTCGTTGACCTCCTCGGCGCCCGCCTCGAGGACGGCCATGAGGACGTCGTCCTCCGAGAGGCCGTTCTTCGGCAGCACCACGACGCCCTTGCGGGTGAACAGGTACGCGACGGAGCCCGGGTCGGCCATGGTTCCGCCGTTGCGGGTCATCGCCGTGCGCACCTCGGTGGCCGCGCGGTTGCGGTTGTCCGTGAGGCACTCGATCAGCAGCGCGACGCCGCTGGGCCCGTAGCCCTCGTACGTGATCGTCTGGTAGTCCGCGCCGCCGGCGTCGGCACCCGAGCCGCGCTTGACCGCGCGGTCGATGTTGTCGTTGGGCACCGAGCTCTTCTTCGCCTTCTGGATGGCGTCGTAGAGCGTGGGGTTGCCGTCGGGGTCACCGCCGCCGGTCCGGGCCGCGACCTCGATGTTCTTGATCAGCTTGGCGAACATCTTGCCCCGGCGGGCGTCGATGACGGCCTTCTTGTGCTTCGTCGTCGCCCATTTGGAGTGGCCACTCATCGGCTGCCCCGTCCTTCCTGAACTCGCGCGTGTGCCCGCCGCACGGCGCCTGAGCAGAACGGGCACGCAGGGCCCGCACGAGGCCCTGCCGGAACCCACCGATGGTACCGGCGGGCCCGCCACCGGCACGGACACCCCACGTCGGGGAGTGTTCATCACATGCGCGGCACGGTTCGTTACGGATCCGGTGGGTAACTCACCGGCATCGGTGAAAGATCGGGCCGCGTGTTCACGTTCGCGGCCGCCCACGCGATGTCACCGGTGAGGGACGCCGAAGGGGGTGCGAGATGGGGAAGCACAGCATGCAGGGTCGCGCACGGTCCGCGGCGCGGCTCGGGTGGGCCGCGGCGGGCGCCGCCGTGCTCGCCACCGGAGGCACGGCGACCGCGACGGTGCTGAGCGGCACCGCCACCGCGGGCACCCCGCTCACGGTCACGGTCACCGGGCAGTCGGCCCCGCTCTACACCTGCGACCTGCAGTCACCGCCGGAGTTCGGCGACCCCGCCAACCCGGACGAGATCACCAACCGGGCCTGCGGGTACGTCGACGACCAGGGCCGGCAGCGCTCCTTCGACCCGTGGATCGACGGCCAGCTCCGCCACTCCGGCGCCCCCTAGCCGCAGGCCCGCGACCGGCACCCGGGCACGGTGGCCACCTCACGCCGGGACGGGAACGCGGCGCGGCAGGAGCGCGAGCGCGACCGCGGGCAGCACCAGGACCGACACGAGCCCGGCGGCGACCAGTGCCGCTCCGGTCGCCGGGTCGAGCAGGGCCATCTCCTCCCCGATCTGGGCCGCCGCCAGGAGGAACGGCAGCGACGTCGCCTGGAGCAGCCCGAGGGCCACCAGCTCGCGACGGCCGAGGTCGCGGCGGAAGGCGAGGGCGGGCAGGCCCCGCACGACCAGCAGCGCGGCCAGGAACAGCGGCACCGCCGCCAGCGCCGCGGGGTGGTCGACCAGCCCGCGCAGGTCGAGCGTGAGGCCGCTCGTCACGAAGAACACCGGTACGAGCAGGCCGAAGCCGACCGCCTCCAGCTTCACCGGGTAGCGCGGGTGGCTGCGCTCGGGGTCCGGGTCGAGCGCGCGCACGAGTAGGCCGGCGAGGAAGGCCCCGAGGATCGCCTCGAAGCCGAGCGCCTCCGCCGCGAGGGCCAGCCCGGCCACCAACAGCACGGTGAGCCGCACGCGCAGCTGGGCGCTGGTGTCGGCCAGCCGCACCACCAGCGCGGACACCCGGGAGGAGTGCTCCGCACCGAGCACGACCAGGGCGACGGCGCCGAGGCCCGCGAGCAGGAGGACCAGGAGCAGCAGCCGCCCGCCGAGCGGGGTGTTCCCACCCGCGAGGCCGACCGAGAGCAGCACGACGGCGGCGACCTCGCCGGCCGAGGCCCCCGCGATCGCCAGCCGGCCGACGGGCCGGTCGCGCACGCCGGCGTCGCCGAGCACCGGGACCACGAGGCCCAGCGAGGTGGCCAGCAGCGCGACCCCGACGAGCGGTGCGCCCCGGACACCGGCGGCGTGCAGCACCCCGACGACCGCGACCGCGGCGAGCACCGACAGGCCGATCGAGAGACCGACGAGGCGGCCGAGGCGGCCGCGGAACCGCCGCAGGTCGACCTCGGCGCCGGCGAGGAACAGCAGGAAGGCCAGCCCGAAGAGGGCGAACGCCTTGACCGTCGCATCGGGCTCGATCCAGCCCAGCACCGCCGGGCCCAGCACGATCCCCGCCACGATCTCCAGCAGCGGACCGGGCAGCGGCAGGGCCGGCACCAGCCCGAGCAGCAGCGGGACGCCCGCGGCGACGGCGAGCACGAGCACCAGGTTCACCGACATCACACCGCCCCCTCACACCAGCTCGCCGTCGCAGTACACGTGCAGCAGGGCGGGCCCCTCGGCCGCGAACAGCTCCTTCATCCCCGCGTCGAGCTCGTCGGCCCGGTGCACCGCGATCCCGGCGGCCCCGCACAGCCGCGCGTAGCCGGCGAAGTCCGGGTTGACCAGCGAGGTCTGCCAGACCGGCAGAGCGTCCGCCAGCTGTTCCTTGCTGATCTTGCCGAGCGCGCCGTTGTCGAGCAGCACGTGCTTGACCGGGATCCCGTACTTGACGGCGGTGGTCAGCTCGGCGAGGTACTGCCCGAAGCCACCGTCGCCGGTCACGGCGACGACCGGCCGGCCCGGGGCGGCGCCGGCGGACGCGCCGCGGGGACTCCGGGTGGCCGCCCACGCGCCGAGGGCGGCCGGGTACCCGAAGCCGATCGAGCCGAGGTAGCCCGACATCAGCACCGGTTGCCCCGCGCTCTCGAAGTAGCGCCCGAAGCCGTAGGCGTGGTTGCCGACGTCGACGGTGATCACGGCGTCGCCCGGGCAGTGTGCGGACAGCGCCGCGAACACCGCCGCCGACGCCACGCCGCGGCCGCGGTCGTCGGCCGCCCGGCGGGCCTTCTCGGCCCGCCAGATCCCCCAGCGGGCGGCGACGTCCGGGCGTTGGTCCACCGCCGCCGGCTCCCTCAGCCGCGCGGCCAGCGCACGGACCGTGACGGCCGCGTCGCCGAGCAGCCCGACCTCCACGCCGTGGAAGCGACCGACGGCCGAGGGCGTGTCGTCGACCTGCACGATCGGCTTGTAGGGCGCGATGCCGGTGTGGTTCGCGAACGACGCCCCGACCACCAGGAGCAGGTCGGCCTCGTTCATCAGCCACGACGCGACCGGGGTGCCGGAGCGGCCGAGCACGCCCGCACCCAGCGGGTGCGTGTCGGGCACCAGGCCCTTGGCGCGGAAGGTCGTGAGCACCGGCGCACCCAGCCGCTCCGCCAGGGCCTGCAGGTCGGCCGCGGCGCCCCGGGCCCCCTGCCCGGCGATGATCACGGGCCGGCGAGCGGCGGCCAGGCGGTCGACGGCCGCGGCGAGCGCCGCCTCGGGCGGGCCGACCGCGGCATCCGCGCACCGCCCGGCGGGGATCCCGGCCGGCGCCCCGGCGGGCAGGTCCTGCACCTCGTCGGGCAGGACGAGGTGGGCGACGCCGCGGCCGTCGACCGCGTGCTTGACGGCGGTCGCGGCCAGCTCCGCGTGGTCGGAACCGGCGTGCACGGTGACGGTGGAGACCGCCACGTCGCGGAAGGCCGCGGAGAGGTCGAGGTCCTGGAAGGCGCCGCGGCCCAGCACCGACGACGGGACCTGGCCGGAGATCGCCACCACCGGGGCGCCGTCGAGCTTCGCGTCGTAGAGGCCGGTCAGCAGGTTCGTCGAGCCCGGCCCGGCGATGGCGAGGCAGGCGGCGGGGCGCCCGGTGAGCTTCCCGTACGCGGAGGCGGCGAACGCCGCCGCGCCCTCGTGCCGGATGCCGACGTAGCGCAGCTCCTCGCGGTCCTCGGCCCGGCGCAGCGCCTCGGCGAACCCGAGGTTCGAGTGCCCGACCATGCCGAACACCGTGTCGACGCCCCAGGCGACCAGCGTCTCCACCAGCACGTCGGACACGGTGCGGGGCCGTTCGGCGCGGTCGGGCAGCGCGACCCACACGGAGTCCCCGCGCTCCTCGACGGGGTAGGCGACGGGTGCGTCCGAGAATCCCTCGGGCGGGCGCCCGGTCGTCGGGTCGTAGTCGTAGCCGTGCCACGGGCAGCGGAGCAGGCCGTTCTCGATCGACCCCTCCCCCAGCGGCCCGCCCTGGTGCGGGCAGTGGTTGTCCAGGGCGCCGATCCTTCCGCCGCAACGCGAGAGGGCGAGGGTCCGGCCGTCGACGACGGCGGTGCGCACCCGGCCCTCGTCGGGCAGTTCCTCGAGCTCGTACCAGCAGGTCATCGGGTCACCCCCGCGTAGTGGACGCCGACCAGCTCGGCGACGTCGCGTTTCCAGCTCGTGAGGTCCTTCGGCGTGAAGTGCGACAGCGAGTCGTGCCCGCAGGCCCGGGCCAGCACCACCATCAGCTCGGTCAGCGCGTCCAGGTAGCGCGTGAGCTGCTCGGCCGCGCGCTGCACCGGCAGCCGCGCCCGCAGGTGCGGCTTCTGCGTGGCGATGCCCATCGGGCAGTTGTCGGTGTGGCAGGCGCGCATCCCCACGCAGCCGATGGCCTGCAGCGCCACGTTCGACACCGCGATCGCGTCGGCCCCGAGCGCCAGCGCCTTGACCATGTCCTGGGCCCGCCGGAACCCGCCGGTGGCCACGAGCGTGACGTCCCGGGCCCCGGCCAGGTCGAGGTGCCGGCGGGCGCGGGCGAGCGCGGCCATGGTCGGCACGCTGATCGTGTCGCGGAAGATCGTCGGGGCGGCGCCGGTCCCGCCGCCGCGGCCGTCGAGGATCACGTAGTCGACGCCGAGGTCGAGCGCGGCGTCGAGGTCGGCCTCGACGTGCTGCGCGGACATCTTCACCCCCACCGGGATGCCGCCGGAGCGCTCCCGGACCCGGTCGACGACGGCGCGCGCGTCGAGCAGTGTGGTCCAGTCGGTGAAGCGGGCCGGCGACACGGCCGCGGTGCCCTCCGGGAGGCCGCGGACCTCGGCGATCCGGCCGACGACCTTGTGGCCCGGGAGGTGGCCGCCGGTGCCGGTCTTCGCCCCCTGGCCGAGCTTGAGGTGCAGCGCCTGCACCTGGTCCAGGCAGGCCTCGTCCCAGCCGAACCGGCCCGACGCGAGCTCGTACAGGTAGCGCGAGCACTCGGCCTGCTCCTCGGGCAGCATCCCGCCCTCGCCCGAGCAGATCGCCGTGCCCGCGCCCTCCGCCCCGCGGGCCAGCGCGGTCTTCGCCTCGGCCGAGATCGCGCCGAAGCTCATGTCGGACACGAAGACCGGGATCTCCAGGCGCAACGGACGCGCCGCGGCGGGACCGATCGTGACCGCGGTGTCCACCGGCTCGTGGTCGAGCATCGGGAAGCGGTGCAGCTGCGCGGTGAGGACCTGCAGGTCGTCCCACGACGGCAGCTCGGGCCGCGGGACACCCATCGCGGCGACCTGCCCGTGCACCCCGGACAGCCCGTTCCTCGCCAGCCGGTGGATCTCGCCGACGTACGGTTCCTCCGGCGTGTCCTGGTGCGGGTCGTCGAACAGCCGGTCGTAGGTTGACGCGACCCGCCGCTCGGGGCGCCGCGCGCGGTAGTCCGCGAGCTCGGCCTTGTCCACCAGCACCTCGTCGTCGACGACGTGGCAGGTGAATTTGGAGAGCCGCTCGGCCGGGTTGTACGCCGAGACGCCGGTGTCGAGCCGGTAGTCCCAGCCGTGCACCCCGCAGACCAGGTTCCCGCCCTCGACCCGCCCGTCGGCGAGCAGCGCGCCCCGGTGCGGGCAGCGGCCCTCGAAGACGTGCGCCTGCCCGTTGCGACGCACGACGACGAGGTCGATGCCGTCGGCCTCGGCGTGGACGGGTCGGTCCTCGGCCAGCCCGTCCCAGCGGAGGATCGGCAGGAGGTTCGTACCGGTGGCTGTCTCGGTGTCCATGTAACACTCCCGGCTCCGTCCGACACTGGTGGGGACACAGAGCACGCCGGACGGGCGGGCGTTACACGATCGGGAGGACGGGATGGACGAGCGGATCCTGGGGACGACGCGGCGGGCGCTGCACGCGATCGCGGAGTCCGTCATCGCGGGCCCGCAGTACCGGGCCTACGGCACCATCCGGCTGAAGGTGACGCCCGGCGGTTTCGGCGGCACCCTCTCCGGGCTGCGGGTGGAGCACACCGAGCTGGTCTGGCGGGGCGGACGGGCGCCGCTCGCCGGCACGTGCCGGCAGCTCGCCGAGGCCGCGGGCGTGCAGGTCGGTCCGCCGGAGGGGGTCTACTCCGACGGTTCGGGTGTCGGCGCGGACGAGCCGTTCGCGCCCGACCCGGTCGCGGTGGAGCACCTCGCGGACTGGTTCGCCCGGGGGGACACCGCGCTGCGGACCCTCGGCGAGCCCGTGCTCTGGCCGGAGCACTTCGACCTGGGGGTGACGGCCGACCGGGTCAACTACGGCGTCTCCCCCGGCGACGCCGCGCACCCGGCCCCGTACGCGTACGTCGGCCCGTGGGAGCCGCGCACCGGGCCGTTCTGGAACGCCCCGTTCGGAGCGCTGCGGCCGGCGTCGGAGCTGCCCGACGCCCAGGCGCTCGCGGCGTTCCTGGCCGAGGGCCGCGCGGCCGCCCAGCGGGACCCGGCCGCGACGGGCTGACCGCTCCGCCCGGCAAGGGGCGGGCCGCTCAGCTCTGCCGGACGATGTCCGCGAAGAGGGCGTGCACCCGGCCGTCGCCGGTGAGCTCGGGGTGGAACGCGGTGGCGATCACCGCGCCCTGCCGCACCGCGACCGGACGGCCCGCCGCGGCGCCGGGGTCCTCGCCGGTGCTCGTGACGGGCGGGACCGCGGCGAGCACCTCGACGTCGTCGCCCGTCTTCTCGACCCACGGCGCCCGGATGAACACGGCCCGGACCGGGCCGCCCTCGACGCCGGTGAAGGCGAGGTCGGTCTCGAACGAGTCGACCTGGCGGCCGAAGGCGTTGCGCCGCACCACGACGTCGAGCCCGCCGAGCTGCTTCTGGTCCGGGCGGCCGTCGAGCACCTCGCCGGCGAGCAGGATCATGCCGGCGCAGGAGCCGTAGGCGGGCATGCCGTCGGCGATGCGGTCGCGCAGCGGGTCGAGCAGCTCGAACACCTCGAGCAGCCGGCTCATCGTGGTCGACTCGCCGCCCGGGATCACCAGCCCGTCGACGGCGGTCAGCTCGGCCGGGCGGCGGACCGGCACCGCCTTCGCGCCGGTCGCCTCGAGGGCGGCGGCGTGCTCGCGGACGTCGCCCTGGAGGGCCAGGACGCCGATCGTCGGGACGGCTCCGGTCACTGCTCGATCACCACGTCTACCAGGGTAGACGGTGACGCGGCCCACCCGCGGAGTCACTGGCCGGCAGCCACCTCGCCGGCCCGGGCGGCCTCCTGGGCGGCGTGCCGGACGGCCTCGGCGACCGCGGGGGCGACCGACTGGTCGAACACGCTGGGGACGATGAAGCTGGCGTTGGGCTCGTGCACCACGTCCGCGATCGCCGCCGCGGCCGCGAGCAGCATGCGGTCGGTGATGTCGTGGGCCTGGGCGTCGAGCAGGCCGCGGAAGACCCCGGGGAAGGCCAGGACGTTGTTGATCTGGTTCGGGTAGTCCGAGCGGCCCGTGGCGACGACGGCGGCGTGGTGCATCGCGATCGCCGGGTCGATCTCCGGGTCGGGGTTGGCCAGCGCGAACACGATGGCGTCGTCGGCCATCGTGGCGAGCTCCTCGGCGCCGAACAGGTTCGGCGCGGAGACGCCGATGAACACGTCCGCCCCGACCAGCGCGTCGGCCAGCGACCCCTGCCGGCCGCGGTGGTTGGTCTGCTCGGCGATCGAGGCCAGGTTGTCGTCGAGCCCGGGGCGCTCCTTGTGCACGATCCCGTCGATGTCGACGGCCAGCACGTCGCCCGGCTTCTCCGACTGCAGCAGCCGGATGATCGCCGACCCGGCGGCGCCCACCCCGCACACCACGATCGTGCAGTCGGTGATCTTCTTGCCGACCACGCGCAGGGCGTTGCGCAGCGCGCCGAGGACGACGACGGCGGTGCCGTGCTGGTCGTCGTGGAAGACCGGGATGTCGAGCATCTCGCGCAGCCGACGCTCGATCTCGAAGCAGCGCGGCGCGGCGATGTCCTCCAGGTTGATCCCGCCGTAGGCCGGGGCGATCACCTCGACGGTGCGGATGATCTCCTCGGTGTCCTGGGTGTCCAGCGCGACCGGCCAGGCGTCGACCCCGGCGAACCGCTTGAACAGCGCCGCCTTGCCCTCCATCACCGGCATCGCCGCGGCCGCGCCGAGGTTGCCCAGTCCCAGCACCGCCGAGCCGTCGGTGACCACGGCGACGGTGTTGCGCTTGATCGTGAGCCGGCGCGCGTCGGACGGGTTCGCCGCGATCGCCTGGCACACCCGCGCGACGCCGGGGGTGTAGGCGCGGGAGAGGTCGTCGCGGTTGCGCAGCGCGACCTTCGACTGCACCTCCAGCTTGCCGCCGAGGTGGATCAGGAAGGTCCGGTCGGACACCTTGCGCACGTGCACGCCGGGCACCGCGCCGAGCGCGGCGGTGATCTCCTCGGCGTGCTCGGAGTTGAGGGCGTTGCAGGAGATGTCGACGACGATCGTGGCCGTCCGCGCCTCGACGACGTCGAAGGCGGTCACGACCCCGCCGACGTTGCCGACCGCCACGGCCAGATCCCCCGCGGCGCTGGCGGAGGCCGGGGCCTCGACGCGGACGGTGATGGCGTATCCGGGACCGGGAATGGGCACGGCCAAGGACCCTACTCGCGCCGGTCGCGTGACCCCGCTCGCGCCGCCACCGGATTGGGCAACCGTTGAGGCGGACCCTGTGCGCGGGGTTGTGCCCGCGCGGCGAGGGGAGTGGAATCGCTGTGACCCCCAGCACAGCGGAGTGCACCCCAGCGGAGGTGGTCGCAATGACCGTCAGATCAGACCCCAAGACCGGCCAGCGCGGAGCATCAGACGGGATCGGGGCGCCGGTCACCGATCCCGCGCTCATCCGGAACGTCGCCCTCGTCGGGCCGTCCGGATCGGGGAAGACGACGCTGGTGGAGGCGCTGCTCGCGCACACCGGCGTGATCCCCCGGCAGGGCAGCGTGCTCGACGGGACCACGGTGTGCGACCACGATCCCGCCGCCGTCCGCCAGCACCGCTCGGTCACGCTCGCCGTCGCGCCGCTCCGGCACGGCGAGCTCAAGATCAACCTCATCGACACACCCGGCTACGGGGACTTCGTCGGGGAGCTGCGCGCCGGCCTGCGGGCCGCGGACGCCGCGCTCTTCGTGGTCCCGGCCATCGCGGGCGCGGACGGCGAGGGCATCGACGCCGGGACGATCGCGCTGTGGGAGGAGTGCGCCGCCGTCGGCATGCCCCGGGCGCTCGTCGTCGCGCGGTGCGACCAGGCGCGGGCGGACGTCGAGGCGACCCAGATCGCCTGCCAGGAGGCGTTCGGCGGGGTCGCGCCGCTCTACCTCCCCATCGAGGACGGCTTGTACGGCCTGCTCAGCCAGACCCCCGAGGGCGCGGCGCCGGCCGGGGCGGAGGAGGCCCGGGCCACGCTGATCGAGGGGATCATCGAGCAGTCCGAGGACGAGACGCTCATGGACCGCTACCTCGGCGGCGAGGAGATCGACACCGCGGCCCTGATCGGGGACCTGGAGACGGCCGTCGTGCGCGGGGCCTTCCACCCCGTCGTGCCGGTCTGCGCGGCCAGCGGCGTGGGGCTCGACGCCCTGCTCGAGGTGCTGTCCCGCGGGTTCCCCTCACCCCTGGAGCGCCCGCTGCCGGCCGTCACGACGATCGACGGCAGCTCGCACGAGCCGCTCACCGCCGATCCGGAGGGCCCGCTCGCCGCCGAGGTGGTGCGGACCTCCGCCGACGCCTACGTCGGGCGGGTCTCGCTGGTCCGCGTGTTCTCCGGGACGCTGCGGCCGGACACGGCGGTGCACGTGAGCGGGCACGTCCCCGCGCCGCGCTCGAGCCCGGAGGAGGCCGAGGCGTTCCCGTCCGGGCACGACTCGGACGACCGGCTCAGCCACCTCTACACGCCGCTCGGCTCCACGCTGCAGGAGACGGACGCCTGCGTGGCCGGCGACATCTGCGCCCTGACGAAGCTCTCCGGGGCCGAGACCGGCGACACCGTCTCCCACGCCGAGCACCCGCTGCTGCTGCGCGCCTGGGACCTGCCGGAGCCGTTGCTGCCGATCGCGGTGGTCGCCAAGGACCGCAGTGACGAGGACGCGTTGGCGCGCACGCTCGGCAAGCTGGTCGCGGCGGACCCCGGGCTGATCCTGGAGCGCAACCCGGAGACCCACCAGACGGTGCTGTGGTGCACCGGCGAGGCGCACGCGGACGTCGTGCTGTCCAGGCTGCGCGAGGCCGGGGCGAACGTCGAGACCGAGCCGGTCCGGGTGCCCATGCGGGTCACCCTGGACCACAAGGCCAAGGTGACCGGCCGGCACGTCAAGCAGTCCGGCGGCCACGGCCAGTACGCGATCTGCCACGTCGAGTTCGAGCCGCTCCCCCGCGGGTCCGGCTTCGAGTTCAAGTCCGCCGTGGTCGGCGGGTCGGTGCCGACGCAGTACGTCCCGAGCGTCGAGAAGGGCATCCGGGCACAGCTCGAGCGGGGCCTCGTCGCACCGGCGGAGGGCCCGGACGCGCCGCCGCACCCCGTCGTCGACGTCCGCGCGACCCTGGTCGACGGCAAGGCGCACAGCGTCGACTCCTCCGACGCGGCCTTCCAGACCGCCGGCGCGCTCGCGCTGCGCGAGGCGGCCGAGGCCTGCGGGGTCACGTTGCTCGAGCAGGTCGACGAGGTCGCCGTCACGATCCTCGACGACCACCTGGGCGTCGTCCTCGGCGACCTGTCGTCGCGCCGGGGCCGGGTGCTGGGCACCGAACCGACGGGCACGGCCGGGCACACCGTGGTCCGGGCGGAGGTGCCGGCCGCGGAGCTGCTGCGCTACGCGGTGGACCTGCGGGCGATGACCTCCGGGACCGCCACCTTCACCCGGGTCTTCGCGCGGTACGGGGAACGGTAGGGACCGGGCCGGACGCGACGGCTCGTGGCGGACCCGCCGGACCGTCGGGGGTCGGTCCGGGCGGGCGCAGCCGTTGCGGGGGAGCGGACGGCTGCGGGAATGCTCTCGGTGATCACCGGTGCCGGTCAATCCGGGGAATCTCACGGTACGCAGTGGTAACGAAAGGTGCGTGCGCAACGATCCTGGGTCGGCTGACGGTGTTGCCAGACTCAGGTTTCCCCGTCCGGCCGTGTGCGCTGGCCCGCCCGGCGCTCCGCCTCGTAGGCCACCATGCGCGCCATCACCCCGAAGACGAGATCGTGCCCGGGCTTCTGCGCGTACCAGTAGACGCGTCCGGCGAGCCCTCGCGGACGGAAGGTGACGGTCTGCGTGTACCGGCTCGCGCCGCGCCCGGCCGGTTCGACCGTCATCCGCAGGCGAGCGACGCCCGGCAGCCGGGTCTCCGCGCGGAGGGCGAGGCTCCGGCCCTGGTCGACCTCCTCGACCCGCCACCAGTCCACCGGCGCGCCCGGCTCGAGCCGCTCCGGACGGCCGCGGCGCAGCCCGACGCCGCCGACCAGGCCGTCGAGCCGCTGGCGCAGTGCCCAGGCGCCGGGGACGGTGTGCCAGCCCTCCTCGCCGCCGAGTCCCGCGACCACGGACCACAGGACGTCGGCCGGCGCGTCGACCTCCTCGACGTGGCGTCCCCTCAGTGTGGGCGGCCCGGCCCCCTCGGGGTCGGTGTCCGCGGCGCCGGCGGAGCCCTCCTCGGCCACCGCCCGGCGCACCGCCTCGCGGTAGGCCGTCCGGCCGCCCGGCGGGTCCCCGACCAGCGCGGACAGGTCGGACTCACGGCACACGAGGTCGTAGGCCATCGACTCCAGCAACGGCCCGGCGAGCTCCCGGTCGACCGGGGTCAGCGCCTCGATCGCGCGGGCGCCCAGCCGCGGCGCCGCGACCGGCACCGGCACGGTGAGGGCGCGACCCAGGCCGGCCTCGCGGGCGTACCCGCGCAGCAGCTCGACGTAGCTGGGGGCGTCGGGACCACCGACGTCGAACGCCCGGTTCACCTCGGACGGCAGCGACAGGCAGGCGGTGAGCCAGTACAGGACGTCGCCGATCGCGATGGGCTGCACGCGGTTCCAGGCCTGGTCCGGCAGCGGGAGCACCGGCGGCCCGCCGAAGACGGTCTCCGCGAGGTGCCGGATCATCTCGAAGCTCGCCGACCCCCGGCCGACGACGATCCCGGCCTGCAGCACCGCCGCCGGCACCGCGCCGGCCAGCAGGATCTCCCCGACCTCGTGCCGCGAACCCAGGTGGGCGGACGTGGCCGGCCCGGAGGGCTGCAGGCCGCCGAGGTAGACGATCCGCCGCACGCCGCCCGCCGCGGCGGCGCCGGCGAGGGTGCGGGCCGCGGCGCGGTCCCGGTCGGCGAAGTCCGGCCCGTCCATCGAGTGCACGAGATGGACGACGGCGTCGGCGCCCCGGCAGGCCTCGCCGGTCGCCGCCGCATCGGCCACGCTCCCCCGCACGACCTCGACCCCGTCGGCGAACCCCGCGCGCGCCAGCCGCTCCGGGGACCGGACGAGACAGCGGACGGTGTGCCCCTCGGCGAGCAGCCGCGGCACCAGCCGGGTGCCGACGTAGCCGGTCGCCCCGATCACGAGAACGCGCACGGACCCGATCGTCCCCGATCCCCGACCCGACCGCTCGTCCTCACCCACCCGACCTCCGGCGCCACGATCGGGCTACCGGGCGCGGCAGGCTCCGTTGATCACACCCCCATGGGGTATGTCTGATTCATGGTCCCCCCACGCACCCTCCACCGCCTCGTCCTCCCGGCGCTGGCCGTCCTGTCCGTCGCGCTCGTCGGATGTTCGTCGCCCGCGCAGTCCGCGTCCACCGAGACCGGCACGCCCGCCGCCACCACCGCCCAGGCCGCACCCGCCGCGGGAACCTCGGGCGGCGCCCAGGCCGAGGTCGACGTCGAGGCGACCTTCGGCACCACCGGCGACGCGATCACCTACAACCCCGAGCTGGTCCCCGCCGGTGCGACGGCGAAGGTGACCTCCTCGACCGAGGGCACCAGCTCGACCGTCACCCTCGCGGTCACCGGCCTGGTGCCGAACCGCACCTACGGCTCGCACGCGCACCAGAAGCCCTGCGGTCCGGCCGCGGCGGACTCCGGCGCGCACTTCCAGCACGTCGCCGACCCGGTGAACCCGAGCGTCGACCCGGCCTACGCCAACCCGCAGAACGAGGTGTGGCTGGACTTCACCACCGACGCGCAGGGTGCGGCCACGATCACCGCGACCCAGACGGAGTGGGCGTTCACCGACCAGGCCGCCCCGCAGTCCGTGGTGATCCACGCGATGAGGACGGCGACCGAGCCCGGCAAGGCCGGGACGGCGGGCGACCGCGTCGGCTGCGTGACCGTCGACTTCGCCTGACGGCCGAGCCTCGGGCTGCTCGGAGCACGTGCGAGCCCGTCACCGCGACGAGCTCACGCGGGTTGCTACCCGCCACGCCGACCGCGGCGGGGTCACGCTCGGGGACGGGCGGAAGGATCGCGACGACGGCGACGACACCCGCCGCGAGGACGAGCAGGCAGAGGAGGAGCGGGGCGCGCGGGCGCAGTCTCGCGGGTTCGTCCCGATCATCCGACGCCGACGGCGCGCAGGCCCGCCGTGGTCCCGGCGGCGAGCACCACGACCAGCACGAACGGCACCTTGAGCCACGCGGCCACCCCCCCGACGAGCACCCCGGCGGGCCGGGCCCAGCCTGCGAAGCCGCCCGCCTCGGTCAGCGCGGCGGCCGCGACCAGGGCGACCAGCAGGGCGGTCGCACCGAGATCGCTGAGCCGAGCGAGCCGCTGCGGCAGCGTGACCTTGTCGCGCAACAGGATCCCGGCCAGCCGGACCAGATAGGTACCGGCCGCGAGGGCGAGGACGGCCGTCCAGGTCATCGGTCCGCCTCCGTCCGGCCGGCGAACAGCAGGCCCAGCAACGCGACCAGCACCGGCAAGCCGGGCGGCAGGAAGGGCGTGGCCGCCAACGCGACGACGGCCGCACCCAGGCCCACCCGTCGGGCGTCGGGCGCGCGCAACGAGGGCAGCAGGAGCGCCAGCAGGGCCGCCGGGAACGCCGCGTCGACCCCGAAGGACGCCGGGTCCGGCACCGCCGATCCGGCCAGCAGGCCGACGAGGGTCCCGGCGTTCCAGCCGACGAACAGCAGCGCACCGCACGCCCGGTATGCCGCCCGGGCACGCGGACCGCTCCCCCGCGCCCGGGCGAAGGCGACGTTCTCGTCGATCAGGATGTGGGCACCGAGGAGCCGGGCGGGGAACGTCCGGCCCGCGAGATCGCCGATGGCCAGCCCGAACGGCAGGTGCCGCAGGTTCAGCAGCAGCCCGGCCGCCACCGCGGCGACCGGTGCCCCGCCCGCGGCGACGACCGCCACGGCGAGGAACTGCGAGCCGCCCGCGAAGACGAGCACGGACATCGCCACCGTGAGCAGCGGCGGGACCCCGGCGGCCGCCGCGAGGGCTCCGAAGGACATCCCGACGACCGTGATCGCCGCTCCGAGCGCCAGGGCGTCGCGCAGGTCGCCGCGCTCCAGCGCCGTTCGCCTTGCCGAACACATGACCGCTAGAATGAACACCGTCGAGGCGTTCGTCAAACCGAATAGGGAGACCGATGAACCGAACGGACGGCACGCCGCTCGCGGCCATCGCCTCCGCCGTGCGGCGCGAGCGGACCCGCCGGGAGCTCTCGCTCGGCGAGCTCGCCCGGCGGGCGGGGATCGCGAAGTCCACGCTGTCGCAGCTCGAGGCGGGGGCGGGGAACCCGAGCGTCGAGACCCTGTGGGCGATCGCCGTCGTGCTCGACGTCCCGTTCTCGCAGCTGGTCGACCCGCCGGCGCGGGCCGTGCGCGTGGTGCGCGCCGGGGAGGGCGTGGTGATCCCGAGCGAGCACTCCCCCTTCACCGGCACCCTGCTGGCCGCCTGCCCGCCCGGGGCCCGCCGCGACCTGCACGTGATCACGGCCGAACCCGGACCGCCCCGCACCGCCCACGCGCACATCCCGGGGACGACCGAGCACATGGTGGTCACCGCGGGCCGGTGGTCGGCGGGGCCGGAGGGCGAGGAGGTCGAGCTCGGGCTGGGCGACTACGCCTGCTTCCCCGGCGACCGCCCCCACGCCTACCAGGCCCTCGAACCCGGTACCGCCGCGGTGCTGGTGATGGAGTACGTGTAGCCACTCCCCCGAGTCGGGAGCTCCAGCAGCGCGAGTCGGGAGCTCCAGCAGCGCGAGTCGGGAGCTCCCGCAGCGCGAGTCGGGAGCTCCAGCAGCGCGAGTCGGGAGCTCCGGCAGCGCGGGTCGCGAGGTCAGCCGGCACGGACCGCGGTCGGCACCAAGCCGTGTTGCGGGGTCGCGGTGTCCGCCGCGCCGGGGTCGACGCCCGTCGGCCCGAGCAGCGCGTCCGGCGCGCCTTCGGTCAGCCGGCCCTGCGGCGCAACGGCGTCGGCGGCCGCCGACGCGGCGTCCACGCCGCCCTCGGCAGTCGCGGTGGCGCGGTCCGCGACATCTCCGGCGGTGTCGCCGGCGTGCTCCACGGCGCCTTCCGCGGCGGCGGCGGCGTGGTCCGCGGTGCTCGCGACCGGTGCGCGGGCGACGTCGGCACCGCCCTCGAGGGCGTTGCCGGTCGCGTCGTGCGCAAGGTCCTTCGCGTGCGCGACCTCGCCCTCGGCGGTCTCGGTCCCGCTCAGCGGGTACTGCTTGACCCAGTCGACCTGCATCTCCGACTGCTTCACGTCGCCGCCCTCCGGGAACCAGTCGAGCTGGATCGTGAGGTGCATCGGCCCGGGCGGCAGGATCGAGGTGTCCTTCGTGCTCCACCACTCCTTGCCGTCCAGGAATGCGGTGATGTGGTCGGGCGTCCACTCGACCGCCCAGTCGTGCCACTGGGTGGCGTCGACGTCGACGCTGCCGTGCTCCTGCTGGTTGTCCTTGCCGTAGTGCAGGAACATGTCCGTGGACTGCCGCTTCGCGTCCGACATCTCCATGAAGTCGACCTCGCCGCCGACGGGCCAGTTCTCCGCGTCGGGCCACAGCAGCAGCACGGCGTGGTACGTCGGGTCGGAGGCCGGCGCCTTGACCCGGGCCTCCCACCGGCCGTACTTCTGCCCCTTGCCCCACGCCATTCCGCCGGTGGTGCCGTCGGACGTGCCGGTGACGGTGAGGATGCCGTCCTTGACCGAGAACGCGCCGGGCGAGCGGCGGCCGGCCCCGTTGTGGCCCGCGCCGTCGTAGACCTCCCACTCCTTGCCGAGCGAGGTGCCGTCGAACTCGTCGACCCGGTTCGGACGGCCCCAGTTGTGCAGCACCGCCGCGCTGGTGGCCGCGCCCGCATCGGCCGGGCAGGGAGCCGGCGCGGGGCTCGGGACCAGCCCGGCACCGGGGGCCACTGCACCCGGGGCGGTTCCGGACGGGGCTGTCGGAGCGGCCGCCGCACCGGGGGTGGTTGCGGCCCCGGGAGCGGTCGCGACACCGGGATCCGTGACGCCGGGCGCGGCCGGCGCGACACCGGGATCCGTGACGCCGGGCGCGGCCGGCACCTGCAGCGCCGGAACGGGGTCGGCCGACGGGGTGGCGACGACCGGGGCCCGGCCGGGAGCGGCCGCGGGCTGCGGCGCCGTCACCTCGGGGGCCGAGGGGTTGCCCGGCGCGGTGACATCCGCGACCTGGGCAGCGGGCGCCCCCGGTGCGCCCTCGTCCGAGGCCGCGCCGGAGCCGCCGTGCTCCCCCGACCCCGACCCCGAACCGCCGCCGGAACCACCGGAACCGCCACCGGAATGGCCGTGATCACCGGAGTGCGCGTAGCCGGAGTGCGCGTCACCGGAGCGCCCGTCGCCGGAGTGCGCGTCGCCGGAACCGCCCGCTCCGCCACCGGAGCCGTGGTCGCCGCCCGCCGAGCCCGGGCCCGCCCCGTCGCCACCCGTGTCCCGCGGCGCGGCGCCGACCCCTCCGCTCCCCGCTCCCCCGCCGGGGTCGGCGGGCGCGACCGCCGCGGCAGGCGGTGTGCAGTCTGCCGGGGCCGGGGCCGTCGGCGCCGCGAACGCCGCCACCGAGCCCGCGATCATCGCCGTGGCGACGATCCCGCCGATGGTCACGTATCGCCTCATCCGACTCCTCCACCACTCGAATCCCAGCTGTCACACGGACCCTAGGACGCACACAGTCACCGAGGACCCTTGATTCATCAGGTCGTGGGACGCGAGAACCGCACCGGGTGACACCGTGAGTAGGCGGAGGTTTGGACGATTCGCGGTTTCCGGTTCACAGAGCGCGACGAGCGGCGATCCGGGCTGCCGGGCCGGGTCCGGCGTGCCCGGAAGAGTGACGGGCCAGGTCAGCGCCCGCGTACGCGGCACCCGGCGACGACACGATCACCACACTCCGTGTCCGCCGCGCCGAGACCGCGCCGGAAGAACCCGAGAACGCCGAACGCCCCGCACGAGGCGGGGCGTTCGGGACGGGTTCAGCTCACCAACCGCGGTCGGCGTAGCGCTGCTCGGCCGGCAGGTCCGGGATGTTGATCCCGACCATCGCCTCGCCCAGCCCGCGGGAGACCTTCGCGATCACGTCCGGGTCGTCGTAGAACGTGGTGGCCTTGACGATCGCCGCCGCACGCTGCGCCGGGTCG
>NZ_JAJSOK010000071.1 GCF_021283305.1 Pseudonocardia kujensis
AGCAGGAGGTCGATCAGCTCGCGCTGCACCGCGTACCCGTCGGCCATCCCGAGCGTCGGGTCGTCGTCGGTGAAGGGCGGGATGGGCGTGCGGGTGCGCCGGGCGTCGTAGAGCGCCCGGGCCTTCGTCGCCGCGTCCGTCACGGGCATGGCACCTCCTGGTCCGGTGATCCGGTCCATCCTCCCCGGCCCGCCCAGCGCGGTCACGGCCACGGGTGGCGGCCGCCGCGATCTCGGTGGTCGGGGCGGTCTCGCGGGTCCTCGGCGCCCACACGGTCGCGGTGGTGCAGAGTGTCCGGAGGGCGGCGGCGACGGGGCCGGCGCCGTCGGCGCGTTCGTAGGGGCATCGTGGCCGTCGAGTTCGATCTGGGGACCCGCTACCGGTCGGACGGCGGCCCGGCGCTCCTCACGGGGGTGCAGGCCGTCACGCGGCTGCTGGTGGAGCAGCACGCGGCGGACGCGGCAGCGGGCCTGCACACGGCGTCGTTCGTCTCGGGGTACCAGGGCAGCCCGCTCGGCGGGCCGGACAAGACCCTCGCCGGGTTGCCCGAGCTGGTGGAGAGCGCCGGTCTGCGGTTCGTCCCCGGGGTCAACGAGGAGCTGGCCGCGACGGCGGTGTGGGGAAGCCAGGTCGAGGTGCCGGGCCACGAGCGGACCGTCGACGGCGCCGTGGGGGTCTGGTACGGCAAGGCCCCCGGCGTCGACCGGGTCGGCGACCCGTTCCGGCACGGCAACATCTGCGGCGCCCACCCGCGCGGCGGCGTGCTGGTGCTCGCCGGCGACGACCCGGGCTGCAAGTCCTCGACGATCCCGCGCGTCTCGGAGCGCACGTTGGCGGGCTACGGGCTGCCGGTGCTGTACCCCGCGGACGCGGCCGACGTGGTGCGGCTGGGCCGGTACGGCATCGCGCTCAGCCGGGCGTCGGGCATGTGGGTGGGGCTGAAGATCACCGCCGACGTGGCCGACGGCGTGTACGCGCTCGACCCGGCCGAGGTCTCCGACCTCGCGATCACCGTACCGGAGCTGGAGTGGGAGGGCCGGCCCTGGCGGTACCGGCAGTACCCGATGCTCGTCCCGCCGTCGTCGCTGGAGGCGGAGGCCCAGCTCTACGGGCCGCGCTGGGCGATGGTCCGGGCGTTCCTGGCCGCCAACCCGGTCGACGTCCTGGTGGACCCCGCGCCGAGGGCGACGATCGGGATCGTGGCCGGCGGCAAGGCGTTCTCACCCACCGCGAGGCCAGCGAGGTCGGCTCGCTCACGCAGATGGGCGGCGACGGCGCGCAGTGGATCGGCCAGGCTCCCTTCACCACCGCCGACCACATGTTCCAGAACATGGGCGACGGCACGTTCGCGCATTCCGGACAGCTGGCGGTGCAGGCGTGCGTGGCCGCCGGCGTCACGATCACCGACAAGCTGCTCCACAACCGCGCGGTCGCCATGACCGGCGGGCAGGAGGCCGAGGGCGGGCTCGAGGTGCCCGCACTGGCGGCGAAGCTGCTGGCCGAGGGCGTCGCGAGGGTCGTCGTGTGCGCCGACGAGCCGCACCGCTTCCGGGACCTGCCGCCGCTGCCCAAGGGCGTGGACCTCTGGCACCGGGACCGGTTCGACGAGGCGCAGCGGGTCCTCGGGGAGACCCCGGGCGTGACCGTGCTGATCTACGACCAGCGCTGCGCGGCGGAGTCCCGCCGGCTGCGCAAGCGCGGCGCGATCCCGGTCCGCCCCACCCGCGTGGTGATCGACGAGGCGGCGTGCGAGGGCTGCGGCGACTGCGGCGCGACGTCGAACTGCCTGTCGGTGCAGCCGGTGGACACCGAGTTCGGGCGCAAGACCCGCATCGACCAGACCTCGTGCAACACCGACTACTCCTGCCTGGCCGGGGACTGCCCGTCGTTCGTCACCGTCGAGGCGCCCGGCGGCCGGGCGGCGCGCCGCGAGCCGCCGGAACCGCCACCGGTGCCCGACGTCGCGGTGCCGGACGCCGGCGACGTCTTCCTGGCCGGGATCGGCGGCACGGGCATCGTCACGGTCAACCAGGTGCTCGGTTCCGCCGCGGTGCGCGACGGCAGGGCGGTCCACGGCGTGGACCAGACCGGGCTCTCGCAGAAGGCAGGCCCCGACGTCTCGCACCTGCGGGTGGGGGACCCCGCCGCCGTCGGAGCGGCCAACCGGGTCGGGACCGCGGACTGCTACCTCGCCTTCGACGCGCTCGTCGGGGCGGACTCCCGCTTCCTGGCCCACGCCGCGTAGGACCGGACCACCGCCGTCGTCTCGACGAGCCCGGTGCCCACGGGCGCCCAGGTCCGCGACGCCGGGTTGGCCCCGCCGGCCGCCGACGCGCTGCTCGCGCGGATCGCGGGGCGGTCCCGCGCCGTCGTCACGCTCGACGCGCAGGCCGCCGCCGAGGCCCTGTTCGGCGACGCGATGCCGGCCAACCTGCTGCTGGTCGGCGCGGCGTACCAGGCCGGGGTGCTGCCGGTGTCGGCCGCGGCGATCGAGTGGGCCGTCGAGCTCAACGGCGTGGCGGTCGCGGCCAACACCGCGGCGTTCCGGTGGGGCCGGGTGGCAGTCGCCGACCCGGCCGCGTTCGCGGCCGCGGTGCCGTCGGCGGCGGTACGGGATCCCGAGCCCTGCGGCCTCGACCTGGGCGAGCTGGCGGGCGAGACCCGGCGCCTGGTCGACGTCCGGGCCGCCGGGCTGGTCGCGTACCAGTCGGCGCGCACGGCCCGTAGGTACGTCGCCGACGTGCAGGCGGTGTGGCGGGCGGAGCGGGCGCTCGGCGAGGACACCCGGTTCTCCGAGGCCGTGGCGCGGGGACTGCACCGGCTCACGGCGTACAAGGACGAGTACGAGGTGGCGCGACTGCTCACCGATCCGGTGTTCGAGGCGCGGCTCGCGGCGGAGGTGCCGGGCGGCACGCGGATGCGGTACCGGCTGCACCCGCCGGTGCTGAAGGCGCTGGGGAGGCGGCGGAAGATCGCGCTCGGGCCGTGGATGCGTCCGGTGCTGCGGACGTTGGCGAAGGGCAAGGTCGTGCGCGGCACCCCGCTCGACCCGTTCGGCCGCACCGAGGTCCGGAGATTGGAGCGGGCGCTGCGGGACGAGTACCGGGCGAGGGTGCTGCGGCTGGCGGGCACGCTCACCCCGGGGACCTACGACACCGCGGTGGCGGCGGCCGAGGCGGCGGAGCTGGTCCGCGGCTACGAGGACGTGAAGCTGGCCGGGGTGGTGCGGTACCGGGCGCGGCTGGCGGAGCTCGGCCTGGGGGAGGGCCGGCTGCGGCCGGAGCGGTCGACCCCACGAGCCCGGCCTCGTGACTCGTGACTCGTGACCCCCGACCCCCGACCCCCGGCCTCTTGACTCCGGCCGTCGAGGCGTTCCCGATCAGGTGACGCAGGTCCCGTAACGCCGTTCGCCGCGGGGAGAGGAGGGCGCCGCCGTGACCGCCCGCACACGACGCTCGCTCTCCGTCATCGATCGAGTGCCGTCGCCGACGACGAGCGGGGCTGGAGGCCCGTCCCTGCGGTGAACGGCGGGCGAACGACCCGCGTGTCGCGCCGACACGCCGATGCGGGAGGACTTGGGCCACTCGGCGCGCCACTCGATCCGGTGGTCTCGCCGGGCGCAACCGGACCGGGACAGGGCGGCCCCGGCCCCGCTAGCGTTGTCCGCGGATCACGACGAGGTCACGAAGAGGACACCGGGCCGGCATCCCCGAGCCGGCCCGCCCCGGCCCCCCACCGGACGTCCGGGCCCCGTCACGATCCGGAAGGAAGATCGTGGCACGGCATCGCTCCCCCCAGGGCCGTCGCGCGATCGCCGGGCCTCCGCTGCCCGCCGTCCCCGTGGCGGCAGCGGGGCCCGGCGGCCTGCGAACGAGCCTCCCGCTCCCCGGCGGCTCCCCGTCGTTCTCCTCGGCGTTCTCCCTGTCGTCCCCGCCCTCCGGCGTCACGTCCCTGCAGGCCCGGATGGCCGCGGTCGTCGCCGTCGGCGGCGTCGTGGCGGCGGCCGGGCAGGCCGCCTACTCGGGCGCGCTCCCGGACCTCGACTCCGGGGCGAACGCGCTGCGCGCGGGTCTCGTCGAGCTGACCACCCAGGCGTCCGCCCTCACCGGCGACCTCGGCGACACGGGCCTCGACGCCAGCCTCGACCCGGGCCTCGACGCGGGCTCCGGCACGGCCGACGCCGACGCGATCGCCGACCTCGGCGGCCGGCAGGTCCGCGTGCCGCTCGCGCCGGTCGCGGCGCCGCCCGCGGTGGCCGCGCCCGGTACGGTCGCCGGACCGGTGACCGGTGCGGACGTCGTGGCCGACGTGGTCAAGGCCGCCGATCTGCACCGGGCCGCCGCCGACGCCGCCCGCAGGGCGGCCGAGGAGGCGGAGGCCGCGCGGAAGGCCGCCGAGGCCGAGGCCGGGCGCCAGGCCGAGGAGCTGGCGAAGCCGGGCGCCTCCCGCGCCGCCGGTGGCGGGATCCAGATGGTGGTCGGGCGGGTGTCGTCGGGCTTCGGCATCCGCGGCGGCGCCCCGCACCAGGGTCTGGACATCGCCGCGCCGATCGGCACGCCGATCCACGTGCCGCTGGCCGGCACCGTGATCAGCTCCGGCCCCGCGAGCGGGTTCGGGCTGTGGGTGCGGGTGCAGCACGCCGACGGCACGATCACCACCTACGGCCACATCAACCGGTCGCTGGTGAGCGTCGGGCAGCAGGTGGAGGCCGGGCAGGAGATCGCCGAGGTGGGCAACCGGGGCCAGTCCACCGGGCCGCACCTGCACATCGAGGTCACCACCCCGGCCGGTACCAAGGTCAACCCGAAGCCGTGGCTCGACGAGCAGGGGATCGGCTACACCTGAGTCGCCCCGGCCGGGGTCGTCCGCCGGGCCTGCGGCCCACGGGCCGACGCGCTCGCCGTGGAGACGCCGGCTAGCGGTACGCCTCGAGCGCGCGGATCTTGTTGGTCACGTCGAGCGCCGCGACCTTGTAGGCCTCGGACAGCGTCGGGTAGTTCAGCACCGTGTCGACCAGGTAGTCGACCGTGCCGCCGCAGCCCATGATGGCCTGTCCGATGTGGACGAGGTCCGTGGCGTTGGTGCCGAACACGTGGACGCCGAGCAGCGTGCGGTCCTCGGTGGAGACCAGCAGCTTGAGCATGCCGTAGGAGTCGCCGACGATCGCGCCGCGGGCCAGCTCGCGGTACCGCGAGATCCCGACCTCGTAGGGGGTGGCGGACTCGGTCAGCTCGGCCTCGGTCTTCCCGCAGTACGAGATCTCCGGGACGGTGTAGATGCCGATGGGCTGCAGACCGTGCAGCTCGCGGGCCGGCTCGCCGAACGCGTGGTACGCCGCCAGCCGGCCCTGGTCCATGCTCGTCGCGGCCAGGGCGGGGAAGCCGATCACGTCGCCGACCGCGTAGATGTGCTCGACCTCGGTCCGGTAGTGCTGGTCCACGGCGATCCGGCCGCGCCGGTCCGCCGTGAGGTTCGCCTTGTCGAGCGCCAGCTCCTCGGTCACGCCCTGCCGGCCCGCGGAGTACATCACCGTGTCGGCGGGGATCTTCTTCCCGCTGGCCAGCGAGGTGATCGTGCCCTTCGCGGTGTTCTCGACGCGGGCGACCTCCTCGCCGAACCGGAACGAGACGCCCTGGTCGCGGAGGTGGAACTTCAGCGACTCGACGACCTCGGGGTCGCAGAAGTCCAGCATGGTCGCCCGCTTCTCGACGACCGTGACCTTGGTGCCCAGCGCGGCGAACATCGAGGCGTACTCGATGCCGATGACCCCGGCGCCGACCACGACCATCGAGGTGGGCACCCGGTGCAGGTGCAGGACGGCGTCGGAGTCGACGACGTGGTACTCCTCGTCGTCGAACTCGACCTCCGCCGGCCGGGCGGGCTTCGTGCCGGTGGCGATCACGACGTACTCGGCCGTGACCGTGCTGTGGTCGGCCCGCCCGGACCCGCTGACCGTGACCGTGTGCGGGTCCTCGAAGTGCGCGGTGCCGCCGAGGATGTCGACGTGGTTGCGCAGCAGCTGGCTACGGATGATCTCCACCTCGCGGCCCACGACGTGCTGCGTGCGCGCGAGCAGGTCCGCGATGGTGATCTCGGACTTGACCCGGTAGCTCGCCCCGTACATCTCGCGCTGGGCGAAGCCGGTCAGGTAGAGGACCGCCTCGCGCAGCGTCTTCGACGGGATCGTCCCGGTGTTCACGCAGACGCCGCCCATCATGTCGCGGCGCTCCGCGATCGCCACGCGCTTTCCGAGCTTGGCCGCGGCGATCGCCGCCTTCTGCCCGCCCGGCCCCGAACCGATCACCAGCAGGTCGTAGTCGTACACCGACCGTCCTCCCGTGCGCGTGTCGTGCGCCGTGCGCCCGGCCTCGCGGTGCGCACGCCGGGGACGCGCTGCTTCCCGGTCAGGGTTCCCCTGCGCGTTCACGAGGGCAACCACAGGACGTTACAACTGTGCGACGACAGGAGGCCGATCCGGTGGCGTGCTCGGCCCGGTCGGTCTACAGGGACCGGTGGGGGCCGCGGTTCCCGGTGCCCGGCGCGGCGGTTCTCCACAGCCGCGAGCGACCTCTCTCGCCGCCGTCGGTGACGCGGATGAGGCTGCCGGGCATGACTCCTGCGCCGTCTCCCGTGCCGCCCCCGGTCCCGCCGTCCGCCCTCTCCGCCCTGGCCGGGCTGTCCGGGCTGCCCGGGGACCCCGACTCCCCGGTGCGTGTCGGCACCGAAGGTCTCCTCGTCGCCGTGCCGGTGCTGATCGGGTTCCGGCCGCGGGACTCGCTGGTCATGATCGCGACAGGCGGGCCGCACGGCCGGCGGGTCGGCCTGACGCTGCGGGTGGACCTGCCGCCGCCGGACGACCCGGAGCTCGTGGCCGCGCTGTGCGAGTCCGCAGCCGCGGCGTTGTGCCGGGACGACCCGGAGGGCGCCGCCGTACTGGTCGTGGGCGGGGGTGAGCCGGGGGCCGGCCGGCCGGCGGCCCCCGGGGAGCCGGAGTGGCCGCCGCGGGCGGACGTCGCGGGCGCCGCCACGCTCGCCCTGCTCGAGCGGGAGATCGGGGTCCACACGGTGGCATGGGCCGCGGAGATCGCCGCCGGGGCGGCGTGGCGCTGCTACCCGCTGCACGACTGCGGCTGCGCAGGAACGCTGCCGGATCCCGCGGCATCGGTCCTCGCCGCGACCGCGGTGGCCCGCGGCGCGGTGGTGCGGGACTCGCGGGAGGAACTGGCGAAGGTGGTGGAGCCCACCGACGACGCTGCCGGTCCGGCGGCGGGTTCTGCCGGCCCGGCCGCGAGTTCTTCCGCCGCCGGGGCGGGCGGGGACAGTGCCGGGACAGCCGGATCGGTGGACCCGGGGTCGCCGGCGGGACAGCCGTCGGCGGTCGATCCGCGCCGTCTGCTACGCGACGCGCTGGCCGACGCCGCGGCCGGGCGGCTGGTCGTCGGGCGGCGGCTCGCCCGGGCGATGGCCTCGGCGTTGCGCCGGCCGTGGTTCCGGGACGAGGCCCTCGCGGCCTGCGCCGGGCCGACGGCGCCGGAGGCCGAGCAGCTCTGGGCGGCCCTGGCCCGGACCAGCCCCGGTGCGGACGCCGCGACCCCGGCCGCGCTGCTGGCCGTATCGGCCCTGCTGCGGGGCGACGGCGCGCTGGCCAACCTGGCCCTCGACCGGGCGCTCGGCGCCGACCCCGGCCACCGGCTCGCCCATTCCCTCCGGGCCGCACTCGACGGCGGCTGGGGCCCGCGGGAGATCCGGGCGTGGCTGGAGGGGGAGCGGTGAGCCCGCTCCTCCCGCGCCTTCGGCTGCGCGGCCCGGACGTGAGTGGCTCGGACCGGGCGGGCTCAGACCGGGAGGCGGTCCTGGGCGAAGCGCCAGGCGTCGCCGACCATGGTCTCCAGCGCCGTCCGCGTGGGGTTCCAGCCCAGCTCGGCGGTCGCGCGCTCGCTCGAGGCGATGAGGACGGCAGGGTCGCCGGCCCTCCGCGGCGCCACACGGGCGGGGATCGGGTGCCCGGTCACCGTGCGGCAGGCCTCCACCACCTCGAGCACCGAGAAGCCGCGGCCGCTGCCGAGGTTGTAGATGCCGTGCCGGCCCGGCTGCGCCTTCTGCAGGGCGAGCAGGTGGGCGTCGGCGAGGTCGTCGACGTGGATGTAGTCCCGCAGGCAGGTGCCGTCCGGGGTGTCCCAGTCGTCGCCGTAGATCGCGACGGTCTCGCGGGAGCCCGCGGCGACCTGCAGCACGATCGGGATCAGGTGCGTCTCCACCGCGTGCCGCTCGCCGAAGCGGCCGTGGGCGCCGGCCACGTTGAAGTAGCGCAGGCTGACCGCGGCCAGACCGTGGGCCGTCGCGTACGAGGTGATCATGGTGTCGATCGCGAGCTTGCTGGCGCCGTAGGGATTGGTCGGCCGGGTCGGCGCGTCCTCCCGGATCGGCACCTGCTCCGGCTCGCCGTACACCGCGGCGGTGGAGGAGAAGACCAGCCGCGGGGTGCCGTGCTCGCGCATCGCCTCCAGGAGCCGGAACGTGCGGACCACGTTGTTGTCCCAGTACAGCTGCGGCTTCTCCACCGACTCGCCGACCAGCGAGCGGGCGGCGAAGTGCAGCACCCCGTCGAAGCCCTCGGCCAGCAGCGGGCCCGCGGCCTCGGACAGCTCGCCCTCGACGAAGCGGGCGCCCTCCGGCACCGCGTCGGCGTGCCCGGTGGACAGATCGTCGAGCACCACGACCTCGTGCCCGGCCTCCACCAGGTGGGCTGCGTTGACGCTGCCGACGTAGCCCGCGCCTCCGGTGACGAGCAGCTTCACGAGGTCCTCCCTGGGTCCGGCTCTCCTCCGCGGAACGGTCTCACGCCCGGCCCGGTTCCCCGCGCGCGCCCCCGGACACGCCGCGAGCCCCGGCGGCCGGGCCGGGGCTCGTGGTGGGACGGGCGTACGGGAACGTGCCGACCGCCGGTGGCGGCCCGCACGGGCGGGAAGCGCGGGTCAGACCGCGCGGACGAGGACCGCGTGCGCGATCAGGGGCGCGACGGTGGCCGTCTCACCGCCCGAGGTGACGGGCACGGGGTCGCCGAAGCGCGGGATGGCGCCGACCTCGACGTCGCCGCCCGGGACGATCCCGGCCAGTTTCAGCTCGGCCATCAGGTCCGCGTCCACCTGCACGTGCTCCGCGATCCGGCGCACCTCGACCCGGCCGCCGCCGCGCCGGGCGAACTCGTCGAGCCGCTGCAGCCCGACCTCGAGGGTCGGCGGCGCGGAGGTGCGCGTGGCACCCGCCGCCGCCGCGGGGGCGCGCAGCTCGTCGAGCCCCGGGATCGGGTTGCCGTAGGGCGAGACCTGCGGGTCGTCGAGCAGCGCGACGAGCTTGCGCTCCACCGCGTCGCTCATCACGTGCTCCCAGCGGCAGGCCTCCGCGTGCACCAGCTCCCACTCGAGGCCGATGACGTCGATCAGCAGGCGCTCGGCGAGGCGGTGCTTGCGCATCACGGCCACGGCCCGGGAGCGGCCGTCCTCGGTCAGCTCGAGGTGGCGGTCGCCGGCGACGACGACGAGACCGTCGCGCTCCATGCGCGCCACCGTCTGGCTGACGGTCGGACCGCTCTGCCCGAGGCGCTCGGCGATCCGCGCGCGCAGCGGGACGACGCCCTCCTCCTCGAGCTCGTAGATGGTCCGGAGGTACATCTCGGTGGTGTCGATGAGATCGTTCACGGCCGGCCCCTTCGTTCGTCTGACCAGTCTAGCGGCGCCGGTCGCAGCGTTGTCGCAGCGTCGTCGGCGGGCTCGCGGTGGTCGTCGGTTGGACGCTGCTGCGTGGTGGGAGATGGTCAGGGGACGTTCCGCGGGCCCGGGCGCGGACCCGGTTCCGTGCGACGCCCTCCGTCACCCGCCCGGGTACCGCCGCGAGCAGCGCGGGGCGGCGGCGCCCGGGGCGGCGGACGCTTCGGCATCGAGGATAGACCGTGCAGGATGGTGCGCGTGTCCCCGCCGAACGACGAACCGCACGACGCGCCCCACGACACGGCGCCCGGCACGGCGCACGACGCGGCGGCCGACGCGCCGGCCGCCGACCGCTCCGCTGCCGCGCCGGAACCGGGCTGGAGCGCCCCGCTGATCCGCCCCGCGGGTCTCGCGGCCGTGCTCGGCGGGCCCGACCGGCCGGTGGTGCTCGACGTGCGGTGGCGCCTCGGCGGGCCGCACGGCCGCGCCGACCACCTGGCCGGGCACGTGCCCGGTGCGGGTTTCGTCGACCTGGACTCGGAGCTGGCCGACCCGCAGCGGGTCGGCGGGCTCGGCGGGCGGCACCCGCTGCCGTCGGTGGCGCGCCTCGAGAAGGCGCTGCGGCTGTGCGGGGTCCGCGCCGGCTCCCGCGTGGTGGCCTACGACGACGGGGACGGCTCCGTCGCCGCCCGCGCCTGGTGGCTGCTGCGCTGGGCCGGGCTGCCCGCGGACCGGGTCGCGGTGCTCGACGGCGGCTGGGCCGCCTGGCGCGCCGCCGGCCTGCCCGAGGAGACCGGGGCGCTGCCCCCGCAGCACGGCACGATCGTCGTCCGGCCCGGCGGCATGCCCGTGGTCGACGCGGACGGCGCGGCGGTGATCGCCGGCGCCGGCGTGCTGCTCGACGCCCGCGCCGCCGTGCGCTACCGCGGCGAGCAGGAGCCGGTCGACCGGCGGGCGGGGCACATCCCGGGGGCGGTCAACGCGCCGTCGGCGGGACACGTCGGACCGGACGGGCACTGGCTCCCGCCCGAGGAACTGGCCGAGCGCTTCCGCACCCTCGGCGTGGGACGGGGGCCGGTGGGCGCGTACTGCGGCTCCGGGGTCACCGCGTCGTCGGTCGTGCTCGCACTGGAGGTGGCGGGCCTGCGCCCGCCCGAGCGGCCGGCGATGCTCTACGCCGGGTCGTGGTCGGACTGGAGCGCCGACCGGCGCCGGCCCGTCGCGACCGGCGAGGAGCCGGGCGACCCGGGGCAACTGTGAGGGTCGCCGTGCCGACCGCCGCGAGCACCCCGCCGGGACCTCCGACACGTGGCCGCTCGCGCGCGATTCGCCTACCGTCCGCGTCATGAGCCCGCGCACCTCGGTGGTCTGGACACCGGAGTTCCTCACCTACCAGCTCTCGGACGACCATCCGCTCAATCCGGTGCGGCTCGACCTGACGATGCGGCTGGCGAGCCAGCTGGGCGTGCTCGACGGCGTCGAGCTGCTCGCGCCGGAGCCGGCCACGGAGCAGGACCTGCTGCGCGTCCACGAACCCGGCTACCTCACGGCGGTGAAGTCCGCGCCGGAGATGCCGTTCGACGTCGGGCACGGGCTCGGCACGGACGACAACCCGATCTTCTTCGGCATGCACGAGGCCGGCTCCCTGATCTGCGGGGGCTCGCTGCTCGCGGCCCGGGAGATCGCGGAGGGCCGTGCGGACCGGGCGGTCAACATCGCCGGCGGGCTGCACCACGCCATGCCCGGCCGGGCGGCCGGGTTCTGCGTCTACAACGACTGCGCGGTGGCCATCGCCTGGCTGCTCGAGCAGGGCTACGAGCGGATCGCCTACGTCGACGTCGACGTGCACCACGGCGACGGCGTCCAGGCCGTCTTCTACGACGACCCCCGGGTCATGACCATCTCGCTGCACCAGCACCCGCTCACGCTGTGGCCGGGCACCGGCTGGTCGGCGGAGCTGGGCAAGGGCAAGGGCGAGGGGTACGCCGTCAACATCCCCCTGCCCCCCGGCACCGGCGACGCGGGCTGGCGCCGCGCCTTCCACGCGATCGTGCCCTCGCTGCTCGAGGAGTTCCGCCCGCAGATCCTCGTCAGCGAGTGCGGCGCCGACGCGCACGCCGAGGACCCGCTGGCGAACCTGGAGATGTCGGTCGACGGGCAGCGCGAGACCTACCGGGCCATGCGTGAGCTGGCCGAGACCACGGCCGGCGGGAAATGGCTCGTGCTCGGCGGCGGCGGGTACGCGCTGTTCCGCGTGGTGCCGCGGGCGTGGACCCACCTGCTCGCGACGGTCCTCGACCGCGACCTCGACCCGGCGACGTCCATCCCCGCGGACTGGACCGCCCACGCCACCTCGCTCACCCGGATGCCGCTGCCGGTCGCCATGACCGACGACGCCGACCCCAGCTACTCCCCGTGGGGCGACGGCGAGGCGGACCGGGTCGACGGCGGCCTCGTCGACACCCGGCGGGCCGTCTTCCCCCTGCACGGCCTCGACCCCGACGACCCCCGGGACTAAGCCCATGCCAGATCGCGCGCCCGACCGGGCCGACCGGACCACCACCGACCCCAGAACGCCGCCCGGCGGCCACGCCGGCGCCCAGACCGGCACCGCGACCGCCGAGCCCCCGACGAACGGGGCCGGTGGTGCCCCGGCGACGAGCGCCCCCGCACCGGCCGAACCCGCCTACCCCCGGCACTGGGAGGCGGACATCGTCGCCTCCGACGGCCGGATCGTGCACCTGCGGCCGATCCACCCGTCCGACGCCGACGCGTTGCTGGCCTTCCACCAGCACCTCTCCGACCGCACCCGGTACCTGCGGTACTTCGGGCCCTACCCGCGGATCCCCCCGCGCGACCTCGAGCGGTTCGTCACGGTCGACCACCACAAGCGGGTCGCCTTCGTCGCGCTGCTCGGCGACGAGATCATCGCCGTCGGCCGTTACGAGGGCCTCGGCGACCCCGCCGAGCCGGACGCCCCCGTGACGTCGGCCGAGGTCGCGTTCGTGGTGCGGGACGACCACCAGGGCCGCGGACTGGGCTCGATCCTGCTCGAGCACCTGGCCGCGGCGGCCCGGGAGAACGGGCTGGACCGCTTCGAGGCCGAGGTGCTGGTCGAGAACCACACCATGGTCCGCGTCTTCCGCGAGGCCGGGTACCAGGTGCGGCGGGCCTTCGCCGAGGGCGTGCTGCACCTCGAGTTCGACATCGACCCCACCGAGCGCTCCCTCGCCGTGCGGGACTCGCGCGAGCAGGCCGCGGAGGCCCGCAGCGTCGCGAACGTCCTCAACCCGACGTCGGTCGCGGTCATCGGCGCCTCCACCGACCCGTCGAAGATCGGCCACGCGGTCCTGGCGAACCTGTTGCGCGCCAACTTCACCGGACCCGTCTACCCGGTGAACCCCGACGCCCGTTCGGTGCGCGGTGTGCGCGCCTACGCCTCGGTCACGGACATCCCCGACCCGGTCGACCTGGCCGTCGTGGCCATCCCCGCCTCGGGGATCGACGAGGTCATGGACTCCTGCCTGGAGAAGGGGGTCAAGGCGCTGGTCGTGGTCAGCTCCGGGTTCGCCGACGCCGGCGGGCGCGGCGTCATCGCCGAGCGCAAACTCGTCGCCGAGGCCAGGGCGCACGGCATGCGGGTGATCGGGCCGAACGCGCTGGGCGTGGCCAACCTGGCCGACGAGGTGCGGCTCAACGCCAGCCTCGCCCCGGACCTCCCGCCGCGCGGCCGGGTCGGCTTCTTCAGCCAGTCCGGCGCGCTGGGCACGGCGATCCTGGCGACGGCCAAGTCCCGCGGCCTCGGCCTGTCGACGTTCGTCTCCGCCGGTAACCGCGCCGACGTCTCCGGCAACGACCTGCTGCAGTTCTGGCAGACCGACCCGGCGACCGACGTCGTGCTGCTCTACCTGGAGACCTTCGGCAACCCGCGCAAGTTCGGCCGGCTGGCGCGCCGGCTCGCCCGCACCAAGCCCGTGGTGGCGGTGAAGAGCGGGCGGCACGCCCGGCCCGAGCGGCTCCGGGAGCGTGCCGTCCCGATCGACGACGCGAGCGTGCGGGCGCTGTTCGAGCAGTCCGGCGTGATCCGGGTCGAGACCATCGCCCAGCTGTTCGACACCGCGCTGCTGCTGGCCTACCAGCCGTTGCCCAAGGGCAGGCGGGTCGCGGTGGTCGGCAACTCGACGGCGTTGAACGTGCTGGTCACGGACGCGCTGCGGGACGAGGGCCTGGAGACCGCGGGCGACCCGGTCGACGTCGGCGCGGCCGCGTCGCCGGAGGAGTTCGCCGCCGCCGTCGGCCGGGCGCTGGAGGCCGACGGGGCGGGCGAGGCGGACTCGATCGTCGTGGTGTTCGTGCCGCCGATCGCGACGCCGGGTGCGGAGTACGCACGGGTGCTGCGGGAGACCGCGAACAGCGGCGCGGACAAGCCGGTGGCCGCGGTGTTCCTGGCGATGGAGGGCGTTCCGGACGAGCTCGCCGTCCCGCTGCCCGACGGCACGCCCGGCCCGGGGTCGGTGCCCTCGTACGCCAGCCCGGAACGCGCGGTGCAGGCACTGTCCCGGGTGGCCCGGTACGCGGCCTGGCGGGAGATGCCGGTCGGGGAGTTCGTGCAGCCCGACGGCATCGACCTCGACCGGGCGCGGGCCGTGGTCGAGAGCCTCGGGGTGGGGGCGGAGGACGACGGCGCCACCCGCACGCTGACGGACGACGAGGCCGTCGAGCTGCTGGGCTGCTTCGGCATCCCCCTCACGGTGTTCCGCCGCGTCCGCGGGTCCGAGGCGGCCGAGAAGGCGGCCGACGAGCTCGGCTACCCGGTCGCGCTCAAGGCGGTGGGGGATCGGTGGCGGCACCGGACGGACCTGGTCGGCGTGCGCCTCGACCTGGGCTCGGCCGCCGCGGTCCGCCGGGCGTTCGCCGACCTCGAGCGGGTGACCGGCAAGGACGAGGTCTACGTGCAGCGGATGGCGCCCAAGGGCACCTCGTGCGTGCTGGAGGTGGCCGAGGACCCGTCGTTCGGCTCGCTGTTGTCGTTCGGCATCTCGGGCATGGCCACCCAGCTGCTCGACGACCGGGCCTTCCGGGTGGTGCCGCTGTCGACCGAGGACGCGGCGGCGCTGATCCGGGCGCCGCGGGCCGCGCCGCTGCTCACCGGGTACCGGGGTTCCGAGCCGGCCGACCTGGCCGCGCTGGAGGACCTGGCGCTGCGGGTGGGGACGATGGCCGAGGCCCTGCCGGAGCTGCGCTCGCTCGCGCTCGACCCGGTGCTGGCCTCGGCCGAGGGTGCCTTCGTCACCGGCGCCCGGGTCGTGCTGGGCCCGCCCCCCACGCGCGACGACCACGGCCCCCGCCGCCTCGGATGACGCATTATGGAACCATAATGCGCAATTCCGCCGTCTTCGAGAGCGTTATGGAACCATAATGCGCGAGAAGGTGGCTGTTCCGCGCATTATGGTTCCCTGACGCGGGTGGTCAGGTGCGGAAGGTGACCTGCAGGGTCGGGGTGCTGGTCTCGGCGAAGAAGTCGTTGCCCTTGTCATCGACCACGACGAAGGCGGGGAAGTCCTCGACCTCGATCTTCCAGACCGCCTCCATGCCGAGCTCCGGGTACTCCAGGACCTCGACCTTGCGGATGCAGTCCTGCGCGAGCCGGGCCGCCGGACCGCCGATCGAGCCCAGGTAGAACCCGCCGTTGGCGGCGCAGGAGTCGGTGACCTGCTTCGAGCGGTTGCCCTTGGCCAGCATGACCAGCGAGCCGCCCGCCTCCTGGAACTGCCGGACGTAGGAGTCCATGCGGCCCGCGGTCGTCGGGCCGAAGGAGCCCGACGCGTAGCCCTCCGGGGTCTTGGCCGGCCCGGCGTAGTACACCGGGTGGTCCTTCAGGTACTGCGGCATCCCCTCGCCGCGGTCGAGCCGCTCGGCGATCTTCGCGTGCGCGATGTCGCGGGCCACGACGAGCGGGCCGGTCAGCGAGACGCGGGTCTTCACCGGCAGCTGCGAGAGCGTCGCACGGATCTCCGCCATCGGACGGGTCAGGTCGATCCTCACGACCTCCTCGGCCCCCGCGGCGGCTCCCGTCTCGGACAGCTGCTCCTCGGTCACGTCCGGCAGGTACTTCGCCGGGTCGAACTCGAGCTGCTCGAGGTACACGCCGTCGGGGGTGATCTTGGCCTTGGCCTGGCGGTCCGCCGAGCAGGACACGGCGATGCCCACGGGCAGGGAGGCGCCGTGGCGCGGCAGCCGGATCACGCGGACGTCGTGGCAGAAGTACTTGCCGCCGAACTGCGCGCCGATGCCGAAGTTGCGGGTCAGCTCCAGGACCTGCTGCTCGAGCTCGGGGTCGCGGATCGCGTGGCCCAGCTCCGAGCCGGAGGTGGGCAGCGTGTCCAGGTAGCGCGCCGACGCCAGCTTCGCCACCTTCAGCGTGTACTCGGCGGACATGCCGCCGACCACGATCGCGAGGTGGTACGGCGGGCAGGCCGCGGTACCCAGCGAGCGCAGCTTCTCGTCGAGGAAGGCGGCGAGCTTCTTCGGGTTCAGCAGCGCCTTCGTCTCCTGGTAGAGGAAGGTCTTGTTGGCCGAGCCGCCGCCCTTGGCCATCACCAGGAACTCGTACTTCGGCTTCTGCCCGGGGACCGAGTACAGCTCGACCTGGGCGGGCAGGTTCGTCCCGGTGTTCTTCTCGTCCCAGAAGGACAGCGGCGCCATCTGCGAGTACCGCAGGTTCAGCTCGTCGTAGGCCTGGAAGACCCCGCGCGACACCGCCTCCTCGTCGTTCCCGCCGGTCAGGACGGTCTCGGTCTTCTTGCCGACGACGATCGCGGTGCCGGTGTCCTGGCACATCGGCAGCACGCCGCCGGCGGAGACGCAGGCGTTGCGCAGCAGGTCGGTCGCGACGAACCGGTCGTTGCCGGAGGCCTCCGGGTCGTCGATGATCGCGCGGAGCTGGGCGAGGTGGCTCGGCCGCAGGTGGTGCTGGATGTCCTTGACGGCCTCGCGGACCAGGCCGGTGATCGTGGTGGGATCGATCTCGAGGAACGTCCGGCCTGGGAACGACGGGGACTCGACGAGCTTCCCGGCGGGAAGGTCGAGCTCGCGGTACTCCGTCCGGTCGTCCCCGAGCGGGAGCACGTCGGTGTGGTGGAACTCGGGCATGGGGTGGACGCTACCTCCGGATCTCCTCGCGACCGGCACGGTGCGGGCGTGATGCTCGCCCCGCCGCGGCCGCCGAGCCGCCGGTCAGCGGCCGACGCCGGACCCGGCCGGACCCGGTCGGCAGGTGATCCGCACCGCTCGTCGCGTGATCGAGCGCGCCCGAAGCGTCCCGGTGTGACCGGGAACGCCCGCCGTCGAGCGAGCCGGTGACACCGCCCGTCTCCCGCCGGGCGCCGCACGTCGTTCGGGTGGCGTTCACCCCCTCTCCACCCGATCGTGGCCGAACCGTGTTGCTAGCGTGCCGCCGTGGAGAGCCGGGGCGTACGGGCGCCAGATGACCCGCCGAAACCCACAGCCCCGCGATCGTCCGGGCCGCGGTCCCACCCGTCGCCGTCCCGGACCCGCGGGGGGCTCGTCCGCGGTTCCCTGATCCGCAGCGCCGCCCATCGCGACGGGCTCGCGCTCATCCTCGGTTCCGGCCTCACCTCGGCCGTCGGGCTCGTCTACTGGGTGCTCGCCGCCCGGCTGTTCCCCGCCGACGTCGTCGGCCTGAACCAGGCGGCGCTGTCCGCGGTGATGCTGCTGGGCAGCGTCGCACACCTGAACATGACGTACGCGCTGCTGCGCTTCGTCCCGGTCGCGGGGTGGGCGGCGCGCCGCCTGGTGATCGGCGGGTACCTGGCCGCGGGCGCGATCGCCGCCCTGGTCGGGCTGGCCTTCGCGACCGGCGCGCGGTGGTGGGCGCCGGACCTGGTGGCGGCGGTCGGCCAGGACCGGCTGACGGTGTTCTTCGTGCTCGCGACGCCGGTGTGGGCGCTGTTCACGGTGCAGGACTACGTGCTGACCGGGATCCGGCGCGCCACGGTCGTCCCGCTGGAGAACGGCGTGTTCGCCGTGCTCAAGGTCGGGTTGCTGCTGGCGGCGCTGGTCGCCACCGTGACGGGGGCGGTCGCCGTCTCCTGGATGGTCGCGACGGCGCTGCTGGTCCTGGTCGTCAACGTCTGGCTGCTGGCCCGCGCGCTGCCCCGCTTCACCCGCGAGCACGAGGCCGCCGGCGGACCCGTCGAGCGGATCACGGTCCGCGACCTCGGCGGCTTCGTCCGCGCCGACTACGCGGGCGCGATCTTCCAGCAGGCCGCGATGTTCGGCATGCCCGTCCTGGTGCTCGGCCGGCTCGGGCCGGAGGCCAACGGCGCCTACGGCATCGTCTGGCAGATCGCGCAGGCGCTGTTCGTGGTCTCGTCCGGGATGAACCAGTCGATGGTCGCCCACACCGCGGCCGACGCCGGTTCGGCCGAGACGGTCGAGGCGGCCCGCCGGGCGACGATCCGCCGCTCGCTGACCCTCGTCCTGCCGGGCGCGCTGGTCGTGGCCGCCGGCGCCCCGCTGATCCTGTCGGTGTTCGGCGCCGGCTACGCCCGCGAGGGCACCGCCGCGCTCGCGCTGACCGCCCTCGCCGCGGTGCCGTACGCGGTGACCTCCGCGACCGTGAGCGCGGCGCGGGTCCGCCGCCGCGGCGTCGTCCAGTTCGCCGTGCCCGCCGCGGCCGCGATCCTGGTGATCGGCGGCTCGTGGGTGCTGCTGCCGGTGCTCGGGATCGTCGGGGCCGGCCTGGCGTGGCTGGTCGGACAGTCGCTGGTGGCGCTCGTGATCATGCTCGGGACCGCGCGGTGGCTGCCGCCGGTCCTGGCCCGCCGGGTCGACGCGCTGCGCTCGGCCGGGCTGCTGCGCCGCATCGGCGGTGCCGGCACCCTGCTGCACGGCGTGCCCGGCGGCGCGGGCTGGACCCTGGGCGAGCGGCTGAGCGGCGGCTCGGAGTCCGTGGTCGTCCGGGTCGGCCCGGAGGGCGGCGCCGTCCAGCGGGGGGCGCTGCTCAAGGCGTGCGACACCCCGCGCAGTCGGCGCGGGCTGGCCTGGCAGACCGAGGTGCTCGACCGGCTGCACGCCGACCCCCGGATCGGACACCTGCACCCGCTGCTGCCACGGGTGCTCGGCGCGGGCGAGATCGGGCGCAGCTACTGCGTGATCGAGTCGCTGGTGCCCGGGGAGAGCGGGCTCGCGGTGCTGCGCGACCCCGTGCGTGGCCCGGTCCTGGTCGACCACGCCGCCCAGGTGATCGGCGAGCTCCACCGGCACACCGGCGAGGTCCGCCCCGTCGGGCCCGAGGACCTCGACGCGTGGGTGCACGAGCCGCTGTCGCGGGTGCGGGCGCTGGTCCCGCGGGCGTTGCACGCCGACACCCGCGGCCTCGCCGCCCGGCTCGACGCCGCGCTGCGCGGCCGCCGTGCGTCCGTCGGCTGGGTGCACGGCGACTTCAGCCCGGTGAACCTGCTCGCGGACCCCCGGGGGCGGGTCAGCGGGATCGTCGACTGGTGCGAGGCGCGGCCCGTGGGGCTGCAGGTGCTCGACGTCGTGGCGCTGCACCAGTTCGCCGTGATGCACGGGGCGGGGCGGGAGCTCGGCCCCCTGGTGCTCGAGTGGCTGGCGGGGCCGCCCGACGCGGTGGCCGAGCGGATGGGGGCGGCGCAGCGCCTGCTGGGCGGGGACCCGGTCGACCACCGGGTCCTCACCGTGCTCGGCTGGCTGCAGCACGTCTCGGAGGTGGCCCGGAAGTCGGCGCGTGCCTCGGCGAACCCGGTGTGGGTGCGGCGCAACGTCCGCGCCCCGCTGCGCGGCGCCCGCGCCGCCCTCGAGCCCGTCTGACCGGGCGTCGGGTCGGCGTCGGATCGCCGGCCGGACCGCTGGTCGGGGGGCCGGACCGGCCCCCGTCCGGTCCGGCCACCCCGGGCGACACCGCCGGCACGCCGGGGACCGGCGGCCGCGGTGCGGGTAGGAGGGGGGCACCACGACCCTCCCCGACACGGGCGGCCCGCGTCAAACATCTGGCTGGCTTCTCCACCCGCACGTCGTAATGTGAGTCACATGCCTCATTCCATTCTCGGAACCGCCGTGCGGCGGATCGAGGACCCCGACCTGATCACCGGCGCCACCACCTACGTCGGCAACATCGTCGCCGGCCGCACGGACGTCCTGCACGCCTCGTTCGTCCGCTCGCCGCTGGCGCACGCGCTCGTCACCGGGATCGACACCTCCGCGGCCGCGGCGGCCGAGGGTGTCGTCGCCGTCTACACCGCCGCCGACCTCGGGCTCCCCGCGCACCACGGGCTGATGGTGCTCAATCCCGACATGCCCCGCCCGCCGCTGGCCACCGACCGGGTCCGGTTCGTCGGCGAGGCCGTGGCGCTCGTCGTCGCCGAGTCGAAGGCCGCCGCCGTCGACGCCGCCGAACTGGTCGAGGTCGACTACGACCCCCTCCCCGCGGTCGTCGACGCCGAGGCGGCGCTCGAGCCCGACGCCCCGCTGCAGTTCCCCGACGTCGGGTCCAACGTGGCCGGCGGGCTGCGCTCGGCCGAAGGGGCCGCCGTGCTCGACGACGCCGAGGTCGTCGTCCGGGCCCGCATGGTCAACCAGCGCATCGCGGTCGTCCCGCTCGAGGGCAACGCGATCCTCGTCGACCCGACGGACTCCGATCACGCGCTCGTCGTGCACGTCTCCACCCAGATGCCGCACGGCTTCCGTGCCCAGCTCGCCGGGCTGTTCGGGCTGGAGCCCGACGCGGTGCGGGTGATCGCGCCGAACGTCGGCGGCGGGTTCGGTGGCAAGGCCGGGATGATCGCCGAGCACACCGCCACGGTGGGCGCCGCGCGGGCGCTGGGCCGCCCGGTCGCCTGGGTCGAGACGCGCTCGGAGAACCTCGTCTCGATGCCGCACGGCCGCGGCCAGGTCGCCTACTACGAGCTCGGCCTGACCCGCGACGGTCGGATGACCGGGCTGCGCTGCCGGGTCGTCGGCGACGCGGGTGCCTACGCCGGGTTCGGCGGCGCGCTGCCGCTGCACATGACCTACGTGATGGCGCCGGGTGTCTACGCCATCCCGAAGGTGGGGTACGACGCCGTCACCGCGCTGACGAACACCACGCCGATGGGGGCGTTCCGCGGGGCGGGCCGGCCGGAGGCGGCCGCGCACCTCGAGCGGCTGGTCGACATCGCCGCGGCCGAGCTGGACATGGACCCGGCCGAGCTGCGCCGGCGCAACTTCCTCGACCCGGCCGCGTTCCCGCTGACCACACCGGTCGGGGCGAACTACGACGTGGGCGACTACGACCTGCCGCTGCGCGAGGCGCTGCGGCTGGCCGACTACGAGAAGCTCCGCGAGGAGCAGGTCACCCGCCGCGAGTCCGGCGACCCGGTGCAGCTGGGCATCGGCATGTCGGTCTACGTGGAGATCACCGCCGGTGGCGGGGGCAGCGAGTACGGGTCGGTGCGGGTGCACCCGGACGGCACCGCCACGGTGCAGGCGGGGACCTCGGCGCACGGGCAGGGGCACGCGACGTCGTTCGCGATGCTCGTGTCGGACCGGCTCGGCATCCCCATGGAGAAGATCACCTACGAGCAGTCGGACACCGCCAGCGTCCCGCGGGGCGGCGGCACCGGCGGCTCGCGGTCGCTGCAGATGGGCGGCTCCGCCGTGCGGGTCGCGGCCGACGACGTGCTCAAGGAGGCCACCCGGCGGGCGGCCGCGCTGCTCGAGGCCAACCCCGACGACGTCGCGCTGACCGACGACGGCGAGTTCGGCGTCACCGGCGTGCCCTCGGCCACCGTGACCTGGGAGCAGGTGGCGGCCGAGGGCGAGATCTTCGCGGGCGTCGACGAGCAGCAGGCCGACGCGACCTACCCCTTCGGTGCGCACCTGTCCGTGGTCGAGGTGGACACCCTGACCGGGCGGGTGCGGCCGCGGGCGCACATCGCCGTCGACGACTGCGGGCGCGTGCTCAACCCGCTGCTGGTCGAGGGCCAGCAGCACGGCGGGCTGGCGCAGGGCATCGCCCAGGCGCTCTACGAGGAGGTCCTCTACGACCCGGAGGGCAACCCGACCACCGCCACACTGGCCGACTACCACGTGCCCACCGCGGCGGACCTCTTCTCGTTCCAGGCGGTCACCACCGAGACGCCCACCCCGCGGAACGTGCTCGGGGCGAAGGGCATCGGCGAGTCGGCGACGATCGGCTCCACGCCGGCGGTGCAGAACGCGATCGTGGACGCGCTGCGCCCGTACGGGGTCACGCACGTCGACCTGCCGTGCACGCCGGAGCGCGTCTGGCGGGCGATCCGGACCGGCGGCGGGGACCCGTGGCGGGAGCCGGCGGACGTCTTCGGCAGCCTGCCGCTGCGGGGCGGGGACTCGCAGGACGAGTCCGGCGCGATCTGAGCGCAGCCCGGTCCGGCGGCCGGACGGTCGCATGATCGACGGGCCCGTTCGGCCGTCCGGGGGCGGGTGCGCCGGGCACCCACCCCCGAGGCGGTGAACCGGCCCGTCGTGGCGCAGACTCATGCCCGTGACGCGAGGATCGAGCGTGGAGCGCACGCGATGAGGCTGGCCACCATCCGGACCGCCGCGGGGACGCGCGCCGTCCGGGTCGACGCGACGGGCGCGACCGAGACCGGCGACGCGGACCTGCGCGCCCTGCTGTCCCGCCCGGACTGGGCCGAGCACGCGGCGGCCGCGGCCGGCCCGTCGCACGCCGTCGAGGGGCTGGACTACGCGCCGCTCGTGCCCTCGCCCGAGAAGATCATCTGTGTCGGGCTGAACTACCGGGACCACGTCCTCGAGATGGGCAACGAGCTGCCCGAGTACCCCACGGTGTTCGCGAAGTACGCGCCCGCGCTCGTCGGCGCGCACGACGAGATCGAGCTGCCCACCGTCTCCGAGCAGGTCGACTACGAGGCCGAGCTGGCCGTGGTGATCGGGCGCCCGGTGCGCCACGCCGACGGGGCCGAGGCGGCGGCGGCGATCGCGGGCTACACGATCCTCAACGACGTCAGCGTCCGCGACTACCAGAACCGCACCAAGCAGTTCCTGCAGGGCAAGACCTTCGAGCACAGCACCCCGCTGGGCCCGGTGCTCGTCACGCCGGACGAGCTGCCCGAGGGCGGCTGGGCGATCTCCTCGACGCTCGACGGCGAGGTCATGCAGAGCTCGACCACCGACCAGCTGGTGTTCGGCGCCGTCGACCTGGTCGTCTACCTGTCGGCGATCCTCACGCTCAACCCGGGCGACGTGATCGCCACCGGCACCCCCGGCGGGGTGGGCCACGCCCGCAGGCCCCCGCGGTACCTGACGGACGGCGCCGAGCTGGTCACCGCGATCGACGGCATCGGCGAGTGCCGCAACCTCTGCCGGCTCGCGAAATGACCCGCTCGCTCGAGCTGTCGCTGGCGTGGGCCGGCGACGGTGCGGCGCACCTGCGCGGGCTCATGGACCGGATGGGCGACGAGGCCTTCCGCGCCCCGTCCGCGCTGCCCGGCTGGACCCGCGCGCACGTGCTGAGCCACGTCGCCCGCAACGCCGAGGCGATGCTGAACCTGCTGCACTGGGCGCGGACGGGGGAGGAGACCCCCGCCTACGCCGACGACGCCCAGCGGGACGCGGACATCGCGAGCGGCGCGCAGCGCGAGCCGGCCGCGATCCGGGAGGACGTGGTCGCGACCTCGGACAAGCTCGCGCAGGTCGTGAAGGCGATGCCCGAGGAGGCGTGGTCGCGCAGCATCCGCGACCGGCGGGGCAGGGAGGTGCCGGCGACCGAGATCGCCTGGATGCGGGCGCGCGAGATGTGGATCCACTCCGTCGACCTCGACGTGGGCGCCTCCTTCGAGGACTTCCCGCAGCCCATGCTGTGCGAGCTCGTCGCGGACGTCGCCGCGAACCTCGCGGCGCGGCCCGGGACGCCGGCGGTGCGGCTGGTCGCGAGCGACCGCGACCGGGCGTGGTCGACCGCGGCCGAGGGCACCCCGCCCGCCGTCTCGGTCTCCGCGCCCGTGGCCGACCTGGCGGCGTGGGTGTCGGGGCGCGGGCGCTCACGCCGGATCCGGGCCGTCACCCCCGAGGGCGAACCGACCCAGGTCCCGGAGCTGCCGGCCTGGCTGTAGCCACCCCGGCCGCCGGGCTCCGGCGGGTCACGGGCGGTCGCGGCGGGTGAGCTCGTCGAGCCTGGCCTGCACCTCCTCGAGCCGGGCGAGGGTCTCGTCGAGGCGGGCGTGCAGGACGGCCACCTCGGCGGACAGCAGGGCGACCGCGCCCGGGTCCTCGGCGGGCGCCTCCGCCGGGGCGAGCGTGGGCTCGTCGGGCCCGAGACCGGTCGGACGGCCCTCGAGCACGACCTGCACCCCGCCCGCGAGCTCGGCGAACCGATCCGGGCTCAGCACCGGGCGGTCGGCGGCGCAGTTGCGGCAGACCGGGAGGAGCCGCCGCCACCCGACGCTGCCGGCTCCCGAGTCGGCCAGCAGGTCGGCCGGGCGGCCGCACTCGCAGCGCCCGACGCGGACCGTCTTGACGCGTTGGCGGGCGTACCGCAGGCCGCGCTCGTAGCGCCGGTACCGGCCCGACGCCGCGACCTCGAGCAGCACCGCGCTGCGGTGGTCCGGCTCGCACGCCAGATCGCGCGCGGCGCCCATCTCGTGGAAGCAGTAGAACCCGCAGTCACACCAGCGCGACGGGCAGGCGTGCCGCGAGCCGTGCGCGCAGATGGCGTCGTCCACCGCGCGGTAGACGTGCGCCCTGCCGAGGGTCACGCCGCTGAACCCGCAGCTCGCGCCGTCGGCGGCGAGCATCGGGTACGCCAGCTTGAACCCCGGCAGGGGCTCGTCGGAGTGTTCGCGCGGGCTGCGGGCGAAGGGACCGCCCACCGACCCGGCCCGGTCAGACCCGGGCGGGACGCTCGGCCGGGGCGTCCTCCGCCAGGGCGGCGGTGACGACCGGGACCGTGTCGTGCGCCTGCGGTGCAGGCTCCCGCGTCTCGGCGAGGCGCTCGGCCTCCCGGTCGATCGCGACACCCTCCGCCAGCTTCCTGCCCAACCTCATGACGCCTCCCGGTTGTAGCGGTGAACGCTTGCGTATCAGGCTGATCCTTCGCCGCGGAGTTGTCCAGAGGAGGGGATGACGACCGTGTATCGCCTCGCCCGGACGGCGGCACCGGTGCCTGCAGCGGGCACCCGGAGGCGCGAATCCTCGCCCGTTCGAGGTGATGCGGGTCAGCAGGGGGCGGGGCGGGTGTAGCAGGGGAGGTCGGGCTCGGCGGACAGGACGGCGCCGGCGGCGGCCGACTGCGCCACCGCCCGGTCCACCGCGGCGGTGCCCTGCCGGAGCTCGGCAGCGGTGATGCCCGGGGCCTGCGCGCGGGCGCAGGTCGACGGCGCGATCCGGGCGGGGTCGGCCGGCCCCGGGTTCCCGAGGGCGTCGACGACGAGGGCGAAGGCGGCGGCGTCGGAGAGCCCGAGCGGACCGTGCTCGACCGTCCGGCCGGGGCAGACGTCCTGCACCGCGACCGCGCCGTTCCCCGCGCCGTTCCCCGCGACGGCCCCGCCGCCGGGCTCGGCCGGGAGCGCCGAGGCCTGCGGCACCGGCGTGACCACGGTGTCTCCGGTCGAGACGACGACGGTGTAGTCGACACCCGGGAAGGTCCGCCGCCCCGAGTTGAGCGCCTCCTCGAACCGGGAGCCGCTGGACTGCTGCCAGAACGCGGCGGTGCAGCCCCGGGCGCAGCCGGCGCGGAGGGCGTCGGAGCCGGCGTTGGTGGGACCGAGGGCGACGAGGTCGGAGACCTGCGCGCGGACGTCGGGCCAGAACCGCAGCGCCCAGCGCGGCACCATCCCGCCCTGGCTGTGCCCCACGACCGCCACCTTCCGCCCCGTCCGCTCGGCGATCGTGCGGATCGCGTACACCACGTACTCGGCGCGGCGGGCGACGTCGCCGGTGTTGGCGTCGGGCGCGGTGGACAGGCAGGTCGGGAAGCCCTGGGCGGCGAGCAGCGGGCGCAGCCCCCAGCCGAAGGCCGTGTCGGGGTCGGCCCCGGTCCCGGACAGCAGCAGCACCGTGTCGCGGTTCGCCCTGCCGCGGGTGCAGACCAGGCTCGCGGTGAGGTCGGCCGCCGGGACCGTGAGGGCGGGGCCGGGGCGGTCCACCGGGGCCCAGGCGGGCGCCGCGGGCACCGGCGCCGCCGGCGGCTGCTCCGGTGCCGCGGCCGGGGAGCGCAGGGACGCGCCGCTCAGCGCGGCGTAGAGCCCGAACACCAGCCCGACGACGACGAGGACCGCCGTCGCGACGCGGACCAGGGGCGCAGGAGGCCGGGGACGCCCGCGCGGCGCAGCCGACCCGGGGGGTGCGGGGGACTCGGTGGGCGGGGGAGACACAGTGCGCACGGGCGGCTCCGTCCGGGCGGCGGGGAACCCGACGACTACAACACCCCGCGCTCCACCGCACAAGTCGGTCCGCCCGACCGTAGGGTGCGCCCGTGAGCACGCCATGAGTGCGGTCCCGGACTTCGCCGCGGTCCGAGCCGAGTTCGGCCTGCCCGCCGACGGCACGGCGTTCCCGCCCGCCGTGCTCGCCGAGGCCGAGCGCGCCGCCGCCGCCGGTCCGGACGGTCCCCGCGGCGGCCCCCGGACCGACGCCACCGACGTCCCGCTCGTGACCATCGACCCGCCCGGCTCGAAGGACCTGGACCAGGCGGTCGGCCTCACCCGCACGCCCCGTGGCTTCACCGTGCACTACGCCATCGCCGACCTCGGTGCCGTCGTCGAGCCGGGCGGGCCGCTCGACGCCGAGGTCCGCCGCCGCGGCCAGACCCTCTACCTGCCCGACGGGGCGGTCCCGCTGCACCCGCCGGTCCTTTCCGAGGACGCCGCGAGCCTGCTCCCCGACGGCCCCCGCGCCGCCGTGCTCTGGCGCATCGACCTCGACCGCGAGGGCGCGGTCGTGCGCGCGGACGTCCGGCGGGCCCTGGTGCGCTCCCTCGCGCGGCTGGACTACGCCGGGGTGCAGGCCGCGATCGACGCGGGCCGCCCGCACCCGGCGATCGCCGCCCTGGCAGAGCTGGGCCCGCTGCGCCGGGCCCGGGCCGTCGCGCGCGGGGCGATCGAGCTGGAGCTGCCCGAGCAGGAGGTCGTGCCGGACGGCGCGGGCTGGACCGTGCGGGTCCGCCGGCGCACGCCGGTGGAGGACTGGAACGCGGAGATCTCGCTGCTCACCGGGCAGGTCGCCGCGCAGATGATGCTCGACGCGGGGGTCGGGGTGCTGCGCACGCTGCCCGCGCCGGAGCCCGAGGCCGTCGCCGCGCTCCGGGCGACCGCGCTCGAGCTGGGGCTGGACTGGCCCGAGGGCGAGTCCCCGGCGCGGGTGCTCGCCGCGCTGCCGCGCCCGACCGACGGCGGCGACGGCGGCGACCCGCGGGTGCTGGCGGTCCGCCGAGCCGCCACGACGCTGCTGCGGGGTGCGGCCTACGAGTCCTTCGGCGTCGCGGGGACACCGCCGCCGGGGGACCCGGGCCACGGCGGCGTCGGGGCGCCGTACGCGCACGTCACCGCCCCCCTGCGGCGCCTGGTCGACCGCTTCGCGGGCGAGGTGTGCCTGACCCTCGCGGCCGGGCGGGAGGTGCCCGGCTGGCTGGCGGAGGCGCTCCCCGCGCTACCCGGCGTGATGAGCGCGTCGGACACCCTGGCTGCGCGGGTGGACCGGGCCTGCACGGACCGCACCGAGGCGGCGGTGCTCGCCGACCGGGTGGGGGAGGAGTTCGAGGTCGTGGTGCTGCGCCGCGAACCCGCCGAGGTCTTCCTCGCGGATCCGCCCGTCCTGGCGAAGTGCGACGGCCGGCCCCGGCCCGGGACGCTCGCCCGGGCCCGGCTCGTCGAGGCCGATCCCACGAGCGGGCGGGTGAGGTTCGCCTTACCGGACTGACCCCTCCCTGCTCAAGCCCGATCGGATGTCCGCACCGACACGCTCCGCGGGGGCCCGCGCGGGACTAGCGTCGTCCGCCGGCACGAACCGCCGGGGTGGAGGTCGAGGGTGGCGCAGGTCAGGTACGGGATCGAGCACGAGGTGGCGTTCCGCCGCGCCGACGGCGCGTTCGCCGACTTCACGAACACGACCTTCGAGGAGCTGCAGAGCATCGTCGACGCCCTGCCCGAGGACCCCGCCGACTATCCCGACCTGCGGATCGGCGACCAGGGGATCAAGCGCAAGCGGTGGTACGTCGAGGGCTTCGAGCGCTTCGACGAGGCGGGCGGGTTGGTCCGGTGCGACCCGAAGGGCATCGAGATCCGCACCCGGATCCACGACTCCGTGGAGGAGGCGGTCGCGGCGCTCACCGCCGACCTGGGGGCGCTGGAGCGCGAGGCGGCCGCGCGCGGGCTGGAGCCGTACCCGATCGGGTTCAATCCCGTGCGCTCGAGCTACCCGATCGTCCCCGCGCTCAACGCGTGGGAACGCGCCCACCGCACCGGCTCGCCGGAGGAACGGACCGCGCACCTGCACATGGTCACGCACGGGCCGGACCTCAACCTGTCCGTCGCGGGGCTCGGCGGCGCGGCGCTGGTCGACGCCGGCCGGAAGCTCACCCACTACAGCCCCTGGCTCGTGCCGCTGGCCTTCTCCTCGCCCTTCCGCGACGGCGCGCAGTGGGGCGGCCTGTCCGCCCGGACGTCCGTGCGCACCGGGCTGCGGCCGGCGGCGATGGTGTTCCTGGAGCCGGGCTCACCGGACGCGGTCGTGTCCGACCCCTCGCTGACCCAGCCCGCGCGGCTGGCGGCCGAGGTCGGGCGGATCGAGTTCAAGGCGTTCGACGCCTGCCCCGACCCCGTGCTGTACGGCGAGCTGCTCAGCCTGCTCACCGGCCTCGTGCTCGACGACACCCTGCCGGGCCGGCGCCGCACGCCCGACGCCGCGCTGCACCGGCACGTCGCCGTGGAGGGGCTGGCGGATCCGGAGACCCACACCGCGACCGGCGCCCTGCTCGACGCGGCGGAACGGGCGCTGGCGGACCGGCCGGCGGACCTGGCGCGGATGGCCGCGCTGCGCGAACGCTGGCGGGCGCGCGAGTGCCCGGCCACGGCGATGCTGGCCCGGCGCCCGGTCGCGACCTGAGCCACGACGCTCCCGCCCCTGCGAGCGGGAGCGCCGCCGGCCGAGTCAGTGGTAGGTGTGCGCCTCGTCCGGGTAGGCCCCGCCCCGGACGTCCTCGGCGTAGGCGCGGGCCGCCTCGAGCAGGAGGCCGCCCAGGTCGGCGTACGGCTTGACGAAGCGCGGCTTGCGGCCACGGTTCATCCCGGCCATGTCGGACCAGACGAGCACCTGCGCGTCGCAGTCCGGGCCGGCGCCGATGCCGATCGTCGGGATCGTGAGCTCCGCGGTGACGCGCTTCGCGACCTCGCCCGGCACCATCTCCAGCACCACGGCGAACGCGCCGGCCTCCTGCAGGGCCAGGGCGTCGTCGACGAGACGCTGCTCGCCGGACTGGCCGCGCCCCTGGATCCGGAACCCGCCGAGGGCGTGCTCGCTCTGCGGGGTGAAGCCGAGGTGCGCCATGACCGGGATGCCGGCGGCCGTGAGCGCCGCGACCTGCGGGGCGTAGTGGGCGCCGCCCTCGAGCTTCACGGCGTGCGCGCCGCCCTCCTTCATGAAGCGGAACGCGGTCTCGAGGCCCTGCGCGGGGGAGATCTGGTAGCTGCCGAAGGGCAGGTCGGCCACGACGAGGGCGTGCTTCGCTCCCCGCGCCACCGCCCTGACCAGCGGCAGCAGCTCGTCGACGGTGACGGGCAGGGTGTTGTCGTGGCCGAAGACGTTGTTGCCGGCGGAGTCGCCCACGAGCAGGACCGGGATGCCGGCCTCGTCGAAGATCTCCGCGGAGTAGACGTCGTAGGCGGTGAGCATCGGCCAGCGCTCGCCGCGGCGCTTCAGCTCGGCGAGGTGGTGCACCCGGGTGCGCTTCTGCGGGGCGGCGCTGCGGTAGGGCGCCTGCACCTCGCCGTCCGCAGAGCCGTGCGTGCCGTTCGCGGGGGTGGCGTCAGCGGGCGTGCCGGTGGTGTCGCGGGACATCGTCGTCCGTCCTCCCTCGAGGCCTGCCTGGCAGGTCCCCGGGTCGTCTGGGTCCGTCTCGGGTCGTGCGCCGTGAGCGTGACACCCGGCGCCCGCCGCACGCACGGTCCGGCGACGCACCTCACACGGTGGGGTGCGCGACGCCGGGGTCCCGCTCACCGCACCCCGGGTGGCGCCCCGGGCCGCCGCTGGCATGCTGGCTCGGTGCCTGGCTCAGTGTCGTCGCGCCGTCGCTCCCCGTTCGGGCCGCCCCACCCGGGCGTTCGGACCCTGACCGTGCTGGTCGCGGTCGTGGCCGCCCTCGCCCTGGCCGCGTGTTCGAGCCCGGCGGCGACCGCGCCGGCCGCGGCCACGGTCACCCCGACGGGTGATCCTGCGCAGGACCCGGCGCTGGCCCGCTTCTACGGTCAGGAGCTGCAGTGGGGCCCGTGCACGGGCTACGCGGCCTCGCCGGACGTCGCGGACCAGTACCGCGACCCGCGCTACCAGTGCGCGAAGCTCGAGGTCCCGCTCGACTACGCGCAGCCGGACGGCAAGACCGTGAAGGTCGCCGTCATGCGCTCGAAGGCGACCGACCAGGCCCACCGGATCGGCTCGCTCCTGCTCAACCCGGGCGGTCCCGGCGTCTCGGGCACGCAGCTCGTGCCGGCCACCGTGAAGTCCACGGAGAACTCGCCGGTGCAGGCGCGCTTCGACCTCGTCGGCTTCGACCCGCGCGGGGTCGGGGTCAGCGAGCCCTCGATCGACTGCCTGACCGACGCCGAGCAGGACCAGTACCGGGCCGCCGTGTACGCGGACCCGTCCCCGGCCGGGGTGGCCGCGCTGGAGGCGCACAACAAGGAGTACGCCGACCGCTGCACCGCCCGGATGGGCGTGGACGTGCTCGCGCACGTGGGCACGCGCGAGGTCGTGAAGGACCTCGACGTGCTGCGCGCCGCCCTGGGCGACGAGAAGCTGACCTACTACGGCTACTCGTACGGGACGTCGATCGGCTCGACCTACGCCGAGACCTTCCCGACCCGGGTGCGCGCGATGGTGCTCGACGGCGCCGTCGACCCCACGCAGGACACGGTGGAGACCAACATCGACCAGAGCGCCGGATTCCAGCAGGCCTTCGACGCGTACGGGGCCTGGTGCGCGACCCAGCCGAACTGCCCGCTCGGCACGGACCCGAAGGCCACCACGGCCACCTGGCAGAAGATCGCGCAGCCGCTGATCGACCACCCCGCCAGGACCTCCGACCCGACCCGCACGCTGTCGTTCTCCGACGCGATCACCGGCGTGCAGCAGGCGCTCTACCTGCGGTCCCTGTGGCCGGCGTTGTCCCTGGGCATCTCGAAGCTGGCCGCGGGCGACGGGTCGGTCCTGCTGACCCTGGCGGACTTCTACTACAAGCGCACCGACGGGAAGTACGACAACTCGCTCGAGGCGTTCCAGGCCATCACCTGCATGGACAACGTGCGCATCACCGACCCGGCGCAGGTCGCGAAGCTCAACGAGGGCGTGGTCGGCGCGGCGCCGTTCACCGCGACCGGGCGCGGCGCGGTCGACGCCAAGGACCCGTGTGCGTTCTGGCCCGTCCCGCCGACGATGGAACCGCACCGGCCACAGGCCGACGGGCTGACGCCGGTCGTCGTCGTCTCGGTGACGGGCGACCCCGCCACGCCGTACCAGGCCGGCGTCGACCTCGCGGAGGACCTGAACGGTCGGCTGCTGAAGGTCGAGGGCAACCAGCACACGGCCGGTTACCAGGGCAGCGCCTGCATCGACGACAAGCTCACGGCCTACCTGGTCGACGGGACCCTGCCGGCCGAGGGTGCGGAGTGCACGCTGCCGGCCCAGTGAGACCGGCCGTGACCCTCACCCGTTCGCGCTGCGGCGTCGCACACCCTGAGCAGCCACGAAACATCCACGTAACACGACATTCCTAGCCTGGCGGCCATGGACCGCCAGCAGGAATTCGTGCTGCGCACGCTCGAGGAACGCGACATCCGCTTCGTGCGGCTGTGGTTCACCGACGTGCTCGGCTATCTCAAGTCGGTGGCGGTGGCCCCCGCCGAGCTCGAAGGGGCGTTCGCGGAGGGCATCGGGTTCGACGGCTCGGCGATCGAGGGCTTCGCCCGGGTCTACGAGTCCGACATGGTCGCCCGCCCCGATCCCTCGACCTTCCAGGTGCTGCCCTGGGAGACCGCCAACGGCGAGCACTACTCGGCGCGCATGTTCTGCGACATCGCGATGCCGGACGGCTCGCCGTCGTGGGCCGACCCGCGGCACGTGCTGCGGCGCGCCCTGTCCAAGGCCGGCGAGGCCGGCTTCACCTGCTACGTCCACCCCGAGATCGAGTTCTACCTGCTGCGCGACCTGCCGTCCGACGGGTCGCCGCCGATCGCCGCCGACTCCGGTGGCTACTTCGACCAGGCCAGCCACGACGTGGCGCCGCACTTCCGGCGCAACGCGATCGAGACGCTCGAGTCGATGGGGATCTCGGTCGAGTTCAGCCACCACGAGGGCGGGCCGGGCCAGCAGGAGATCGACCTGCGCTACGCCGACGCGCTCACCATGGCCGACAACATCATGACCTTCCGGTACGTGGTGAAGGAGGTGGCGCTGACCCAGGGCGTGCGGGCGTCGTTCATGCCCAAGCCCTTCACCGACCACCCCGGCTCGGCCATGCACACCCACTTCTCGCTGTTCGAGGGCGACCGCAACGCCTTCCACGACCCGGACGACCCGTACGAGCTCTCCGAGACCGGCAAGGCGTTCGTCGCCGGCGTGCTGCGGCACGCGCGCGAGATGAGCGCGGTGACCAACCAGTGGGTCAACTCCTACAAGCGGCTGATCACCGGCGGCGAGGCGCCCACCGCGGTGTCGTGGGGCCACGCGAACCGCTCGGCGCTGGTCCGCGTCCCGATGTACTCGCCCGGCAAGTCGTCGACCCGGCGGGTGGAGATCCGCACGCTCGACAGCGCCTGCAACCCCTACCTGGCGTTCGCGGTGATCCTCGGCGCCGGGCTGCAGGGCGTGCAGAAGGGCTACGAGCTGCCCGCCGCCACCGAGGACGACGTCTGGTCGCTCACCGACACCGAGCGCCGCGCCCTGGGCTACGAGGCCCTGCCGCAGAACCTCACCGAGGCCCTCGGCGCGATGGAGCACTCGGAACTGGTCGCGGAGATCCTCGGCGAGCACGTGTTCGACTTCTTCCTGCGCAACAAGCGGGCGGAGTGGGACAACTACCGGCGCAACGTCACGCCCTACGAGCTGGCGACCTACCTGCCCGTCCTCTGACCTGCGATGACGCAGTATGGAACCATGATGTCGATTCTGGCCGTCGATTCCGTCGTCATGGTTCCGTAATGCATTCGGAATGGGTCCGGCTCGAGCGGTACGACGGGCCCTGGGAGCCGGACGACCCGGACGCCAACTTCAAGGCCGAGGTGGCCGACTACGGCCGCCTCGACCCGCTGCACACGCTCCGCGGGCTCAGCGCGCACACCGGCGTCCCGGTGGGCGCGCTGGCCCGGTACGTCCTCGCCCGGTTCGCGACGACGGGTTCGGGCGGGCTCCTCGAGCTCGGCCCCGCGATGGTCGAGCGGCTGCGGGAACCGGTCCGCAGGGCCGAGGCGGAGGGGACGGACGAGGCGCGTCTCGCCGCGTACCGCGAGCTCGCCGCCCTGCTCGGCTGGCTCGGCGCACCGCTCGACGATCCCGATCTCTACCCGGGCGCGTAACGGGCGGTCCGCCGTGCCCGCAACGGCCCCGGGATAGGGCAGGATCGGTCGGTGTGGCGGAACGTACCCGGACCTCCCTCGCCCGCCTCGGCCTGACCGAGCCCTGGGCGGAGCAGACCCTCGCCGAGCTCGGCTGGTGGGCCGAGGACCGGCCCGTGCCGGGCGCCGAGCCGATCATGTGGGCGCTGGCCCGCTCGCCCGACCCCGATCTCGCGCTGCGGCAGGTCGAGCGGTTCGCCAAGGCCGCCGGGGACTGGAAGACCGTCGACGCCGCGCTGCGCACCGACCTGGGGCTGCGCGGCCGGATGCTCGCCCTGCTCGGCGCCTCGACGGCCCTGGGCGACCACCTCGTCACCCATCCCGACCGCTGGCGGCTGCTCGCCGACAGCCCGGACCGGAACGACCCGCCGCCGGACCTCGCCCGCCGCGCCGCCAACCTGCTCCGCGCCGTCGGCGCCGATCCCGACGCGCCGGCGTCGGGCGGCCCGGGCGGGGCGCGCGCCCAGGTCACCGGCGCGGCCGCGATCACCGCGCTGCGCACGGCGTACCGCGACGAGCTGCTCGGGCTCGCCGGGGCCGACCTCGCCGCCGTCGGGGAGACGTCCCTGCCGGTGATGGAGGTCGACGAGGTCGCCGCGCAGCTCGCCGACCTGGCCGCCGCGGCGGTCCGGGCCGCGCTGGCCGTCGCGCTGGAGGAGGTGGACCCGCCCGACGACGTTCGGCTCGCCGTGATCGGCATGGGCAAGTGCGGCGGGCACGAGCTCAACTACGTCAGCGACGTCGACGTGATCTTCGTGGCCGAGGGCGACACCCAGGCCGCGTCCCGCCTGGCGAGCCGGCTGATGCGGATCGCGGGGGAGGCCTGCTTCCAGGTCGACGCCAACCTGCGGCCGGAGGGCCGGCAGGGCGCGCTGGTCCGCACGCTCGACGGGCACGTGACCTACTACAAGCGCTGGGCCAAGACGTGGGAGTTCCAGGCCCTGCTCAAGGCACGGCCGATCGCGGGCGACGAGGAGCTGGGCGCCGCGTACGCCGAGGCCGTCGCGCCGATGGTGTGGAACGCGGCCAGCCGGGACGACTTCGTGCAGGACGTGCAGGCCATGCGCCGCCGCGTCGAGGAGCACATCCGGCCCGACCACGCCGACCGGGAGCTCAAGCTGGGCCGCGGCGGGCTGCGCGACGTCGAGTTCGCGGTGCAGCTGCTGCAGCTCGTGCACGGCCGGACGGACGAGTCGCTGCGCTCGCCGTCGACGCTCGAGGCGCTGGCCGCGCTCGCCGACGGCGGGTACGTCGGGCGCGACGACGGCGCCAACCTGGCCGCCTCCTACCGCTTCCTGCGGCTGCTGGAGCACCGGCTGCAGCTGCAGCGGATGCGGCGCACCCACCTGCTCCCGGCGAAGGACGACACGGACGGGCTGCGCTGGCTCGCCCGTGCCGCGCGCCTGCGCCCGGACGGGCGGCACGACGTCGTCGGGGTGCTGGTCGCGGAGTGGTCGCGCAACGCCCGCCGCGTCCGGAGGCTGCACGAGAAGCTGTTCTACCGGCCGCTGCTGCAGTCGGTCTCGCGGCTCTCGCCCGAGGAGTCCCGGCTCTCGGAGAAGGCCGCGGCGGCCCGGTTCAAGGCGCTCGGCTGGGCGTCGCCGGAGGGCGCGCTCGGGCACCTGCGGGCGCTGACCGGCGGGGTGTCCCGCGCCGCGTCGATCCAGCAGACACTGCTGCCGGTGCTGCTGGAGGAGCTGGCCGCCACGCCCGACCCGGACCGCGGCCTGCTGGCCTACCGGCAGGTGTCGGAGGCGCTGGCGAACACCCCGTGGTACCTGCGGCTGCTGCGCGACGAGGGGTTGGTCGCCGAGCGGCTCATGCGCCTGCTGGGCACGTCCGCGCTGGTCCCGGACCTGCTGGTACGCGCGCCGGAGATCCTGCGCGTGCTGGCCGCGCCCAACCCCGGCCAGCCCGACGAGCTGAAGCGCGACCCGGCCGTCGTCGGGCAGTGGATGATCGCCGCGGTCGCCCGGCAGCCCGACCTGACCTCCGCGGTGGCCTCGGCGCGCTCGATGCGCCGGCACGAGATGCTCCGGATCGCCTGCGCCGACCTGCTCGGCGCCCTCGAGGTCGCCGAGGTGTGCGAGGCGCTGTCCACGGTGTGGGTCGCGGTGCTGCGGGCGACGCTCGCCGCCACGGTCAAGGAGGTCGCGGCGGGCGAGCCGCCGAAGGCCCGGATCGCGGTGATCGGGATGGGTCGGCTCGGCGGCGCCGAGCTCGGGTACTCCTCCGACGCGGACGTGATGTTCGTGTGCGAGCCCGCAGGCGAGGCGACGTCCGACGACGCGGTGAAGTTCGCGACGAGCGTCGTCGAGACCGTGCGGCGGCGCCTCGGCGCGCCCAGCCCGGACCCGGCGCTGCAGGTCGACGCGGACCTGCGACCCGAGGGACGCTCCGGGCCGCTGGTGCGGACCCTGCACTCCTACCGCGAGTACTACGCCCGCTGGGCCGAGGTCTGGGAGGCGCAGGCACTGCTGCGGGCCCGGCCGGTCGCCGGGGACCCGGAGCTGGGCCGGCGGTTCATGGAGCTGATCGAGCCGATCCGGTACCCCGCGGACGGGCTGACCACGGCCCAGGTGACCGAGATCCGGCGGATCAAGGCCCGGGTCGACGACGAGCGCCTGCCGCGCGGGGCGGACCGCTCCACCCACACCAAGCTCGGCCACGGCGGGCTCGCCGACGTCGAGTGGACCGTGCAGCTGCTGCAGCTGCAGCACGCCGGCGACATCCCGGAGCTGCGCACCACGTCGACGCTCGAGGGGCTGCGCGAGGCGGCCGAGGCGGGCCTGATCACCGCGGAGGACGCTGCGGAGCTGCAGGCCGGCTGGGAGACCGCGACCCGCGCCCGCAACGCGATCATGCTGGTCAGGGGCAAGCCGGGGGACCAGCTGCCGCGGTCCGGCCGGGAGCTGGCGGCGGTCGCCGCGGCGCTCGGCTACCCGGCCGACGGCGACCCCGGCCGGTTCCTCGACGACTACCGCCGCACCACCCGCCGCGCGCGGACCGTGGTGGAACGGGTCTTCTACGGCTGGGACTCCTGAACTCCCCCACCCGCGAGTCGCGCCGTGGGCTCCCGCAGGTCGGGCTCAGCAGTCGCAGGAGCAGCAGTCGCAGTCCGAGCAGCAGTCGCAGCAGTCGCAGCTCGCCTCGGAGCAGTCGCAGCACTGGGCGCAGCTCTCGTTGCGGCAGAAGCCTTCGCGCGCCTCGCGGGTCCAGGGGTCCTCGAAGGTGTCGGCGCAGCACATCTGGCAGCTGCAGAACAGGCCGGTCGCGACGGCGCACCCCGCGAGCGCCCCTCGCGGGGGACGCGGGCCGGGGCGCGGCGGGGCGTCGCCGTCCGAGCTGCCGGGCCTCCGCTCGGCATGGACGGTGCCCTCGGAGAACGCGTGCGCGATCGACCGCTCGAGCTCGTGCACCAGCAGCCGGTGCGCCAGGCGCCGGTCCGTCCAGCGCACCTCGTCGAGGGCGAGCCGGATCCCGAGGGCGGCGTCGTCGGCCAGGGAGCGGGCGGTCGCGAGGTCGGTGCCGGTCGCGAGCAGCGGGTTCCACGCACCTGCCGCCGCGTCGGCCGGGAGGTCCTCGACGGCGTCGAGCAGATGGGCCAGCCGGCCGAAGAGACGGCCGGCCTCCGCGAGCGGGGCCGCGTTGTCCGGCCGCCCGGCGAGGACGGCGGTGTGGCCGAACGCCGCGGCGGTGGCGGTCTCGGTCGGCTCGGTGACGGCGAGCAGCGGCGCACCGGCGTGTTCCAGGGCGGGCTGGCGGGCGACGGCGTCGAGCAGCACCGCCGGGTCCAGGCCCAGCCCGGCCGCCCCCGCCGACCCCCGCC
>NZ_JAJSOK010000072.1 GCF_021283305.1 Pseudonocardia kujensis
GGGGAGCAACGCCGAGGTCCGGGTCGCGGTCGCCACCCCCTGACCCGCGAGCCGGCACTTTTCGTCCACCGGGTGTGCGATCCCGGGAGCTCCCGGATCGCCCACCCGGTCGCCCGAAACCGCCGACTCGCGGGCAGGAGGGGTGGCTAGGGTGACCGCCGTGGGGAGTGCTGCCGCGCGGTGGAGTGAGCTGCAGTCGGGCCGGGGTGTCCCGGCGGAGATCCTGGCGCAGGCGCCGGTGAGCCCGTGGGGGCACAACCCCGCCGACTTCACCGCGCCCGACGTCCCGGCGGACACGCCCTCCCGCGCGGCCGGGCTGGCCCTGCTCGGCGCGTCGGGCACGGTGACCGACGTCGGGTGCGGCGGTGGCGACGCGGCGTTCGCCCTGGTCGGGCCGATGACGTACGCCACCGGCGTCGACAGCCAGCAGGACATGCTCGACCTGTTCGAGGCGGGCGCCGCCGTGCGCGGCGTGCCCGTCCGGACCGTCCTCGGCCCCTGGCCGGACGTGGCGGGGGAGGTCGGCACCGCGGACGTCGTGGTGTCGCACCACGTGCTGCACAACGTCGTCGACCTGCCGCGCTTCCTCGACGCGCTGACCGCGGCGGCCGGGCGCGGCGTCGTGGTCGAGATGCTGTCCGAGCACCCGATGGCCTGGCTCGACCCGCTCTGGGCGCGCTTCCACGGCCTGCGGCGGCCCGAGCCCGCGACCGTCGACGACGCCGTCGCCGTGCTGCGGGAGCTGGGCGTCGAACCGGAGGTCACGCGCTGGGAGCGGGAGCGGAGCGCCCCGCACGCCCCGGAGTGGGTCACCCGGCGACTTTGCCTGCCGCCGGAGCGGGAGCCCGAGGTCGCCGCGGCGCTTGGGACGGTCCCGCCGCGCACGCGCACCGCGGCCACGCTGGTGTGGCGCCCCTGATCACGTGATCAGGAACCAGGCGAACACCCGCGCCGCTCAGGCCCGGTGACGGGACGATGTGCCAGAGCCCGAACAGCGCCGACGCGACCAGCGTGCGCCGCCACCAGCCGCCGCCGACGAGCCCGGGCGGCACCCCCGCGGAAGGCGATCTCCTCCAGCAGGACGGTGCCGAACGGGAAGCGGACCGGCGCCGCGTGGAGGAGCGCACCGACGGTGCCCGCCGCGCGGGTGTCCTCGAAGGCGGTCCGGGTGGCCGGCAGCGCGATCCCGACGAGGGAGACCACGGCGACGAGCGCGACGGTGAGCGCGCCGAGGGCCAGGCCGCGCCCGAGGTGCCGGCGGCCGAGGCCGAGGTCGTCCCACCCGAGGCCGTACGCCCGGCGAGGAGGAGCAGCAGCGCCACCCCGACGACCTTCCACGGCACCGCCCAGGCCGGCCACACCACACCGACCAGCACGTTCGTGGCCACGAGCAGGACCACCGCCGGGACCAGGCCCCACCACCGGGGGAGGACACGCCGCGGACGCCGTGGCGCGATCGTCGCGGCGGGCGGCGGCATGCCACCATCCTGCGCGAGGGCCGGGCGCGGTACACCGCGCCTCGTCGCCCCACGGTGCCGGCACCCGCCTGACGGCCGGTTGACCTGCGCGGATAGGGTGATTCGCGCACGAGCCGGGGGTGGGGATGAGTCTGGAGGTCCTGCTCGGCGTCGTCGCCGCGGTCCTGCTGATCGGCGTGCTCGCCGTGCGTGTGTCCGTCCGGCTCGGCCTGCCCTCACTGCTGCTCTACCTCGGCATCGGCATCCTGCTGGGCGAGGCCGTGCTGGGCGTGCAGTTCTCCAACGCCGCGCTCACCGAGAACCTCGGCCTCGCCGCGCTCGTGCTCATCCTCGTCGAGGGCGGGCTGACCACCCGTTGGCAGGCGGTGCGGCCGTCGCTCGGGATCGGCGTCGGGCTCTCGACGATCGCCGTCGTCGTGAGCATCGTCGTGGCCGGCACGGCGCTGCACTACGCGCTCGGGCTGGACTGGCGGGTCGCGTTCCTGTGGGGCGCGGTCCTGTCCTCGACCGACGCGGCCGCGGTGTTCAGCGTGTTGCGCGGGGTCGGGGTCTCGCCGCGGCTGGCCGGTGCCCTGGAGCTCGAGTCCGGCATGAACGACGCCCCCGTGGTCCTGGCCGTCCTGCTCCTCGCCTCGGACGACCCGCTGACCTGGATGACCCCGCTGCTCGTCGTCTACGAGCTGCTCGCGGGCGCGCTGATCGGGCTCGCGCTCGGGTTCGGCGGCGGCTGGGCGCTGCGCCGGGCGGCCCTGCCGGCGACCGGCCTGTACCCGCTCGCGGCGCTGGCCGTGTGCGTGCTCGCGTTCTCCGCCGGGCAGCTCGCCCATGCGTCCGGGCTGCTCGCCACATACGTCTGCGCGCTCGTGCTGGGCAACTCGCGGCTGCCGCACCGCGGGGGCGTGCTGTCCTTCGCCGAGGGCACCGGCTGGCTGGCCCAGATCGGGCTGTTCGTGCTGCTCGGCCTCTACGTCAGCCCCGCCCGCCTCGTCGACGCCGTGGTCCCGGCCCTGATCGCCGCCGGCGTCCTGCTCGTGCTCGCCCGGCCCATCTCGGTGGTCGCGGCCGCGCTGCCGTTCAGGGTGCCGTGGCGGGAGCAGGCGTTCCTGTCCTGGTCGGGGCTGCGCGGCGCGGTGCCGATCGTGCTCGCGCTGATCTCCCTGGTCGAGGGCGCGCCCGGCGCGGCGAACCTGGTCGACGTCGTGTTCGTGCTCGTCGTGATCCTCACCCTGCTGCAGGGCACGACCTTGCCCTGGGTGGCGCGGCTGCTGCGGGTCGCCCAGCCCGTCGAGGCCAAGGACGTCGAGGTCGACGCCGCCCCGCTCGACGAGCTGCACGCCGACCTGCTGCAGGTGCGGATCCCGGCGGGCTCGCGGCTGCGCGGGGTGTACCTGCGCGAGCTCCGGCTGCCCGTGGGGGCCACGGTCAGCCTCGTCGTGCGCGGCGAGCAGGCCTTCACGCCCCACGGGCAGACGCGGCTGCGCGAGCACGACCAGCTGCTCGTGGTGGCCACCGCCGAAGTCCGCGAGCGCACCGAGGAGCGGCTGCGGGCCGTCGACCGGGGCGGCGCGCTGGTGCGCTGGCGGGACACCGATCCCGGCCCCCGTCCGGACGGCCCCGGAAGGCCCGCATAATCGAAGGTGTGACCGACGAGCTGGCCGAGCGCACCGACACCGCCCCCCTCCCGCCACGCCGGGTCTGGGTGCTCGCGCTCGTGGCGCCGGTCGTCCTGCTGCTGGACATCCTGACCAAGGTCCTCGCGGTCGCGACGCTGGAGGACCGGCCGCCGGTGCGGCTGCTCGGCGGGCTGGTCAACCTGGTCCTGGTCCGCAACCCGGGCGCCGCCTTCTCCATGGCCACCGGCTACACCTGGGTGCTGTCGATCATCGCGCTCGGCGTGGTCGTGGTGATCATCCGGATCTCGCGGAAGCTGCGGTCGGTGGGCTGGGCGATCGCGCTCGGGCTCGTGCTCGGCGGTGCGCTGGGGAACCTGGTGGACCGGATCTTCCGCGCGCCGGGGCCGCTGCAGGGCCACGTCGTCGACATCATCTCGGTGGTGCGGACGGACGGCTCGTTCTTCCCGGTGTTCAACCTGGCCGACTCGAGCATCGTCTGCGGCGGGATCGCGCTGGTCCTGCTCGCGCTGACCGGCCGGGAGCTCGACGGCAGCCGGGCGGGCGCGGCGGAGCGGGAGCCGGCCGGTGAGTGACCTCCGCCAGCTCCCGGTGCCCGACGGCCTCGACGGGATGCGGGTCGACGCCGGCCTGTCCCGGCTCCTGGGCCTGTCCCGGACCGTCGTCGCGACCCTCGCCGAGGACGGGATGATCGCGCTCGACGGCCGCGCCGCCGGCAAGTCGGACCGGCTCACCGCCGGCAGCTGGCTCGAGGTCGAGCTGCCCGAGCCCGCGGCCCCGGCGGTCATCACCGCGCCGCCGGAGCTGGTCGGCGGCATGACGGTGCTCCACGAGGACGACGACATCGTGGTCGTCGACAAGCCGGTCGGCGTCGCGGCGCACCCCAGCCCGGGGTGGACCGGCCCGACCGTCGTCGGCGGGCTGGCCGCGCTCGGCGTGCGGGTGTCGACCTCCGGCGCCGCGGAGCGGCAGGGCGTGGTGCACCGGCTCGACGTCGGCACCACCGGCGTGATGGTCGTCGCCAAGTCCGAGCACGCGTACTCCGTGCTGAAGCGCGCGTTCAAGGAGCGCACGGTCGAGAAGCGCTACCACGCCGTCGTGCAGGGCCACCCGGACCCGACCAGCGGAACCATCGACGCGCCCCTCGACCGGCACCCCAAGCACGACTACAAGTTCGCGGTGGTGGCGGGCGGGAAGCCGAGCGTCACGCACTACGACACGATCGAGGCCTTCCGGGCGGCGTCGCTGCTCGACGTGCACCTCGAGACCGGGCGCACGCACCAGATCCGGGTGCACTTCTCCGCGCTGCGGCACCCGTGCGTCGGTGACCTGACCTACGGCGCCGACCCCACGCTGGCCAAGCGGCTGGGGCTGCAGCGGCAGTGGCTGCACGCCCGCTCACTGGGCTTCGAGCACCCGGCCGACGGCCGGTGGGTGGAGTTCACCAGCGAGTACCCGGCCGATCTCGCCCGGGCGCTCGAGCGGCTGCGTGACTGAGCCCGACGACCCCGACTCCTCCGACGGGGGTGGCCTGCTCACCCGGCGGGGGCGGCGCTGGCTGATCGTCGTGTGCGTGCTCGCGGTACTGGTCGCCGTGGGGTACGCGACCGCGCAGTCCCGGTCGCTGTCCGCCGGACGCGGGCCCGCCGTCGCGCAGGGGCAGGTGCGGCTCGGGCCCGACTCGGGCGAGGCCGTGGCGGACTACCTCGCCAGGCTGCCCGCGACCCTGCCCGCGCCGGGGGAGCGGGCCCTGGCGCTGGTGCAGCTCGACCGCGAGCTCACCACGGACGACGCGGCCGCGCTGGTCGGGTCGACGACACCGGCCGAGGTGGTGTTCCGGGTGCCGATCCCGCGGGTGCAGACCGCCCTGCGCTTCGAGCCCCTTCCCGCGGGCGCCCCGGTCGCGGCGGCGCTCGACACCGCCCGGCAGCGCGCGGGACACGGTGCCGAGGCCGACGCCTCCCGGCTGACCGACCGCCCCGCCGCGGTCGCACGGGCGGAGGCGGCGGCCTACACGGGACCGTGTGCGTGCGTGGTGGCGCTGGTGGTCCCGGCCGACCGGGCCGGGCTCGAGGCGCTGGCGGGGGCACCGGGCGTGCGGGCGGTGGAGGCCGCCCCGGCGGGGGTCACGGCCCCCGAGCTGGCCCTCTCCCCGCTCTTGCCGGAGCAGACCACCGCCGCTTCCCCCCTCCCCGACGACGGCCCGGTTCCCTGACCGCTCACCCGGCGGGCCCCGGCCGTCGCGGGTGTACGACCCACCCACCCCGTTCCCGGTGACGCCGTTCCCGGCGAGGCCGCCCCCGGGGAGGCTGCCGTCGCCGACGCCGCCCAGGTTCCGCCGCGCGTTCTGGCCGGCACACCGGGGTGAAGCACCGGCGTCCTCTCGGCTCCCGCCGACGAGGAGCGCTCCCGAGCGCCGGAGCCGACGGTGGGGCGGGCAACCCCGGGAAAGGTCGGGGTGACCCCCGGGTCGGCTCGGTGGATCACCGGATTCCGGCGGAGCCGCCGCGCTGCGAGCGTTGATCACGTGAACCAGCGGGGGAGCGAGGCGGGCGCGGCGGCGGTGGTCGCACCCACCACCACGATCGCGACGGCGCAGGCTGCGGCGGTGCCGGCGGCCCACCGCACGGCGGCCGCCACGCCGACGGTGGCCGCACCGAAAGTCACCGCGCCGACGGTGGCCGCGCCGAAAGTGGCCGCGCCGACGGTGGCCGCACCGAAAGTGGCCGCGCCGACGGTGGCCGCACCGGCATCAGGTGCGTGCCCGCCGGTGTCCCGCCCTGCGCGCCGCGCCCTCACCTTCCCCGCGGCGCTGGTGGCGGCGGGGGTGGCGGTGGCGGCGTGGGCGGTGGTGGTCCTGCACGTGGCCGGGGCGCTGCACTCCCCGGCCGTGGACCCGCTGGTGCACACGGTGAGCGACTACGTCCTGCTGCCCGGCGGTCACCTGGTGCTCGCGATCGCGGCGGCCGCGCTGGCCCTCGCGGCGACGGTGCTCGCGGGCGCGGCGGCGCGGGCGGGGGCGTCCCGCGCCCCCGTCGCGCTGCTGGCGAGCTGGGCGGCGGCGATGGTCGTGGCCGGGGTCGTCCCCACCAACGTGCCGGGCACCCCGCCCGACCTCTCCGCGGCCGTGCACCGCTACGCCGGGGCGTGGATCTTCGCCGTCCTGCCGCTCGCGGTCCTGCTCCTGGCCCGCGGGCCCGCGGTCCGCGACGCCGCGCGGGGCCGCGTCGTCGCGCTGGCCCTCCTCACCGCCGCCCTGTCCGGGACGTTCCTCCTCGCCCATCTGCCGATCGTCGTCGCGGGTTCACCCGCATTTCCCCTGCTGGGTGGGGTGGAACGGGTTCTGTACGGGGCGGTGACCGCGCTGCTGATCACGACCGTCCTCGCCCTGCGCCCTTCGGCCACCCCGGAGCCTGGCCGATGACCGCGTCCGCCCTCCTGCTCGCCGTGGCGGGTGCCCTCTGCTTCGCCGGCGCCGCCGTGCTCCAGCACGGGGCGATCGCGCCACGGCGCCGCGTCGACCTGCGCGAGCTCCTCGCCCGGCCGCGCTGGCTGGCCGGCGCCGGACTGGCCGCCGCGGGCGCCGGGCTGCACGCGTTCGGCCTGGTCCTCGCCCCGGTGAGCGTCGTGCAGCCGGTCGGGGTCCTGGCCGTCCCGATCGCGGTCGCGCTCAGCCTGCGGAACCGACGGCCGCCCCTGCGGGTCGTCGCCGGCGCCGCCCTGTGCGTGGCCGGGGTCGCGCTCGTCGTCCGGACCGCCGCCGCGGCCACGCCGGACGCGCCCGCCGATCTCGGCCGCTTCCTCCTGCTCTCCGGGACCACGACCGCCGCCGCGGGGCTCGCCCTCGCCGTCGTCGCGGCCCGGACCGGCGGCAGGGGCCGCTGCGTCGCCTTCGCCGCGGCCGGCGCCGTGGCGTTCGGCCTGGTCTCCGCGCTGCTCCGGGCGGTCTCCGTCCAGCTGGGGACCGCCGAGGTCGGCACGCTGCTCGGCGCGGCCGCCGCCCTGGCCGTCGCGCTGGCCGCCGGCGGCTGGCTCGTGCAGCAGGGCTTCGCGGCCGGTCCGCCCGCGGTCGTGGTGGCCGCGCTGACCGTCGTCGACCCGCTCGTGGCGACGGGGCTCGGGGCCGCCCTGCTCGGCGAGGCCGGCGGGCTCGGCGCCGCCGGCGTCGCCCTCCTGCTCGGCGCCGGCGCGGTCGCGGCCGCGGGCGTCGCCCTGCTCGCCCGGCACCACCCGGACGCGGCCCGGCGGCCCGTCCCGCACGCACCCACCCGCCCTTCCACCCCGAGAGAGGTACCGACGTGAGGATCCTGCTCGGCGCCGACACCTTCGCGCCCGACGTCAACGGCGCGGCCCGGTTCGCCGAACGCCTGGCCACCGGCCTGGCCGGCCGCGGCCACGAGGTGCACGTGGCCGCCCCGTCGCCGGACGGCCCGTCCGCCGTGCACCGCTTCGGCCTCGACGGCCAGGTGGACGGCGACGTGACCGTGCACCGGGTGCGCTCCCACCGGTACCCGCTGCACGAGAACTTCCGCGTGTGCCTCCCGTGGGTCGCGGGCCCGGCGGCGGCGACCGTGCTGGCGGAGGTGGACCCGGACGTCGTGCACGTGCAGGCGCACTTCTCGGTCGGGCGCGGGCTGGCGGCGGCCGCGTCGGCCACCGGGGTCCCGCTCGTCGCGACCAACCACTTCATGCCGGAGAACCTGGTCGCGCACGCCCGGGTCCCCGGTGCCCTGCACCGGCTCGCGGCCCGGCTCGCGTGGCACGACGTCCGGCGGGTCCTCGGCCGTGCCGACGCGCTGACCGCGCCCACGCCCCGCGCCGTCGACCTGCTGACCCGCTCGACCGGGTTGCCGGCCACCGCGATCTCCTGCGGCGTCGACGCGGCCCGCTACGCCGGCGGTCGGGAGGACCCGACCCCGACGGTCCTGTTCGTCGGGCGCCTGGACCAGGAGAAGCGCGTCGACGAGCTGCTGCGCGCCACCGCCCGGCTGACGGCACCGGTCCGTCTCGAGATCGTCGGCGACGGCGCCGAGCGCGGCGCGTGGCAGCGGCTGGCGGCGGAGCTGGGTCTCGGCGACCGCGTGGTGTTCCACGGGTTCGTCGACGAGGAGACCCTGCTCGCGGCGTACCGCCGGTGCGCGGTGTTCTGCATGCCCGGGGTCGCCGAGCTGCAGAGCCTGGTCACCCTGGAGGCGATGGCGGCGGGCAAGCCGGTGGTGGCGGCGGACGCGATGGCGCTGCCGCACCTGGTCCGGCCCGGCCGGACCGGCTGGCTCTTCCCGCCCGGCGACGTCGACGTCCTGGCCTCGGTCCTCGCCGCGCTGCTGGGCGACCCGGCGGCCCGCCGGCGGATGGGTGCGGCGGCCCGCGAGCTGGTCGCCGGGCACGCCCTCGAGGCGACGCTCGACGCGTTCGAGGAGCTCTACGGCCGGGTCGCCGCCCGGTCCGCGGCGCCCGCCCTGGCCGCCTGACCGAAGCCCCCGACGTCCGCGACACGCCCGGGAGAGGGCGACGCGCCGGGTCCCCGACACACCCCGGCGCGGTGAGCTGCGGGTTCGCGGCGGGCCCGGCGGCGGTCACGGAACTGTCGGTGGCCGGGGCTAGTCTGGCCGCACCCCCGGACCCGGGGACCCGACATCCGCCGGCACCGCACGGGCCACCGCCCGGTCGCCGGCCGTGCACCCGGACGCCGTACCCCGAGGGCGGCCGGGCGGCCGCCGTCGGGCCCTCGCGGGTCCGCCGCACCACCCGCGCGCGAGCGCGTGAAGGGAGTCTCGACAACAGATGGCCCCGGCGAGCGGGAACAGCGGAGCGGACCATGACTGACTCCTTCGTCCACCTCCACACGCACACCGAGTTCTCCATGCTCGACGGTGCGGCCCGGCTCGACGACCTCTTCGCCGAAGCCGCGCGGATGGAGATGCCCGCGCTGGCCATGACGGACCACGGGAACGTCTACGGGGCGTACGAGTTCTGGAAGAAGGCCAACGCGGCCGGGGTCAAGCCGATCATCGGCATGGAGGGCTACCTCGCCCCGGGCTCGCGGCACGAGCGCAAGCGCGCCACCCTCGGCGGGCAGACGGTCAGCGACGACAACCCGGGTGAGATGTACACCCACATGACGCTGCTGGCCGAGAACACCGAGGGGATGCACAACCTCTTCCGGCTCTCCAGCCTGGCCAGCCTCGAGGGCTACTACTACAAGCCCCGCATGGACCGGGAGCTGCTGGAGACCTACGGCAAGGGGATCATCGCCACCACCGGCTGCCCGTCCGGCGAGGTGGCCCGCCTGCTGCAGCAGGACCGCTTCGACGACGCGTGCCAGGCCGCGTCGGACTACCGGGACATCTTCGGCAGGGACAACTTCTTCTGCGAGTTGATGGACCACGGGATCGAGATCGAGAAGCGGGTCCAGGAGGACCTCTTCGCGCTGAAGAAGAAGCTCGACCTCCCCGGTGTCGCCACCAACGACCTGCACTACACGTACCCGGACGACACGAAGCCGCACGAGGTGCTGCTCTGCGTGCAGACGGGCAAGACCCTCGCCGACCCCAACCGCTTCAAGTTCGACGCGCAGGACTTCTACCTGAAGTCGGCCGCCGAGATGCGCGCGATGTGGGACCCGATCCACCCCGAGGCCTGCGACAACACGCTGGCCATCGCCGAACGGGTCGACGTGTCGTTCGGCCACCAGGACCTCATGCCGCGCGCGCCCGTCCCCGAGGGGGAGACGGAGGAGTCGTGGCTGATCAAGGAGGTCGAGCGGGGGCTGCACAAGCGCTTCCCGGGCGGCGTCACCGAGCAGTACCGCCGGCAGGCCGAGTACGAGCTCGGCGTGATCATCCAGATGGGCTTCCCCGGGTACTTCCTGGTCACCGCGGACCTCATCCAGCACGCCAAGTCCGTCGGCATCCGGTGCGGCCCCGGCCGTGGCTCCGCGGCGGGCTCGCTCATCGCGTACGCCCTCGAGATCACCGACCTGGACCCGATCCGGCACAAGCTGATCTTCGAGCGCTTCCTCAACCCCGAGCGCATCTCCATGCCCGACATCGACATGGACTTCGACGAGCGCCGGCGCGGCGAGATGATCCGCTACACCACGGAGAAGTACGGCGAGGACCGGATCGCCCAGATCATCACGTACTCCACGATCAAGGCGAAGGCCGCGATCAAGGACTCCGCGCGCGTGCTGTTCGGCCAGCCCGGCTACTCCGTGGCGGACCGGATCTCGAAGGCCATGCCGCCGGCCGTCATGGGCAAGGACATCCCGCTGTCCGGGATCTTCGACCCCGGCCACAAGCGCTACGCCGAGGCCACCGAGGTCCGCGCGCTGTACGAGGCGGACCCGCAGGTCCGCGAGATCATCGACACCGCCCGGGGCCTGGAGGGGCTGAAGCGGCAGTGGGGCGTGCACGCCGCCGGCGTGATCATGTCCAGCAAGCCGCTGATCGACGTCATCCCGATCCAGCGCCGCGAGGCGGACGGGGCGATCATCACGCAGTTCGACATGGGCGTCTGCGAGACGCTCGGGCTGCTGAAGATGGACTTCCTCGGCCTGCGCAACCTCACCATCATCGACGACGCGCTGGAGAACATCGAGCTCAACGGCAAGCCGAAGCTCGAGATCGAGTCCGTCGAGCTGGACGACCAGAAGACCTACGACCTGCTCGCCCGCGGCGACACGCTCGGCGTCTTCCAGCTGGACGGCGGACCGATGCGCGACCTGCTCCGGCGCATGGCCCCCACGGAGTTCGACGACATCTCCGCCGTCGGCGCGCTCTACCGGCCCGGGCCGATGGGCGCCAACGCGCACAACGACTACGCCGACCGCAAGAACGGGCGGCAAGAGGTCACGCCCATCCACCCGGAGCTGGCGGAGCCGCTCAAGGACATCCTCGGCGAGACCTACGGCCTGATCGTCTACCAGGAACAGGTCATGGCGATCGCCCAGAAGCTCGCGGGCTACTCGCTCGGCAAGGCGGACCTGCTCCGCCGCGCGATGGGCAAGAAGAAGAAGGAGATCCTGGACAAGGAGTACGCCGGGTTCGCCCAGGGCATGAAGGACCACGGGTACTCCGAGGCCGCGGTCAAGACGCTCTGGGACATCCTGCTGCCCTTCTCCGACTACGCCTTCAACCGCGCGCACTCCGCCGCGTACGGCGTCGTCTCCTACTGGACCGCCTACCTCAAGGCGAACTACCCGGCCGAGTACATGGCCGCGGTGCTCACCTCGGTCCGGGACGACAAGGACAAGGCCGCCGTCTACCTCGGCGAGTGCCGCCGGCTGGGCATCAAGGTCCTCCCGCCGGACGTCAACGAGTCGGTGCGCAACTTCGCCCCGGTCGGCGACGACATCCGGTTCGGCCTGGGCGCGATCCGCAACGTCGGCTTCAACGTCGTCGACGCGATCGTCGCCGCGCGCAAGGAGAAGGGCGACTTCACCGACTTCTCCGACTTCCTGCGCAAGGTCGACGCGGTGGTCTGCAACAAGAAGGTCATCGAGTCCCTGATCAAGGCCGGCGCCTTCGACTCGCTGGGCCACTCGCGCAAGGGCCTGCTGCTCGTCCACGCGGACGCGATCGACGCGATCATGAGCAGCAAGAAGGCCGCGTCGATGGGCCAGTTCGACCTGTTCGGCTCGCTCGACGGTTCCGGCGGCGACGAGTCGGACATCGGCGGGATCTTCGACGTGAAGGTGCCCGAGGAGGAGTGGGACACCAAGCACAAGCTCGCCGTGGAGCGGGAGATGCTGGGCCTCTACGTCTCCGGCCACCCGCTCGACGGTGTGGAGCAGGCCCTCTCGGCCAAGGCGGACACCCCGATCCCGGCGATCCTCGAGGGCACGGTCGGCGAGGGCGCGCAGGTCACCGTCGGCGGCATCCTCACCAACGTCAACCGCCGGGTGAACAAGAACGGCGAGCCCTGGGCGTCGGCCCAGATCGAGGACCTCGCCGGTGGCATCGAGGTGCTGTTCTTCCCGCGGGCCTACCAGGTGGTGGGCGTCGACGTGGCGGAGGACGCGATCGTGCTGGTCAAGGCCCGGGTCAACAAGCGGGACGACCGGGTCTCCCTGATCGCCAACGACCTCGCCGTCCCCGAGCTGCAGGCCGCGGGCGAGGCGGGGCTGCCGGTCAAGGTCAGCCTGCGCACCGAGCTGTGCACCCCGGAACGGGTGGCCCAGCTCAAGGAGGTGCTCACCCACCACCCGGGCACCTCCGAGGTGCACCTGTCGCTGGTCTACGGCACGAAGGTCACGCACTGGAAGCTGGCCGACACCCTCAAGGTCACCAACACACCGGCGCTGATGGGCGACCTCAAGGCGCTCCTGGGCCCCGGCTGCCTCGGCTGACCCCGGCGGGCCGACCCGGGCACACGCGACCGGTGCTCCCGCTCGAACGGAGCGGGAGCACCGTCGCGTAGGTGGGTCAGGCCGCCCGGCTCACGAGCGTGCGCCAGTGCGCCTGGGCCTGGCGCTGCCATCGCCTGTGCAGCGTGTCGAAGAGGGCGGCGGCGCGGGTCCCGGCCCACCCCTCGGGCAGCAGCTCGGCGGGGAGCTTGGGGTCGAGGAAGGGGAAGCGGCGCCAGGCGTGTACCAGCAGCACCTGGTGGGTGAGCACGTCGGCGGGGCCGCCGGGGGCCGCGTCGGCGAACTCGGCGAGGAAGTCCTCGTACTCCCGCTCGACGGCCGCGAGGTCCCAGGCCTGCGCCACCACGTCGGCCTGCTCGCCGATCCGGCCGAACGGGCCGACGAACGAGCTGGTCACGGTCTCGAGGTCGAGGTCGGCGACCACGTCCGCCACCTCGGCCTCCTTGCCGGGGTCGGGGGAGACCCACACGCCGGGTGCGGGGGAGCCCAGGCCCGCCCAGGCCAGCCGGGTGCGCAGCCGGTGCCGCAGCTGACGGCGGGCCTCGGGGACGCTGACGAGCAGGACCAGCCAGCGCCCGTCCCAGGCGGGGGCGGGGTTGCCGAAGGAGTAGATGCGCTCGGCGCCCGCGGAGAGGAGCCCCCGCCCGGCGTCGGTGAGCGTCCAGCGCACCCGGCGCCCGGCCCGGTCGGAGCTGACCAGGCCCTCGGCCGCGGTGCGGGCGAGCGCCTGCCGCGCCGACTTGCTCTCCACCCCGAGCCCACCCAGGACGTCGATCAGCACCTGGGTCCACACCGGCTCGTCGCGCGGCAGCACGAACTCGCCGAGCAGGGTCAGCAGCAGGGAGCGCGCGCTGGTCTGGCCGAGGCCGCGGCGGCGGGACAGGACCGGGTGGGAGCCCTCGAGATCCGCGACGTCGGCGCCCCCCGGACCGACGTCCGTGCTGGCTTCGGCGGACATGGTCGGGCCAGGATAGTGCCCCTCCTCGATCGCCCCGCGCACGACGGGCCGGGACGTAGGGTCCCCGCGTGACCACCGCCGATCCCCGCGCCACCCGCGCCGCCCGGCCCGACGGCACCGCCCGGCCCGACGGCACCGCCCGGCCCGACGGCACCGCCCGGCCCGACGGCACCGCCCGGCCCGACGGCACCGCCCGGCCCGACAGCACCGCCCGAAGCGGCTCCGCCGACCTGCTGGCCGCCGACCGGGCCCACGTCTGGCACCCGTACGCCCCGATGCCCGCGGCCGTGGACCCGGTCCCGATCGTCGGCGCCCACGGGGTGCGACTGACCACGGTCGACGGCCGGGAGCTGGTCGACGGCATGTCGTCGTGGTGGGCGGCGATCCACGGCTACCGGCACCCGGTGCTCGACGCGGCGGTCACCGACCAGCTGGGCCGGATGAGCCACGTGATGTTCGGCGGCCTGACCCACGGCCCGGCGGTGGACCTGGCCCGGTTGCTGGTCGAGATCACCCCGGGGCCGTTGCAGCACGTCTTCCTGGCCGACTCCGGCTCCGTCTCGGTCGAGGTCGCGATCAAGATGGCGCTGCAGTACCAGCGCTCGCGCGGCCGCCCGGGCAAGCACCGGCTGCTGACCTGGCGCGGTGGCTACCACGGCGACACCTTCGGCGCGATGAGCGTCTGCGACCCCGACGGGGGCATGCACGGGCTGTGGCGCGACGTGCTGCCACAGCAGGTGTTCGTGGGCGCGCCACCCCGGGAGTTCTCCCACGACTACGTCGCCGAGCTGGCCGAGGCGATCGAGCGGCACGCGGACGAGCTCGCCGCGGTGATCGTGGAACCGGTGGTGCAGGGCGCGGGCGGGATGCGCTTCCACGATCCGCGCTACCTGCACGTGCTGCGCGAGCTGTGCCTCGCCCACGACGTGCTGCTGGTGTTCGACGAGATCGCGACCGGCTTCGGCCGCACGGGCGAGCTGTTCGCGGCCGACCACGCCGGCGTCTCGCCCGACGTCCTGTGCGTCGGCAAGGCGCTGACCGGCGGCTACGTGACGATGGCGGCCGCCCTGTGCAGCACCGAGGTCGCCCGCGGGATCACCGAGGGCGAGGCCGGGGTCCTCATGCACGGGCCCACGTTCATGGGCAACCCGCTGGCCTCGGCGGTGGCGCTGGCGTCGACCCGGCTGCTGCTCGACCAGGACTGGCGCGGCCGGGTCCGCGGCATCGAGGGGGCGCTCACCCGCGGCCTCGCGCCGCTGCGCCGGGCTCCGGGCGTGACCGACGTGCGGGTCCTGGGCGCGATCGGCGTCGTCCAGCTCGACCACGGGGTGGACATGGCCGCCGCGACCGCCGCCGCGCTGGAGGCGGGCGTGTGGCTGCGGCCCTTCCGGGACCTCGTCTACACGATGCCGCCGTTCGTCTGCGACGACGCGGACCTCACCCGGATCACGGACGGGGTCGCCGCCGTCGTGGACGCCGCGTAACACCGCGTTCACACCGCCACCACCCGATCGGGGCGTCTGTGGCGCCGACCGTCGTGATCCACACGATCGGGCCACGCGGTCGCCGGGAGGGCAGGTGCGACGCAGCGCGCTGCGCGGGGGTCTCACCCGAAAGAACCCTTCGGCGGTGCGGGCGATGGCGTCGGTCACGACCTGCCGGGCACGCGGGGTGATCGATTCAGTGGAATCGGACGTTCCGGGACGGATCGCCGGGAACCGGACGGGCTCGCCATCCGATGTGATCAGTGGACAGACCGCCGCACGGCCGCACAGCCGCACTCGTGCGCCCCCCAGCCAGACCGACCCCTGACCGGAGGACCCGACGTGCCGGACCCGACCTCGAGCGCCGCCCCCGCCGGGCGCGCCCCCGACCGCTCGCCCGAGACGCCCCCGCCCCACGCCCGTCCCGACGACCACCCCGACGACCACCCCGGCAGCCGCTCCGGTCGCCGTCCCGGGAGCCGCTTCGATCCCCGCACGCTGCGTGCCGACCTCGGTGCCTCGCTCGTGGTGTTCCTGGTGGCCGTCCCGCTCTCCCTGGGCATCGCGCTCGCCTCGGGTGCGCCGATCATGGCCGGACTCATCGCCGGCGTGGTCGGCGGTGTCGTCGCGGGCCTGCTCGGCGGTTCACCCCTGCAGGTCAGCGGGCCCGCCGCCGGGCTGACCGTGATCGTCGCCGGGCTGGTCGACCAGTTCGGCTGGCAGGTCACCACGCTGATCACCGTCGGCGCCGGCGTCCTGCAGCTCGGCTTCGGGCTGTCCCGCCTCGCCCGGTTCACCCAGGCGATCCCACCCGCCGTCGTCCACGGCATGCTCGCCGGCATCGGCATCACGATCGCGCTGGCCCAGCTGCACGTCGTGCTCGGCGGCAGCGCGCGGACCGGCGCACTGGGCAACCTTCGCGAGCTCCCGGCGCAGCTGGCGAACCTGCACGGCGGCGCGGTCCTCGTGGGGCTCACCGCCGTCGCGATCATGATCGTGTGGCCGCGGCTGCCGGGACCGCAGAAGTCCATGCCGGGAGCGCTCGTCGCGGTCGGCGCCGCCACCGCGCTCAGCTTCGCGCTCGCCGACGTCCCGCGCGTCGACCTGCCCGGCAACCTCGTCGAGTCCGTGGCGCTGCCGGTCCTGCCGGACTCCGGGCTCTGGCTCGGGGTGCTCGGCGGCATGCTGACCGTGGCGCTCGTGGCGAGCGTCGAGAGCCTGCTCTCGGCCGTGGCCGTCGACCGGATGACCCAGGACCGCGACGGCGGGGCCCGCGCGGTCCGCACGGACGCCGACCGCGAGCTGCTCGGCCAGGGCGCCGGCAACGCCGTGTCCGGCCTCCTCGGCGGCCTCCCGATCACCGGCGTGATCGTCCGCAGCTCGGCCAACGTCCGGGCGGGCGCGCAGACCCGGGCCTCCACCGTGCTGCACGGCGTCTGGATCGCGCTGTTCGGCATCGTGCTGGTCTCGGTGATCGAGCTGATCCCGCTGGCCGCGCTGTCCGGCCTGCTCGTGGTCGTCGGCCTGCAGCTGGTCAAGCCGGCGGACATCCGCACGGCCCGGACCCACGGCGAGCTGCTGCTCTACGTCGTGACCGTGCTCGGGGTGGTGTTCCTCAACCTGCTCGAGGGCGTGGCGATCGGCCTCGTGCTGGCCGGGCTCCTGATGCTGCGCCGCGCCGCGCGCGCCCGGGTGCGGGTGGAGGAGCCGGCGGACTCCGCGCCGCGCCGCGTCGTCGTCGAGGGCACGTTGAGCTTCCTGTCGGTGCCGGCGCTGTCCCGTGTGCTGAACGAGGTGCCGGGCGGCGAGCCCGTGCGCGTCGACCTCGTTGTGGACTACCTCGACCACACCGCCTACGACCACCTCGAGTCCTGGACCCGCCGGCACCGCGCCACCGGCGGCCGGGTCGAGGTCAGCGAGCCCGCGGGCACGCGGACCGACCCGCAGCACGGCCGGTTCGCCACCTGGTCGCAGTGGCGGTCCGAGCACGCGGAGCACGACCGGGCGGACCCGAGCGCGCCGATGCTGGCCGGCGTCCGCGCCTACCACCGCGAGACGGCGGAGCACGTCCGACCGACCCTCTCGGGCCTGGCCGCCGGGCAGAGCCCGTCCGGGCTACTGCTGGCGTGCGCGGACTCCCGCGTGCTGCCGAACATGATCACGCACAGCGGTCCGGGTGACCTGTTCACCGTGCAGAACGTCGGCAACCTCGTCTCCGGCACCGGCGCGCTCGCCGCGGTCCAGTACGCGACCTCGGTGCTGCGCGTCCCCCTCGTCGCGGTCTGCGGCCACTCCGGCTGCGGGGCGATGAAGGGCCTGCTCGACGGCGTCCCCACCGACATGCCCGACGGCGCCCTGGGCGACTGGCTGCGCAGCGGCCGGCCCAGCCTCGACGCCTGGCTGGCGGGGCACCCCGCGGGCCGCGCGGGCGCCGAGGCGGGGTTCGAGCAGCGCGACTGCCTGGCCATGGTCAACGTCGCGGTGCAGCTGGACACGCTGCGCGAGCTCGGTGTCGACGCCGAGCTGATGGGCCTGTTCTTCGACATCCGCACCGCGGACGTCCTCGTGTACGACGCCGACGCCCGCGCCTTCCGGCCGCACGACGCGGTCGGCCCGGGGTTGGCGGGGTCGCGACCGCCCGCCGCACTGCGCGGGTAGGCGCAGCCGCGCGGGCGGCCGGAACACACGCGGACCCCGAGGAGTTGAGCACGACATGGCAACGGTGGAACTGACGACCGACAACTTCAACGAGGTCGTGGCGGCCGACGGGACGGTGCTCGTCGACTTCTGGGCCTCCTGGTGCGGCCCGTGCCGGCAGTTCGCGCCGGTGTTCGACGAGGCGTCGGAGAAGCACCCGGACATCACCTTCGGCAAGGTCGACACCGAGGCCCAGACCCAGTTGGCGCAGGCCTTCGGCATCTCGTCGATCCCGACGCTGATGGCGGTGCGGGACGGGGTGGTGCTCTACGCCCAGCCGGGGGCCCTGCCGGCGCCGGCGCTGGAGGAGCTGATCGGCAAGGTCCGGGAGGTCGACATGGACCAGGTCAAGGCCGAGGTCGCCCGCCAGCAGCAGGACCAGGAGGGCCAGGCGGGCCAGGCGGGCCAGGCGGGCCAGTAGTCGGTCACACCCCGGCCGGCCGGACGCGGGTGCCACCTAGGGTCTCCCGCGTGGCGCACCCCCTGGACTGGCTGGAGAGCAACGCGGAGCGCCGCAGGTCGGAAGGCCTGCGGCGCTCGTTGCGTCCGCGGACGCTGCCGACGGACGCGATCGACCTGGCGGGCAACGACTACCTGGGCCTCTCGCAGGACGCGCGGGTGGTCGAGGGCGCGGTCCGCGCCCTCCGCGCGTGGGGCGCCGGGTCCACCGGGTCCCGGCTGGTGACCGGCACGACGGCGCTGCACGCCACGCTGGAGGAGGAGCTCGCCGCGTTCTGCGGCGCCGAGGCCGCGCTGGTCTTCTCCTCCGGCTACACCGCCAACCTCGGGGTCGTCACCGCGCTGTCCGGCCGCGGCGCCCTCGTGGTGTCCGACGCGCACAGCCATGCCTCCCTCGTCGACGCGTGCCGGCTCTCCCGCGCCCGGGTCGTCGTCACGCCGCGGTCCGACGTGGCCGCGGTCGACGCCGCACTGGCGGCCCGCACCGAGCCGCGGGCGCTCGTCGTCACCGACGGCGTGGACAGCATCGACGGCGGCGTCGCCCCGCTGCGGGAGCTGCACGCGGTCTGCCGGGCGCGCGGGGCGGTGCTGGTGGTCGACGAGGCGCACGCCCTCGGCGTCTGCGGGCCCGGCGGGCGCGGCGTGCTGCGGGAGGCGGGCCTCGCCGGCGCCGACGACGTCGTGGCCACCGTGACCCTGTCCAAGTCGCTGGGCGGCCAGGGCGGCGCGGTGCTCGGCCCGCGCGCCGTGGTCGAGCACCTGGTCGACACGGCCCGCACCTTCATCTTCGACACCGGGCTCGCGCCCGCCTGCGTGGGCGCGGCGCTCGCCGCCCTGCGGGTGCTGCGCGAGGAGCCGGACCGGCCCGCCGCGGTGCTGCAGGTCGCGCAGGAGCTGGCGGCCATCGCCCGGTCCGGGCTCGCGTCGGCGCAGGGCCGCAGCGTTCCCGAGAAGGGGACGCCGCCGGCGGGGCCGTTGCCGTTCACGGGGTCCGCAGTGGTGCCGGTCGTGCTCGGGTCGCCCGTGACGGCGTTCCGGGCGGCCGGGCGCTGCCTGGACCGCGGGGTCCGGGCGGGCTGCTTCCGGCCGCCGTCGGTACCGGAGGGAACGAGCCGGCTGCGGCTCACCGCCCGGGCGGACCTCACCACGGCCGAGCTGGACCGCGTGCGGGTCGTGCTCCACGAGGTGCTCGCGGAGGTGCGCCGGTGACCGGCCGGGTGCTGGTGGTGAGCGGTACGGGGACGGACGTCGGCAAGACGGTCGTCACGGCCGCGGTCGCCGCGCTCGCGGTGGCGGCGGGGGAGCGGGTCGCGGTGCTCAAGCCCGCCCAGACCGGGGTCGGCCCGGACGAGCCCGGTGACCTGGCGGCCGTCGCCGCGCTGGTCCCCGGCGTGACCACGGCCGAGCTCGCGCGCTATCCGGAGCCGCTCGCCCCCGAGACGGCGGCCCGTCGCGCCGGCCTGCCGCCCCTCACCCCCGAGGCGGCCGTCGACGCCGCCCGTGACCTCGCCGCCGACCACGACCTGGTCCTCGTCGAGGGTGCCGGCGGGCTGCTGGTGCGGTTCACCCCCGACGGCACGCTCGCCGACGTCGCCGCGACGCTCGGCGCGCCCGTGCTCGTGGTGGCCGCGGCCGGGCTCGGCACGCTGAACCACACCGCCCTGACCACCGAGGCCCTGGCGCGGCGGGGGATCGCGTGTGCGGGCGTCGTCGTCGGGGCGTGGCCGGCGGCGCCGGACCTGGCGGCCCGCTGCAACCTCGCCGACCTGCCCGCCGTCACCGGCGTGCCGCTGCTCGGGGCACTGCCCGAACGGACCGGCGCCCTTCGTCCGGCTGAATTCGCCCGGGTCGCGCGTCACACCCTGGCCCCCGCGCTGGGGGGTGTTTGGCATAGTGCGCGCCCGTGACCACCGCGACGTCGATCGTCCTCAGCCGTGCCCGTGAGCAGGTCCTGGAGCGGGGTGAGGGCCTGTCGGAGGAGCAGGTCCTCGAGGTCCTGCAGCTGCCCGACTCCGAGCTCGACGCCCTGCTGGAGCTGGCCCACGAGGTGCGGATGCGCTGGTGCGGGCCGGAGGTCGAGGTCGAGGGCATCATCTCCCTGAAGACCGGCGGCTGCCCCGAGGACTGCCACTTCTGCTCGCAGTCCGGGCTGTTCGAGTCGCCGGTGCGCTCGGCGTGGCTCGACGTGCCCATGCTGGTCGAGGCGGCCAAGCAGACGGCGAAGACGGGTGCCACGGAGTTCTGCATCGTCGCGGCGGTGCGCGGGCCGGACGCGCGGCTGATGGCGCAGGTCGCGGCGGGGGTCGCGGCGATCAAGGACGCGGTGGACATCAACGTCGCGTGCTCGCTCGGCATGCTCACGCCGGAGCAGGTCACCGCGCTGGCCGGGATGGGCGTGCACCGCTACAACCACAACCTCGAGACCGCGCGCTCGCACTTCCCGAACGTCGTCACCACGCACACGTGGGAGGAGCGCTGGGAGACCCTGCGGCTCGTCCGCGAGGCCGGCATGGAGGTCTGCTGCGGCGGGATCGTCGGGATGGGCGAGACCCTGGGGCAGCGCGCGGAGTTCGCCGCGCAGCTCGCCTCGCTGACCCCCGACGAGGTGCCGCTGAACTTCCTCAACCCGCGCCCGGGCACGCCCTTCGGCGACCTCGAGCCGATGTCGGGGCCCGACGCGTTGCGCACCGTCGCCGCGTTCCGGCTCGCGCTGCCGCGCACGGTGCTGCGCTTCGCGGGCGGCCGCGAGCTGACCCTCGGCGACCTCGGCGCGCGGAAGGGCCTGCTCGGCGGGATCAACGCGGTGATCGTGGGCAACTACCTCACCACCCTCGGGCGGCCGGCCGAGGCGGACATCGACCTGCTCGGCGAGCTGGAGATGCCGATCAAGGCCCTCAACGAGACGTTGTGAGCGGCGTGGGGAGGGCGGTCTTCTGCGACCGCTGCGGCGCGCCGACGGCCGAGGGGGACCACGCCCGCTGCGCCCGCGAGCGGGACCTGGAGCCGCCGCGGTTCTGCCCGGAGTGCGCCCGGCGCATGGTCGTCCAGGTCGACCCCTTCGGCTGGACCGCGCGCTGCAGCCGGCACGGGACCCGCAGCTCCGCGGCCGCCGAGCGCTGAGTGACGGATCACCGCTCGCCGGGTGACGATCCGCCGCTCGGCGAGCGGTGCGGCGTGCCGGCGCAGCCCTCACAGAGCGTCGGGCAGGCCGAGGGCCGGGAACCAGGAGTGGCCGAACGTCGTGATCTCGGCGATCCGGTCGCCCTCCACCCGCAGGACGTCGAGCTTGAACGGCCGGAACGCCGTGTCCCCGGGCCGCCGCAGATAGCTCGCGGCGGCCGGCATGAGGTTGACGCCGGTGGGCAGGAGCCGCCAGTCGCCCTCGCGGTCCGGGCCGAACGCCCGCTCCAGCAGCGTCGCCAGCTGCCCGTGCCCCTCGAAGCAGAACGGCGCGGGCGGCATGGTGACCCGGATGTCCTCGGCCGCGGCGGCGAGCGCGGCGGCGGCGTCGTTGCGCTCGTGGGCGTCGATGAAGCGGTCGAGCAGCCCTTTCTCCGCCGCGCTCGGCTCGTGCGCGGACCAGTCGTCCCGGTGCGACGGCAGGTGGGTCCGCAGCGTCTCCCGGGCCCGCTGCAGCGCGCTGTTGGCCGCCGCGACGCTGGTACCGATCATCTCGGCGGTGTCCTTGGCGGGCAGGCCCAGCACCTCGCGGGCCAGCAGCGCGGCCCGCTGCCGGGGCGGCAGGACCTGCAGGGCCACGAGGAACGCGAGCTCGATCGTCTCCCGCGCGACGACGAGCGCATCGGGCTCCTTCTCGGCGCTCGCGGGCTCGAGCAGGGTGTCCGGGTAGGGGGTCAGCCACGCCACCTCGGCCGCGGACGCCGGGCGGCGGGCCCGGGCGCGCGCGGCGTCGAGACAGACCGTGGTCGCGATCCGGTACAGCCACGCCCGCAGGTGGGTGCCGTCGAAGCCGGCCCGCCCGCGCCAGGCCCGCAGGTAGGTCTCCTGGACGGCGTCCTCGGCGTCGGACACCGACGCGAGCATGCGGTAGCAGTGCACGTGCAGCTCGCGCCGGTGCCGGGCGAAGCCCGCCTCGAGATCGACCGTGCCGACCGTGCCGATCGTGTCGACCGCGTCGTCGGCGTCCATCAGCGCTTCGGCGTCCGGATCTCCTGCAGCGCCCAGGTGTTGCCGTCGGGGTCGGCGAAGTAGACGAAGGTGCCGTAGTCCTGGCGCTCGGGGTGCACCCCGGGCGTCTGCACGCCGTCGACGAAGTGCTGCGGCCCGCTGTTCTCGATCCCGGCGGCCTCCAGCTCGGCGTGCGCCTTCTCGATGTCCGAGACGACGAGGTGGCAGCCCTGCAGCGAGCCCGCCGCCGCGCCGCCGCCCAGGCCGGTGCCGAAGACGATCGAGCAGGCGGAGCCGGGCGGGGTGACCTGGACGGCGCGGAAGTGCTCGTTCGGGTGGAAGTCGGAGTCGACGGTGAAGCCGAGCTTGCCGGCGTAGAACTCGTACGCGCGCTCCACGTCGGAGACGGGGAGGACGACGACCTCGAGCCTGCAGTCCATGGTGGGTTCCTTCCTCTGCGGTGTGCTGTCGCTGCATGGAACGACGGCCGCGCCGGGAACTCATCGGTGAACCGGTGAGATGCTGTCGACCATGGACTGGGGCAACCTGCTCAAGCAAGCGGTCGACGTCGGCTTCAAGCTCCTGGCGCAGGCGGACGACGCACCCGCCCGGCCCGCGCCGGAGGGCCACGGCGGGGTCCGCACCGCACCGACGGGCGACCGGGCCCGGCGCATCGCCTACGCCCCGGAGCTCGACGGCGCCGCGGACCCGGGCGAGATCGTGTGGACCTGGGTGCCGTTCGAGGAGGACGCGAGCCAGGGCAAGGACCGGCCGCTGCTCGTCGTGGGGCGGCAGGGCGGGGAGCTGCTCGGGCTGATGCTCTCCAGCCAGCACCGGCGCGCCGGCGACCCGGACTGGGTCGGGATCGGCTCCGGGGAGTGGGACCGCGAGGGCCGCGAGTCCTTCATCCGGCTCGACCGGGTGCTCGAGGTCGGGGAGCACGACATCCGCCGCGAGGGCGCGGTGCTCGACCGGGGGCGCTTCGACCGGGTCGCGGACGAGCTGCGGGGCCGCTTCGGCTGGGAGTGAGCCCCACGCCGGATCAGTTGGGAGCGAAGGGTTCCGCGAAGGTGCTCATCGGCGTGGGCACCGCGCGGAGCTGCTGCAGCAGCCCACGCTCGCGGGCGACGAGCAGCCGCACCATCCGCAGCCGCTCGACCGGGCAGGTCTGCTCCAGCAGCGCCTGCCGGTCCTCCAGCGGCAGCAGGCAGTCCGCGGCGAGGACGTGCGCGAGCTCCGCCGTCGGGACCTCGCGCGCGGGCTCGGACCAGTCGTCGTTCTTCCACGCGGTGGCGCAGTAGTCGCGGTGCGCGGCCCGGGCGGCGCCGGCGAGCATCCGGGTCAGGTCGTCGGACTCGGAGGTCTCCTTGTCGTCCGGCACGTACTCCACGGAGCCGCAGAGGTACGGCTTGGCCTCCGCGTCGAGGTCGAGCAGCCGGAACCGCCGGGCGCCGGAGGTGACGACGTCGTAGCGGCCGTCGGGGAGCCGACGGACGTCGAGCAGCCGGGCAGTGCAGCCGATCGGGTGCAGCGCGGCGAGCCCGTCGGTGTCGGGATCGTGGCCCTCGCGCACGGCGACGACGCCGAACTCCTTGTCCGGCACCGCCCCCGTCACGAGGTCGACGGTGAGCTGGCGGTAGCGCGGCTCGAAGATGTGCAGCGGCAGCGACGCCCCGGGCATGAGCACGGTGCCCAGGGGGAAGAGGGGGATCGTCGCGACCACGTGGTCACGGTACGGGCCGGACCGCCCCGTCGCCCGCCGAATCGCGGCTGCCCGGCGGGCGGAGCACGGCCGAGGCGTCGGTGACCCGCAGCGCCCGCTCGGTGAAGCGGAACACCGCGGCGGGGCGGCCGCCGGCCGGCCCGGGCGGTGCGGTCTCGCCGGTCGCCTCCAGCACGTGCCGGCGGGTGAGCACCCGCTGCAGGTTGGTCGCCGACACCGGGTGCCCCAGCGCCGCGACGTAGAGCTCGCGCAACGCCGACACCGTGAACTCCGGCGGGGCGAGGGCGAAACCCAGGTTGGTGTAGGACAGCTTGGCCCGCAGTCGGTCCCGCGCGTCGTGGACGATCTCGGCGTGGTCGAACGCCGTCTCCGGCAGGTCGTCCACCGGGAACCAGGCGGTGTCGTCGGGCACGGCCGGGTCGACGTCGGACGGGACGAGCCCGAGGAACGCCGTGGCGACCAGCCGGATCCCGGGCACCCGCTCCGGCGCGCTGAACACGCCGAGCTGCTCGACGTGGGTGACCTCGCGGACGTCGACCTTCTCGGCGAGCTGGCGGCGCACCGACTCCTCGACGTCCTCGGTGTCGCCCAGCGTCCCGCCGGGCAGGGCCCAGCGGCCCCGGTCGGGGTCCTTGCCGCGCTGCCAGAGCAGCACCTGGAGGGCGTCCTCGCGGACCTGCAGGACGGCCGCGAGCACCTCGTGGCCCGTGGGACGGGCGGGCATGCGCCGATCGTAGGGGGCGGCCCGGAGATCCGGGCGAACCGTCCGTTCCGGGACACGCAGGTTACGGGCAGGTGAGTTCCGGGTCACGCGGACGGTGTTCCCGGGGCGGCGGCGATGCTACGATCGCCCTGTTTTCGACCTACAGGCGAAAACATCCGAGGAGGACGAGCGATGACCGTGACGGCGGACGTGCAGGCGGGGACCGGCGTCCCGTACCCCGGCTGGGCCGACGAGGTGCGGGAGCTGGCGCGGAGGCGCGACGCGGTGCTGCTGGCGCACAACTACCAGCTGCCGGCGATCCAGGACGTGGCCGACCACGTGGGCGACTCCCTGGCGCTGTCCCGGATCGCGGCCGAGGTCGACGCGGGGACCATCGTGTTCTGCGGCGTCCACTTCATGGCCGAGACGGCGAAGATCCTCTCGCCGGAGAAGACCGTACTGATCCCCGACGCGCGGGCCGGCTGCTCGCTCGCCGACTCGATCACCGTCGACGAGCTGCGGGCCTGGAAGGCCGAGCACCCCGGCGCCGTCGTGGTCAGCTACGTGAACACCACCGCCGCGGTCAAGGCGGAGACGGACATCTGCTGCACCTCGTCGAACGCGGTCGAGGTCGTCGCCTCGATCCCCGAGGACCGCGAGGTGCTCTTCCTGCCCGACCAGTTCCTCGGCGCGCACGTCCGGCGCACGCTGGGCCGGCAGAACATGCAGGTGTGGGCGGGGGAGTGCCACGTCCACGCCGGCATCAACGGCGCCGAGCTGACCGCGCAGGCCGAGGCGCACCCCGACGCCGAGCTCTTCGTGCACCCGGAGTGCGGCTGCGCCACCTCGGCGCTCTACCTCGCCGGCTCGGGGACCGTGGCCGCGGACCGGGTCAAGATCCTCTCGACGGGCGGGATGGTCGACGCCGCCCGGGCGTCGCACGCGAAGTCGGTGCTGGTGGCGACCGAGGTCGGCATGCTGCACCAGCTCCGCCGGGCCGCGCCGGAGATCGACTTCCGCGCGGTGAACGACCGCGCGAGCTGCAGCTACATGAAGATGATCACGCCGGAGGCGCTGCTGCGCAGCGTTCGCGAGGGCACCGACGAGGTGCACGTCGAGCCGGAGCTGGCTGCCCGGGGCCGCGCCGCGGTCGAGCGGATGATCGCGATCGGCCAGCCGGGAGGTGGCGAATGACGGGCCGGGACGTGGCCGTCGGCTGGGACGCCGCCGCCGACCTGGTCGTCGTCGGCAGTGGCGTCGCGGGGCTGACCGCCGCGCTCGACGCCGCCGAGGCCGGGCTGCGCGTGGTCGTGGTGACCAAGGACGCGACCGACGCGGGCAGCACCCGCTGGGCCCAGGGCGGCGTGGCCGTGGTGCTCGGCGACGTCCCGGGCGACACGGTCGACGCGCACGCCGCGGACACCCTCGCCGCGGGCGGCGGGCTCAACGACGCGGGAGCCGTCGCCGCGATCGTCGCCGGCGGGCCCGCAGCGGTCGGCCGGCTGCGCGAGCGCGGGGCGCTGTTCGACGCGCGTGGTGCCCGGCTCGACCGCACCCGGGAGGGCGGCCACTCCGCCTTCCGCGTGGTGCACGCGGGCGGCGACGCGACCGGCGCGGAGATCGAGCGCGCGCTCGTCGAGGCCGCCCGGTCGCTCACGATCCTCACCGGGCACGTCGCCGTCGACGCGCTGAAGGACGCGTCCGGTCGGGTGGCCGGGCTCGCCGTGCTCGACGACACCGGCCGCCCCGGCGTGCTGCGCGCCCCGGCGGTGCTCCTGGCCACCGGGGGCTACGGGCAGCTCTACGCGAGCACCACCAACCCCGGGACCTCGACCGGTGACGGCGTGGCGCTGGCCCTGCGGGCCGGGGCCGCCGCGGCCGACCTGGAGTTCGTGCAGTTCCACCCCACCGTGCTCTACACCGGGCCCGCGGTCGGGCGCCGGCCGCTGGTGACCGAGGCGGTCCGCGGCGAGGGCGCGGTCCTGCGCGACCGGGCCGGCACCCGGTTCATGGTCGGCCGGCACCCGCTCGCCGACCTCGCCCCGCGCGACGTCGTGGCCGCGGCGATCACCCGCCGGATGGCCGAGACCGGCGCCGACTGCATGTACCTCGACGCGACCGGGCTGGAGGGCTTCGCCGCCCGCTTCCCCACGGTGTACGCCTCCTGCCGCGAGGCCGGGATCGACCCGACCCGCGAGCCGATCCCGGTCACCCCGGCCGCGCACTACGCGTGCGGGGGCGTGGTCGCCGACATCGACGGCCGCACCGCGGTCCCCGGCCTCTACGCCGCGGGCGAGGTGGCCCGGACCGGCCTGCACGGGGCGAACCGGCTGGCGTCGAACTCCCTGCTCGAGGGGCTCGTGGTGGGGGAGCGCACGGTCCGCGCCGTGGTCGAGGACCTGGCCCAGCCGCGGACGTCGGCGCCCGAGCTGATCGCCCCGGCGCCTGCCGTGGGCGTGGCCGACCGGGGCGTCGTGCAGCGCGCGATGAGCGCCTACGCCGCGATCGGGCGGGACGCGACCGGCCTGGCCACGGCGTCGGACGTCGTCGAGCGGGCCACCGTGCTGGCCACCCCGCTCGACCGCACCGGCGTGGAGGACGCCGCGCTGACCCTGCTCGCGCAGGCCGTGCTCGCGGCCGCCGGCACCCGCCGGGAGAGCCGCGGCTGCCACGTCCGCACGGACTTCCCCGAGCGCGACGACGTGTGGCAGAAGGAGTCCCTGACCGTGACCCTCGACGACGCCGGCCGCCCCCGGATCGGCGCGGACGCCCTGGCGGGTGCGGCATGAGCACCGTGAACACGGCGATCGCCGCCGGCGTCGGCGGAGCCACCGAGATCGGGGTGCCGGACCCCGAGGACCTGGCCCGCGTGGTGCGCACCGCGCTCGACGAGGACCTGCGCTACGGGCCCGACGCCACCACGGCCGCGACCGTGCCCGCCGACGCCGTCGCGGTCGGGTCGTTCACCCCGCGCAAGGCCGGCGTGCTGTCCGGCGTCCCGGTCGCGAAGGCGGTGCTGGACCTGGTCGTGCCGGAGTGGGAGCTGCGCGCGGAGCTGCCGGACGGGTCCCGGCTGACGCCGGGCGAGCCCGCGCTCGTCGTCCGGGCGCCGGTCCGGGCGCTGCTGACGGCCGAGCGCACCGCCCTGAACCTGCTCTGCCACCTGTCCGGGGTGGCGACGGCGACGGCGCAGTGGGTCGACGCCGTCGCGGGCACCGGGGCGCGGATCCGGGACACCCGCAAGACGCTGCCCGGGCTGCGGCTGCTGGAGAAGTACGCCGTGCGCTGCGGCGGCGGGGTGAACCACCGGCTCGGGCTCGGCGACGCGATCCTGATCAAGGACAACCACGTGGCCGCGGCGGGGTCGGTGTCCGCGGCGCTGCGGGCCGCGCGCGAGCGGGCGCCGGAGCTGCCGTGCGAGGTCGAGGTGGACTCGCTCGCCCAGCTCGACGAGGTGCTGGCGCTGGGTGCGGAGCTGGTCCTGCTGGACAACTTCAGCCCGGAGCAGACCGCGGAGGCGGTGCGCCGCAGGGGTTCCGCGCCCACGCTGCTGGAGTCGAGCGGCGGGCTGGTGCTCGCGAACGCCCGGGAGTACGCCGTGACCGGGGTGGACTTCATCTCGGTCGGGGCCCTGACCCACTCGGTGACGGCGCTGGACCTGGGCCTGGACCTCTGAGCCGTGGTGCAGGCGCCGCTCCTGCACCACGTCGGTCACGTCAGTAGGGGGCGAGCTCGAGGACCGGGCGGCCGGACTCGGCGGCGTCGCGGGCGAAGGCGGCGAGGTCGGAGAGGATCTCGCCGAGCGCGTCCGGCTCGTCGTGCGCGATGGCCTCCGACCAGGCGGCCATCACCGGCGGCGCGGTCCGCGGGGTCATCTCGGCCAGGGCCTCGATCGCGGCTGCGGGCACCCGCGTCACGATCATGCCCGCGTCGACCTCGACGGCGAGCAGGCCGGCCGGTGCGCGCCGCTCGGCCGGCGCGGTGTCGGTCGGCGCGGTGTCGGCCGGCGCGGTGTCGGTCGGCGGGTCGGCCGGCCCGGTGTCGGACAGGGCCGCGTAGAGCGCGGCCAGCTCGCTGCGGCGCAACGGGATCGACAGGTGCGGCCAGTCGTCGAAGGAGTGCTCGCCGGACGCCACCGAGGCCACCGCGTCGGCCTCGTGCTCACCGGCCAGGAACCAGTCGCTCACCCCGCGGAATCTAGGCCAGCAGCTCGGCGGCCATCGGGGCGGGGAAGCGCACGGTGAAGCGGACCTCGCCGAGCAGGGCCTCCAGGGCGTGTGCGGCGGCCTCGACCTGCGCGCGGGCCTCGGCCCCGACGTCGGTCAGCAGCTTCAGCGCGATCGTCCCGTCCTTGCGCTGCACCCAGCCGCCCGCGACCGCCCCGTCGACCCAGATCGTGGGGCCGCCGTTGCCGTTGCGGTCGAACAGGTGCGGCGTGAGCGCGGGGTCCAGGTAGTGGTCGCGCTGCTTCCAGCCCATGGTCGTGGGGTCGAGGCCCGGGAGGAGGACCACGGACGGCTGCGGCTCCACGGGATCGAGGTCGTCGGGCAGGACGAACCCGGCGTCGGTCTCCACGGCCCCGACGTCGGCGAGCGCGGCCTTCGTGGTCGCGACCGTCCACCCGGCCCACCACTTCAGGTCGTCGCGGGTGGCCGGGCCGAAGGCACGCAGGTAGGCGCGGGCGAGCCCGGCCGCGGCCTCGCGCCTGGGCAGCGGCTCGCCGAGCCCGCCCGGGACCCAGGCGTCGGCGGCGGCCCAGCGGTACTGGCCGTTGATCCAGGTGCCGGTGGGCCGGGCGCGCAGCACCTCGCCGTCGAACCCCATGACCAGCAGGACCCGGGAGTGCAACGCCTGCACGGTCGCCTGGATCGGGACCGGCGTGGTGAGCTCCGGCAGCCGCAGGCCGACCTCGCGGGCGGGCAGCGGGCCCTCGGCCACGAGCAGCTCCCGGATCCGGGCGCGGGCGTCGGCGACGGTGGCGTCGGGGTCGGCGTACCCGCCGGCCGTCAGCTGCTGGTGCAGGTTGCGCCGCTGCACGGCGGCGACGTCGACGGTCGCGGCGTGGTGGGCGAGCCGGGCGTGGTGCGGGCCGAAGACCCACAGCGTGCGGCGCATGGCGTGGTGCCGGAGCAGGCTGCGGTCCTCGTAGAGCGCACGCTCCACCGCGGCGAGGTCCGGGTGCGCCATCCGCGCCGCGGCCGAGAGGTAGACCGTGACCGGGTCGCTGGAGTGCAGCCCGACCAGGTCGTCGACGATCCGCGGGACGTCGTCCGTGCGGGTCGCGGGGGCCAGCCGGTGCCGGGCGACGAGCCGCGCACGCCGCTGCTCGGCCGAGATGGAGGGAAGCGCCACCTGCCGCATTATGGTTCCCTGACGCACTCCGGCGGCCGGTGAGATCGCATCATGGTTTTCCCTGACGCGGTCCTCGAGCCCGCCGGAGCGCGTGCTGGCTCCATCACCCCGCACCGTACCCTGGACGCATGGTCCGCCCACTCCTGCGCCGCCTCGACCTGCGCTCCGAACCGCTGCCGCGACCTGCCGTGCTGCGCGGGATGCTGCCGCGCGCGGAGCTCGACGTCGACGCGGCGCTCGAGGCGGTCCGCCCGATCGTCGAGTCGGTGCGGGAGCGGGGCGTGGCGGCCGTGCTGGAGTTCACCGAGCGCTTCGACAAGGTACGGCCCGCGAGCGTCCGGGTGCCCGCGGCGGAGCTGGAGAAGGCCCTCGCCGACCTCGAGCCGGCCGTGCGCGAGGCGCTGGAGACCTCGATCGCGCGCGCCCGGAAGGTGCACGAGGAGCAGCGCCGCGAGGACGTCGTCACCCGCGTCGTACCGGGCGGCACGGTCACCGAGCGGTTCGTCCCGGTCCGCCGGGTCGGGCTGTACGCGCCGGGCGGGCTGGCGGTGTACCCGTCGTCGGTGATCATGAACGTGGTCCCGGCGCAGGCCGCGGGCGTGGAGTCGCTGGTCGTGGCCTCGCCGCCGCAGGCGGAGAACGGCGGCCTCCCGCACCCCACGATCCTGGCCGCGGCGGCGCTGCTGGGCGTCGACGAGGTGTGGGCCGTCGGCGGGGCGCAGTGCGTCGCGCTGCTGGCCCACGGCGGCACCGACACGGACGGCGCCGATCTCGAGCCGGTCGACATGGTCACCGGGCCGGGCAACATCTACCTGACCGCCGCCAAGCGCATGCTCCGCGGCCTCGTCGGGATCGACGCCGAGGCCGGCACCACCGAGATCGCGATCCTGGCCGACGGCGGGGCGGACCCGGTGCACGTCGCCGCCGACCTGATCTCGCAGGCCGAGCACGACCCGAACGCCGCGTCGGTGCTGGTCACGACCTCGGACGAGCTGGCCGGGGCGGTCGACGCCGAGCTGGAGCGCCAGGTCGCCGCCACCAAGCACACCGAGCGCATCCGCACCGCGCTCGCCGGGCCGCAGTCGGGCACGATCCTGGTGCGCGACCTGGCCGACGGTGTCGCGGTCGTCGACGCCTACGCCGCCGAGCACCTGGAGATCCAGACCGCCGACGCCCGCGAGGTCGGCGCGCGGGTCCGCAACGCCGGGGCGATCTTCATCGGCCCGTACGCGCCCGTCTCGCTCGGCGACTACTGCGCCGGCTCCAACCACGTGCTGCCGACCGGCGGCTGCGCACGGCACTCGGGCGGGCTCTCCACCGGCACGTTCCTGCGCGGCGTGCACGTGGTCGAGTACACCGAGGAGGCGCTGCGCGAGGTGGCGGACAAGGTCGTCACGCTGGCCACCGCGGAGGACCTACCGGCCCACGGCCAGGCCGTCACCGCCCGCTTCGGGACCGCGGGGTCCGGCCGGTGAGCGAGCGCGCGAGCGGAGGACCGGCGCGGTCCGGGCCCGGGAACGAGGTCCGGCTCGAGGACCTCCCGCTGCGGGAGTCGTTGCGCGGCAAGTCGCCCTACGGCGCTCCGCAGCTCGACGTCGCGGTCCGGCTCAACACCAACGAGAACCCGTACCCGCCGCCTCCCGAGCTGGTCGCCGACGTCACGGCCGCCTGCGAGGAGGCCGCGCGGAACCTGCACCGCTACCCGGACCGGGACGCGGTCGCCCTGCGCGAGGACCTCGCGGCGTACCTGACCCGGCAGACCGGGGTGGAGCTCGGTCGGGAGAACCTGTGGGCCGCCAACGGGTCCAACGAGATCCTCCAGCAGGTGCTGCAGGCCTTCGGCGGGCCCGGCCGGAGCGCGCTCGGGTTCGTGCCGAGCTACTCGATGCACCCGATCATCTCGTCGGGCACGCAGACCGAGTGGCTGGAGATCCCGCGCACGGCGGACTTCTCGGTCGACGTCGACGCCGCGCAGCTCCTGCTGAAGGAGCGCGCGCCGGACGTCACTTTCCTGACCAGCCCGAACAACCCGACCGGGCAGTCCCTGGATCCCGCGGACCTCGCGCTGCTGATCGACGCGGCCCCGGGGATCGTGGTGGTCGACGAGGCCTACGCCGAGTTCTCCGCCCACCCCAGCGCCACCACCCTGCTGGCCACCCACGGACACAAGCTGATCGTCTCGCGGACGATGAGCAAGGCGTTCGCGTTCGCGGGCGGCCGGCTCGGCTACCTGGCCGCCGCGCCCGCCGTGGTCGACGCGCTGCAGCTCGTCCGGCTGCCCTACCACCTGTCGGTGCTCACCCAGGCCGCCGCGCGGGCCGCGCTGCGGCACGCCGACGCCACGCTCGGCTCGGTTGCGCTGCTGGCCGCCGAGCGGGACCGGATCGTGCCGGAGCTGCAGGCCCTGGGCTACGACTGCGTCCCCAGCGACGCCAACTTCGTGCTGTTCGGCCGGTTCGCCGACGCCCCGCGGGCGTGGCGGACCTTCCTCGACCACGGCGTGCTGATCCGGGACGTGGGCATCCCGGAGCGGCTGCGGGTCACGATCGGCACCCCCGAGGAGAACGACGCGTTCGTGGCGGCCGCCGCGAACGTCGCCACGAAGGAGCTGTTGTGAGCGAGCCTGCGAGCGAGACCTCGGAGCGGCGCCGGACCGGCCGCGTGGAGCGCGTCACCAAGGAGTCGAAGGTCCTGGTCGAGATCGACCTCGACGGCACCGGGCAGACGAACGTCTCCACCGGCGTGCCGTTCTTCGACCACATGCTCGACGCCCTGGGCAAGCACGGCGCGTTCGACCTCACCGTGCAGGCCGAGGGCGACGTGCACCTCGACGCCCACCACACCGTCGAGGACACCGCGATCGTGCTCGGCCAGGCGCTGCGCCAGGCGTTGGGGGACAAGAAGGGCATCCGCCGCTTCGGCGACGCCTGGATCCCGATGGACGAGGCGCTCGCGCACGCCGTCGTCGACGTCTCCGGGCGGCCGTACACGGTGCACTCCGGCGAGCCCGAGGTCATGCAGGGCTTCGTCGTCGGTGGGCACTACCCGACGGTGCTGAACCGGCACGTCTTCGAGTCGCTGGCCTTCCACGGGCACCTCGCGCTGCACGTCCGCGTGCTCGACGGCCGGGACCCGCACCACATCACCGAGGCCGAGTTCAAGGCGATCGCCCGCGCCCTGCGCGCCGCCACCGAGCCGGACGAGCGGATCACCGGGATCGCCTCCACCAAGGGCACCCTCTAGGAACTCGCGGCCCGACCGACCAGGATGGGGGCGATGGACGCCCGGCACCTCCGCTACTTCCTGGCCGTGGTCGACCACGGCGGGTTCCACCGGGCGGCCGAGGCGCTGGCCGTCGGGCAACCCACGCTGACCCAGGCCGTCGCGGCGCTCGAGCGGGAGCTGCACAGCACGCTGTTCCACCACGTCGGGGCCGACGTCGTGCTCACCGAGGCGGGGCGCGCGCTCGTCGGACCGGCCCGCGAGGTCGGGCACGGGCTGGAGCTGGCCCGGGCGTCGGTCGAGGCGGTCGAGGGGCTGCGGGCCGGGCGGGTGGAGATCGTCGCCACGCCGTCGCAGGCGGTGTCGCCGCTGGCCGGGACCATCTCGCGGTTCTGCGCCGCGCACCCCGGGGTCCGGGTGGTGGTGCGGGCCGCGTTCACCGCGGACCAGGTGATCGACACCGTCCGCTCCGGCGCCACCGAGCTCGGCCTGCTGGCCAGCGCGCGGCCCCTCCCCGCCACCGGGCTGGACCTGCACCCCGTCGCGCGGCAGCGGTTCGTGCTGGTCACGCCCCCGGGGTCGACCCTCGCCGGGCCGGTCCGGCCGGACCAGCTCGCGGAGTGCCGGCTGATCGCCGGGCCCCCGGGCACCGCCATGCGCTCGGTGCTCGACGGGCTCGCCCGGCAGGGCGCAGCCGTCGCGGCGGAGTGCGAGCACCGGGAGGCGATGCTGCCGCTGGTGCTGGCCGGGGTCGGGATGGCCGTGCTGCCCGACTCCTGGCGCGATCTCGCGGAGCGGGCCGGGGCCCGCGTCGTGGAGCTGGAACCGCCGGCGCACCTGGACATCGCCTACGTCAGCCGCACCGGCGCCGTCACGGCGGCCGCCCGGGCGTTCCTCGACCAGGCCACCCTCGAGACCCACCGCCCGGCGCCCGTCGACGCGTGCTGACCCGGTCCGGGCGGTCCGTACACTGGCAGGCGTGTCGCGGATCGTCGTGCTGGACTACGGATCGGGGAACCTGCGGTCGGCCGAGCGCGCGCTGCGGCGGGTGGGGGCGGACGTCACCGTCACCGCCGACTTCGACGCCGCCTGCGAGGCCGACGGGCTGGTCGTCCCCGGCGTCGGTGCGTTCGCGCACTGCATGGAGGGGCTCAACGCCGTCCGGGGCCCGCAGCTGATCGGCCGTCGCCTGGCCGGCGGCCGTCCGGTGCTCGGGATCTGCGTCGGCATGCAGGTGATGTTCGACCGCGGCGTGGAGTTCGGCGTGGAGGCCGACGGGTGCGGGCAGTGGCCGGGCACCGTCGAGCGGCTGAAGGCGGACGTGCTGCCGCACATGGGCTGGAACACGGTGACCGCCCCCGCGGGCTCGACCCTGTTCAACGGCCTCGACGCCGGCACCCGCTTCTACTTCGTGCACTCCTTCGCCGCCCGGCGGTGGGAGCTGGAGTCGTCGCACGCCATCCGGCCGCCCCTGGTCACCTGGGCGCACCACGGCGAGGACTTCGTCGCGGCCGTCGAGAACGGGCCGCTCGCCGCCACCCAGTTCCACCCGGAGAAGTCCGGCGACGCGGGCGCGCAGGTGCTGCAGAACTGGCTGCGGGACGTGGTGGGCTGAGGTGAGTGAGGCGCCGCAGCCGGAGACCCCGGGCGGGCCGACCCCCGTGATCACCCGTCCTGGACCCGGGAGGTCGAATTCCGACTCTCGGCGTCCCGGCTCCGTGATCACCGCCGCGCACGGCGGCGCCGCCGGGTGCGCGAGGCCCGGTGGGTAGGCTCGTGCGGTGAGTTTCACCCTTCTTCCCGCTGTGGACGTCGCCGACGGGCAGGCCGTGCGCCTGGTCCAGGGCGAGGCAGGCACCGAGACCTCCTACGGCGCGCCGCGCGAGGCGGCGCTGAAGTGGCAGGAGGACGGCGCCGAGTGGATCCATCTCGTCGACCTCGACGCGGCGTTCGGCAAGGGGTCGAACGCGGAGCTGCTGGCCGCCGTCATCGGTGAGCTGGACGTCAAGGTGGAGCTGTCCGGCGGGATCCGGGACGACGAGTCCCTGGCCCGCGCCCTGTCCACCGGCTGCGCCCGGGTCAACCTCGGCACGGCCGCGCTGGAGAACCCGGAATGGTGCGCCAAGGTCTGCGCGGAACACGGCGAGAAGATCGCCGTGGGGCTGGACGTGAAGATCTCCGGCGGGCAGCACCGGCTCGCCGCCCGCGGCTGGACGCAGGACGGCGGCGATCTCTGGGAGACCCTGGCGCGCATGGACCGCGACGGGGTCTCCCGCTACATCGTCACGGACGTGTCGAAGGACGGCACGCTGCAGGGGCCGAACGTCGAGCTGCTGAAGCAGGTGGCGGCGACGACCCCGGCCCCCGTGGTGGCGTCCGGCGGGATCTCCGAGATCAAGGACCTGGTCGCGCTGGCCGAGACCGGGGTGATCGAGGGCTCGATCGTCGGCAAGGCCCTGTACGCCGGGCGGTTCACGCTGCCCGAGGCGCTCGCGGCGGTGCGCTAGTGGGTGTCGCGGTCCGCGTCATCCCCTGCCTGGACGTCGACGCCGGGCGGGTGGTCAAGGGCGTCAACTTCAAGGAGCTGCGCGACGCCGGCGACCCGGTCGAGATGGCCGCGGTCTACGACGCCGAGGGCGCCGACGAGCTCACGTTCCTCGACGTCACCGCGTCGTCGGGGGAGCGGGAGACGATGGTCGACGTCGTCCGGCGCACCGCCGAGCAGGTCTTCATCCCGCTGACCGTCGGCGGCGGTATCCGCACGCCCGACGACGTCGACCGCATGCTGCGCGCCGGCGCCGACAAGGTCTCCGTGAACACCGCGGCGATCGCGCGCCCGGAGCTGCTGGGCGAGATGGCGCGGCGCTTCGGCTCGCAGTGCATCGTGCTGTCGGTCGACGCGCGGCGGGTGGTGGACGGGCCGGCCACGCCGTCGACCTTCGAGGTCACCACGCACGGCGGCCGCACGGGCACCGGGATCGACGCCGTCGAGTGGGCCGCCCGCGGCCAGGAGCTCGGCGTCGGCGAGATCCTGCTGAACTCGATGGACGCCGACGGAACGCGGGCCGGCTTCGACCTCGAGCTGATCGAGAAGGTGCGCCGGGTGGTCGACGTCCCGGTGATCGCCTCGGGCGGGGCGGGCGCGCTGGAGCACTTCCCGCCGGCCGTCCGCGCCGGTGCCGACGCGGTGCTGGCCGCCAGCGTGTTCCACTTCGGGCAGCTCCGGATCGGCGAGGTCAAGGACGTGCTGCGCGCCGACCACGTGGAGGTCCGGTGAGCGAGCTCGCGAGCGAACCGGCAGCGCAGAACCGCGTCGAGACCTCCGAGCTGGACCCGGCGATCGCGAAGCGGCTCAAGCGCGACGCCGACGGCCTGGTGTGTGCGGTCGTGCAGCAGCGGGGAACCAACGAGGTGCTGATGGTCGCGTGGATGGACGACGAGGCGCTGCACCGCACCCTCACCACGCGCCGCGGCACGTACTGGTCGCGCAGCCGGCAGGACTACTGGGTCAAGGGCGAGACCTCCGGACACGTCCAGCAGGTCCACGAGGTCCGGCTGGACTGCGACGGGGACACCCTGCTCGTCGTCGTCGACCAGGAGGGCGCGGCCTGCCACACCGGCGACCACACCTGTTTCGACGCCGACCGCCTGCTCTGATCAGCCCGACATCACCCAGCGGATGCCCCGCGTGACGCCCTCGCCGGCGAGCCGGACCACGGTCGCCTCGGCCACGGGCAGGTAGGGCAGCCGCAACGGCCCCCGCGCCCAGCGGGGCAGCAGCCCGACGGCCGCGGCCGCGAGCAGCGCGTACGGCGCACGTGCGGGCAGCGCCAGGGGCGGGCTGAGCAGCAGGAACCGGGCGGCGGAGCGCGCCTCCGGGGTGCCGCGCAGCTCCGGGCGGAAGGCGCGGAGGCGCGCGGCGAGCGCCGCCTCGGTCTCCGGCGGGTCGACGACGCCGAGCTCGCGCGCCACGCGGGCGGTGTCGGCGACGTAGCCGTCCCGGCCCTCCTGGTCCAGCGGCTGCGACCCGTACCGCTGGTGGGCGCGCAGGAAGCT
>NZ_JAJSOK010000073.1 GCF_021283305.1 Pseudonocardia kujensis
CCAGGCCCGGGCCGGGCACGGCAGCGCGGACACCTGGATCCTCGACGCCGCCTTCCCGGCGCGGCGCGCCACGCCGCTGGTGACCCTGCTCGACGGGCACCCGCACACGCTGGCCTTCCTCGCCGGGGTCAACCAGGTTCGCGCCACCCACCTCGGCGTGACCCGGTTCGGCCAGTCCGGCGACCTCGACAGCGTGTACCGCTACCACGGCATCGACGCGGACAGCGTGGTCGGCGCCGCCCTCGACCTGCTCTGAACGACAGCGCCACTGCCGGAAGGACACTGATGCACCCGTTCGCCTACGCTCGCCCGCACGACGAGGCCCAGGCAGTGGCCCTGGTAGCAGAACCCGGCAGCACGATCATCGCCGGCGGAACCGAGCTGCTGAACTGGCTTCGGCTCGGCATCACCCGCCCCGACAACATCATCGACATCGGCCGGCTCCCGGACCGCGCCAACATTGGCCTGGAGGACGGGTTCCTCACGCTTGGCGCGTTGGCCACCCTCAATCAGATCGGCGAGCACCCAACGGTCGGCGAACACGCCCGCGTCTTGGGACAGGCCTGCCTATTGGCCGCTTCTGCCCAGGTGAGAAACCGGGCGACCATCGGCGGTAACGTGCTCCAGCGGACGCGATGCGCCTACTTCCGTGCCGCGGAACCTCTACCGTGGGCCTGCAACAAGCGCGCCCCCGGCACCGGATGCCCAGCGCGGCACGCAATGAACGACGAGCACGCCATATTCGGATGGACAGACGACTGCGTCGCGGTCCATCCGTCCGACCCCCTCGTTGCACTGGCGGCCCTCGACGCCGACGTTGACCTCGTCTCGCCCGAGGGCGCCCGCCGTCTCCCAGTGGGAAAGCTACACCTGGCCCAGCAGGAGGCCAAAGCCATCGGTCACGACCCGGCGACGCAGGAAACAGTGCTGCGTCACGACGAAATGATCACCGGCTATCGGGTCCCATTGCTGCCGGGAGCACGATCGGCCTATCTCAAGGTGCGCGAACGGCAAAGCTACGCATACGCCCTCGCCACCGCCGCCGCTGTGGTCCAGATGGACGGCGACACGATCCAGTCGATTCGGGTTGCCCTGGGCTCTGTGGCGCAAAGACCCTGGAGACTTCTACGTGCGGAGACGAGCCTTCCCGGAAACCGGCTCAGCGCAGACACGGTCCGCGAAGCGGTTCAATGGGACCTTGACGAAGCCAGACCCTTGTCCGGAAACGCATACAAGGTCCGCCTGGCCCGAAACACAGCCGTCCGGGCAATCATGGCCGCGGTCGAATCGTGAAGGTGCGGGCCGTCATCGTATCGGTGAGGTGCAAACAAATCAATTCCCGCGCGCTGGATGTCGGGGTCGGCTGTTCGTCGGCGCCGCACGCTCGAGGAAGAGGTGCTCATGACCCGCAGCCAGATTCTCAACGATGGAGGAGTGGCTCCCGACGATCCTGCGGGGGATACGCCCACAAACCAGGAACCCCTTGCGCCGGCCCTGGCGGTGAACGTGCGGTTGCATGTCAACGGCGCGCAGCACGCTGTACACGTGTCGGCCAGGGTAACCCTGCTCGATTGGCTGCGCGACGATCTCAGGCTGACGGGCACCAAGAAGGGCTGCAACGAGGGTGCTTGTGGCGCCTGCACTGTCTTGGTCAACGGCCGGCGGATGAACAGCTGCCTGATGCTCGTTGCGCAGTGTGACGGCAGTGAGGTCACCACGATCGAAGGCCTGGCTGGCCCCGACGGCCATCTGCATCCGGTGCAGCAGGCGTTCATCGACTGCGATGCCTTCCAGTGCGGCTACTGCACGCCGGGACAGGTGCTCTCGGCGGTCGCCTGCATCCAGGAGGGACACACCAGGTCCCCCGAGGAGGTACGGGAGTGGATGAGCGGCAACCTCTGCCGGTGCTCCGCCTATCCGCAGATCACGTCCGCGGTGCTGGCCGCCGCCGAGGGGAAGGTCTAATGGGCTGCCGCGCTACCCTTCTTCGGTCAGGAGTCGACGCAAGGCGACGCTGCACATCGTGGTTCCGACGAGAGCGATCATCGGGCATCCTCCCGCCAAGGAGATCACTGGATTCGGCTTCACTGGCCGGGCCCGGCCGACGCGACCGCTTACCCGGACAACCAGCCAGCTGCGGCCGGCGCAGGCTGGTGTGGGCTGTCAGCACTGCGGTGTCCCGATGACGGCGCCAACCGAAGGACGGGCGATCGGAGCTCCGCGCCCGCGTATAGAGGGACCGCTCAAGGTAACCGGCGCGGCGAGGTACTCGGCCGACAACGCCCCGCCCGACGCCCTTCACGCAACTCTCGTCGGTGCGCCGGTTTGCCAAGGGCGGATCGTTGACGTCGACGCCAGCGCGGCGCTGGCCGTCGAGGGCGTCGTCCGGATACTCACCTGGCATGACCTACCCACGTTCGGGCCGGTGCCTCCCTGGCAGGCCGCCGTTCTGAACCTTCCCATGCAGAGCGACCGCATCCAGCACGAGGGCGAGCCTGTCGCGATCGTGCTGGCCACGGACATCCAGGCAGCCGAACAGGCCCGCACCATGGTGACGGTCCGCTGTGCGCCCACACCTCCCGTCCTGCCCGGCCAGGGACGACGCAATCTCATCACCGCTTCGGAAGAAGTGGACGAGTCCGGGCTAGTTGAAGGTGAGCGGGGCGCGCCGTTCCGTATCGGGGACGTGGACGCTGCTCTTGCTTCGTCTGCTGTTCGCGTCTCCGAAACATGGATCCAGCCGTCGCGCCATCACAACTTCATCGAGACGTCCGGAACCGTGGCCCGCTGGGACGGCGACTTGCTGACGGTGTGGGACTCCGCCCAAGCGAGCTTCATCGTCCCCAACGTGATCGCGGCCGCGCTGCAGCTCGATCCCGGGAACATTCGCGTGATTGCTCCCCATGTCGGCGGCGGTTTCGGCGGGAAGGGTTGGGTGTGGCCACACCAGATCCTCGCGGCTGCCGCCGCACGGATCGTCGACAGACCGGTCAAGCTGCATCTCGGGCGGGCCGACCAGTACACCTCGACGGGGTTTCAGCCCCTGCTCGACCAGTTCCTCGAGCTCGGGGCGACAGAAGACGGCAGGCTGACCGCCCTGCGTCATCAGGTCTCCAACATCACGTCGATGACCGAGGTGTACGTCGAAGCGGCGACCGAGGTGAAGGACCTGTACGCCTGCCCGGCCATTGACGTCAGCCAGTCTGTCGAGCCGGTGACGGTCAACCTGCCGACGCCTATGCGCACGACCAACGAGGGATGCGGGCTGTGGCCGCTTGAGAGCGCGATGAACGAGCTCGCGCATCGACTGGGCGTCGACCCGATCGAGATTCGCCTCCGGAATCACGCGGACCGTGAGCCGACGACGGGTCGTGCCTGGTCGACCAAGCACCTGCGCGAGGCGTACGAGGAAGGTGCTCGGCTCTTCGGCTGGTACTCTCGCCCGCGCGGAGGACGCTCCGAGGGGAACTGGCGGATCGGGACGGGGATGGCCAGCTCCACGATGGGGCAGATCAGGTTTCCCGGGAATGCCACGGTGGTACTCCAGAGGGATGGTGACGTGGTCGTCCGCGTCGACATCCAGGACATCGGCACCGGTTTGCAGACGCTCCTTGCCCAGGTCGCAGCGGAAGAGCTGGGGACATCGGTCGAGGCCGTACGAGTCGAGTGGGGCGACAGCGACCTGCCCTCGACGGGTCCCATGTACGCGGGCTCGGGGACGGTCGCCAATACCAGCGCGGTCGCGCTAGCGTGCCGCGACATTCGCAAGCAGCTCGGAGAGCACTCAGACACCGACGACGTACTCGACGCGCTCCGTCAGACCGACCTCCCCCAGATAACCGGCGACGGGCGGTACGAGCTGCCGAACCGAGTACCCATGGACATGTACGGTGGTGACTCGGGATATGCGATTCGAAGCTTCGGCGCTGTGTTCGCTGAGGTGGCTGTCGATCCGGAGCTCGGCATCATGCGGATGCGCCGCATGGTCGGAGTGTACGACTGCGGGCGAGTAATGAACGCGCGGACCGCGCGCTCACAGATGATCGGTTCTCTCGTCTGGGCGTGGGGTAAGAGCGCGCTGGAACGCAGCGAACTCGACCCGACAACTGCGCGGTGGATGTCGAAGAACCTGTCCTCCGTCCACATCCCGGTCAACGCCGACATCTCAGACCTGATCACAATCGCCTTCATCGACGAGCCGGACCCCTACGCGAGCGTGACAGGTGCCCGCGCCATGGGCGAGATCGGCGCGACGGGCGCGGACGCCGCCATCGCCGAAGCAGTGTTTGACGCGATCGGAGTTCGCTTTCGTGAGCTGCCCATCACCCCTAAGCGAATCCTGGACGCGCTCGCCGAGATGGGCCGCTGAAGGCGGGCTTCACCGCCCATGTGGAGGTGGCTCAGCCGGATGGCCCTTTGTCACCGGATGGTGTTCTGTCGCGGTCGCCAGCTATCGGTGAGGACGGCTGGCGCGCCGCGAAGGACCTGAGCCGTACCCCCGAGCTTCAGCTCAGTCCTCGTCGGGCTGGATCGGTGCTCCCATATGCCGGAAGGTGCTGCGGTGGAAGACGAGCGGCGTGACATCGGGTCGAGCATGCGCTCGGTGGATGGCGAGCAGCGCGATCGTGTGGTCGCCAGCCGGAAGTTCGTCGTGTAGTGAGCACGACAGCCAGGCAGATGCATCTCGTATTAGTGCCTTCCGGTCCTCCCCGATTTCCCCATCGATGTCGGCGAAACGGTCGAGGCCTCGGCGCGCTAAGCGCCTGCGAACTGAAGCGTGCTTCTCGGAGATGACGCTGACGCCGATTCTGCGACGGTTCCGTAGTTGCGGCCAGGTAATTGAGGGTCGTCTGGATGTAGATCGAGACTAGGGGAGGGGTTAAGGAGACAGACACGAAGGAGCTGGCTGCGAGGCCGATCGGGACTCCATCGCTGAGCGCTCCGAGGGCGGTGACCCCCGTCGGGAAACAGGCGAACGTCCGCTTGAGCCCGTCCGCGGTGTCCGCGGGCTGCAACGTGATCACGGGTCAGCTCCTGACAGTCGGGCGGTGGCACAGCAGCGCTGTTCCGGATGGGCTCTGTCGATCAGTCGATTTTGAGCCGGGGCGGCGGTGGCGGCACGGACCTCTGTCTCCGTTGTCCCCGATGAGAGCTCGACAAGGCGAAGGCCGTGAGCGGTGACGTCGATGACAGCGAGGTCGGTGATGATCCGGTTGACGACATCGCGGCCGGTGAGGGGAAGGTCGTTACGCGTCGTATTTTGGGTGTGCCGTCCTTGGCTCGGTGCTCCATCAGCACGATGACGCGGCGGGCGCCGTGAACCAGATCCATCGCGCCGCCCATTCCCTTGACGAGCTTCCCTGGAACGGACCAGTTGGACAGGTCACCGGTCTCCGAGACCTGCATAGCGCCGAGCATGGCGACGTCGAGATGACCGCCCCGGATCATCCCGAACGACAGAGCCGAGTCGAAGAACGAGGCCCCGGGCCGGACTGTGACCGTCTCCTTGCCTGCGTTGATCAGATCCGGGTCGAGGGCTCCGGGCTGTGGGTAAGGGCCCGTGCCGAGGACCCCGTTCTCGCTGTGCAGCACGACTTCGACGTCAGCCGGTAGGTATGCCGGCACAAGGGTGGGCAGGCCGATGCCCAGGTTCACGTACTGTCCGCCTGCGAGCTCCGCAGCGGCGCGGGCGGCGATCTGCTCGCGGATGCCAATCACGGCGCCACCTCGGCGGTAGTAGTGCGTTCGATTCTCTTCTCCCGTCCCGGGCCGTGCACGACATGCTGCACAAAGACCCCGGGGAGATGGACAGAGGCTGGGTCGAGTTCGCCCGGCTCGAGGAGCTCCTCGACTTCCGCGATCGTCACTCGACCTGCCATGGCGCAGAGCGGGTTGAAGTTTGCTGCCGACTTCTCGAAGACGAGGTTGCCGTGCCGGTCTCCATAGACGGCGGCAACCAGGGCGAAATCCGTCTGGATGGCCTCTTCCAACACATAGAGCCTCCCATTGAACTCACGAGTCTCCCGTGGTGGCGAGGCGACAGCGACCGACCCGTCGGCTTCGTACCGCCAGGGCAGACCTCCCTCGGCGATCTGGCTCCCCACACCGGCCGGTGTGTAGAAGGCAGCGATCCCACACCCGCCGGCCCGAAGCCGTTCGGCGAGCGACCCCTGCGGGCACAGCTCGACCTCCAGCTCACCGGCTGACGCGCGAACTCCTTGTTCTCGCCGACGTAAGACCCTGTGACCCGGCTGATGCGACGGTCGGCCAGCAGGATCCCCAGGCCCCAGTCATCGACGCCACAGTTATTCGAGACCACCCGCAGATCGTCGACCTGACGCTCGTGCAACGCGCTGATCAGAGTCGACGGGATGCCGCACAGCCCGAATCCGCCGACGGCCAGGGTCGAGCCGGGGCCAACCCGGCGACAGCGGCTGATGCAGTGGCAACCTTGTCCATGTGGCTGCCTTTCGGTCGGGAGCCTCAGAGCCCGAGCTCGGGTTCGAAGGCACCGGCGGCAAGACGTTCGCGGATCGCACTGACGAAACGGCCCGCGTCGGCACCGTCGACGAGCCGGTGGTCGTAGGTCAGCGGAAGAAAGCACATCGACCGGATGGCGATCGCGTCCGTGCCGGCCTCGGCCGTGGCGACCACCACCGGCCGCTTGACCACCGCCCCGGTAGCGAGAATCGCTGCTTGAGGCTGGTTGATGATCGGGGTGTCGAACAGGGTCCCGACGCTGCCGATGTTGGTGATGGTGAAGGTCCCCCCTGCGAGCTCGTCGACGCCGATCGTGTTGTTGCGGGTGCGGGCTGCCACGTCTGCGATCGCCTTCGCGAGGCCGGCGACAGAGAGCTCGTCCGCGTTCCGGATCACCGGCACGAGAAGGCCTCGCGGCGTGTCCACGGCTACAGCGAGATGAACGTCGGAGTGATAGGCGATCTGCCCGTCGTCGGTGATGGAGGCGTTGAAGGCGGGGAATGCGCGCAGCGCCTCCACCGCTGCCTTCGCGATGAAAGGGAGGTAGGTGAGCCCGACTCCGTGACGGTGGCGGAACTCGGCCTTTGCCCGCTCCCGCAAGGCCACGACGCGACTGAGGTCCACCTCCTGCACGGTCGTCAACTGGGCTGAAACAGCCAGTGACTGCACCATGCGATCCGCGATGACGCGCCGCAGGCGAGGCATCGGCCTCGTCGTCCCGGCGACCGCCTCCTGCGCGCTCGACACCGCCAGCTTCTCCCCGCTGGGAGCCGCTGCCGACGTACTCTCAGCGGTGCCTGCTCCGTCGTTGGCGGCCCGGGATGCCGGTTCGGCGGAGGGGACCGGAGTCGCGTCGAGCTGTGAGGAGGTCAGGGGAGGGGCCGCAGGTGTCGGCTCTTCACCGATGACGGCGAGTTCGCCTCCGACGGCGACGACACCGTCGTCCTCGACCAGGATCGCGGTGAGCAGCCCGGCGGCCGGCGAGGGGATCTCGGTGTCGACTTTGTCGGTCGAGACCTCGAGCAGGGGTTCGTCGACCTCGACGCGATCGCCCACCCGCTTGAGCCAACGCGTGACGGTGCCTTCGGTGACGCTCTCGCCCAGGTCGGGCATGGTTACGACGGAGGACATCGCTCCTCGAACTCCCACTCTCTACGCCGAGACTGTCGCCCCCTTCCGGGATGCGATGCCCGACTGTACCTTCCGAAGCGGAGAATGGATACATTCTGCTTGGTGGTGCACAGTAGGGGGACGTCACCGCGGAGGCCCTGAGGCTGCCAGGGTGCACGCTGGCGGTCGCAGGGCCTTGATGGATACATTGAGCCTCAGTGGATAGCAGTAGCGTCGACTGGGTGCTGGACGTCGTGCACGTCGTGCGACCTCGAGGGAGCGGTGACCATGGCGGAAGAACTGCCCACGGACGGGGCGGCAACGAGCTCGCCCACAGCGGGCTCACTTGCCGCAGCTGCCGGTAGTAAGCGCACGGACCCGCGTCCATCCAGGGTTGTCGCCGTGGAATTTCGGGTGAACGGAGAGATCCACTCGGAGCAGGTCTCGGCGCGAACAAGCCTGCTCGACTGGCTCCGGGAGCACCCAGGCCTCACCGGCGCGAAGAAGGGCTGCGCCGAGGGCGCGTGCGGCGGCGCCTGCACCGTCCTCGTGGACGGGGTGCGGATGAACAGTTGCCTCGTCCTCGTCGCCCAATGCCACGGGAGCAACATCACCACCATCGAGGGCCTTGCCGACGTGGATGGAGTTCTTCATCCCGTGCAGAAGGCCTTCATCGGCGAAGACGCCTTCCAGTGCGGGTACTGCACGCCTGCACAGATCATGTCCGCGGTTGCCTCCATCCGAGAGAGGCACACGAGCTCCGCGGAAGAGGTGCAGGAGTGGATGAGTGGGAACCTTTGCCACTGCTCCGCCTACCCGCAGATCACCGCAGCGGTCCTCGCCGCCAGCAAGAAGGTGACCGGATGACCGTCGACAACGACCGAAGCATCGTCGGAGCACCCTTGCCACGAGTTGAGGGGCCGGCGAAGGTCACCGGTGCGGCGAAGTACTCCGCAGACAATGAGCTGCCGGGAATGCTGCACGCTGCGATCGTCGGGGCGCCCGTCGCGCGTGGGCGACTCGTCCAGATCGATACGACGGCCCTGGCGGCGGTCGAGGGCGTGGTGCGCGTTCTCACGAGGGAGGACATGCCCACGTTCGGCGCGGTGCACGCGTTCCAGGCCGCCGCGCTCGACCTACCCATGCAGAGCGACGAGATCCACTTCGAAGGCGAGCCTGTCGCAATCGTGCTCGGTACCAGCCTGCAGGCCGTCGAACAAGCCCGCCCGCTCGTCAGAGTCCGCTGCGCGGCGCAGCCCCCAATCCTGCCCGGACACGGTGAGCGGGAGGTGATCGCTGGGGAGGAAGGCGAGCGCGACGGCGGCAGCGTCGGCGAGGAGGGCGGCATGACCTGGATGGTCTGGCCCTACGGAGGACCGGTCCGGATCGGCGACGCCGCAGCCTCCCTGGAAACCTCGCACACTCGCGTCGGCGGGACGTGGACGCATCCTTCGCGCCACCACAACCCGATGGAGACCTCCAGCACCATCGCCCACTGGGACGGCGACGTCCTCACCATGTGGGACTCGGTTCAGGCCAGCTTCGTCGTCCCACCGGTCCTGGCAGACGCCCTGGGCATCGACCCAGGCAACGTGACCGTCGTTTCGCCCCATACCGGCGGTGGCTTCGGCGCAAAGGGCTGGGTGTGGCCCCACCAGGTGCTCACCGCCGCGGCCGCGCGCATCGTCGGCCGCCCGGTGAAGCTCCACCTAACCCGAGCCGACCAGTACACGTCCACCGGCTTCCAACCAGCACTCACCCAGCATCTCGAGCTCGGCGCGGACAGCAGCGGCCGGTTGACCGCTACGCGCCACCACGTCTCCAACATCACCGGGCTAACCGAGACCTACGTCGAGGGCGCAACTGAGGTGAAGGACCTCTACGCGTGTCCTGCCCTCGACACCGGACAAGACGTCGAACGAATAAGCGTGGGCGCCCCGACTCCCATGCGCACCACGAACGAGGGATGCGGGCTGTGGGCGCTGGAGTCCGCCATGAACGAACTCGCCCACGAACTGAACATCGACCCGTTGGAGCTGCGGCTGCGCAACTACGCCGACCGCGAGCCGACGACGGAACGGCCGTGGTCATCGAAGCGCCTGCGCGAAGCCTATGCCGACGGCGCCCGGCTCTTCGGCTGGTACGACCGGCCGCGAGACGGCCGCACGGACGGGCCGTGGCGGATCGGGACCGGCATGGCCACCTGCACCATGGGGCAGGTCCGATTCCCCGGGAACGCTCGTGTCCGGCTCGCTCGAGATGGCTCGGTGCGGATCGAGACCGACATTCAGGACATCGGCACCGGTCTGCAGACTGTCTTGACCCAGATCGCGGCCGATGAGTTGGACGTGCCCGTAGGCGACGTCTCGGTGGCGTGGGGTCACAGCGACCTTCCGTCCACGGGCCCGGTGTACGCCTCCTCTGCGACCGTACACACCGGCAGCGCCGTCGCCCTCGCCTGCCGCGAACTTCGCAAGAACCTCTCCGAATACTCCGACACCCCCTCGGTCACCGACGCTATCGCGGAAACCGACCTCGCCGAGATCGTCGGGGAGGGCAAGTTCGGCCTGGAGGGAAATGCGCCCATCGACGTCGGCGGCGGAGACTCCGGATATGCCATCCGTAGCTTCGGCGCGGTCTTCGTTGAAGTCGCCGTGGATCCGGAACTGGGGCTGCTCAGGCTTCGCAGGATGGTCGGGTCCTACTCGTGCGGCCGGATTATGAACGAGCGCACCGCCCGTGCCCAAATGATCGGCTCCCTCACCTGGGCCTGGGGCAAAGCCACGATGGAACGAAGTGAGCTCGACCCCGCAACGGCACGGTGGTTGTCCAAGAACCTCACCGGTGTCCACGTCCCCGCCAACGCCGACATCCCTGCAGACATCATCGTCCACTTCGTCGACGAGGTCGACCCGCACGCCAGCGCCATCGGAGCCCGCGGAGTCGGAGAAGTCGGCGCCACCGGCGTCGATGCGGCGATCGCCGACGCCGTCTTCGACGCCGTCGGCGTGCGTATCCGCGACCTTCCCATCACGCCGAAACGGCTCCTGACAGCAATCGGCGAGACATAGGCGCAGGTCGCTACTCTCGTGCCTGAGACACCCCTATCTGTGACCACTCCTGTGGCTGACCTCGAGACCATAGGCCGTGCCCAGCGGTTGCGACTGCTGAAGGCTGTCAAAATCGGGCGAGTGATTCACACGGAGAATGCGATACCTGTCGCGCACCCCGTCACATTTGTACTGCTCGGCGACGAAGTCACTTCCGCACCGGCAGCCGAACGAAGGTGGCCGCAAGCAAAGGGGGCGGTCTTTGCGTTTCAGGCGGACGACATCGGCTCGGACGGCCAGCGCGGTTGGAGTGTCGTCGGTGTTGGCCAGGCGTACAAGCTGACCGGATCGCACCCCGGATGCCAGGGCATGACGAGTACACGATCGGGATCGTGCTACCGACCTCGTCGGGCGGCTCGCGCGAACGACCTCAAGGGCTGGCCGCCGACACTGACTACCAGCGGCCCACACCGACATCTTGCCCAACAGTCACGAACCTGCAGCAGTCGGGATATCGCAGCCGGACGTGAGTGCTGCATCTACTGCGAGATCATTATCTGATGTGGACCGATAATGCACATCGCTTACAGTTGCTCCGTCCGCGTGCTCGGGGCGCCGATAGCCGGACTTGAGCGGACGTTGGCCGGAGGAGCCGGGGTTCGACCGCCGCACGGCGCGAGCAGCGTTCGCGGGCTTGATATGCATACCAGAGCATCGACGCGCCGAGAACGCCTCGTGTGACAATCGGGTTGGCGTCCGCTCCGTTGAAGTTGTCCGTGCTGCCGGAGCGCAAATTGCTCGGGCAGCGCCAATGGAGCGGTGGAGCGGCTTCACGTGAGCGGACGCACCAGCAGCAAGGCTGACGCAGGCCTCGGCAACGAGCCTGGGGTCAAGGCCCGGACGACACGCGGGCCCAAACGGAGCCCGAGCGATGAAGACGCCATCACCAAGGCAGTGTCGTTCGACCGACGTTCCACTCGCGCACAACGCGGGTCAGCTTGTCGGCTCGGGCACCGACGGTGTCGGCGAGGGCGCGCGTCGAGCGGGCTGCCGCCAGCGCGTCGGCGACGCCGAGTTTGGCGGCGATGTACGGCGCCTGAGACAGCGGGTGTCCCTGTGCCATTCTGACGAGCGTCTGCTGCACCTAGGCGTCCACGCGCGAACGCTACGCGAGCGCTGGCGGTACGGAAGACCGTATGGGCGTTATCGACACTGACCGACCTAATCAATGACGGTTGTCCGTGCCCGTCACGGCCGACACCCTGACGATCGGCCGCAGTCGACGGCGACGAGGCCGGTCTGGTAGCTGGTCACGAATGCACTCGAGCACGCTCGCCGCCCGCACGAGCGGCGACAATTGGGCGTGGTCGCGTCCGATTCCTGGAGCCCAGGCCGTGTGTCACAGTCGGCAATCTTCCGGGGGCTCGAGCAGCCAGCCGCAAGGTAGGGCGAGCTGAGCAACGCGCCTGCGCCCCCCTTTGCCATGTCATGCCGAGCTGTCAACTGCGGAGAGCCGGGGTCCTCGGTTTGAACCGGGTCAGGTCTACACCTCCTGGCCGAGCTCGCCGCCGAAGTCGCCTGCTTCGAGCCGGGCTCGTACGGCGCTAACGAACCGGCCTGCGTCCGCACCGTCGATGAGTCGGTGGTCGTAGGTCATCGGCAGGTAGCACATCGATCGGATGGCGATCATGTCGCCGTCAGGGCCGCTGACTACTGCCGGACGGCGCCGGATCGCGCCGGTCGCGAGGATGGCGACTTGAGGTTGGTTGAGGATTGGAGTGTCGAACTCTGCGCCGACGCTGCCGATGTTGGTGATGGTGAAGGTGCCGCCGGTGAGCTCGTCTGCCGTGATGGTGTTCGCCCGAGCTCGCTCGGCGACGTCTGCTATCCGGCGGGCGAGCCCGGCTAGGCCGAGATCCTGGGCATCCCGGATCACTGGTACAAGTAGGCCTCGTGGGGTGTCCACGGCGATGGAGAGGTGGACGGCGGCGTGATAGGCAACTGACTTGCCGTCGTCGGAGATCGAGGCGTTGAGCGCTGGGAACGCCGAGAGGGCTTCCACGGCAGCCTTCGCGAAGAACGGGAGGTAGGTGAGTGGAACGCCCTCGCGCCGCTGGAAGTCGGCCTTTGCCGCTGTTCGCAGGCGGGCGATCCGCGTGACGTCTACCTCCTGCACGGTCGTGAGCTGGGCAGACACCGTCAGCGACTCGGTCATCCGGCGCGCGATGATCTGTCGGAGCCTCGGCATGGGAACGGTGGTGCCGGGCACTGGGACGGTGGCGCTTTTGGTGCTGGCTGGTGCCGGCGGTGGTGCCAGCTCGGCAGCGGTCGCGGCGGGCGCTGGGCCCGGCTCCTTCACCACCGACGCCGCGCTGGCCGCTGCCGGCTCGGACAAGACCGACGGCGACGGGTCCGGATCCTGTAGCCGCGCCACCGCGCGATCGTTCTCGGCGGCCTGATTCGCTGTGGGCTCCGGTGCTGGGGGTGTGCCCTGCGCGGTCTCCTCCACGCGCGCGAGCAGACCGCCAACCTCCACGGTCTCGTCCTCGGCGACGAGGATCTCGACTAACGTGCCGGCGAAGGGCGACGGAATCTCCGTGTCCACCTTGTCTGTGGAAACCTCGAGCAGGGCTTCGTCGATCTCGAGCGAGTCGCCGACGTTCTTCAGCCACCGGGTGACCGTGCCCTCGGTGACGCTTTCTCCGAGCTCAGGCATCGTGACGGGTTGGGGCATGGCTGCGGGAAGTTCCTTTCGCGCGTGCGCTGTGCAGTCAGAGTCCACTCAGAAGGTCGAGTTCGGCAGCCAGGAAGGCGAGCTCGGTCCTGCCGTGGGCTCTGCATCTCCGGATCAGGTTCATGAGGTGATACTTGACGGTGGTCTCGCTGATGTGGAGCGCGAGGCCGATCTCCCGGTTCGTCATGCCGCGCACCAGGAGCTGAAGCACCTGGTGCTCACGGGCTGTGATCCGTGGTCTGTGGCTTCTCGCGGCCTTGCGATCGGGGGCGTGCTGTGCCGGAGGAGCAGTCGCCGTGCAGTGGATGATGCCCTTGCGCACGGCGTCAAGCGCCCCTTGGAGGGTTTCGGCCTCCACGTCGTCGGACAGGATTCCTCGAACCCCGGCTCCCAGGAGACCATGGACGCGATCCGTGTCGGACGGGCCGACCAGTGCGACGACAGCTTCGGTTTCTCGCAGTAGCCGGGTGAGTGAGGCCGGATGCCCCAGTCCGGCCCGCGCATCCGCGAGGTCGACGAGCACTGTGTCCGGTCGGTGTATGCGAGAGAGGAGCGCTGCGTCCACGAGGCTGGACGTTTCCGCGATGATCTCGAGCGTCCTGGTCCGCTCGGCGATACGAGCCAGCCCCTGGCGGATGAGCGGACGTGCCGAGGCCACCACGACCCGCGTCGCGGCGGGCCGCGATGTATCAGGCGCGGCCTCCTGAGCCGGGGCGCTCAATTTGCCGGAACCGCCGGGTTCTCCGTCCGGACCACCTTGGCGCTCAGCCCCCGTCGGATTGCGTCGACGAGCTCGGCGCGCATCCGACGGGACAGCTCGGCTGTCGGCACGAGGCCGCCCGATCCGTGGAACGCGCCGGGATACAGGTGAAGCTCGGTCGGGACACCATTCTGCACGAGGCTCTGGGCGTAGGCGATGCCCTCGTCGCGGAGCGGGTCGAACTCGCAGACCGCGAGATACGCGGGCGGCAGCCCGGCCAGGTCGGTGGCGCGAGCAGGCGCGGCATACGGAGACACCTCGTCGGTCGACGCGTGATCGCCGAGATAGTGTTGCCAGCTCTCGACCGCATTCGACCTGTTCCACAATGGTGTGTCGACAAAGGACTGCATTGACGGCGTCTCCAGCCGGTCGTCAAGCTCGGGAACGTCGAGGAACTGGAAGCACAGGGCGGGCCCACCTCGATCCCGCGCCAGCAGAGCCGTGCCTGCCGCGAGACCGCCTCCGGCGCTCACCCCGCCGATCCCGATCCGGGCGTCATCGATCCCGAACTGCTCGGCATGGCTGGCGAGCCAGGTCAGGGCCGCGTAGCAGTCCTCCACGGCTGCTGGGAAGGGGTGCTCCGGCGCGAGCCGGTAGTCGACGCTCACCACGACCGCCCCCACCTCCGCTGCCAGAAGGGCGGGCAGCTCCTTATCACCGTCGGCGTCACCAAGAACGAAACCGCCGCCGTGCAGGTAGACCAGCGCGGGCCTGGTCTCTCCTCTCCACACCGGGGAGAAGATCAGCACCGGCACGTCCGGCGCCTCGGCAGGCCCCGGGATCGTCCGGGTCTCCAGCTCGATACCCTCGGGCAGCACGTAGGGTGGCATCGCAACTTTCAGCGACTCCATGCGTGCTCGCGCCGTAGGCAGATCGCGCACGTCCAGCTCGGGAAGCATGGAGATCCACGGCTGCAGCTCCGGATCGAACCGATGTGTCACGGGGCCCCCTCGCTCGATTACCGTTTCGAGGAGTGTCAGCCGGGGCGATCGCGGAGTCACCATCCACGCGGCGTCAGCTCGCCGCCCGAACGCGCCGAATGGCGAGGCGCCCGGCGACGCCACCGCAGCCCGAGGCTAGGGATGCGTTGTCCCGCGGAGGCCAGCTGGGTAGCTTGGGATGGTCGCCGTCACCGAGGGTCGAGGTGGATCCGTGTATGGGCTGTTGATGAGGCTCTCGGCGCTCGACGCCGATGCCGAGCACGCCATCCGGCTCATCAGCTTCTTCGACACTCTGGTCGAGCAACAGGTCAGCGTCGAGGAGCTGGTGCGAAACGCAGCCGTCGTTGCCGAGTGTGCGGTGGGCGTCCAGGATCTCGACGGCGCGTTCGCAATCCGGGCCGCGCCCGACGGTGTGTCCGACACAGGGCGGTCAGGGCCCGAGGCCACGGTCAAGAAGATGGGCCCAGGGCACCAGGTCTGGCTGCAGCGCAGTCCGGACCAGGCCCTACCGCTGGACGAGCTACTCCTCGAACGACTTGCCATCGCCGGGATCGTGACCCTCGGCCGAGGCGAACCGTCTGCACCCGTTCTCGGTGATCCCGCGCTCCTTGAGCTGGTCGTCGGACGTTCGACCGCCGCTCCGGAGCGAACCCGGGCCCTGCATCTCCTGGGGCTCAAGCCGTGCACCAGGCTGACTCTGGTCGCGATGCTGGGACCGGTCGACGCCATCAGCCAGCTGGCGGCCCACCTCGCGGCACCGGCTCGGCCGCTACGCGCGATCATCGGCTCCCTTCACGCGACAGCAGTCGTCGGCGTGCTTCCCGACGAGCTCGAGGTCCCGAACGGCGTGACGGTCGGCGTCGGGACCACGGAGGTGGCCGTAGACGCCGCGGTGTCCTGGGAGAAGGCTGTACGCGCTGTTCGTTACGCCACCGCCCGGACGGGCGCTGCCGACCCCGGCGTCCATCCCGTCGTCCGCGCAGCGGATCTCGGCCCTCTCGAGCTGCTAGCAGGCACACTCCGCAGCGCGGACATCCGTGGTGTGGGCGACATCGACGTTCTCGACGCCCTGGCCGCCGATCCGAGCGGGCGCGACGTGCTGCAGACCTTGGGTGTCGTCGTCGAGGCCGGCTCGCTGCGCGAGGCCGCTCGCAAGCTGCACCTGCACCACAACTCGGTCGCCGCACGCCTGGCACGGGCCGAGGAGCAACTCGGCTACCCGCTCAACCAGCCCACCGGAATCGCGCGGCTCGGTCTCGCGCTGGCGCTTCGCCGTCTGCGCGACACCGACCTGCTGGCGTAGTGGACGACTCGCCGAGCGGCGAGTACATGGTGCACAGGCACCGCCACGTGGCGCGTGACGGGACTCACTGCGTCGAAGAGACTCGGTAACGGCACCAACGGGAGACGACGCCGATCGGCCCCGTCGAGTCTCAGTCTCCGCACCCTGTGCGGCAACCAACGGAGGTTTGCTGTGTCTGTTGCGTCCGAGCGGTCCGAGGCCGTAGAGGAGACGACACCGGCGTCGGTTGATGTGGTCGTGGTGGGCGCGGGCTTCTCCGGCCTGTACGCCATCCACCGCATGCGCAAGGCCGGATTCGACGTGTTGTGCTTCGAGGCCGGCGACGGCGTGGGCGGTACGTGGTACTGGAATCGCTACCCCGGCGCGCGCGTCGACATCGAGAGCGTCCAGTACTCCTATGCGTTCGACGAAGACCTCCAGCAGGACTGGAAGTGGCCCGAGCTGTTCTCCCCCCAAGGAGACCTCGAGGACTACATCAATCACGTCGCCGACCGCTTCGACCTCCGCCGGTCGATACGCTTCAACGCCCGGGTCGACTCGGTCGTCTTCGACGAAGAAGAACGTCGTTGGCAGGTCGGCACCGAAGCCGGCCACCGCGTGAGGGCGAAGTACGTCATCGCGGCGACCGGCCCGTTGGACGCCACGAACGTCCCGTCGTTCCCGGGCATCGACACCTTCGAAGGCGAGTTGCACCACACGTCGCAGTGGCCCCGCGAGGGCGTGGACCTCCGCGGCAAGCGGGTGGGAGTTATCGGGACCGGTTCCACCGGCGTCCAGGTGGTGCCGGAGGTCGCGAAGGTGGCCGGGCACCTGCACGTGTTCCAGCGCACCCCCGCATACACCGTGCCTGCTCACAACCGGGCCCTGGACCCCGATTACGAGCGGGAGTGGAAGGAGAACTACGCGCAGCGCCGGGAGATGATGCGCCACCACCCGAACGCCCTGGTCCTCCCCATGACGCAGCACGGATCCGTCTTCGACCACACCCCCGAGGAGCGGCTCGCGATCCTGGAGGAGGCATGGCGGTCCCGAAGCGGCCTGCTCTTCTTCTTCCTGTTCAACGACGTGTTGACCGACATCAGGGCGAACGAGGTCGTGGCAGAGTGGTTCCGCGGCAAGATCCGCGAGATCGTGAAGGACCCCGAGGTGGCTGAACTTCTCTGCCCCACCACCTACCCCTTGGGGTCGAAGCGACTCAGCATCGACAGTGGCTACTACGACACGTTCAACCGCGACAACGTCACCCTCGTCGATGTGCGCCGCGATCCCATCGTGGAGCTCACCCCGAAGGGCATTCGCACCGAGGAAGCCGAGTACGACCTCGACGTGCTGATCCTGGCGACCGGGTTCGACGCGATGACGGGTTCGCTGCTGCGGCTCAACGTCGTCGGGGCAGGTGGAGTCCCACTGCGCGAGAAGTGGTCGGGCACACCCTGGAACTACCTCGGCCTCATGGTGTCGGGTTTCCCGAACATGTTCCTGGTCCACGGGCCAGGCAGCCCGAGCGTTCTGGCGCAGATGGTGACCCAGAGTGAGTACCAGATCGACTGGATCGCCGATCTCCTCTCTCACATGGAGCAGGAGGGCCTCGAGACCGTCGACACGACAACGGAGGCCGAGCGCACCTGGTGCGCCGAGGTGACCGAGCTGGCCAACGGGACGCTGTTCCCCCTCGCCGACTCCTGGCAGAAGGGAGCGAACATCGAGGGGAAGCCACAGAGCTACATGATCTGGGTCGGGGGGTTCGACGCCTTCGCCGACCGCTGCGACCAGGTTGCAGCCGCCGGCTACGACGGCTTCGTCCTCAAGCCCTGACGCCACGCGGTACTGCCGATACGAAGGAGAGACGACGAATGACGTCGCTGTCGGTCGAGGATCGACTCCTGATCCACGACCTGATCGCCCACTACAGCCGCGGTCTCGACACCCAGCGCCGGGACGAGTTCCTCGGCGTCTTCTGGTCCGACAGCGTGCTCGACAGCTCGTTGGCCGGCGGCGAGTTCGTCGGCCACGACGGGATTGCCGAGTGGTACGACCACGTGCACAGCGAGCCGGACTTCGAGCCGTTCCTGTGGGGCCAACACCGGCCGGCCAACGTGATCATCGAGGCGAGTGGCGCTGACGCGGCCCACGTCTGGTGCCAGTTCGAGCTGCTCACTCGGCTCGACGGGGTGCCGCGGATCGCCGCTTACGGCGAGTACGACGACACCGTGACCAAGCGCGCCGGTGAATGGCGCTTCAGCCGTCGGATCATCCGGATCGCAGCCAACGCGGCCACCCCGACCGGTGCGTCCTAGGAGGCCGAGCATGTCTGGACGACTCGAGGGGAAGATCGCCTTCATCACCGGAGCGGCCCGCGGGCTCGGTCGCAGTCACGCGGTCCGGCTGGCCGAAGAGGGCGCGAACATCATTGCCGTGGACCTCTGCGCACCGCTGGAGACCGTCGACACCTACCCCCCGGCGACCGAGGCGGACCTCGCGGAGACCGTCCGTGCCGTCGAGAAACTCGATCGACGCATCGTCGCCTCGGTCGCGGACGTCCGCGACGGCGCCGCCCTCGCCGAGACCGTCACCTCGGCGGTCGCGGAGCTCGGCGGCCTCGACATTGCGGTCGCGAACGCCGGCATTGTGAGCTTCGGGTCCACACTCGAGCTCGAGGAGCGAGCCTGGCGGGAGGTGCTCGACGTCAACCTGACCGGTGTCTGGAACACCGCGCGGGCGGCGCTCCCGCACCTCGTCGAGCGGGGCGGGGGATCGCTGACCTTCATCAGCTCCATCGGTGGGCTGCGCGGTATGCCGAACGTGGGACATTACGTCTCCGCCAAGCACGCGATCGTCGGGCTGATGCGCACGATGGCCAACGAGTTCGCGTCCCAGCGGATCAGAGTGAACACGGTGCACCCCACGAACGCCGACACCGACATGATCCAGAATCCCGGCACCTACCGCATGTTCGCCCCCGATGCGGCGGAGCCCTCCCAGGAGGCCGCTCTGCCGGCTTTCCTCTCGCTCAACGCGATTCAGGTCCCGTGGGTCGAACCGGTCGACATCAGTAACGCGGTGCTGTTCCTCGCCAGCGACGAGGCCCGCTACATCACGGGGGTCACCCTCCCGGTCGACGCCGGCGCGCTCGTCAGGTAGGAAGGAGGAGACGACCATGGCCAAGCCCGACCTCGGGCGGTACGGCGTGTTCGGTGTCGGCGCCCCCACCGTGGAGACGGCACGGGAGATCGAGCGGCTGGGCTACGGTGCCTACTGGGTGGCCGGCTCCCCGGCGGCCGAGCTCGACTGGGCCGAGCCCCTGCTGGAAGCCACGGACACCCTTTGCCTGGCTACCGGCATCGTCAACATCTGGACCGCCGACGTTTCCGTCGTCGCCGGGTCGTTTCACCGGATCGACAAGGCGTTCCCCGGACGGTTCCTGCTGGGCATCGGAGCCGGGCACCCCGAGCTGAACCAGGAGTACCGCTCACCGCTCGGTGCACTGAACGAGTACTTGGACGTGCTCGACGCGCACGACGTCCCGGCGGACCGTCGCGTCATCGCCGCGCAGGGCCCCAAGACACTCCGGTTGGCCGCTGCGCGATCCGCGGGCGCCCATCCCTATCTGACCGTGCCGGCGCACACATCCGGAGCCCGGGAACTGCTGGGGCCGGGGGCCTTCCTGGCCCCCGAGCACAAAGCGCTGCTCACGACCGACGTCGAGCGGGCCCGCGCGATCGGCCGCCGCTCCTTCGCCACATCCATCCAGAAGACGAACTACCGATCGAGCTGGAAGCGGATCGGCTTCACCGAGGCCGATCTCGCCGAGGGGGGCAGCGACCGGCTGACCGACGCTGTCGTCGCGCACGGCACCGTCGAGCAGGTGGCGGCCCGGCTGGAGGAGTTCCACGCCGCGGGGGCTGACCACGTCCCCGTACAGATCCTGACCGACGACCACGACGCACTCGACAGCCTCGGGGAGCTGGCGAGGGCTTTGGGTCTCGGTGAGCACCGGAGGACAACGTGACAACGCAGTACGCGGAGGTGCTGACCGCACCGGAGCCCTTGGTCGGCAGGAATGTCGTGGTCGTCGGCGGGGCTTCGGGGTTCGGCCTCGGGGTCGCCCATGCGGCCGCGGAAGCGGGGGCGCGGGTCAGCGTGATCTCGCGTGCCGAGGACTCGGTCGAACGGGCCCTCGACCGGCTGCCCGCGGGCGTCGAGGGACATGTGATCAGCGCCCTCGACCGTCCCGGCCTCGACGCGGTCTTCGGCCGGATTGGGCAGGTCCACCACGTCGCTTATACCGCGGCCGACGCTCCCGTCACGGGCCCGATAACAACACTCCCTGTCGACGAGGTTCGCCGGGCCTTCGAGACGAGGTACTTCGGCGCGCTGACCGTGATCGGTGCGGTGGCACCGCACCTGGACCCGGGCGGCTCGATCACACTGACCAGCGGAGCGGCCGGCGTCCGTCCACGAGCCACGTCCGGGGTGCTCGCGGGCGTCTGCGGCGCGATGGAGGCTCTCGCCCGCGCCCTGGCGATGGAGCTGTCGCCGATCCGGGTCAACGTCGTCCGTCCGGGCTTCACCCGGACCGGGATGTGGGCCGATCTCGATGAGGCGACACGCGAGGCCATGTTCCGGCAGACCGCCGAGACCAACCTCGTCGGGCACGTCGGCGAGGCCGCCGAGGTGGCCCGCGCCTACATCTACTGCATGACCCAGACCTACGCGACCGGATCGATCATCGCGGTCGACGGAGGCTACGCGCTCGTGTGAGCGCCCGTCCCTTCCACGCGGTGCCGCCTCGAAGGAGAGGTGCACGTGACCGTTCCCTCCGTCCTCGACGTGCGTCGGCTCACCAAGACGTTCCCGGGAACGACGGCGCTCGACGCCGTCGACCTCGAGGTCCGTGACGGCGAGATCCACGCCCTCGTCGGCCAGAACGGGTCGGGCAAGTCGACCCTGATCAAGGTCCTGGCCGGCTACCACACCCCCGACCCGGGCTCGGAGATCCGACTCGCAGGGGAACCCCTGACCCACTCCAACCTCGCAGGTCATGACCGTCTGCGGTTCGTGCACCAAGACCTCGGACTGGTGTTGGAGCTCTCGACCGTGGACAACCTGGCGCTGCGCAGTGAGTTCCTCACCAGCGCCGGTCGCGTCCGCTGGCGGGCTCAGGTGAGGCGCACCCATCAGCTCCTCGCGGACTTCGCCGTGGACCTCGATGTCCACGCACCGCTGTCGGCGGCCACCCCGGTCCAACGGACGGTCGTCGCGATCGCCGCGGCCTTGGCGGGCTGGGACGGCGGGGCCGGGTTGCTCGTCCTCGATGAGCCCACCGCGGTCCTCCCGCCGGGCGAAGCGGCCCACTTGCTCGAGATCGTTCGAGGCGTTCGCGCGCGCGGGACGAGCATCCTGTACGTGTCGCACCGGCTGGATGAAGTGTTGACACTGGCGGACCGGGTGACAGTGCTGCGCGGCGGGCGGGTCGTGGCCACCCGGCCGACGGCCGGCCTCGGACCGGAGACGCTCGCCGCCCTGATGGCCGGCGCCGACGTCGACGTGGGCTATCGCGCCGCCCTTCCCCCCGTCGATCGCAATCCCCTGGCCCTCACAGCGCGAAACGTTCGCGGACGCTATCTCGACGGCGTATCGCTGGAGGTGCGCCAGGGCGAGGTCGTCGGGGTTGCGGGGTTGCCCGGCTCCGGAGCTGCCGAGCTCGTACCGGCCCTCGCGGGTGCGGTGGCCGGGGCCGACGGGGAGATCAGCGTCGGCACGGTCGGTGCGGTCCCAGTGGCACGGGCGAATCGGCTCAACCTCCCGATAGTCCCCTCGGACCGGCTGCGCGACGCCGTGCTGCCGGGCATGTCGCTGGCCGAGAACCTGACGATCTCGATTCTCGGGCGCCTGCGCCGTGGGCCGGGTCTCGCGCACTCCCGCGAGCGGAGCACGGTGGCCCGATGGATGGCCGACGTCCGGGTCAAGGCTGCGAGCGAGCGGGTGGGAATCGACACGCTCAGCGGCGGCAACCAGCAGAAGGTGATGTTGGCGCGCTGCCTGGCGCGCGACCCCGACGTCCTCCTGCTCGCCGACCCCACGTCGGGTGTCGATCCCGCCGCCCGTCAGGCGATCTACGAGCTGGTTGCCGAGCGGGCCCGCGCGGGGCTCGCAGTCGTCGTGACCTCCGCCGACGTCGGCGACCTGCTGGCGTTGTGCACCCGTGTGCTCGTGCTGGGCAACGGCCGCGTCGTGCGGGAGCTGAACGGCGACGAGATCACCGAGCACACCCTGATCCACGCGATGGAAGAGACGGGACAGCGATGACCAACACCCTCGAGCGCCCCGCCGCGTCGCGGCCGCCCGCGACCGAGCGAGTCTGGACACGGTGGGCGACCGCCGTGAGCCCACGGTCCATCGGCGCCGTCTACATCCTGGTGGTGATCGTGGTCGTGTTCAGCATCGCACTGCCGTCCACCTACCCCACCCTCGCCACCGTCAAGCAGGTCGCGAACGGTTACTCGATCACCGCGTTGGCCGCGCTCGCCCTGGTGGTGCCGCTGGCGACCCGCACCTTCGACCTCTCCTTCGCCTACGTGATGACCCTGTCCGGAGTGACGGCGGCGCACTTCGTGGTGCACGGGATGAGCGCTTTCGCCGCGATGCTGCTGGGGATGCTGGTCGCGCTGGTCATCGGGGTGGTCAACGGGCTGGTCGTGGTTGTCATGCGGATCGACTCGTTCATCGGCACTCTGGCCACGGGGTCGCTGGTGCAGGCGTTCATCATCTTCTTCACGAACGCGCAGATCATCTCCGGGGTAGAGCTGGCCGGCGGCTTCTCTCAGCTCGCCCAGGTCCAGATCGTGGGGCTGACCGGACCGGCTGTCTACGCGGTGGTGGTAGCGCTGGTGCTGTGGTTCGTGCTGGAGCACACGGTGGTGGGCAGGCGGATCTATGCCGTCGGCTTCAACCCGGATGCTGCGCGCCTCGCGACGATCGCAGTCGACCGGATCCGCTTCGGCGGGCTGCTGGTGTCGGCCGGCGTCGCTGGTTTCGCCGGGCTGTGCCTGGCCTCGTCGATCTCCGCGGGCTCACCGACGGCGGGCACCGCCTACCTGCTCCCTGCCTTCGCTGCCGTCTTCGTGGGAGCGACGCAGCTCAAGAGGGGCAGGTTCAACGCCTGGGGCACCCTCATCGCCGTCGTCATGCTCGGAGCGGGCACCGTCGGGCTCTCACTGTCCGCCGCCCCCAACTACGCCGCCGACATGTTCACCGGCGTCGTCCTCATCGGTGCGCTCGCCGCCACCGGTCTCCAACGCCGCCGCATCCGCCGCGGCTGATCCCTCTCCCGGAACACAGGAGTTCCCATGCAGAGGAAGTCCCTTCTCGTTCTGCTGGCCGCCGCGTCTGCGGTGATCCTCGCCGCGTGTGGTGGGGGTGGCGGCGGTTCGGCCGCCTCGGCTCCGGTCGACCAGGCCGGTGTCCAACGCGCCGCCGATCTGGTCCAGGGGGCGTCGGTCCGACCCAGCGACCTGAACGTCACCGAGCCGATCGGCAAGCCGGTGCCGCCGGGGAAGGTCGTCGACTTCGTCAGCTGTCCGGCAGCGGACTGCAACGTGATAGCCGGCATGCTCAAGGTGCACACCGACAAGCTCGGCTGGACGCTCAACGTGCTGACGACCGACGGCAGCCCCGGCTCACAACAGCAGGCGTTCGCCCAGATCGTCCGAGACCGGGCCGACGGCGCCATCTACATCGGCATCGATCGGGGCGTGTACGAACGCTACCTGCCGGAGCTGCAGGCCAACGGCACGTGGATGGTCAGCGTGTGCTCGACCAACCCGCAGGGTAACGGTATCGACTTCGCCATCTGTACCCCCGACCAGCAGCGCGAGACCGGCCGGCTGATGGCGGCCTCGGTGATCTCGCACAGCGGTGGCCGAGCGAACGCCGTCTACGTCAACGTACCGGCGTTCGACAACCTCTCGAAGCTGCAGGACGAGTTCCTCGCGTCGATGAAGGAGCTGTGCCCCGCCTGTCCGACGGCGTCCCAGGATGTGCCCATCACAGCGCTCGGCAACGGCGTGCCGCAGCTCGTCGTCGGCTACCTGCGCGCACACCCCGACGTGGACTATGTGGTGCTGGCCATCGACAGTCTCGCCTCCGGTCTTCCCGCGGCCCTGAAGGCGGCCGGCCTGGACCACGTCGAGATCGTCGGCCAAGGCGGCGGTGACACCACGTGGCAGTACATCAAGACCGGCGAGCAGTTGGCGTCGGTCCCGTGGCCGTACGTCGAGACCTACCTCGCGGGGTTGGACTCGATCGTCCGGCACGTGACCGGAGTGCAGGCGGCGCCGTCGCAGCTTCCGCGGTTCTGGATCGTCACGAAGAACAACGTCGCCGAGACCGACCTGAAGGTCGACGGCATCACCCCGGTGGTCATCGGTGCCGACGCGAAGTTCGCCCAGCTGTGGGGCGCGTCGAGCTGACGACCGGGCGGTCGCTGAACGTGAGCAGGGCCCCGGGCTGGTGGAGGCGGCGACATTCCGCCGGCGCCCTGGGTCCCGCTCCGTCTCGGCCGCTCATGTCGGTCGTCAGGGTTCCTCGCGCGGACGCAGGGCCGGCCCGAGCACTCTGGTCAGCGTCGTCTCCAGGTGGGAGACGTCCTCCTGCAGTAACCGCAGTGCAGCCCACGGACCTGCCTCGACCTCCCGGCCGGCACACCGACGGACGCCTCCCATCAGCATGTCCAGCAGCACGTCGGCGATCTGCTCGGGATCGTCGTCGCTGTACGGGCGGTACCACCAGATGACCCAGTTGGCCGCGCCGATCATGCCGAGCGCCACTGTGCGGGCGGGGAGTGGGCGGAGTCTGCCGGCGGCGATCCCGTCCTCGACCATCTCGGTGAGCAGCTGGAGGATCCGGTGGCGAGCCTGTCTGTTCGCCGCGGTGATCTCGGCCTGGAGGCTCAGCTCGTTCCGGTCGAGGAGGCGGATGCGGGCGGCGTTGCGGGCGTTGTGGACGATGATCTCGCGAAGTGCGGTCTCGAGTCGTTGGTCGGCGGGCAGGTCCGTCCGCGCGCCGGTGTCCTCGAGGATCCGCACCCACCGAGCCACGATGTCTCGGGTGAGCTCGACGAGGAGCTCGTCCTTGCTCCGCACGTAGTGATAGAGCGCCGGTCTGCTGATGCCCATCGCGTCGGCCACGTCCTGCAACGTCGTCGCCGCGAAGCCGCGCTCCGCGAACAGCTGGGCGGCCGTGTCGAGCAGTTCCTTGGAGATGAGCCGTCGACGGCTGGTGCTGTTGGGCATGTGACATGGCTCCATCGGCAGGTCCGGTGCAGCAGATCGCAGCACAGTTGCCATCCGTTGGCCAGCTCGACCGTCGGACACACGTGCCCTTCGGCGGAGGATGCGTCGGTGTCCGGATTTCGACGGGCAGGTCGGGCGGGAGTCGGCGCCCGTGGCACTCCTGCCGGTTCGTCACCGAGCGGCCAAGTCCGGATGAGCAGGATGCGCATTTTCGCGGAGCCAGGTTGCCGAGTCAGAGCTGCCTTGGTGTCGTCCCGTTCGCAGGAACCGAGAGTCTCAGCGTCGAGGAGCACAGTGTCCGGTCTTCACGTCACCCGCGAGTTCGATGTGCCTCTGAGCAGCGAGGCGTCTGCGCGACAGGACGTCGTCGACGCCTTCTTCGCCGACCTCGTCGATGGGCGGGTCGATCGATGCCTCGAGATATGCACGCCTGATGTGGACATGGAGTTGCCGTTCCAGGCGCCCGGCCTGACCCGTCGGTGCCGGGGAGTCGGGGAGCTGCGGGAGCTCCTCGAGTGGGCGGTCGACTTCTTCGATCCCTTCCGCATCGCCCGGGGACAGGTCTGGGAACTGGTGCCCGACGGCCTCGCCGTCCAGTACCGGAGTGACTGCGTTGCCCGCGCGACGAGGCGGACGTACCAGAACACGTACCTGGGACTCTTCTGGATCTCGGAAGGTCGGATCGCCCGATGGCTCGAATACTGCGACCCGCTCGCGACTCTGGTCGCGGTCGGTGGGGACAAGGGGAGCGCGAAGGGGTGAGCGGGGGTGCCACGAGTGGATGGACACGACGACGCTGTGGAGAACCTCATGCACACGTTCCCGCCCGCCGAACCGCGCGGAGTGGCCGTCCGGGACCGAATCCGTGACCTGCCGAACTCACCTCGGAGCTCCGCCAGCCTGGCCGACCCGATCTGGGCGTTCGCCCGCTGCCTGCCCGATCGGACGGCCCTGATCGACCCCGCGGAAAGCCTCACCTGGGCTGCGTTCGCCGACCGTTGCCGCGCGATGGCGCGCGGGCTGAACCGCCTCGGGGTCGGGCGGGGCGACGTGGTCGCCGTGGCGGACCGGTTGTGCGTGGACTACGTCTGCCTCTACTACGCGACCGCCCACATCGGTGCCGTCCTCGTCCCGCTGAACATCAGCCTTCCCGCCGCGGGCGTGGGTCTGCAGGTGCGACGGACCCGGCCCATGCTGATCGCGTGCGCTGCCGAGTTCCGGCCGCTACTCGACGACGTCGCGGTTCCGGTGGCCGTGAGCTCGGTCCAGCGAACCTGGGGACGCTCGCTCTGCCAGAACGACGACGGACTGCCCTCGGGGGGCGGTGATCTCGACGACCCGCACTTGATCATCTTCACCAGCGGAACCACGGGAGTACCCAAGGCGGCGGTCCTGAGTCAGCGGGGGACGCAGGCCGACGCGTACGCGGGGGCGCTGGCGGCGGGCCTGCGCGCCACCGACCGATTGTATGCCTACCAGCCGCCTTACCACACCGGGACCTGGTCGATCATGCGCCAGTACGTGCTGGTCGGGGCCTCGATGGTGCTGGCTCCCTCCTTCGACCCGCAACGCGCGATCGAGGCCTTCCAGCGCCATCGATGCACATGCCTGTTCGCCGTCCCGCTCGTCCTGCAGGACATCGTCGACGCGCCGGCCTTCGCGCAGGCCGACCTCTCGAGCCTGCGTCATGTCGTGTTCGCGAGCTACGACGCGACCGCCGTGGTGGGGCCCGCGCTGAAGCGGATCCGCACGCAGGGGGCGGCGCGGCTCACGGCCGAGCACATCTACGGGCTCACCGAGAACAGCGCCTTCATCTCCACTGCGCGCGCCGAGGACTGCGAGCACGACCTGGGGACGGTCGGGACCCCGGTGCCCGGCGTGACGGTCACCATCCGGGCCCCGGACGGGGCCGAGCTACCGCGAGGTGAGACGGGGGAGATCTGTGTGCGTTCGCAGAGCGTCATGATGGGCTACCTCGACGACGAAGCGGCGACCGCCACCGCGTTCGAGGGCGGCTGGTTGCACACCGGCGACCTCGGCACCATCGGGTCGGACGGCATGCTCCGGATCATCGGCCGGCTCAAGGAGATGATCAGGACCGCGGGGGTGAACGTCTACCCGCGCGAGATCGCCGCGACGCTCGCCGAGCACCCGGCCGTGCGTGACTGCGCAGTCTTCGGTGTCCGCGACGACCGCTACGACGAGCGGGTGGTCGCCGCCGTGACACCGCGGGACGGGCACGCGGTGACGGAGGCCGAGATCACGACGTGGTTGAGGCTGCGGCTCGCCGGCTACCAGACCCCCCGCCAAGTGCTCGTCCTCGCGGAACTCCCGAAGACCCCGGCCGGGAAGACGGCCACGACGAGACTGATCGAACTCGCCGAGGGTGCGCACGCGCGCCGGGTCACGGACACCACAGCGTGAGCGCGAAGCGGGAGGACAGTCCGGCCGTCGGGACCCGACCTCCTCAGGGGATGCGGGCAGCGCGGGCGAGATGGCACCGCAGCAGGGGATCGAGTCGGCGGGGGACCACCTCCCGCATCACGATGGCCGTGTCGGTACGGACGACGCCCGGAATCGCCAGGATCGCCGACGCGACACGGTACAGATCGCTCGTGTCCTGGGCCACCACGTGCGCCAGGAGGTCCGGCCGCCCGCTCAGCCCCTGGACCTCCATGACCTCGGCGATCTCCGCGAGGTGTCCGGCCACGGCGTCGAGCTGCTGCTGCACCACCTCGATCGAGACGAAGGCACGCAGCGGGTAGCCGAGATGACTCGGGTCGAGGCCACCGCCGAGCGGCCCCAGGCCCGTCAGCCGGTCGAGCCGCGCGAGATGCGCCTGAACCGTGTTCCGCGACAACCCGAGTCGTTGCGCCAGGGCGAGGACCGTCGCCCGAGGGTCCGTCTCCAGCTCCAGCAGCAGGCGGGCATCGATGGCCGACAACAGCTTGTCCGCCGCCATGGCACTCCCTCGTCGCTCGTCCGGGCCGACCTGCACGGCTCTGGTCCGGCTTCGTGACGCTACCAAGCGGCGACCCGACGCCGGGCCGCCGTCCAGTTCGTCCCTGTTCAGCGTCGATCACAGGAGACCATCATGACTCCGACCTCAGCCCGGCACCGACTGACCCGCATCGCACTCGCCGCGGGTCTCGCCGTCACGCTCTCCGCCTGCTCGACCGGCGCCTCAGGCGGCGGCGCCGACGCCACTGGAGTCACCGCGGACACGATCGCGCTGGGTACCTCCCTGCCGCTCTCGGGTCCGGCCGGAACCGTGTGCCGACCGGTGAACGACGCAGCCGCGGCGTGGTTCAAGCACGTCAACGACACCGGCGGAATCCACGGACGCAAGATCGAACTCACCGTCCTCGACGACCAGTACCTCGCCCCGCAGGCCCTGACCAACGCCCGCGAGCTGGTCCGCAAGCCCGTGCTCGCGATCTTCGGCGGGTGCGGCACCATCCAGCCGCCGGCGATTCAGAGTGTCGCCGAGCCGGCGGGCGTGCCGTTCCTGTTTCCGACGGCGAGCGTGCCCGACCTGTCCTCGGCCTCGAACGCGTTCCTCGCGCTGCCGTCCTACGACCAGCAGATGAACGCCCTGACCGACTACTCCATGCAGACCTTCGGGCCTGGTTCGGTCTACATCCTCGCGCAGCAGCTGCCGGGCGTCGACGACATCACCGCCGCGGTCACCCGGGCCGCCACCGCGCACGGGGCGCAGGTCCTCGGCACGGACATCACCACCGCCGGGCAGGCCGACTTCGCCCCGGCGATTCTGAAGATCAAGCAGGCTGCGCCGGACTACCTGGTCGTCATCCAAGGAACCGACGGTGCGCGGGTGCTCGACGGCATCGCCAAACAGGGTGCGTTGCCGAAGAAGAAGATCCTGGGCTTCTCGGCCATCCTCACCCAGGGCGTCCTCGAGACCTCCAAGGCGCTGCCGCCCGGCATGCTGGTGGCGGCGTCGGGTGTCGACACCCCGAACAGCCCCGGGATGAAGACCTGCCGCGACGTGATGGACCAGGTCGCGCCCACCCTCGCGGAGGACATCAACGCCACCTTCGCTTGCGCGGCAGCCCAGGCCATGACCAGCGCGCTCGACGCCGCGGGTCCGCAGCCGACGCGACAAGCGCTGACGGACGCGTTGCTGTCCTGGAAGGACTTCCCGGCCTCGCCCGCCTTCCGGCCGATGACCTTTACCGCCGACCAGCGCGTCGGGCAGCGCGAGATCTTCGGGGTGACCGTCTCCGACGGATCCCTCGACAAGCTCGCCACGATCGCGCTGCCGGGCTCGGGGAGCTGACGATGGAGCTCCTGCTCGGCGGACTGATCAGCGGGCTCGTCAGCGGGCTGCTGTACAGCCTGCTCGGGTTCGCCACGATCATTCTCTACAAGTGCACCGGTGTCGCGAACTTCGCGGTCGGCGTGCTGGCCACGGTGGCCGTCTTCGCGGCGTACCGCACGATCGATCTCGTCGGGTTCCGCGTCGCGATCGTCCTCGCACTCGTCGCCGCAGCGCTCCTCGGCGCCGCCGTGTATGCGATCGCGATCCGGCCACGGTCCGACGCCGGCCACCTCAACCTGACGATCCGAACCTTCGGAATCCTGCTCGTCGTGCTCGCGGTCCTCAACGCCACCTGGGCGAACGGCCAACCCTTCACGTTCCCGTCGATCTTCTCGACGTCGAACGCTCTGACACTGGGCGGGGTGGCCATCGCCTGGAACACCATCGGGGCGCTCTGCGTCGGTCTGGTGCTCGTCGCGATCTTCCTGGTCGTGTTCCGCTCCACCGGCGTGGGGCTCCTGTTCATCGCGACGGCGAGCGATCCGGAGGTCGCCCGGATCCTTGGTGTGCGGACGGGCCGGCTGGCGTTGCTCGCGTGGGCCATGTCGAGCGTCGTCGCAGCGTGCGTCGGCCTGCTCGTCGCCCCAACCTCGCTGTTGTCCTCGGACATGCTCGACCCTTACCTGTTGATCGGTTTCAGCGCCGCCGCGGTCGGGGGGCTGTCCAGCCTCTACGGCGTCTTCGTCGCGGGTCTGGTCATCGGGGTCGTGGGGAACGTGTCCTCGTTGTACCTCACGCCCGACGTCGGCACGATGATCGTCTTCGCCGTCCTCCTCGCGACCCTGTCGGTCAGACCATGGGGTCTGTTCGGTCGCGCCTCGATCCAGCGCCTCTAGCGGAAGGTGTGTTCCAACAATGTTCACGAGCAGAGCACGGAGCATCCGACTCACGCCGATCCTGGTGACGTTCGGACTGCTCGCCTTGGTCCCCGTCGTCCTGCCGTCGACCGCGACCGCGGCCGTGACCCTGGGGCTCGTCTACGCCATCGCCGCAGTAGGCATCGACATCTTCTCCGGCTACGGCGGCCAACTCACCTTCGGCAACTTCGGGTTCGTGGCCGTCGGCGCCTACACGAGCGCCGTCCTCGCCACCGACCATGGCTGGAACGTCTGGCTCACCCTGCCCGTCGCGATCCTCGTCCCAGCTCTGCTGGGCCTGCTGCTGTCACTACCTGCGGTCAAGGTGGCCGACCTCGGCACCGCGCTGATCACGTTCTTCTTCGCCTATCTCGTCCATCAGCTCCTGAGCGGTCGGACGTTCGCGTGGCTGACCCATTCCGCCGACGGCATCCGCGTGGAGACCGCCGAGATCTTCGGCACGGATCTCAGCGACCCGGTCACCCTGTTCTACGTCGCCGGCGGCTCCTTGCTCGTGGTGTGTGTCCTGTCGTGGCGCTACGCCACCAGCCGGGCGGGGATCGCCCTGCGCGTGATCAAGCGGAGCCCCGTCGTCGCGCAGGCGAACGGCGTGACGGTGAACAGAGCGCGGCGGGCGGCGCTGACCTACTCGGCAGCCACCGCCGGTCTCGCCGGGTTCCTCTACGCCCAGGCCGCCGGCTACCTCGCCCCGGAGAGCTTCGGAACGCTGATGTCGGTCAACCTCATGGCGATGGCGGTCCTCGGCGGACTCGGGTCGATCCTCGGCCCCGTCCTCGGGTGCCTGTTCTATGCGGTGGTCAACCAGTCGACACTCGGCGACGCCGGCCTGCTCAGCGCAACCTTCCCGGTTGCCATCCTGCTTGCGCTCATCCTGTTCCCCGAAGGCGTCTACGGGTTCGCGGAACGCCTCGTCGGGTGGCTCGGACCCGTCAAACGAGAGGGCGGTCGGGCGGTCGTGGCCGCCACGGAGGGTCCTCCGCCCGAGCCCGCGAGCGACGACGACGACCACGCTCACCCAGGAGAGCTCGTCGTCGAGGACGTCTCGGTGGCGTTCGGAGGCGTCAAGGCGGTCTCCGATGTCTTCCTGCGTGCGGCGCCGGGGGAGATCCTCGGCATCATCGGTCCGAACGGCGCGGGGAAGACGACGCTGCTGAACTGCATCTCCGGCGTGCAGCCGCACTCCGGTCGGATCCTGCTGGACGGCCGGCTGCTCAGCGGGCAGGACGCCCGCGCGATCCGGCGAGCCGGCCTGACCCGGACCTTCCAGCATCCTTCGCTGATCGGCGACCTGACCGTCGTGGAGAACGTGAGCGTCGGGGCAAGCTCAGGCGTGTCCGCAGGGAGCCTGGGCGGGCTTCTGCCCACCCGCGCCTCCCGCCGCGACGCGCAGGTCTCCCGCCGCAGAGCGAACGCTGCGCTGGATCTTCTCGGCTTTCCCCAGTCCCGCCGCACGGTACTCGCGGCGGAGCTTCCCCTGGCGGAGCAGAAGACGGTGGACGTGGCCCGTGCCATCGCGAGTCGACCGGCAGTGATCTTGCTCGATGAGCCCACAGCCGGTCTCGACGAGACGGAGATGCACGCGATGGCGACCGCGTTGCGCTCCGTGCGCGACTCCGGGGTCACGATCGTCGTCGTCGCCCACCACATCGAGTTCCTCCGCGGCATTGTCGACCGGCTCGTCGTGCTCGAGTTCGGCCGCACTCTCGCGGAGGGGCCGCCGGACGAGGTCCTGCGCCACGAACGCGTCGTCGAGACCTACATCGGAGCCTCACGTGCCTGAGCGACTCTCCGTCCGAGACCTGTCCGTGCGCTTCGGTGCAGCGAGCGTGCTGCGGAACGTCGACCTCGAGGTCGAGCCGGGGGACGTCATCGGTCTCGTGGGGCCCAACGGTTCGGGAAAGAGTACGACCCTACGGGCGATCTGCGGGCTGATCGTGCCGTCGGCCGGGTCGATCGAGGTGGACGGCGTCCGGTACGCGGGCCGTCCGGACCGGATCGTCGCCGCCGGGGTGAGCTACGTGCCGGAGGGCCGCGGGATCTTCGGCGGCCTCACGGTGAGGCAGAACATCGCCGTGGGCGCGCTGGGCGCTGGGCACCGGCTGCGTGCCCCGGACGAGACCCGCATCCTCGAGCTGTTCCCTCGCCTCCAACCCCTGGCGGACACCACGGCGGGCCTGCTCAGTGGCGGCGAGCAGCAGATGCTCGCCATCGCCCGCGGCCTCGCCGCCCGGCCGACGTTCCTGCTCACCGACGAACTGAGCCTGGGTCTTTCCCCGGCGATGACCAGGAGCATCCTCGAGCTGCTCGTCGCGCAGGCCCGCGAGCACGGACTCGGTCTGCTCCTGGTGGATCAGAACGCCGCACTGCTCGACGAGTTCTGCTCGGCCCTGCACGTGCTGCGGCGAGGCGAACTCGTGCACTCCGTCACCGCGCACGACGCCGTTCTCCGCGAGGCGTACTTCGGCTCGGCCTGAACGGACCCGCTCGGCACAGGCCGGGATCGGCCTGCGACCACCGGAGCGCCCCGCCCGTCACGGCGCGGTCGCCGCCTGGCTCGACCCTCCTCGTGGGGTGGCGCCAGGTGGAGGGTGACGTGCACCGGGCAGGGCCCGAAGACTCAGCAGAGGCAGAGAAAGGACGACCATGGCACTGTCGAGCGACATCGATCTTCCTGGCTCCACGACGGAGAACGGGAAGATCCGCCGGGAGTTCGTCGACCGGCTCTTCGATGACTTCAGCAACGGGCGGATCGACGAGTGCGTCGCTGCGTTCACCGCGGACCTCAAGATGGAGGTTCCCTGGCAGGCCCCGGGGATGACGCGCAAATGCCGCACGCCGGAGGAACTCCGCGCTCTACTGACCTGGACCTACACCAACTTCGTACCCTTCTCGATCTCCGCGTCGCAGAGCTGGGAGCTCGAGTCGGACGGGCTGGCGGTCATCTACGCCACCGACGCGATCCGCGAGCGGACCGGCCGTCCGTACAAGAACGAGTACGTCGGCCTGTTCTTCTTCGAGGATGGCTTGATCTCGCGGTGGGTCGAGTACCACAACCCGATGATCACCGTCGTCGCGCTGGGCCGTTGACACGCATGGTCGACATCCGGGAGAGGACGGGCGGGGGCGTCCGGTCGCCCCGGGCGGGGCTCGCTCTGTGGGACGTCGTGCAGTCGCACGCGCGCTACCGCGGCGACCAGATCGCGTTGATCGACGACGAACGCTCGGCCACGTGGAGCGAGTTCGTCGCGCACGCCGGCCGGATGGCAGCAGGCCTGGCCGCACACGGTGTCCGCCGTGGCGACGTGGTCGCCATCGCGGACTCGATGGGCATCGACTACGTGGCTGTCTACTACGCCACCGCGCGCGTCGGTGCGGTGCTCGTGCCGTTGAACACCAGCCTGCATCCGACGTCGGTGCGGTCGTTCATCGAGCGGACGGGAGCGGGGCTGGTCCTGGTCGGCCGGCAGCACGGCGATCTCGTGGAAGCGGCCCCCGGGGTGGAGGTGCTCGGCGGCGGGACGGCGGTGTGGGGGTCTGCGCTCACCGCCGAGGGCGGGACGCCGCCCGAGTCCGATGCCGAGCTCGACGACCCGCACCTCATCATCTTCACCAGCGGGACCACCGGCGTGCCGAAGGCCGCGGTGCTGAGTCAGCGCGCGACCATGGTCGACTCGTTCGCCGGGGCGCTGGCCACAGGGGTGCGCCCCGACGAGCGGCTCTTCGTGTACCAGGCGCCCTACCACGGCGGGACCTGGTCGATGATGCGCCAGTACATGCTGCTCGGCGGCTCCATACTCATGACGCGACGATTCGACGCAGCTGCTGCACTCCGGCTCATCGAGCGCCATCGGTGCCATTCCTTCTTCGCCGTCCCGCTCATGCTGCAGGCCATGGTGGAGGCCGACGGCTTCGAGCAGGCCGACCTGTCCTCGTTGCGCACCGTGGTCTTCGCCAGCTACGACCCGAACGCTTCGGTGCTTCCGGTCGTGGAGCGGATCCGTGGCCGCGGGGCACCTGACATGACGATCGAGCACATCTACGGGCAGACCGAGAACAGCGCCTTCATCGCCAGCGCGCGTCCGGAGGTGTGCGAGCAGCACCTCGCGACCGTGGGCACCCCCGTACCCGGTGTCGTTCTCTCCGTCCAGGACCCGGAGGGCGTGGAGGTCCCCCGCGGGGACGTGGGCGAGATCTGCGTGCGCTCCCACTCGGTCATGGACGGGTACCTGGACGACCCGGAGGCCACAGCGGCGGCGTTCCGGGGCGGCTGGCTGCACACCGGCGATCTGGGCCGGCTCGACGAGGACGGCATGCTGCACATCGTCGGCAGGCTCAAGGAGATGATCCGGACCGGCGGGGTCAACGTGTACCCGCGCGAGGTCGCCGCCCGCCTCGGCGAGCACCCAGCCATCCGGGACTGCGCGGTCTTCGGGGTGCCCGATCCGCGCTACGACGAACGGGTGGTCGCCGCGGTCGTGTCGGATGATCCCGGGCTCACCCCGGACGAGGTCGTGCGCTGGGTCCGCGAACGCATGGCCGGCTATCAGACGCCGCGGCAGGTGATCCTGCTGGACGCGCTGCCGAAGACCGCCGCGGGCAAGACCGCAATGGCCGACCTGATCGACCGGGCCCGCCGGAGCGCCGGCGCGGACGGGGAGAGGAGCGCGTCATGAGCCATGCGATCGTGGGGATCGGGGAGACCGCGGTGGGCAGGCAACCGGGCCGCACCGCGGTGGACCTGCAGGCCGAGGCCGTGATCAACGCCTGTGCGGACGCGGGCATCTCGGTGGGTGACCTGGACGGCCTGTTCGACCTCGGGCCCTACTCCCGGCCGTTCCCGATGTTCTCGGCGAGTCTCAACGAGTACCTCGGGATCCGACTCCAGCGGCAGGGCACGATCGACGTCGGCGGTATCCTCTCCCCGATCCACATGATCAACAATGCCGTCGCGGCGATCGAACGGGGTGAGTGCTCGCTGGTCGCCTGCACGTTCGGCGAGGCGGCGGCGACCGGGCGGACCAAGCAAGGCCGAGGTTGGACCATGGCGGCCGACGACCTGGAGTTCGAGGCCCCGTTCGGGCTGGTCGGCTCCGTGGTTCCGTACGCGCTGGTGATGGCGCGTCACATGGCCGAGCACGGCACTTCGCCCGAAGGGTTCGGTGCGGTGGCCATGGCCGCTCGTCGGCACGCCGCGTTGACCGAGAACGCTGTGATGCGCGGGCCGATGACGATGGACGACTACCTGTCGTCGCGGCCGATCGCGTCGCCGATCAAGTTGCTGGACTCGTCGGTGATCGTCGACGGCGGGGGCGCGGTCATCGTGGCGTCGGCCGACGTCGCCCGCGAGCTCGGCGCGGTGCCGGTCAGAGTCCGTTCGTCGGCGATGAACTCGTCGCACCGCAACATCGGTCAGTTTCCGGGCATCGCCGAGCTGCAGATAGAGGAGGTCGGCGCGCGGGCCCTCGCCCAGGCGGGCCTTCGTCTGTCCGACATCGATCTGCTCCAGGTCCACGATGCCTTCACGATCTCGGTGATCGTCTTCCTGGAAGAACTGGGCTTCTGTAAGCGCGGGACGGGTGGGGACTACGCCCTCGAGGGCAACCTGGAGATCGGCGCCCGCTGTCCCGTGAACACCAATGGTGGTCACCTATCCCAGGGGCACGTGGCCGGCATGCTCCACGTGACCGAGGCCGTGCGCCAGCTCCGAGGTCAGGCGGGGGCCCGGCAGCTGCCCGATCCGCGGTTCGTCATGGTCGCCGGGGCAGGCGGCTACTTCGGCATGAACGGCGTCATGGTCCTGGGACGGGAGTGAGGCGAGCGATGTCCGTACACGATCACGTTCCAGTGGCACCCACCGACTGCGCGATGTCGGCGGTGTCGGAGCCGTTCTGGCAGAGCCTCGCCGAGGGGCGCCTGAGCCTCCCGTTCTGCGCTGCCTGCCGAGAACCGTTCTTCTTCCCGCGGCGGTGGTGCCCGAGCTGCTGGTCGTCGGAGCTGTCCTGGATCGACGCAAGCGGGGGCGGCACCCTCTACGCCCGCTGCCTCGTGGAGATGCCCTTCGACGGGCGACCCGGCGAGGAGATCCCGTACGCGGTCGCCCTCG
>NZ_JAJSOK010000074.1 GCF_021283305.1 Pseudonocardia kujensis
ACTCCGCCAGCCAGCTCGGCTCGGCGTCGGGCAGTGCCCCCGCCGTGACCGTGGCGGACAACAGCAGCCGACCGTTCTGGGTCATCCGCGCCGCGGCGACCGACGCCTGCCGGCCCAGCTTCAGCACGTCGGTCTCCAGCTCCACGGTGCCCAGCTCGGGGGCGCGCAGGAACTCCGTGCCGACGACCACGGGATCGAGCTCGGTGTCGCCGCCGTGCTCCGCGGTGAGCCGGGCCAGCGCGGCCTTGGTCAGCAGGACCATCAGCAGGCCGCCGTGGGCCTTGCCACCGATCGAGAAGAGCGTGCCGAGCTCCGCGGTGAAGCGGCCCCCGCCCTCGTCGGTCAGCACGGTGGACGCCGCGAAGGGCCGATCGACGGTCACATCGGTGGGAGCCATGAGACGGTCGTATCACGCCGCGCGGGCTCCGGCGGTGTGAGGCGTGCCGCTCGTGCGACTACCGCTGCGGCGCCGGCTCGGGCAGGGGCGCCTGCTCGGGGATGGTCAGCACCGGAGGGACCGGCGCGCCCAGGTGCAGGCGCGCGTAGACGAGGGCCTCGGCCAGCAGCGCCGTGCGCTGCTCGCGGTTCCGGCAGCGCCGGGTGCTCACTTCGAGGACCACCACGCCCTCGCGCGCGAACCGGCCCGTCGCCAACCGCTCGCACACCTCCGCGCAGGGCTGGGTACCGCGCCCGGGGACCAGGTGCTCGTCGCGCGGGGCGCCGGACCCGTCCGTGAGGTGCAGGTGGACCAGCCCGTCGCCCATCCGGTCGAGCATCGCCAGCGCGTCGGACCCGGCCGCGGCCGTGTGCGAGAGATCGAGCGTGTAATGGCGGTGACCGACGTCCGTCGGGTCGAAGCCGGGCGCGTAGGGCACGGTGCGGATCCGCCCCCGCGACACCGGGAACATGTTCTCGACGGCGAGCCGCACGCCCGCCCGCTCCCCCGCCCGGGCCACCTCGTCGGCGAACACCGCGGCGTAGCGGCGCTGCCAGCGGAAGGGCGGGTGCAGCACGACGGTGCGCGCCCCCAACCGCTCCGCCGCCGCCACGGACCGGCGGATCCGGGTGACCGGGTCCGAGCCCCACACCCGCTGCGTGACGGCCAGGCAGGGCGCGTGCACGGCCATCACCGGCACCCCGTGGCGCTCCGCGAGCCGCTCGACGGCCCGCACGTCCTGCGACACCGGGTCGGTCCAGACCATCAGCTCGACGCCGTCGTACCCCAGCTCGGCGGCCAGCTCGAACGCCGCCGCGGCGGGCTCCGGGTAGACCGAGGCGGTGGACAGGGCGACCGGCGGGGAGGTCACCGTTCCAGGAGTACCAGGATCGCGGGCGAGACGGTCAACAGCAGGCCCACGCCCACGGCGAAGGCGGTGGTGCGCAGGTCGTCGTTGCGCAGCAGCGCGCGGACGCCGAGCACCAGGCCGACCGTGATGATCACCGCGGCGGCCAGCGCGACCACCGGCAGGTTGAACCACAGGTAGCGGAAGCCGACCCACACGGCGGCGCCGACCAGGGCGCCCGCGATCCACTGGCCGATGACGACGGCCCAGCCCTGCGGCGTGCCCTCGTCCTCCTCGTCGTCCTCGTCCTCCTCGACGTCGACGGGCGCGCGCCGGCCGAGGCCCGCCGGGGCCTGGTAGGTGTCGTCGTCCTCGTCGTCCTCGTCGTCGAGCGCGGGCGCGCCCAGCTGGGTCGGCGGTCCGGCGTCGTCCTCGTCGTCGTCGAGGGCCGGGGCCCCGAACTGGGTGGGCGGGCCCGCGTCGTCCTCGTCGACGGGGCGGCCGCCGAGCTGCGTCGGCGGACCGGCGTACACCGACCCGAACGGGGCGGTCAGCGGCTCGTCCTGCGGCGCGCGGACGCGGCCGAGCTGCTCGGTGCCGGGCCCGCCCGGCCGGGCGGGCCGGCCGTTCGGGGCCCAGGGGGACCGCTCCGGCGTGCGCACGGCCTCCGTGGGCGGGCTGCTCGGCGCGGCGGCCCGGGCGCCCGGGGCCGACGGCTCCGGGCGGTGGGGGAAGCGGTCGAACGGCCCGGCGGGCGACGGCTCGTTCTGCCCCGGGGCGCCCGGGCGGTCCTGGAGGGCGCTCGCACCGTTCTGCGCCGTGCCGTTCGGGCCGTTCGGACCGGTGCCGTTCGGACCGGCGCCGTGCTGGGCGGCGCCGCTCCGGCCCATGCCGTTGCGCCAGGCGCGCGGCTGCGCGGGCCCGTTCTGGCCGGTGCCGTTCTGGCCGGTGCCGGTCGGGCCGAAGCCGGTCGGTCCGGGGCGCTGCGGCCCCGCCTGCGGCCCCGGTCCGAACCCGTTCTGCGCGCCACCGTTGCGGACGAAGCCGTTCGGCGGGGCGTCGTCGGTCGGCCGGTCGAAGCCGCGAGGTCCGAAACCACCCGGTGCGGAACCCGGACCCGGGGCACCCGGGCCGACGCCGGCGCCGCGCTCCTCGCCGGACTCGTCCTCGGTCTCGCGCTCGAGGCGCGGGCCGCCGTGCCGCCCGCGCTCCCAGGGGCCGGTCGACGGCGGGGCACCGCCGCCGCGCCACGACTCGGAAGCCGCCTCGGGGGTCGGTTCGGGGCGCCACGCGGGCGTGCCGCCGTGCCGGCCGGGAACGCCCGGGCCCTCCGCGGCGGGAGGACCGCCGACCGGCTCGGCGCCCGGGTCGTCGGCCTCCCGGCGCCGTCGACGCCGCCCGGCCGCCGCCGTCCCGCCGTTCTCGGCGAGCAGCTCGGCGACCGTGCGCTGTCTCGGCTGGTCGGTCTCTGAACTCATCCGCTACACCGTGCCCCTTACGACGTCAAGCGTCCAAGTGATGCGGGCGCGTCCTGCGCCGAGCGGTCGTCCCTGGTCGACCCGTCGAGGGTGTCGAGCCGTCGGAGGATCACTCCCTCACGCAACGCCCAGGGGCAGATGTCGAGTTCCGTGACCTTGAGGGCCCGCATCGCGCCCTCCGCGACGACCGCGCCCGCGACGAGCTGGTGCGCCCGGCTCGGGCTCACGCCCTCCAGCTCGGCGAGGTCGCCGGACGACATGCGGCTGATGAACGACCCGAGCTGGCGCAGGCCCGCGTGGGTCAGCACCCGCCGGGCCCGCATGCCCGCGCCGGACGGCGCCGCGCCCGTCAGCCGGGCCAGCGAGCGGAAGGTCTTCGAGGTGCCGACGACGAGGTCGGGCTCTCCCAGCCTGCGCAGCTCGCGCGCGACCGGGGCGAGGTCGGCGTCGACCTTCTCCCGGAGCGCCTCGATCTCCCGGCGCGACGGCGGGTCGCCGGTGAACCACTCGCGGGTCAGCCGGCCCGCCCCGAGCGGCAACGACGCGGCCGCGGCCGGGTGCTCGTCCCGGCCGGCCGCGAGCTCGAGCGAACCCCCGCCGATGTCCAGGCACAGCAGCCGCCCGGCCGACCAGCCGTACCAGCGGCGCACGGCGAGGAAGGTGTAGCGCGCCTCGTCCTCCCCGGGCAGCACCTCGAGCGCGACGCCGGTGTCGGCGCGCACCTTCGCGAGGACCGCGGCCGAGTTCGTGGCGTCGCGCAGCGCGGACGTGGCGAAGGCCAGCAGGTCGTCGCAGCCCAGTTCGGTGGCGGAGTCGCGCGCGGTGTGCACGGCGGCGATCAGGGAGTCGACGCCGAACCTGCTCAGCGAACCGTCGGGCTCCAGGTGCTCCGCCAGCCGCAGTTCGGCCTTCTGCGAGGTCGCGGGAGTCGGGTGGCCGCCCCGCCGGGCGTCCACCACGAGCAGGTGGACGGTGTTGGAGCCGACGTCGAGCACACCCAGTCGCACGCGATCAGGTTACCGGCCCGTGCCCGCCCCGTACCCGCAGCGTGACCAGGCCCGCCGATCGGGAGGGCGTCGCGGCGGTCACCGCCACGGCCGGTCCACCTGACCGCGCGTGTAGCGGCGGACCCGCCGGTAGGACAACAGGTCGCCGTCCGGCCGGACGAGCACCTCGTAGATCGCCAGGATGTCCGCCGAGTCCGGGATGCGGTGCGTCTCGACGACCTCGACCCCGACGCACCAGTCGCCGTCCCGCGGCTCGACCGAGACCACGGTCTCCGGGTGCCGGCCGGTCAGCACGCCGACGTGCTCGGCCGCCCGGCGCGCCACCCTGACGATCGACCCGCCCGGCCGGCCGCCCCCGGACCCGTCGGTGCGCTCCTCCCGGTCCGCGCCGTCCGGTTCACCGGTCTTCTCCTGGCTCGCGGTCTCCGCGGCCTGCTCCCCGGCGCCGTCGTCGGCCGGTTCCTCGTCCGCGGCCGTCCGGGTCCCCGCCGGCGCGGCCTTCTCCTCGGTACCCGCGGACCTCGCCCGGGCGCCCCGCCGACGGCGCGGCGTCGGCGGGCTCTCCTCGTCGGCCATAGCGCTCACCCCTCGTCCTCGGCGTCGTGTCCGGCTGAGTGTCCGGCGCCGGCGGCGGCGGGCAGACGCTCCGCCCGCGTCGTGCCGTACAGGTACAGCCTGTCGGTCGCCTCCGCGTACTGCAGGAACGTGTCGACGCTCGCCACGACGATCCGGATGTCGAGCGTGAGAATCTCGAGCCCGAGCAGGGAGACCCGCACGAACACGTCGATCACCATGCCCCGGTCCAGGATGAGATCGACGACGTCGGCGAGGTTCGAGTCGCCCCGGTGCCGGACGACCGGCGGGCCGGCCGGGCGCGTGGTCGTCACCGACACGGCCCACCTCCGCCCCGGTCCGCGAGGACCCCGGACCGCGCCCGGTTCCTGGTCACGCCTGCCGCCGACCGCATCACGGCTCTCCCTTCGCCGCCGGAGGTGCGGGAGCCTCCCCGGGCACCCGGGCGCGCCTACCCGGTTCGCGCCCGATACCCCGGCGGAGCCGGAGGCCCGCAGGAATTGCGACGATCGGCGTCCGTCCGGCTCCGGCGACGGTCGGCACGCGGTGCGCAGGACGACGGTGTGGCGGACCCGGGGAGTGTCCGTCCTGCCGGGATCACGCTGCCCGCCGGGAGCGGGTGACGAGCCGCTCCACCTCTCCGTCAGCGGGCCCCGGGCCCTGCTGCTCGTCGTACTGGCGGTTTTCCTGGTGGTGAACTTCATCCTCACCTCGCTGGTGCAGCCCTACTACGTCGGTGACGCAGTTGATCTGTCGGTCACGGTCGTGCTCGTGTCGCTGGTGTTCTGGGCGTGGCTCACGGGGCCGGCCGGGGCGGTACTGGCGGTGCCGCTGACACTGTTCGCCAAGTGCCTGCTGGTCGATCTCGACCCGGACGCCCGCTGGGCTGCGGCCTGGCTCGGGTCGGGTCGGGCGACCCGGCATGCTCCGGCCGAGGACCCGTGAGCTCGAGCGGGTCGTCGCGGCCGGCCGGGCCGCTCGCCGTGGCGGCGGCGTCGGCTTCCGGCGTTGCAGGCCCGAAATCGGGCGGGACATCGTCGGCAGGCGTCGGCTGTGGACGAGCCGCCTCGCTACTTGTGCCCAGCGAAGGGCGTGATCATCGACGCCGTACAGGCGCTGATCGCGCTCGTTCCTCGGGGGGGATACTTCTCCTGAATTACTGCTCCGGCCGGTCGCCGGCCTCGGGTCGCACGATGGCGACCGGGGCGGCGGCGTGGGGCAGCACGGCCTGGCTCACCGATCCCAGTAGCGCGCCGCGCAGCGTGCCGCGCCCGCGTGACCCGACGACGACCAGCCCGGCGTTGTGCGACCGCGCCACCAGGGCGGCGGCCGGGGGGTCGCGTAGCACGACCCGCTCGACGGTCACCTCGGGGTATCGGCCGGTCCAAGCTGCGAGGCACTCGTCGAGCACGTGGCGCTCGTCGGACTCGACCGCGTTCCAGTCGATGATGCCTGCGAGGTAGGGGTCGTTGACCGGGTCGCCCCAGGCGCGTATGGCGACCAGGGGCGCCCGCTTGCGGGCGGCCTCGGCGAAGGCGAACCCGAGCGCGGCCGTGCCGTGCGGGCTGTCGTCGACCCCGACGACGATGGGGGCGGCCGAGTCGTGCGGGGCGGTTTCGCCGCGGACGACGACCACCGGCGCGACCGCTTGCGCGGCCACGGCGATGGAGACCGACCCGAGCAGCAGCCCGGTGAAGCCACCACGGCCGCGGGAACCGACGACGACCAACTGGGCCGTGGCGGACTCGTCGCGCAGCACCGCCGAGGCCTGCCCGCCGAGGACCTCGGTCGTGACCGCGAGCTCCGGCGCGGTCAGCCGGGCCACCTCGGCTGCGGCCTGCAGCTCCTGCTCGGCGCCCCGGGTGAGGGCCTGCCGCTCGTGCTCGGCGGCGAGCGCCGGCAGGCGCGGATGATAGGTCGTCCTCCAGGCCACGGCCGCGACGAGCCGCAAGGGTGCGCCTCGCTGCTCGGCCTCGGCGGCCGCCCAGCGGACAGCCGACAGCGCTGTATCCGATCCGTCGACACCGACGACGACTGCGGTGCGGGCGGTGACGCTCATGGTTCCTCCTCGTCCTTCTGGCCCTCCACGGTCCGTCGGACCGGCGGTACCTCGCTCCATCCGAGGGTCGCCGGGAACGAGGCCGTCGGTCGTCGACCCTTGGGGACCTTTGTCCCGGCCGTGGCTGCACCGCGCCGGCGATACGCCGGCGTCTCCTGCTGGTTGGGCTCGCCGCGCCTGTCGATACGCGTGGCCGCGACATGCTCGGTCCTTGTACCGCCGCGGGGTTCATCTGCTGGATCGGCAAGAACCGAAGCCGGGCGCTAGAGCGTCCTGGAGCCGTTCGCCTCACTCACGATGTCCTCGGCTGACAACTCGCCCGGGACGTACTTCGGCAGCCTCGCGGCCGGGAAGACCGACAACAGCGAGATGCCCGCCACGAGCAGGAACGACGCCTGCAACGCGCGTAGCCGGGCGTCCTCGTTGATCGCCACCGCTCTCGCCACCTGCTCCGGTGTCGCCGAGGTCGCACCGAGCACGCTGCTCAGCTCGCGATTGGTCACGAAGTCGACCTGGTCGAAGAGGACCTTCGTCTCGAGTTCCGGCGGCAGGTCGGACCGGGCGAAGGCCGACGCCAGGAACGTACCCAGCAGCCCGTTCGCCGGCCGGCCGCCCGGTCAACAACTCGATCCCCTCGTCGATGTGGCTGACCGCCCAGACGTGGAACCGGCCGGCGCGGACCGCCTCGACCACCTCCTCCCGCAGCATCAGGTGCTTGACGTTCGACGTCGGCACGAGCACGCCTTGCCCGCCGGTCAGTCCCCGTTCGCAGCAGACATCGAAGAATCCTTCGATCTTGCGTGTCACGCCCCCGACCGCCTGCACCTCGCCGTGCTGGTTCACCGCGCCCGTCACGGCGAGCCCCTGGTGCAGCGGCAGGTCGGAGAGGGCCGACAGCAAGGCGTAGAGCTCGGTCGTCGACGCCGAGTCGCCGTCGATGCCGCCGTAGGACTGCTCGAAGGTGATCGTCGCCCCCAACGAGAGCGGCCAGTGCTGCGCGTACTGCGCTTGCAGGTAGCCGGTCAGGATCAGGAATCCTTTCGAGTGGATCGGACCCGATTTCTCGATCTCCCGCTCGATGCTCTGCACCGTCCCCAGCCCGACCGAGACCCGTGCGGTCACCCGTGTCGGCCGCCCGAAGCTGTGGTCCCCGACGCCGAGCACCGCCAGCCCGTTGACCTGCCCCACCTGCGCGCCCTCGGTGTCGATCATGATGGTTCCGTCGAGGATGACCTCTCGACTCCGCTCCTCGACCAGGTTGCGCCGCTGCTCCTGCTTGGAGATCGCCACATCCACATCTTCTGCCAGCACAACATCGTGCCCCGCCGCGCCCGCCCAATGGCCCGACTCGACCGCGAGCCTGGCGATATCGAGGAAGCGCGCGGTCAGCTTCCGCTGGTGATCACGCAGCCGCGCTCCGTGCTCCACGATCCGGGCGACGGCCGAGCGGTCGAAGTGGCGCAAATCGCGGTCCTGGACGATCCGACTCAGGAACGCGGAGTAGCTCGCGAGATTCGCCTCGCTCCAGTCCATGTCCGGGGCGAACTCCGCCTTCACCCCGAACAACTCCGGGAAGTCCACATCGGCTTGATGCAGAACGTCGTACAGTGCGGCCGGCCCGATGAGGATCACCTTCAGGTCGAGCGGAATCGGCTCCGGCCGCGGCCACGCTGTCGGCGCCACCTGCTCGCCCGGGTTCTCGATCCGCACCTCGCCGGACATCAGGGCGCGCTCCAACCCCTCCCACGCGACGGGGCTGCGCATGACGTCGAGCGCATGCAGAACGAGGAAGCCACCGTTGGCGCGATGCAGTGCGCCCGGCTTGATCTGCCGGAAGTCGGTCACCATCGTCCCCAGCATGGCCCGGTGGTCCTGCCGGCCGGCCAGGTTGAAGTAGGTGGGGTTCCGCTCGACGACGACCGGGGCGCCGACCACGTCGCCGTTGTCGATCAACACGTTGACCTCGTACCGCGCCAGGCGCTCCTGCCGCTGAAGTCCGAGCGCCGCGACCGGGCCGTCCGCTTCCTCCGCTTGCCGGGCTCCGGTCGCCGATCGCGCTCCTCCCCACGACTCGATGCAGCCCGACACTCAGGCCGGCGGGGCGTACCGGAGCACCCCGGCGACGTCCCCGCCCCCGGGCACGTCCTCGTGCCGGACGGCCAGCAGCCGGGCACCGGAGAGCCAGGCGCGACGGGCGATCTCGCCCACGACACCGCCCGAGTAGCCGGTGTCCGCGGCTGCAAAGGCCACCTCGCCGAGCTCGTCGACCTCCCCGGGGACGCGCGCGTCGATGTCGACGAAGAGCGTGTCGACGGCTCCGCGCGTGGCGAAGCGGGCCAGCTCGGCGACGTCGGTCGACGTGCGGCCCTGCTGGGAGCGGTCGGCGAAGGTCCGCTTCTCCTGCTCCAGTCGGTCGGCGTACCAGCCGTCGAGGATCGTGCGGGCCTCGGCGACCAATTCCCCGTCACCGCGGCCCTCCGGGTTGCCGGGCACGCTGTGCGGCACCAGGTCCGGATACCGGCAGTGGGCGCGGAAGATGCTGTCGAGCGGCTCGGTCGCGGCGAGGACCAGCGGCACGCCATGCCCGGGCAACACCGTGCGCAGCGCGGCGTCGACCAGCCGGGAGAACTGCGCCATCCGCAGCTTCTGCCCCTCCGCGCCCTGCACCCGGCGGATCGGTGCGCGGTCCTTGATCGACGACTTGCCGACCGCGCTGGCCACGTCGGTGGGCATGTCCGGCACCCGCACCTCGCGCGGGGCGGCGTCCGGCACGGTCTCCAGTAGCCGGACCGAGCCCTGGGCCAGCGCCAGCACGAACGCGGTCTGCGGGAAGGTCACCGCGCGCAACAGCGGCTTGACGAAGAACCGGGTCCCGCCGACGGCGACCGGGGTGAGCCGGTTCGGCAACCGGAAGCTGCGCAGCGAGGTCGCAGTGGCGAACACGGCCAGGCTGCGGGCCTGGTGGCGCCAGAAGTCCTCGGCGTCCTCGTCCTCCAGCACGGCGAGCTGCTCCTCCAGCGCCGTGTGCTCCTCCTTGTCCACCTCCCCCAGCTGGGCCAGCGCCTCCCGGACCCCGTTCTTGTAGGCGATCCGCTCCGCCTCACCCGCCGACTCGGGCGCGGTCTCCAGGTAGATCGAGACGGCGGCCGGCGCGTCGACCTGCCAGAGCGCGTCGATCTCGGAGCGGGTCGGGATGTCGGTGTAGAGCGTCATGGGTGCCCTCCTCGACGAGGCAGCCGTCCACCCGCCACCCTTCCCCGCCCACAGCCGACCAGGAAGCGCCCGTTCAGACGAGTAGGCCGAGCCCAGCCAGCAGCCGATCGACGGTCCGTGGGGACATCACATCGCTGCTGGCCGGACCACCCGGCCAGAGTGAGAGCCGGGACGCCTGACACGTGGGCCGGTGGTCACCTGCAGCCGAGGCCGAACTGGACCGGTGAACGGTCAGGTCAGCCCGCCGGTCCCTCATCCCTCTCTCGTGGGCTACTGCTCCGTTGGCCGCCGGCCTCGGGTCCCACGACGGCGACCGGGGCAGCAGCGTGGTGCAGTACGGCCTGGCTCACCGATCCCAGCAGCGCGCCGCGCACCGTGCCGCGCCCGCGTGACCCGACGACCACCAGCCCGGCGCCGCGTGACCGCGCGACCAGGGCGGCCGCCGGGGTGTCGTGGAGCAGGATCCGCTCAACAGACACCTCGGGGTACTCGGCGGGCCAAGTCGCCAGGCACTCGTCGAGCAACTGGCGCTCGCCGGTCTCGACCGCGTTCCAGTCGACGAAGCTGACCCGGTAGAGATCGTGGACCGGATCGCCCCAGGCGCGCACCGCGACCAGGGGGGCGCGCCTGCGCGCAGCCTCGTCGAAGGCGAACCGGAGTGCGGCCTTGCCGTCCGGACCGTCCTCGACCCCGACCACGATCGGGGCGGCCGCGTCGGGCGAGGCGCCCTCGCCGCGGACGACGACCACCGGCGCCACTGCCTGCGCGGCCACCGCTACGGCCACCGAACCGAGCAGCAGCCCGGGGAAGCCACCGCGACCGCGGGAGCCGACGACGACCAACAGGGCTGTGCCCGACTCCTCCCGGAGCACTGCCGGGGCTCCGCCGCCGCGGACCTCGGTCGTCACCACCAGCTCTGGCGTGACCTGCCGGGCCACCTCGGCTGCGGCCTGCAGGTCCTGCTCGGCGCCGCGGGTGAGGACCTGCCGCTCGTACTCGGCGGCGAGCGCCAGCACGCGCGGACGGTACGTCCGCCATACCACCGCCGCAACGATCCGCAGGGGCGCACCTCGCCGTTCGGCCTCGGCCGCCGCCCACCGCACTGCAGCGAGGGCCGTGTCCGAGCCGTCGACACCGACGACCACGGCGCGAGTGGTGAGGTCCATGGTTCCTCCTCGTCCTTGTGCTCCTCCACGGTCTGTCGCGCCTGGCGCCACCTCATCGCAGCCGGGCCGCCCGGGATGCGGTCCTCGGTCCTCGAACTGCGGGCCCCTTGTCCGTGTCCCCGGGCCTCCGTGCCGCACATCGTCAGCGCTCCGGTCCGCCCGACAGCGCCGACAGCGCACCGTGAGCCGTGGGTGCTCGATGGCCGAGTCCAGCCGTGCCGACCACCTGCGTGACCACAAGATCGCCGCGAGATCCCGGTTACCTGGCGGCGCCCGCGCAATCCCCTGGCGGTGCCGGGCCAGGCCACGCCGAGCGCCCGACCGAACAGTCCGGCTGCCGGCGGGTGCCGCGCTGAGCAGCTCCGGGCGCAGGATGGTGCTACCGGCCCGGCTTGCGGGTACCTCCGAGGCCGAAGGCGACGTCGCGGATCGCGACAATGCTCTCGTCCACCTCGTGGATCGCTTCCACGAGCCGTTCGTGGGCCTTGCCCCTCGTCAGACAGAGCGCGCTGTTGATACGCAGCTCTGCCGCGAAGAGCCTCGCCACCACGACGTCGTTGAGGGCATGGGCGATCCGCAGGTCCTCGTCGGCGATCGCGTCGGACACCGGATCGGCCGACGCCGTTGCTCTCCCGGTGGCGGCGGGCAGCAGAGCGAGCACGGCGCCTGCCCCGCATCGAGGGCATTCCGCCGCCGCCGCCGCGCCGACCGCCAGCTCCAGCAAGACCTCGTACGGCATCGGTTCTGAACAGCTGGGGCACAGGTGAGTCCTGGTCCTGGCTGTTTCCGTGTCCTCCGCTGTACAGCCCGTCGAGGATGCTGTCTCGGCAAGAGCCCGCCACCTTTTGGCAGCGACCCGGTGATCGGCCTGGGTCGGAGGCGGCCGGTTGGTCGCCAGCCGGTCGTTCTGCCGGGCTGCTTCGCGATAGGCGTCGGCGAGCTGCAGCGCGAGCTGACCCAGCTTCCCTCTCAGCTCGAGCGCGCGCGCCTGAGCCTCGCGAACTCGCTGCACGACGTCGTCCGACTCGGTCGTCAATCGCCCTCCACTCAGCCCGAGCGGCCACCGCCCACCCGGGTGTACCTGGTCGCCGCGACCAGGGTCAACGCGGCCATCCGTACCAGTGTCTCGGGCCACGCCTCCCGCAACCTCCGCGGGAGAAGTGAGCTGGGGAGATCCGATCGACTCAGCTGAGTCTCTGACCAGCGGCCGCATGTGTCCGGGCATGGGCACTGCGGCCGCGGGCCTCGATGTGACTCGGGTCGACCCGGCAGCTGTGTGCTCGCCCACCGAAACCTCCTCAGCGCCGGCGAAGCGTCCGCAGCACGCCCGTCTGCTCGCAGCACGTCCGGGCCCGGGCGCGCTCCCCGATCCGGCGGGTGGGTAGCCGGCCAGCAGCGGCATCGGGGACCCGTGCCCGGTCGACTCTCAGCGCAATGCGCGGGTCTGCCGCGGCCCGACTGGTCAGTGTCTCGGGTGCCCGGGCCGAGAACGCGTCCTGCAGGAGTCGAGCCGCGGTGGCTGTGCGAGGTCGAGCGAGTCCCGGCCCGGGCGATAACCCTTCGACAGAGGCCGGCCTGCGCCCGCCCCTGTCGATCAGAACGATCAAGGGGCGGCGTCGGATACGCACGGCTGAGGATCACATGACCGGTAGGAGGGGCATCCTTGCCCCTGCGCCGTGCAGAACGCGGCCGCGTGATCGCTGGGGAGCGGATCGCGGAGGTCCCGGCCGGGGCCCGCGATCGGGGCAGGGCCCCGGCCCTCACCGTTCGGCCCACTGCGCAGGTCACTGGCGAGGCTGAAGGGAGGTCGATCTCGTCAGGCCGGGTGGGCGGTGGCGAGCTCCGTGCAGACCTGCACCGCCGCTGCGTCGGGGTTGTGCGGTTGCGGCAGGGCGGCCAGGACGAAGTAGGCGATCACTCCTGGTCGGAAGATCAGGCAGTAGGTCGAGCCGCCGAACTGGAAGTAGCCGAGCTCGTCGCCCTTCGTCACGTGCGCGCCGGGCTGCACGTGTGGGCCGAGCAGGCACGACGACACGTCCGACATGCCGATCGGGACGAACGCGACCAGTCCGATGACCGGGTCGTCGGCCTCGATCAGGATGACCGCACGGGTGGCCACGTGGGCGAGGTAGCCCTGGGAGTAGGTCGGCTCGACCGCGTCAGCGCCTTGCGAGTCGGCCTCGGAGTAGTAGGTGCCGGGCTGGACGAAGGCCCGCACGATCGCGCCGGACACCGGGCTGTGCCAGCGGTGGTAGTCGGTGGCACTCAGGAACGCCTGGTACACGGTGCCGCCGACGAACTGCTCGACCGAGTCGTCGTCGGCCAGCATGTCCTGCAACGAGTACGGCTCGTTCTTGGCCCAGAACTGGTCGCGGCGCTGCACGTCGGTGGCGATGTTGTACGGGGTCGCCTCACAGGCGCTGACGATCACCTTGTCGTCGTCCGGCGCGGCAACGGGACGCTGCCCGTCGCGGAAGCGCCGGGTGAAGAAGTCGTTCCACGAGGCGAAGCCCCAGTGCTCGTCGCCCGGATCGTGCCGGAACTGCTCGATCCCGATCGCCCGCCGGGCGGCGGTGCACTTCCAGCCGGTGTCCGAGTCGTTGAGCACGTAGCGCGATTCGGGGCTGCACAGGAACTGCGACCACGCGTCGAGGATGTCCCTGAGCGCGGCGTTGATCCGCGGGTCGCGGAAGGCGGCGAACCCCGACGGCGTGCCCATCGCCCAGTCCAGGATCGCGCCCAGAGGCGTGGTGACGTTGGCGTCGCCGAACTCCGGCGCCATCGTGAGCACCGCGTCGACCAGACGCAGCAGCTGGTCGACGCTGTGCAGGTGTCGCTTGCGGTACTGCTTGCCCGGGGGCACCTCGGCGATCATCCGCTCGAGATACATGCGCACGACCGCGTCGCGTTCGATCAGCTCCCGGAACCGGAGGAGCGCCGGGTGCAGCGGCGCCCGTGTGCCCTTGGCCTCCACCCGCTCGCGGTGGTCGGTCAGCCAGGCCTCCAGGTCCTCCTGATCGGCCGGCAGCCAACCGGCCCGCCGCCGCACGTCGACACCCTGATGAGCAGACGTCATTCCTCCGACGCTAACGGCACAGTCATGATCACGCTCAGTTGAGCCCGGACGGGGCTTGAGTTGTGTCCCAGGGCGTGGTGTAGGTCGTCGGCCCAGCCCCATGGCGTGAGTGACCGCGTTCTAGGGGCCAGGGGGATCTGGAGCTGGCAGCAGGTGTCCACCGTGCGCTGCCGGCCGCCTGCGACGGGGGCGCGGTGCTCCTGGGACCGGCTCCAGACGACCACCGCACTGGCCCGGCCCCGCCGGGCCGTCTCGACGGCGTCGGGTTTGGGTCACTGCGCCGGTGGTAGTCATGCCGGCTTCCACCAGATGATCGACTACCCGAGCGGTGTCCTCCCCCCATCGAGCAGCCGTTTCGGTGATGGCCGGGCCAGGCCCCCTGAGTTCCTTTGGAGGGCACATGTGCTCGCACCGGGCCGGTGAGCTGCTGCTGGCCGAGACCGCCGCCTCGTCCGCCACCACCTCCGAGCGCGCGCAGGCCATGCTCGAGGTCCTCCGCCGGCTCGTCCCGTTCGACGGTGCGTGGCTGGCGCTCGCCGACCCGGTGGGCCACGGCTACCACTCCCTGGCCAGCGTCGACCTCGATCGTCCGACCGTGGAGTTCCTCTCCGGCCCGCTGAATGCGCGCGACATCGAAACGACCGGCATCAACCGGGCACGTCCGCCGTTGAGCCCCTCGGACCTGCCCTACCCGGCCCAGGAACTGCGGACCTGGGCCGAGTGCCTGATCCCGTCCGGGATCCACGAAGCGCTGGCCCTCGGCCTTTTCGCACCATCGGGACGGCACGTCGGCTTCCTCGCGCTGCTCTCCGGCGACCGGCGCCCACCGTCCCCGCACCTGCGCCGCAGGCTCGGACGGCTCGGGCCGGTGCTCGCGCACGGCATCGACCCGATGCGTTCACTACTCACCGCCGCACGCCTGGTACGTGGGGCCACCGCCGGCGTGGTGCTCTGCACGGACGAAGGCTGCCAGGCGCTGCCGGGCCTTCCCGCGGACGAGCTGCTGACCCCGTCCTCCCCCGTCCTGGCCGCCGCCCGCGAACGGATCGGCGACGGGCACGTCTACTCCTCGTTCCTCTGGCCGATGGGTGGCCCCCACGCCCCCGGCGGACACGTGCGCGTGACCGCCCTGGCCGCACCCGAGGACACCCCCCCGAGGCTGACCGGTCTGGCCCTGCTGTCACCGGCGACCGAGCTCCGCGGGCTCACCCCACGGGAACTGGAAGTGCTCGGCCTCCTGGTCGAGGGGTGCTCCAACCAGGAGATCGCCCGCACGCTGGTGGTGGCGCCACGGACCGTGGCCGCCCATCTGGAACACGTCCTCGGCAAGCTCGGGGCACCGACGAGGACACTCGCCGCGGTCCGCGCAGAACGAGACGGCCTCTACGTTCCGGCCCCTCTCGCCGGCGGGCATGCATGAGTCGGCGCCGCAGCACGGGCCCACCGGGCCCACAGCCCAGTTCACCGATGGCCCGACCGGTCGCCCGCGTCGAGCTCCAGCAGCTGCTCCGGGCCGCTCTGTTACGCAAGCTCGCCCTCACCCCATGCGGCTGAGCCCGGCGGGCACCGCCTCGTGCAGGACGAAATCGCCAAGCAGCTCCAGCTCCCGACGCAGGCTCTTGGCCTGGGGCGAGACCGCCACCAGCATGCTGGCGGCGTTCTGCCTGATCTTCGCCTGCGCGCGCGACAGGCACCGCACCCCGCACACGGCCAGGAACCCGACCTCGGTCAGGTCCACCACCACCCGCTCGACGCCCGGGGCGGCGGCCTCCTGGGCCACCACCATCTCCAGCTCGGCGCAGTTGCGCAGATCCACCTCGCCGGCCAACACCACCACGACCAGCCCGTCGCGCTCGCGCCGCGTCGAAAGCTGCAGACCGCCGGCCAAGGAGGTCTCGCTGTTCGGCACCCAACCTCCCGCCTGAACGCTCCCTGTCACGGCGCGGGGCCGCCGCGCCTGGTCCTTCCGCGCCCCGCCCGCGGAAGCAGAACGTGCTGCCTGCTCGTTGATCCAGACCCACTCGTCCTGGGCCCACCAGCCCGCCCACCTCCCTAGTCCGAACAGGCGGGTCCGGGGGGCGACTGGTCGATCGACATGGGCAACGGCTACAGCGGCGGGCTGCAGTTCGACGGTCGCAGCCGTCGGCCGCGTAGCGGCGCAGCCGGTGTGCAGGGTCTGTCGGGAGACGCCGAACGCTGCGGCCACGAGCGCCTTCGGCTCGGCCCGCCCCACGGCCAACACGGCGCGATAGCGCTGCTCGACCACGGTCATGTCCACAGGGCCGATCCCGACCTCCCCACCGCCAGTCAGGAGGGCGGGGCTCGCGGCGGACGGCGAGTGGCTAGAGCGACAACCGGGGCCGGGGGAGCGCGGAAACCGGCGGACATCAGCGGACTACGCGCGGGTGGTCGTGGCCTCCAAGCACAGGCACGGGGCGCGGCTGATGGACGTACCCCTGTCGTGGCCAGGTCCAGTCGTTCGGGTCATGGTGCGAGGCCCGGTTCGGCCGCGGGCGTGGAGTTCCGATCCGAGGCGGGACGTAGAAGCCGTCCCGCTCCGCACGGAGCGCGGCGAGGGTCGGGGTCGGGGACGACAGCTTGCCGAGGATGTGCCGGAGTGCGCGGCGCCGGTGCGTGGGGCGAGGAGCAGAGCGCGGGTGATCTCGTCTGCCGTGCGGCCCTCGATCAACCGCGGGCGACGGCCAGTGCCGGCGAGCCGGCGCGCAGCAGCGGATGGCCTCCCAGCCCCGGCAGCTCCTCGCTCCCGCCGTCCGCGCGGAGCACCAGCCCCGCGATGGCTCCTCTCACGAACCCGGAGGTGACCGACAGGGGGCCCGTCAGGTCGGCCCCGAGCCGGCGGGCGCCGCTTCTCGCGCTCTTCGCGGACGGCGACTCAGAGCCCGCCGAGCGGCGAGCCCCTCCGTGCTCGGGGCCGTTCACCCGGCCGCGCTGGGCGCGCGCGGCGGGAGGAACAGCCCCTCGCGCAGCGCGCGGACGGCGAGCCCGGTCCGCGACGGGGTGCCCAGCAGCCGCATGCTCCGCCGGGCGGATTCGGCGACGTCCTCGGTGGTGCTGTCCAGGGCGGCGGCGATGCGCTCGTCGTCCTCCCAGCCCGCCGCGATCAGGCCGAGGACCTGCAGGTCGTGGCGGGACAGGCCGTGCAGATCCGGCTCCGGGGAGAGCAGGACGGCGGCGCGCAGATGGTCGGCGGTCGCGTCGCTGACGTCGAGAGCGGTGACCCGCAGCAGTGCGCCGGCCTCGGCATCCCGGGCGGGGTACAGGAAGGTCGCGTACCGGTCGCCGACGGCCAGCCGATCGATCACCTCGGCGAGCGCCGGGGAGCCGGCGCCGAGCACCGGGTCGATGGGGAGCTCGGGCAGAGGCAGGGTGTTGCCTGCCTGGGTGAGCACCGTCCCGGCGAAGACACCGGGCACGATCCCGGCGACCAGACGGATGGCGGGCAGCCGGTCGACCGCCCGGGCCATCGTCTCCGGGTCGTACTTCCTCGGGGGCAGGCACCTCGTCAGTCTCCTTGCCAGCTCAGCGCCTCCGCCAGATCCAGGCCGGTTCACGTCTGCCGTCGGTAGCGCGCGACGACCCGACGCTCATGCGCGGCATACCGCCGCGCCTCAGCCGCGTGTGCCAACAGCTCGCCCGAGCGGTGCGGCGATACCGCCGCCCGGGCCTCGAACGCGGCAGCGACCGCGGTCTCCACCTCCGCCACGGCGGCAGCCAGCCGTGCCAGCTCGGCGCGGGCGTGGCGCACCCAAGCCGCGATCGGTGGGCCCGGGTCCATCAGCTCGTTGCAGTCCGACGTGTCCATCAATCTTCCCCTGAGACGAGCCCGGTCTTCCGCACCGATGGCTGTCGAGCGACCCCACGTCCATGAATGGCAGGTGCCGGCCAGCCGCTACTGCGCTGTGGGCTCCATGCAAGAGGAACGGGCGGGGGAGGTCGACGCGCACACCGCAGAGCTTGGTGCGATTCGCGCGGGGGTGTGGCCGTGCCGCCCTACGCGTGGCGCAGGGTCGCCGACGGGTTCTCGCCGAACTTCTTGCGGTAGGCGGCAGCGAACCGGCTCAGGTACAGGAAGCCCCACCGGCCGGCGACGTGGGCGACCGTGGTGGTCTGCGGGTCGGCCCCCAGGAGCTCTGCGTGCGCGCAGTCCAGCCGCACCGACCGCAGATACACGCTCGGCGGGACCCCGTAGGACCGCGCGAACCCCTCCTGCAGGCTGCGCGCGCTCACGGCCACATGGCGGGCCAAACTCGCGGTCGTCCACGGGTGCTCGGGACGGGCGCGGATGAGGTCGACCGCCTCGCGCACCGCGCGCGGGGCGGCGGGGCGGCGCGGACCGGTGAGGGCGTCGGTGTAGTTGTGCGGTTGGGCGAGCAGCAGCCCGGCGGCGAGGGCCTGCGCCAGGTGGGCCGCAGCCAGGGGGTGGTCGAGCAGGCCGTGCGCATAGCGCGCTTGCCGCTCGACCAGCCACAGCGTGTCCAGCCAGGAGCGGCCCGTGTCGGTGTCGAGGTCCATCGCCTCGGCGAAGGCGAGCGGCTCGGCCAGCGGCCGGTCCAGCATGGCCTCCAGTTCCCTCTGCAGCAGCGCACGCGGGAACATCAGGCAGAACTGCCCGCAGCCGCCGCTCCAGTCGATGCCGGCGGACTCCCCGGGCATGAACACCGCCGCACGGCGCGGCGCGCCCTCGACGCGCTCCAGCCGGCCGGTACGGAAGCGGGCCGAGCCGGAGACCGGCAGGTCCACGTGGTAGTTCTCGGCCTCGGCCGTGGTGAGCTCCACGGCGCGACCGAAGCGGGCGTAGGCGACCGTCACGTCCGCGACCCGCAGCGCGTTCAGCCGCATGCCCACCCCGCCGGGGCCCGGCGGTTCGAGCATCCGCATCCGCAACGGCAGGAACGTCGCAGCCATTGCTTCCTGCGCCTCGTCGCAGTCCGACGTCCGTGCCACCGGGAACCGGCCCAACGGCTCCGCTGCCATGCTCGCCTCCTGCCCTCCCGCAGCTGTGATGATGCAGCATCCGTCCAGCGGTTCGCAGGCGAACCGGTGCGGGAACACGCAGGCCGGCGGGGGACGGCGGCCTCCGGCTCATCCGCGCACGCAGACCGGGCACTTCCTGAAGGACCTACATGCAGGAATCCGCGATGACGTCGTACGGATCCTGGCCGTCCTGCCCCACCCTGAGCCCTGGATGCCGCCCATCGCGCTGATCGAGCGTGTACTCCTTCTGGCCGCCGGCACCGACTACGCACGAACCCGCGTACGGCAACACTCCGGGTGTGCCGACCCGCTCACCGGCTTGGTCCCCGCCCCGACGGCGCGGCCGCTGCCGGGCTCGGGCTGTGGCTGGTCCACCAGCTCCCGACCATCGACATCGCCCTCACCACCGGCGCCGAAGGCTTCACCGTACGGCTGTGCGCCGGCCAGCCGCCCGGCGCGGAGAGGGCCCATCACCGAACACGTTCGAGAACACGTTCCTCGGAAGCCGGCGCATGGCAAGCGTGCTCCCCTCGGACGTCCAGGCATGGGTCACTCAACTCGCGGCACGACGTGGTGGCCGCCGCTCGAGGATGGTTCGCGCTTCCACGGCCACAACAGGCACCCCTACCACCGTGCCTTCTACGGTGTGCGCACCGTCAAGGTGGCGGTGAAGAAGCTCGCCAGCGAAGAAGGCTCCACTTTCCCCCCATCGACCACCACCCACGATCTTCGGCATCACTACGCGAGCGTCCTACCGGCCGGCGGCGAGTCCGTCGTCGCCGTGGCAGGCATCTCCGCCACGACGACGCCAGCATGGTCCTGAAGGTCTACGGACACCTCGTGCCCGACTCGGAAGACCGCACCCGCAAGATCATCGATGCGGCCTGGTCGGCGACCTCGACCGAAGTGACCTCGGTGGCACGCGGTGATCCTCTGACGGACTCCACGCGGACCGAGAGGGGCAGTCCTGATGGCAGAGGCTTCACAGCTGCGTGAACAGCCCGCCAGAGCCCTCCTCAGCTCTCGAACTTGTACCCCAACCCTCGCACCGTGACGAGGTGCTGCGGCGCGCTGGGGTCCTTCTCCACCTTGGCGCGCAGGCGCTTGACGTGGACGTCGAGGGTCTTGGTGTCGCCGACGTAGTCCGCACCCCACACCCGGTCGATGAGCTGACCACGGGTGAGCACCCGGCCGGCGTTGCGCAGCAGGTACTCGAGGAGGTCGAACTCCTTGAGCGGCAGCGCGACGTCCGCACCGTCGACGGACACCACGTGCCGCTCGACGTCCATGCGCACCGGGCCCGCCTCGAGCACGCCCGCGCCGTCGGCGTCGGCGGAGCCGCCCTCGCCGCCGCGGCGGAGGACGGCCCGCACCCGGGCGATCAGCTCGCGGGCGGAGTAGGGCTTGGTCACGTAGTCGTCGGCGCCGAGCTCGAGCCCGACGACCTTGTCGATCTCGCTGTCCCGCGCGGTCACCATGATCACGGGGACCGCCGAGCGGGAGCGCAGGGCCTTGCACACGTCCGTGCCGCTCATGCCCGGGAGCATGAGGTCGAGCAGCACGATGTCGGCGCCGTTGCGGTCGAACTCCTCCAGCGCCTCCTGGCCGGTCGTGGCGACAGCGGCGGTGAAGCCCTCCTTGCGCAGCAGGAACGCGAGCGGGTCGGCGAAGGACTCCTCGTCCTCGACGATCAGCACCCTGGTCATCTCATCCTCCAGCTCGGCCGGTCGCTCCGGCCGGGTCTCGGTCGGGGGCCGGTTCCGCCGCGTGGTCCTCCGGGGTGGAGGCCGGCGCGGCGGCACCGGTGGCGGGGAGCCGCATGGTGAAGGTCGATCCGGTGCCGGGGCGGCTCCACAGCCGCACCTCGCCACCGTGGTTCGCGAGGACGTGCTTGACGATCGCGAGGCCGAGCCCGGTCCCGCCGGTCGCGCGGGAGCGGGCCGGGTCGACCCGGAAGAACCGCTCGAACACGCGGACCTGGTGCTCCGGGGCGATGCCGATGCCGCGGTCGGTCACGGCGATCTCCACCCAGCCCGCCTCGAGCCGGCGCGACACCGAGACCGACGCGTCGGGCGGCGAGTAGGCGATGGCGTTCTCGAGGAGGTTCGACAGGGCCGTGACCAGCAGCGTCCGGTCGCCCGCCACCTCCAGGCCGGAGGGCTCGTCGACGGTGATGTCGATGCCGGCCGACTCGGCGGACAGACGGGAGCGACCGAGGGCCTCGTCGACGACGTCGTCGACGTCCACGTCCTCGAGGTCGGGCAGCGCCTCGGCCCCGGTCAGCCGGGACAGCGCGATCAGCTCGGTGACGAGCGCACCGAGCCGGGTCGACTCGCGCAGGATCTTGCCCGCGAAGCGGTGGACGGACTCGGGGTCGTCGGCCGAGTCGAGCACCGCCTCGGCCAGCAGCCCGACCGCGCCGACCGGCGTCTTCAGCTCGTGGCTCACGTTGGCCACGAAGTCCCGCCGGGTGGCCTCCAGGCGCACGGCGTCGGACATGTCGGCGGCCTCGACGAGGGTGAACCCGTCGCCCAGCGGACGCACCACCGCGACGACGGCGGCGGGCTGGCGGCCGCGCACCTCCAGCGGGGCGAGGTCCACCTCGACGTCCGTGGAGCCCTCGAGCACCTTCTGGCAGGCCGCCCAGGCGCGCGGGTCGGGCCGCCCGGCCCGGACCACGCCGAGCTCGGCGGCCCGCCGGTTGTGCAGCACGACGTCGCCGCTGCCGGAGAGGACCGCGAGCCCGGACCCCGTCGACCGGAAAACGCGCTGGAGGAGCTCGGCCAGCGTCGGCACCCGCCGACCGTCCGGCCGGGGCCGGGCGGGCCGGGCGCGGCGCCTGCCGACCAGGACGCCGGCCCAGAGCCCGGCGGCGAGGGCGACGGCGACCAGCACGACGGACGCCACTGCGTTCACCCCGGCATCGTAGGCAGCCCGACCAGGGCCGACGCCAGCTCCACCGGCCCCGAGTGAGGCGCCTGACTACCCGGACGAGGAGTTTTCCGCCCCCGTTCACGGGCCGTTCACCCCGCAGCCGGGCGACGCGTTCGGTCCCGGTGTCCGCTCCGCGAGCTCCGCTCAGCTCCGAGGTTCGCTCCGCGAGCTCCGCTCAGCGACCCTGGTTCGCGACGCCCCTGATGGCCTCCTCGGCGGCGGCCGGGTCGAGGTACTCACCGCCGGGCACCGTGGGCTTCAGGTCGTCGTCGAGCTCGTAACGCAAGGGGATCCCGGTGGGGATGTTGAGCCCGGCGATGTCGGTGTCGGAGATGCCGTCGAGCTCCTTGACCAGCGCCCGCAGCGAGTTGCCGTGGGCGGCGACGAGCACGACCTTGCCCGCGCGCAGGTCCGGGACGATCGCCTCGTCCCAGTACGGCAGCATCCGCGCCACCACGTCGGCGAGGCACTCGGTCAGCGGCGCCTGGATGCCGGCGTAGCGGGCGTCGCCGTCCTGCGACCACTCCGAGCCCTTCTCGATCGGCGGCGGCGGGGTGTCGTAGGAGCGGCGCCAGACCATGAACTGCTCGTCGCCGAACTCCTCGCGGATCTGCTTCTTGTCCTTGCCCTGCAGGGCGCCGTAGTGCCGCTCGTTGAGCCGCCAGTCGCGGCGCACGGGGATCCAGTGCCGGTCGGCGACATCGAGCGCGAGGTTCGCGGTGTTGATCGCCCGGCGCAGCACCGAGGTGTGCACGACGTCCGGCAGCAGACCCTTCTCCTTCATCAGCTCGCCACCGCGGCGGGCCTCGGCCTCGCCGACCTCCGAGAGCGGGACGTCGACCCAGCCCGTGAAGAGGTTCCTCAGGTTCCAGTCGCTCTGACCGTGGCGCAGCAGCACGAGTGTGGGCATGCGCGACAGCTTGCCAAACGGGTGCGGGTCGGCGCTGTCGGTCAGCGCTGTCGCTCCGGGCACACCCCGGGCAGGGGCACGGCCTCCGGGTCGCGGGTGAGCCGGCCGAGCATCGCGCGGGAGATCTCCTCGAGCTGGGTGACCTGCTCGGGGGTGAGGGCGTCGAAGAGGTTCTCGCGCACGGTCCGGACGTGCCCCGGGGCCGCCGCGCGCAGCGCCGCGAAGCCCTCCTCGGTGAGCGTGCAGAAGGTGCTGCGCCGGTCGTCCGGGCAGGGGCGGCGGCAGACCCAGCCCTTGCGTTCCAGCCGGGTCACCGCGTGGCTGAGCCGGCTCTGGCTGCTCTGCGTGGCGGAGGCCAGCTCGCTCATCCGCAGTGTGTGCCCGGGGGCGTCGGAGAGCATGGCGAGGATCAGGTAGTACGCGTGGGGCATGCCCGACTCGCGTTGCAGCTGCCGGTCGAGCGCCCCGTCGAGCAGCGTCGTGGCCGCGACGTACGCCAGCCAGGCCCGCAGTTCGGCGGGTGAGAGCCAGCGGGTGTCGTCCATGTGGACCAGCCTACGCGGCATCGCTTGAACATTCATCTGTCCGCGGGCTACGGTGTGATTGAAATTTCACAGAAAGGTGGGGTCATGCCCGTCCAACGCCTGAACCACGCCGTGCTCTACGTCCGCGACGTCGACCGCAGCGTCGCCTTCTACACCGAGGCCCTCGGCTTCCGGGTCGTCGCCTCGGTGCCGGGGCGGGCGGCCTTCCTGCAGGCCGAGGGCTCGTCCAACGACCACGACCTCGGCCTGTTCGGCGTCGGCGCGACCGCCGGGGACACCACGGCCGGGCGCGGTGCCGTCGGCCTCTACCACCTCGCGTGGGAGGTCGACACGCTCGCGGAGCTCGACCGGATCCAGGGCGTGCTGCGCGAGCACGGCGCGCTCGTCGGCGCGTCGGACCACGGCAGCACCAAGGCGCTGTACGCGAAGGACCCGGACGGGCTGGAGTTCGAGGTCAGCTGGCTGGTCCCGGCGGAGCTGCTCGGCCCCGACACCGGGATGCGCACCGCGCCGCTGGACCTCGGGGCCGAGATCGCGCGCTACGGGGCGGCGACCCCGGGCGGGATCGGCGTGTCCGTCCGGTGAGCCCTCAGCTCGCCGGTGCCCCGACGAGGTAGCCGTCCCGGGCGCTGAACTGCGCGGTCAGCGTGAACCGGTCGCCGCGGACGAGCGTGTGCCGCCACTCCACGGGCCGCCCACCCGCGCTGCCGAGGCGCTCGATGGCCAGCGCCGCCACGCCGGCGTCGACCCCGAGCAGGCGCCGCTCCTCGGCCGTCGGCACGACCGCGCGGATGTTCTCGCGACCGCCCGCGACCCGCAGCCCGCAGAGCCGCTCGAGCTCCGGGTAGACACCGGTGTGCGTGAAGTCGACGTCGAGCAGCGGGCCGGCCACGTCCTCCGGCAGCCACACCCGGTCGACGGCCAGCGGCTCGCCCTCGGCGAGCCGGAGCCGCTCGAGGTGCACCAGGGGCGTGGACTCCTCCAGCCCCAGCCGGGCGGCGACGACCCCGTCCGCGCGGACGTCGAGCGTGCGGACGACGCTGCGCTGCTCCCGGCCGGTCGACTCGACGGCGGAGAAGAGGCTGTAGAGCGAGCCCAGCTGCTGCTCGATCTCCATCGGCGCGGCCAGCCGCGGTGCGCGGCCCCGGCCCGCGACGACGACGCCCTCCTCGCGCAGTCGCCGCAGCGCCTCGCGCACGGTGTGCCGGCTGACCCCGTACTCGGCGACCAGGGCGAGCTCGCCGGGGAAGGAGCGGTCGAACTCGTGGGCCTCGAGCCGGGTGCGCAGGTCCGCGAGGAGCTGCGCCCACAGCGGCTCGGTGCCCTTGCGCACCAGGGGCCGCGCGGCCATCGCGACCTCCTGGGGATCGACCGTCGGTGTAGGACCGAGGGTAACCCGCGGGTGACGCGACCCTGCGGGGCTCACCCCCCTGCGGCCGGCCCGGCCGGCGGTTGCGGCGTCCGGCGGCGGGCCCGGTACGTCCGGCGGCCGAGCAGGACGAGCCCGGCAAGCACCGCGACGACGGGCAGCATCGGGACCACGAAGCCGAGCGCGGCCAGCGAGACCCGACCGATCGCGCGCAGGCCCTCCCAGCCGACGGCCAGGCCGCCCAGGAAGCCCGACGGGCCGGGCACGGCCGCCGGCGGCACCGGCAGCAGCGCGATCTCGACGGTCGCCAGCGCCACGGAGTCCTGCAGGACCGCGAGCCGCCGCTGCAGCGACTCCAGGTCCGCCTCGCGCGCCGCCAGCTCCGACTCGATCGAGACGATCTCGCCGATCGTCGTCGCCCGGTCGAGGAGGGCGCGGACCCGCGCGACGCTCGCCCGCTGCGCCGCCACCCGGCCCTCCAGGTCCGCGACCGGGGCGCTGACGTCCTCGGCCCGGCTCGTCCGGGAGGTGACCGTGCCGAGGCCGGCGAGCCGCTCGGTGAGGGCGTCGAGCCGGTCGGCCGGGACGCGCAGGGTGAAGCCGGCCGACCCGTTCCCGGCGTGCTCGTCGGCGACGAACCCGCCGGTCGCCGCGACCGCCGTGCGGACCTGCGCCGCGGCGGCCACGGGGTCGCCGACCTGCACCGTCAGCTCCGCGGTGCGGACGACGTCGCGGCCCGCGGCGACGTCGGCGAGCGGGGCCTGTCGTCCCGGCGGGGCGACGGGCGCGGCGACGCCGGCGGAATCGGTCGAGGGGGCGGAGCGGGCCACGCCGGGTCCCGGAGCCGCGGCCTCATCGCTCGACGAGGTCGCGCCGTCGGGCGCGATGCGCCCGTGCGCGGCAATCCCGGGATCCACCGCCCCGCTCGAGGAGGCGCCCGACCCCCGCAACGCCACCCCCGTCACGACCGACGCCGACGCCAGCACCACCAGACCCGCCGCCACCCGGACCGCCCACCTGCGCATCGCGCACCCCCTCCGTCGTCGGAGGGAGGACGGGCGCGAGCGGCGATCCGGTTGCCTCCGGACAAGGACGCACTATGGATCCACAACGCGACCAGAGGCCTCGACAACGGGCGTTATGGATCCATAACGCGTTCCGACGGCTCGACATCCAGCGTTATGGATCCATGACGCGTGGGGCAGGCCCGCGACCCCCGCAGGGTCAGTCGATGAGGTGCTCGAAGGCCTTGAGGTTGGCCAACGACTCGCCCCGCTCCGCGCGCCAGGCGTACTCGCGACGGATGGAGCTGGCGAAGCCGAGCTCGAGGAAGGTGTTGAAGTCGCCGTCGGCGGCCTCGAGGACCTGGCCGAGGACCCGGTCGAGCTCGTCCGCGCCCACCGCGACGAAGGGGATGCGGCCGACGAGGTGGAGGTCGCCGACCCGGTCGAGTGCATAGTGCACGCCGTAGAGGCGGGCGTTGCGCTGCAGCATGAAGCGGTAGACGCCCTCGTGGTTCTCGTCGGGCTGACGACAGACGAACGCCTGCACGAAGACCGTCTGCTCGCGCACGACCAGCCAGGTGGGGGTGTTGAGCCGGTTCGTCCCCTCGAGCGTGACGAGGTACTGGCCCGCCTCCCGCCGGTGGTACCCGACCTCCAGCTCGTCGAGCGCCTTCCCGACGGCCGCGTCGATCCGTTCCGGGTCGAGCTGCGTGCCGCCGGTCTCGATCTTCTCCGTGCTCACGCCTCGATGATGCCCGCGACCAGCCGGTCCCGCAGGCGGGCCCGGTACTCGCGGGCGGCGTCGGCGTAGGTGGCCAGCAGGGCATCCGTGGTGCGCTCCCAGGAGAACTCCCGGGCGTGCGTCACGGCTCCGCGGGCGAGGCGTTCGCGGCGCGCGGGGTCCAGGGCGACGGCGGCCAGCGCGGAGGCCCACTGCCCGGCACCGTGACCGGGAACCAGCACCCCCGACCGTCCGTCGGCGACGGCCACGGGCAGGCCCCCGACGTCGGCCGCGACGACCGGCGTGCCACAGGCCTGTGCCTCCAGCGCCACCAGCCCGAAGGACTCGTTGTGGCTCGGCACGGCGATCACGTCCGCGGCCCGGTAGACCCGGCCGAGCGCGGGGCCGGCCTGCGGTGGCAGGAACCGCACGACGTCCGTGATCCCCAGGTGCGCCGCCAGCTCCTGCAGCGCGGTCGGCTCGGTCAGCCCGCTGCCCGACGGCCCGCCGACGACCAGCACGACCAGCCGCTCGCGCAGCGCGGGATCGCGGCGGAGCATCTCGGCGGCGGCGCGGAGCAGCACGTCCGGCGCCTTCAGCGGCTGGATGCGCCCGACGAAGCCCAGCACCACGGCGTCGTGCCGCAGCCCGAGCGCCTCCCGCGCCTCGCACCGGGAGGCGGGGCGGAAGCGGTCGAGGTCGACGCCGGGCGGGATGGCGACGGTGCGCAGCGGGTCGGCCTCGCACAGCTCGACGAGCTGGCGCACCTCGGTGTCGGTGTTGGCGACGAGCCGGTCCGCCTCCGCCACCACCTGGTCCTCGCCGATCACCCGGACCATCGGCTCGGGCTGGTCGCCCTCGGCGAGCGCGGCGTTCTTCACGCGGGCGAGGGTGTGCGCGCTGTGCACCAGCGGCACGCCCCAGCGGTCCCGGGCGAGCCAGCCGACCTGGCCGGACAGCCAGTAGTGGGAGTGGATCACGCCGTACCAGCCGGGCTCGTGGTGCGCCTCGGTGCGCAGCACGCCCGCGGTGAAGGCGCACAGCTGGCCGGGCAGGTCGTGCTTGCCGAGGCCCTCGAACGGCCCGGCCGCGATGTGCCGGACGAGCACCCCCGGGGCGAGCTCCGCGACCGGCGGCTGCTCCGACGACGTGGCCCGGGTGAAGATCTCCACCGGGATCCCGCGGGCCGCCATGCGGGTGGCGGTCTCGGAGATGTAGACGTTCATCCCGCCGGCGTCGCCCGTGCCGGGCTGCTCCAGCGGGGAGGTGTGGACCGAGAGGATGGCGACGCGTCCCCGGACCGGCGGGGGCCCGTACGCAGCGGCTCGGTTTCTCACATGCTTCTTCCTAGCACGAGACCGGTGCGCTCACCCGCCGTCGACGGTCCGTCCGGACAGGGCGACCAGCGCCCGCACGGGGTCCGCGGCGTGCACCCGTCCGGCCGCATCGATCCAGGTCGGGACGCTGCGGCGGCCGGCTTCCGGCCGGGTGAGGTCCACCTCGAGGGTGTCGTGCACCCACAGCTCGCCCGCCGGTACCGGCAGACCCGTTGTGCGGCAGGCCACCACCACCTCGGACAAAGCGGACCAGCGCACCGGCCGGCCCTCGCCGACGACCTCCCCCGCCACCACGTCCGAGGCGAGCGGCACGTCCAGGATCTCGGCGAGCGCCGTCGGTTCCCCGCCGACGACCAGGTCGTGCGCCGGCAGCACCGCCGCGGCGCACGGGGCGTCCAGCACGACCGCCGCGTCGACGTCGACGACCGTGCCCGCGAGCGAGCGGACGCGGTCGGGCAGGTGGAGGGCGTCGACCTCGACGGCCCCCTCGGCCACGGCCGCGGCCAGGGCGGCGTGGGCGTCGGCCGCGAGCGCGGCGTCGACGGTCCGCCGGGCGTCGGCGAGGCGGTCGAGCAGGTCCGCGGCGTCCTCCGTGGTCGCGACGGCCAGCTCCGCCCGCACGCCGATCGCCGCGAGCAGGCGCTCGTCGAGCTCGGCCGGGACCGGGTCGTAGAGGCCCGCGATCCGCTCCGCGCCCGGCAGCCGCCAGTGCCCGGGCCCGTACCCGCCGAGCACCGCGTGGCGGGCCAGCCACCAACCGGTGTAGCCGCCCTCCTCGAGCACGGCCGCCCGGGTCGCCGGGCTCCGGGCGAGCAGGGCGAGGGCGGCGGGCCAGGCGTCGTCGGCGACCAGGTCGAGGTCCCGGACCCCGGTGACGCGGGTCGGCTCGGCCCCCTCGTCCCACCACAGGTCCTCGTCGTGCAGGTCGTGGTCCGGCCCGGTCGGCTCCTCGTCGACCACGACCGCGAACCCGTCGAGCACCCCTGCCGCGACCAGCGCCTCCCGCGGGACCCGGGCGGCCCACGCGGGATCGAGGACACCGATCGGCGCCTCCTGGTCGAACAGCTCGCGGACCGCGGCGTCGGGGAGCATCAGCTCGTCGGCGCGCGACGGCAGCCCCTCGGCGTCGGGCAGCGCGAGGGCACCGAAACCCGGGGCCGCGGTGACGGCGAGCAGGCCGAGGACGGCCTCGGCGAGGGGCGCGGTGTCCAGGCCGGCGTCGGCGTCGTCGAGCGACCGCTCGACGGCCTCGCGCAGGGCGGGATGGTCGAGCAGCGCGGCCGGGTCGGTGGCGGTGGCGCCGAGCCGCTCCAGCAGCGGGTGGACGGCCTCCGGGTCGGCGACGTGCAGGCCGGGCAGGGCGAGCTCGGCGACCGCCCGGGTGCCGCCCTCGAGGTCGGCCCCCGGGAGCAGGACGCCGGGCGGCCCGGCGACCAGGCGTCCGTCGAGCAGCGGGACGGGCAGGGCGCGCAGCTCCTCGGACAACCCCGGCACGGTCTCGACGGCGGGGGCCAGGGCCGCGTACAGCTCCCGCCACCACCCCGGACCGCGCTCCACGCCGTGCAGCCGCTCGGCCAGCCCGGCCGTGTCGACGCGGCGCACGCCGAGCTCCCCGAGCGCCGCCGCGTGCCGGGGCTCGACGGCCGTGAGCCGGGCGAAGGCCGGATCGGCGTCCGCGAGGAGCGCGGGCAGGCCCGGTGTCCCCGGCAGGTCGAGCCACTCGGCGCGGCGCGGGACGAGGTCCTCGGCGGGTGCCGCGGGCGGTAGCCAGGCGCTCCCGGCCAGGGTGTCGACGACGGCGGCGCGGAGCCGGCCGTCGAGCTCGGAGAGCGGGAAACCGGGCGCGGGGACGAGGTCGAGCCGGCGCTCGGGCGCGACGGCGCGGACCAGGTCGAGGTAGGCCGCGGCGAGCACGGCGTCGGCCGTCGGGCCGGTCCGGACGCGGCGCCGGTCCGGGTCGAGCGGCAGGTCGGCGATCAGCCGCGCGGGCAGCCCGAGCCGCTCGACGGCTGCGGTCGGCGCGTGCAGGACCTCGCCGGAGTCCGGGCCGAAGGGGGCGGGGTGGCCCAGGACGTCGACCGGCAGCGCCCAGCAGACGCCGCGCTCGCGGCGGTGCCGCTCCTCGACCGCCGCGCCGGGCTCGGTCGTGACGCTGCTGCGGACCACGCGGTAGTGCCGGTCGCCGACCGTGGTGATCCCGTCGGCCTCCCGGCGGCGCAGCAGAACGCGCTCCCCGTCCGGCGGCACGACGACGACCTCGGCGAGGTCGGGCAGCGCGAGCAGCAGGTCCGGGGCGGCGGCGCGGGCGCGTTCCAGCAGGTCGGCGGGATCGAGCCCGGGGCGCACCGGGAGGCGGACCTCGGTGGCGTAACCCGGCGGCGGACCCGGCTCGTCGTGCTCGACGGGCCAGACCAGGCGCAGCACCGGCACGTGACCGCCGCGCCGGGCCAGCTCCGCGGCGGGGCCGGGCAGCTCCCGCACGGCCGCGGCGGTGTCGGCCGCGGAGAACCGCACACCGGCGCCGGTCCCGGTGACCAGGCGCGGGGCGTCGGAGACGGGGAGCACCGCCGCGAAGCCGACGCCGAAGCGGCCGGCCGCGCCGGGGTCGTCGCGCTTGGCGGAGGCGCGCAGCGACGCGAGCGCGGCGACCCCGTCGGCGTCGAGCGGGGCGCCGGTGTTCGCGACGCGCAGCTCCCCGGCGGCCGCGGTCAGGTGCAGGCGCCCGGGAACCCCGGCGGCGCGCGCGGCGTCGGCGGCGTTCTGGGCGAGCTCGACGAACCAGGTCTCGGCGTAGCCGCCGAGGACGAGGTCCTCCTCGGCGTTGGCGTCCTCGCGGAAGCGGGTGGGCGAGTCGGACCAGGCGGCGAGCAGCGCGGTGCGGAGCGCGCCGGTGCCGAACGGATCGGCGCCCACGCGCTCCGCCGTGGCCTCGGTCAGGAGGTCACGCCCTCGTCGGGGGCAGGGGTCGCGGTCCCGACGGCAGCGGGCCCGGCGGGCGCGCCGCTCCCGGCGCCGGTGGAGGTCTCGGCTGTCGCGCCGGCCGTGGCGTCGACGGCCTCGGTGGTCACCGTGGCGGCCTCGGCGACCGGCTCGTCCGGGGCCGCGACCTCCTCCACCGCGTCGTCCGCGTCGGTGACGGCTGCGTGAGCGCCGGGCGCCTCGGCGGCATCGGCCACGGCGGCGGGTGCATCCTCGGCCACCGGCGAGACGGGCTCCCCCTCCTCGGCGGGGGCCGCCTCCCCGACGACGACACCGGTGTCGGCGGCCTCCTCGGTCGCGGCCTCGGTGGCGGCCTCGGTGGCGGCCTCGGTGGCGGGCGCCGCCGCGGAGCCGGTGGGGATCCGCTCCAGGTCCACCCCGTCGTCGTAGACCAAGGCGGCGACGTGCACCGGCGAGCCCTGCTCCACCTTCAGCTCCGAGTGCGCCCCGCACCCGAACTCCACGGACACGACCGAGCCGTCGGCCGGCGAGTACTCGTTGGCGCACGCGCCGAACCCGGCACGCAGCGAGCCGGCGAGCGGGGTGAAGAACCCGCAGGTCCCGCACACCTCGGTGACGGCGCGGGCCAGGTCGGAGCCGGGGCCCCGGGCGTCGCGCCAGCGGTCGGCGGCCTCGAGCCGGCCCTCCCGGCTCAGCACGCGGGTGCGGCCGAGGCCGACCTCGACCGCCACCTCCTCGACGGCCGGGTCGTCCGACTCCACGTAGGCGGGCACGAGCCGGGAGTCGTCCGGGTCGGTCGGCAGCAGGTCGCCGGGGCCGAGGTCACCGGGACGGATCCGCTCCTGCCACGGCAGCCAGGCCGGCGCGACCAGCGCGTCCCGGCCCGGGAGCAGCACGACCTCGCTCACGGTCACCGGCCCGTCGGCGACGGCGGCGAGCGTGACCGACCAGCGCCAGCCGCGGTACCCCGCGAGGTCGGCGGCGAAGTGGTGGCTCACCGAGACCTCGTCCTCGACCGCGAACCCGAGGTGCTCGCCGACGGCGGCCGCACCGGCGCGTTCGCCGATGTCGGCCGACGCCTCCTCGACGGCGGCGGCACGGGCGCGCTCCACGGCCCCGGCCAGCGGGCCGGGCACCGCGGGCGCCGCCGCGGGGCTGGTCTCGGGGTCGATCCCGGTGATCGCGCTCATCGGTCGATTGTGCCACCCGCGCCCGGCGCGTCGGACCGCCGTCCCGCCACCCTGCGGCAGGATCGCGGCGATGCGCCGGGTGCTGCTGGGACTGGTCGCGGCGGTGGTCGCCGTGACCACGGCCGCGGCCGCCTGCGCCGCCGCGGCCCCGCCCGGCGGGCTCGCCTCCGCGCCGGCCGTCCGGCCCGTGGTGCTCGGCGAGGAGCCGCACGACCCGACCGCCTTCACCCAGGGCCTGGAGCTCTCCCCCGACGACCCCGGCACGCTCTACGAGGGCACCGGGCTGGCCGGCCGGTCCCAGCTCCGCGAGCTCGACGCCGCCACCGGCGCCGTCCGCCGCGCCGTCCCCCTGCCCGGCGGCCTGTTCGGCGAGGGGATCACCGTCGTGGGGCCGTCCATCTGGCAGCTCACCTGGCAGGACGGCGTGGCGCTGGAGTGGGACCGGGCCACGTTCACGCTGCGCCGGCAGGTCCCGATCGCGGGCGAGGGCTGGGGGCTGTGCGCCGAGCCGACGCCGGGGCCGGGCCGCCTCGTCCGCTCCGACGGCACCGACCGGCTGCGCTTCCACGACCCGGTCACCTTCGCCGAGACCGGCTCGGTCGCGGTGACGCTCGACGGTGCCCCCGTGACGGACCTCAACGAGCTGGAGTGCGTCGGCGGCGCGGTGTGGGCGAACGTGTGGCGCACCGACCGGATCGTGCGCATCGACCCGGCGACGGGCGCGGTGACCGCCGTCGTCGACGCGTCCGGGCTGCTCGACCCGGCCCGCCGTGCGGACACGGACGTGCTCAACGGCATCGCCCACCTCAGCGGCGACGAATACCTCCTCACGGGCAAGCTCTGGCCGGCCGCCTTCCGGGTCCGGCTACCAGGGTGACGCGTGACGCGATCACCGCACCGGAGGCCCGCGCGGGGCCGGTCCGGCGGGCAGAATGAGGGCATGGCGCGCGATCACCGGACCGGTTGGTGGGGCGGTCGCGCGCGGCGCTGGGCCACGGCCGACGGCGCCCCGTACCGGCGGCCCGAACCGGAACCGGCGCCGGAGGACGCGCAGGGACCGGCCCGGTCCGAACCTCCGCCCTACGTCCCGACGGTCCGTCGCCGCTACCCCTGGCACGACGACCCGGACTACGACCCCGCCGAGTACCGCCGCGAGGACCCCGCCGGGTACCGTCCCGAGCCGGAGCCGAACCGGTTCGCCGCGTGGATCGAGCAGGCGCCGGCCGAGCAGCCCGAGGAACCCGCACCGCCCCGCGCCCGGGAGCCCGAGGAGCCCGCGCGGACCGCCCCGACCCCGCCGACCCCGCCGCCCGAAGGGCCGGACGAAGGGCCGGACGAAGGGCCGGACGAAGGCGAGGAACGCGAGCCCGCCGGGACGACCGGGCCACGGACCCCGCCCTCCCCGCGGATGCCGAAGAAGCTCACGGTCACCCGGGTCGCCGCCCTGCGCAGCCGCCAGCTCACCGGCGCGGCGGTGAACACCTTCCGGCGGGCGGCCACGGCCGACGGCGCGGACCGCTCCGGCCTCACCTCGCTGACCTACGCCTCGATGATGGACTACGCGGTCGACGCCGCCGTGGCCGTCGCGCTGGCCAACACGCTCTTCTTCGCCGCGGCCACCGCGGAGAGCAAGACCAACGTCGCGCTCTACCTGTTGATCACCGTGGCACCGTTCGCCGTGGTCGCCCCGGTGATCGGGCCGCTGCTCGACCGGCTCCAGCGCGGACGGCGCGCGGCCCTGGCGGTGGCCATGCTCGGCCGGGCGCTGCTCGCCGTGGTCATGGCGCTGAACTACGACAACTGGATCCTCTACCCGGCCGCACTCGGCGCGATGGTGCTCAGCAAGTCGTTCACCGTGCTCAAGGCCGCGGTGACCCCGCGGGTGCTGCCCGAGGGCATCACCCTGGCCACCACGAACTCCCGCCTGACCACGTTCGGCCTGCTCGCCGGGGCGGTGTTCGGCGGCATCGCCAGCGGCGTGGCCTACCTGTTCGGCTCGCCGGGGGCGCTCTACTACACCGCCGCGCTCGGTGTGGTGGGCGCGCTGCTGTGCAGCCGCATCCCGCGCTGGGTGGAGGTGACCGCGGGCGAGGTGCCCGCCCGGCTGCGCAGCACCCGCCGGCCACGTCGCCGGCCGGTGGGCCGCTCGGTCGTGGTCGCACTGTGGGGCAACGGCGCGGCGCGCGTCGTCACCGGCTTCCTGACGCTGTTCGTGGCGTTCGTCGTCAAGGAGCAGGCGCAGGGCGACGCGGCGCAGCAGCTGTACCTGATCGGCATCGTCGGTGCGGCGGCCGGCGCCGGGTCCTTCCTCGGCAACGGGGTGGGCTCGCGGATCCACTTCGGGCGCGCCGAGGCGATGGTGATCGGCTGCGTGGCGGGTGCCTGCGCGGCCGCCGCGGTGGCGGCCGTGCTCCCCGGCATCCTCACCGCCGCGATCGTGGGCCTCGTCGGGGCCACGGGCAGTGCGCTCGCCAAGGTCTGCCTCGACGCGGTGATCCAGCGCGACCTGCCCGAGGAGTCCCGGGCGTCGGCCTTCGGCCGGTCGGAGACCGTGCTGCAGCTGGCCTGGGTGTTCGGCGGCGCGCTGGGTGTCCTGCTGCCGCACAGCGGGTTCCGGCTCGGCTTCGGAGTGGTGGCCGCCGTCGTCGCGGTCGTCGGCGTCCAGGCGGCGCTGGTGTGGCGGGGCCGGACGCTGGTCCCGGGCCTGGGCCTGCGCGAGCCGCTGCCGGAGCGGCGGCCCGCCCCGTCGGAGGCCGCGTCGGGGGCTCCGTAGGCTGTGGGCGTGTCCCGGACCCGCCGGAGCCTGCTCGCCGCCCTCGTCGTGACCGCCACCCTTGCGCTGGCCGGGTGCGGGAGCGACGAGAAACCGCAGGTCACGTGGACGGCCGGGCAGGCCTCTCAGACCATCGGGCCCGCACAGTTCTGCGACGTCAAGATGAAGGACTGCAGCAACGACCAGGCCGCCCAGGCCCGGCTCGCCGTCCCGGTCGGGACGGCCGTCGAGGTGACCGTGCCCGAGGAGGTCTCGGACGCGCCCTGGTCCGTCGTCTTCTCCTACACGGGCCCGGACGGGCAGCGCACGGACGGGCGCAGCCCGGTGTTCGCCCCGAAGGCCCGGACCAGCTACACGCTGACCCTGCCGGAGCCGGGCGACGTGCTCGGCACGGCCCAGGTGCAGCTGCTCGGCGCGGCACCCGTGGCCAACCCCGACACCGGCGAGCTGGACTACCCCGCCCGCGCGACCTGGGTACTCGTCGCCCAGCAGTGAGCCGGGCGCAACGCGCCCGCCTCACCCGTCCGGCTCCGTCCCCAACCTCCGTGCGCTCTGCTGTCGCGCCGGTTCGCCCACCACGGCTGTCCACGCGGCCGGGGCCCGGCGGCACCTCGTGCACGGGACGCCCGCCGGGATGGGCGAGACCGCCCGTTCGTGGATGGTCCACGTCGGGGTCACCCACGGCCACGTCACCGACGGTGGGCTCCCGACCCCGTGGGACGGGTTGCGCGCCCGGCCGGATCGGCGGTCGTGGCGTGAGCGCACCCGTCGGAGAAGGGGCGGCGCTGGTGCGGGTGCTGCGCAGGCTGGCGGGCGTCGCGGCCTCGATCGCGGTGTCGGCGGCGTGCTCGACCGGCGCGGAGCCCACCCCGGAGGCGACCCCCGAGTCCGCGTCGGAGTCGGGGGCGGGCGGCCACACCCGCTGGCAGTACGAGCGACGTCCGCCGCGTCGACCTGCTCGAGCCCTTCCTGGCGAGCCGCTTCGACCTGTGCCGGGACAAGGGGTGCGACGGCGTGGAGGCCGACGACGTCGACGGCTGGGCCGACGACTCGGGCTTCGACCTGACCGCGGAGGACCAGCCGACCTCCAACCGGCTCGTCGCCCGGCTCGCGCACGAACGGTCGCTGACGATCGGGCTGAAGAACGACCTCGACCAGGTGGCCGAGCTGGTTCGAGTCCATCCGCGAGCCCCGCGACGTGACGGTGCCACGGGAGCCCTGCCCGTGAGACCACTGCCCCTGACGCCGAACGTCTGTTAAGCAGAGGACATGTACACCCTCTACGCGTTCTGGTCGGCACCGCAGCCGCAGGACGAGACGGCCTTCGAGGAGTACTACGCGGCCACGCACGTGCCGCGCGCCTCCGCCGTCCCCCACCTGTCCTCGATCGTCACCACACGCACCGCGGACGGGCTGGAGGGCGGCGAGCCCGCCACCTACCGCATCGCGATCATGAGCTTCCCGGACAAGGCCGCGTACGAGGAGAGCACGAAGTCCCCGGAGTGGGCGGCGATGCGGCAGTGTGCGGGGGACATCATCGAGCGGTTCGGCGTGAGCCTCACCGTGTCCCTCGGCCAGCCCGTGGAGGGCACCCCCGGCTGAGCGGCCCGTGCGCGGCGGGTGGGTGCTCCGGCACCACCCGGCCGTGCACGGCGGTCGGCCGGCTCAGCCGTCCAGATCCCGGGCCACGGCCCGCACCACCTCGGCCGCGAGCTTGCTCGTCTTGCGGTCGGGGTAGCGGCCGCGGCGCAGGTCGGGCTGCACCCGCGAGTCCAGCAGCTTGATCATGTCCTCGATGAGGCCGTGCAGTTCCTCGGCCGGGCGACGCTTGGCCTCGACGACCGAGTGCTGCGACTCGACCAGGCGCACGGACAGTGCCTGCGGACCGCGTCTGCCCTCGGCCATGCCGAACTCGACCCGCTGCCCGGCCTTGAGCGCGTCGACGCCCGCAGGCAGCGAGGCCTTCCGGACGTAGACGTCCTCGCCCCCGTCCTGGGAGAGGAAACCGAAGCCCTTCTCGGCGTCGTACCACTTGACCCTGCCGGTCGGCACCCTGCTCACCCGTTCCTCGTCCGGTACCGCACAATCCCCGCCGTACGCCCCGCGCACGACGAACGCGCCCCGGGTTCCCTGGTCCGCCGCACACGGGTGGTGGGCTCGCCGAGCGACACCGGGACGCGCTACGGCACAGCCTAGTCGCGCGGACCGTGCCGCGCACCGTCGTTCGCCGCCCCGCTCAGGCGGTGCGGACGGACGCCGCCTCGTGGAGGTCGAGGATGTCGACGGACTTCTCCCGCATCTCGACCTTGCGGACCTTGCCGGTCACGGTCATCGGGAACTCGTCGACCACCAGCACATAC
>NZ_JAJSOK010000075.1 GCF_021283305.1 Pseudonocardia kujensis
CGAAGGCGTGCAGCCGCTCGCCGCGGGCCATGGTGCCGTCGTCGTCGACGATCTCGCCGATCACGCCGATCAGCTCCTGGCCGGCCAGGCGGAGCAGGTCGACGGCGGCCTCGGTGTGCCCGGCCCGGACGAGGACGCCGCCCTCGCGGGCGCGTAGCGGGAAGACGTGTCCCGGGCGGCGCAGCTCGTCGGGTCGTGTCGCCGGGTCGGCGAGGGCGCGCAGCGTGCGGGCGCGGTCGGCGGCGGAGACCCCGGTGCCCGCGTCGCGGTGGTCGACGGTCACGGTGAACGCGGTGCCGTGGGCGTCGGTGTTGTCGGCGACCATCGGCGGCAGGCCCAGTGCGTCGGCCCGTGCGGAGGGCATGGGTGCGCAGACGATGCCGGTGCTGTGCCGGACCACGAAGGCGAGTTGCTCGGGTGTGGCGGTCGCGGCCGGCAGGACGAGGTCGCCCTCGTCCTCGCGGTCGGCGTCGTCGGTCACGATCACCATCCGGCCGGCGGCCAGCGCGGCCACGGCCCGCTGGACGGCCCGCGTGCCGGGGAGGGCGGGGGTGGGAGACGTCATCGTCGGTTCCTCACGGTCGGATCCGCGCCCGGGACGGGCGGGATCGTCGAGCACACGTCGACGGTAGGAGACGGCGGGCCGCCTGGACCATCCGTTGTGAGCCGACTCCTATCCGTGTTGCGCGGCCCGTTCGGGGGAGATGCCGGAACATGCGCCTTGTGGCTGCCCGGCGGCGGTCCGCGGATATCGACGCGGGCGACCGCGGCCTACCGTCGCCCCGCATGAACGAGACGACGCACACAGCGCTGCCGGCTGCGGTCGCGCCCGCCCGCATGCGCGAGGTGCTGGGCCACTTCGCCTCCGGCATCGTCGTGGTCACGGCGGTGACCCCCGACGGGCCGGCCGGTTTCACCTGCCAGTCGTTCAGCTCGCTGTCGCTCGACCCGCCTCTGGTGTCCTTCAGCCCGGCCCGGACCTCCACCACGTGGCCGCGGATCCGCGAGGTCGGCACCTTCTGCGTCAACGTCCTCGCCGACGGCCACGAGGAGCTCAGCACGGCCTTCGCCCGGTCGGGCACCGACAAGTTCGCGGGGGTCGCCTGGGCGCCCGCGCCCTCCGGCGCGCCGCGGCTCGACGGCGTGGCGGCCTGGATCGACTGCACCCTCGCCGACGAGTTCCCGGGTGGCGACCACACGATCGTCGTGGGGCGGGTACAGGACCTGGGGGCCGATCCGTCCCGGGCGCCGCTGCTGTTCCACCGCGGCGCCTACGGCGTCTCCGCCCAGCGGGGGCTCACACGGTCCCGGACGCGGCCGTGAGGGCGTCATTACACCGGTTCATCCTGGTCACACGATCAGGAAACAGGCGCTCTCTATACCGGTGTCATGACCTCGAGCGGACGCGCCACCATCTACGACGAGATCGGCGGCGCAGACGCCGTCGCCGCGGCGGTCGACCAGTTCTACGTCCGGGTGCTCGGCGACCCGGCCCTGGTCGGGTACTTCGACGGCATCGACATGAAGCGGCTCAAGGCCCACCAACGCAGCTTCATCGCCGCGGCGATCGGCGGTCCGGAGCTGTACGCGGGGCGCTCGATGAAGGAGGCCCACGCAGCCTTCCGCATCCAGCCCGACCACTTCGACCTCGTCGTCGGGCACCTGGTCGCGACCCTCACCGATCTGGGGGTCCCCGCCGAGACGATCGGCCGGATCGGGGAGAAGCTCGCTCCGCTCAAGTCCGAGATCGCGCCGCCCGAGAACGGGCCGGCGACCACGCCCACCCGGCGTCGCTGGTTCGGCCGCAAGGCGGGCTGACGGGCGCGTCAGGCCCGGCTGCGCACGGACGTGCGGCCGCGCGGGCGGTTCGGGCCGCCCGCGCGGTGCAGGTTGCTCGGCAGCTCGTGCCCGACGGCGCGCTCGGCGACCCGTGTCGCGTGCAGCGCCGCCGTGAGGTCGAGCCCGGTGTCCACGCCGGATCCCTCGAGCAGGTAGACGACCTCCTCGGTCGCGATGTTGCCGCTCGCCCCGGGGGCGAACGGGCACCCGCCCAGCCCGCCGACCGACGCGTCGATCTTCGTGACGCCGGCCTGGGCCGCCGCGAGCACGCAGGCCAGGCCGGCACCCCGGGTGTCGTGGAAGTGCACGCCCACCTCGACGCCCGGTACGGCCGCGCGCACGGCGTCGAGCAGCTCCACGACCCGCCCGGGCACGGTGGTGCCGATGGTGTCGCCGAGGCACAGTTCGTCGGCGCCGAGCTCCGTCGCCCGACGGGCCACCTCCACGGTCCGTTCCACCGGGGTGCGCCCGTCGAACGGGCAGTCCCAGGCCACGGCGATGACGGCCTCCAGCCGTCCGCCGGCGCCGTGGGTCAGGGCGGCGACGTCGGCCACCGCCGCCACGGCCTCGTCGGTGGTCCGCCGCGCGTTGGCGAGGCTGTGCCCTTCGGAGGCCGAGACGACGTACTCGAGGTTCGCCATCCCGGCCTCGACCGCGCGCCGCGCGCCGCCGCGACCGGCCACGAGCGCCGAGAAGGCCAGCTCGGGCCAGCGGTGCAGCTCGGCGACGACCTGCTCGGCGTCGGCGAGGGCGGGCACGGCCTTCGGCGAGACGAACGACGTGACCTCCACCCGGCGCACGCCGGTCGCGGCGATCGCGTCGAGCAGGGTGAGCTTGGCGTCGAGCGGGATCGGCGCCTCCAGCTGCAGGCCGACCTCGCGCAGGTCCACGGAGCGGGGCAGGGAGAACACGGTTCACCTCCGAATCGGACGGCTCAGACGACGCCGGCGTCACGCAACGCCCCGAGCTCGCCCGCGTCGAGGCCGAGCAGCCCGGTGTAGACCTCGGCGTTGTGCGTGCCGGGCTCCGGCGGCCCGGCCCAGCGGACGCCACCGGGGGTACCCGTGAGCACCGGCACCACCCCGGGACCGAGGACGTCCTTGCCGATCGCCTCGTCGAAGTGCGGCACGAGCATGTCGCGGGCCCGGAACTGCGGGTTCGCCACCACCTCGGCCACCGTGTCCACCGGCCCGACGACCACACCGGCCTCCTCGAGCAGCCGCGTCAGCTCGTCGGCGTCGTGCCGCCCGGCCCACTCTGCGACGATCGCGTCGATCTCGTCCTGGTGCTCGCCGCGGGGCACGTGTGTGGCGAAGCGCGGGTCGGACACCAGGTCCTCGCGACCCATCGCGGTGCAGAGCCGGGCGAACACGGTGTCCTGGTTGGCCGCGATGATCAGCCAGCGGCCGTCGCGACTGCGGTAGAGGTTCGACGGCGCGAGCTTGTCCAGCCGGGTGCCCGACGGCTGCCGGACCAGGCCCGTGGCGTCGTAGTCCGGGATGACCGACTCCAGCATCGCCAGGCAGGCCTCGGCCAGCGCGACGTCGACGACCTGGCCCTTCCCCTGGTGGGGGCCCTGCTGCCCGCGGGCGAGGAGCGCGGCGAGCACGCCCTGCATCGCGAACATCCCGCCCAGCGAGTCGCCGATCGACAGCGCGGCGCGCGGCGGCGGCCCACCCGGGAAGCCGTTGAGGTACCGCATGCCGCTCGTGGCCTCGGCCACGGACGCGTAGCCGGGTCGACGGCTGAGCGGGCCGGTCTGCCCGTAGCCGGAGACCCGGGCGAGGACCAGTCCGGGGTTGCGGGCGGAGAGCACGTCGTAGCCCAGGCCCCAGCGCTCCAGGGTGCCGGGGCGGAAGCTCTCCACCACGACGTCCGCGGTGTCGACCAGGCGCAGGAAGAGCTCGCGGCCCTCGTCGCGGCGCAGGTCGAGCGTGATGCACCGCTTGTTGCGGGCGTGCACCGTCCAGAAGAAGTGGTGGCCGTCCTGCTCGGCCTGGCCCCACACGCGCAGCGGGTCGGGCCGGTCCGGGGCCTCGACCTTGATCACGTCCGCGCCGTGGTCGGCGAGCAGCCGGCCGCAGAAGGGACCGGCGATGAGCGTGCCGAGCTCCAGCACCCGCACGCCGTTCAGGGCGCCGGGCGCGGGGTCGGTGGTGGCGTCGTCGAGCACGCCCGTGACGGTAGGAGGCGCGGGGCGAACCGGCTATCCGATGGCGGTGACCCGATATCCGCCGAGCGCTACCCCGCCCGTTCCCGCAGCGTCTCCCGCGGCAGCTCGCCGAACCGCTCCCGGTACTGCTGGGCGAAGCGGCTCTGGTGGAAGAAGCCCCAGCGCAGCGCGACGTCCGTGACCCGGGTCGACGCCGGGTCGCAGCGCAGCAGCTCGGCGCGGACGTGGTCGAGCCGGATGCGCCGCAGGTGGTTCATCGGCGACTCACCGAGCTCCTGCTGGAAGGTCGCGTGCAGGGTCCGGACGCTCATGCAGCCCACGCGGGCCAGCTCCTGCGGGGTGAGCGGCTCGTCCGCGTGCTGCTCGATGTAGTCGAGGACGGGCCGCAGCCGCCCCGAGCGGGCGGGGTCGGCGGGCGCAAGGAGGGCGTCGGTGTGCTGGTGCCGGCCCGTGTGCAGCAGCTGTGTCATCACGAACGCCTCGTACTGCTCGCGCGCGATCGGCATGTCGGCCAGCCCGCCGGGGCGGTCCAGCTCGCGCACGAAGAACTCGACCGACGCCAGCAGGGTGCGGCCGGCCGCGGTGGTCAGGTCGATCCCGTAGTCGAAGTCCAGCACCTCGTGCACGGGCCGGTTGAGCTGCTCGCTCAGGTGGTCCTCCAGACTGCGCCGGGGGATCTTGAGGATCAGCTGCTCGGCGTCGGGGGACCACCGCACGGTGTTCTCCTGGTCCGGCAGCAGCACGATCCCGCTGGCCCGCGCGGTCGTGGTGGCGCGCCCGCCGTCCGTCCGGTTGGCCTCGGTGCGACCCGCCGTCGTCAGGTTGACGTGGTAGCAGTCCTCCGTCGGCGGCATGACGAGCTTCGCGGCCGACTTGTACGTCAGGTAGCCCAGCGTGAACAGCCTGTCCGAGGTGGCGTTCAGCGTCATCTCGAGCCGGTCGTCCGGGGCGGTCAGGTCGTGGTCGAGGTACACCCGGGTCACGGCCTCGCGGGCCTCGTCCAGGCTGTGGGTGTCCAGGATCGGGTAGCGCGTGAGACGGGCGGGAGGGACCTGCACGGGCTCGGCAGTGGCCATCATCGGCGACACCTCCTCGTGTCGTGGGCGCGGCGCGCTCCCTCACCGCGCTGCGGGCGGCGGGGGAGCCGCCCGATCAAGGCGCCTCCGACACTAGGGAACCACGGGTCGCCACTACTAGCCCGAGAGCGCAGCGCGCTATCCGCTGAGTGCGGCGCCGGACGTCCGCGGTGTGCCCCTGATCTCGCACGGAACGGCTCCGGGCCTGCGGTCCGCGGATATCGGCGGCCCCCGCCGGATCCCTAGCGTCCCTCGTCGTCCGCCGCCGGATCCGCGGCCGCGCCCCTGCACCAGTGGAGAAGGAGAGGTCGATGACGACATCCCTCGAGGAGCTGAGGCTCTTCATCGGTGGCAAGTCCGTCGACGCCCGCTCGGGCCGCACGTTCGAGTCGCTCAACCCGTACACCGGCGAGCCGTGGGCCCGCCTCGCCGACGGCGGCCCGGAGGACGTCGACGAGGCCGTCGCCGCCGCCCGCGCCGCCCTCGACGGCGAGTGGGGGCAGATGACCGGCTTCCAGCGCGCCGCGATCCTGCGCAGGTGCGGCGACGCCGTCGCGGCCAACGCCGAGCGGCTGGCCCGCCTCGAGGTCAACGACTCGGGCAAGCTGTTGCGCGAGATGCTCGGCCAGCTGAAGTCGCTGCCGCAGTGGTACTACTACTTCTCCGGGCTGGCCGACAAGATCGAGGGCCGCACGGTCCCGCCGGTCAACCCGAACTACTTCGGGTTCACCACCCGCGAGCCGGTCGGGGTGGTCGGGGCGATCACGCCCTGGAACTCGCCGCTCCTGCTGCTGACGTTCAAGCTGGCCCCGGCGCTCGCCGCGGGCTGCACGATGGTCGTCAAGCCGTCGGAGCACGCACCCGCCTCGACGGTGGCGTTCGCCGAGGTCCTGCACGGGGCCGGCCTTCCGGCCGGGGTGCTCAACGTCGTCACGGGCTGGGACCGGTCCACCGGCGAGGCCCTGTCGACCCACAAGGGCGTCGACAAGATCGCCTTCACGGGCTCGTCGGCGACCGGGGCCAAGGTCGCGCAGGCCGCGGTGGCCAACTTCAACCGCGTCACCCTCGAGCTCGGCGGCAAGTCCCCGCAGATCGTGTTCCCCGACGCCGACCTCGACGCCGCGGCGAACGGTCTGGTCGCCGGCGTGTTCGCGGCCACCGGGCAGACCTGCATGGCGGGCTCACGACTGATCGTGCACGCCGACGTGCACGACGAGCTGGTGTCCAAGGTGGTCGAACGGGCCAACTCGATCGTGCTCGGCGACCCCACCGAGGCGGACACCGAGATGGGCCCGGTCGCGAACCGGCCGCAGTACGAGAAGGTCCTCGGGTACCTGCAGGGCGCGGCCGCGGAAGGCGCCACCTTCGCCTGCGGCGGCGAGCCCGACGCCGAGCGGGGCGGGCTGTTCGTCAAGCCCACCGTGGTGACGAACGTGACCCCGGAGAACACCGTCGTGCGCGAGGAGGTGTTCGGGCCGGTGCTGGCCGCCTACACCTTCACCGACGAGGACGAGGCCCTGAAGCTGGCCAACGACACCCCGTACGGCCTGGCCGGCGCAGTCTGGACCAAGGACGTGCACCGCGCCCACCGGGTCGCCGCGAGGCTGCGCGCCGGCACCGTGTGGATCAACGCCTACCGCGTGATCGCCCCCAACATGCCCTTCGGCGGCTTCGGCGCCAGCGGCCTCGGCCGCGAGAACGGCGTCGACGCGATCAACGAGTACACCGAGAACAAGTCCGTGTTCGTCGAGCTCACCGGCGGCACCCGCGACCCCTTCCAGCTCGGCTGACCCGGCACCCGCCCGACCAGGAGACGACCATGACCGTGACCGCCAACGAGCGCCTCGGCCTCGCCCCCACCGACCCCCGTCCGGCGAGCGAGACCCGGCCCGCGCAGGACCGCACCGAGACCAACCCGCTGTTCGGCGACCAGAAGATGAAGCTGGGCCTGTTCGGCACCAACTGCTCGTACGGGCTGATCATGAGCCACGCCCCGTCGAGCTACGAGATCACCTGGGAGCACACCAAGGAGATCGCGCAGCGGGCCGACCGGCTCGGGTTCGACGTCCTGGTCCCCGTCGCCCGCTGGAAGGGCTTCGGCGGGTCGACGAACTTCAACGGCAACTGCTTCGAGACCTACACCTGGGCGGCCGGGGTCGCCGAGGCGACCGAGCGGATCGCGGTCGCCGCGACGTCGCACCTCCCGACGGTGCACCCGATCGTCGCGGCCAAGCAGGCCACCACGGTCGACCGCATCTCCGGCGGCCGGTTCGCGCTGAACATGGTGATGGGCTGGGTGCCGCCGGAGATGGAGATGTTCGGCTCCGAGCAGCGCGAGCACGACGAGCGCTACGCCTTCGGCCAGGAGTGGCTCGACTTCGTGAACAAGCTCTGGACCGAGGAGGGCACGTTCGCGATCCACTCGAAGTACTTCGACGCCGAACTGCTCGAGGCCTATCCCAAGCCCCACCAGGGTCCGCGGCCCGCGCTGCTCAACGCCGGCAACTCGCCGTCGGGCATCGAGTTCTCCGCCCGCAACGTCGACTTCAACTTCGCCTCGCTGGACACGCTGGAGAACATCAAGGCGTACGTGGACAAGGTCAAGAGCAAGGCCCGCGACGACTACCAGCGGGAGATCCACGTCATGACCTACGGCCTGGTCGTCTGCCGGGACACCGAGGAGGAGGCGAAGCGGGCCTTCCAGCAGGTCGTCGACGAGGGCGACTGGGGTGCGGCGGGCAATGTCATCAAGATCGCCGGGTCCGGTGCGTCGCAGTCCTTCGACCACGCGGTGAAGGAGATGCAGGAGCGCTTCATCGCCGGCTGGGGCGGCTACCCGATCGTCGGGACGCCGGAGCAGGTCACCGAGGAGCTGGGCAGGCTCAACGAGGCCGGCATGGAGGGCATGATCTTCGGGCTCATCGACTACAACGAGGAGCTCAAGTACTTCGGCGAGAACGTGATGCCGCTGCTCGAGCAGGCCGGGCTGCGGCACTGACCGCGACCCGCTGCACCGAGCCGTCCCGGTCTCGGCGCCGGGGCGGCCGGTGGCGATCGCTGATCATCGTGAGTGGCACAGGGCGGTCGAACGGGCAGCAGTGACGTCACGCTCGTAGTGATCATGGGCGAGGAGCGGTGGTGTTCCGACATCAAGATCACCGCGAGTGGGACGTGGTGGTCGGAGAGCGAGCGCTGGCGTCACGCTCGTCGCGATCGTGGTGGCGCGAGTGGTGCAGGGCGGTCGTCCGGAAAGCGCCGACGTCACGCTCGCAGCGATCAGGGAGGGGGTCGGCGATCTCGGCGATCCGCCTGCTCATGATCGATGCGAGCGTCACGTGGTGGTCCAGTTGGAAGCGGTGCCGTCACGCTCGTCGCGATCAGAATCGTGCGGCGGGTGATGGCAACGCGGCGGTGCTTTTCATGATCCCTGTGAGCGTGACGCGATGGTCCTTCGGGCAGCTCCGGCGGCACGCTCGCGGCGATCTTGGCGTGCGGGGCGGGCGAGTCCGCCCCCGCGGCTAACCTCGACGACGTGGCGGTGCAGCGGCCGGGTCCGGCCCGGTGGGTCTGGTACGCGGTCGGCGGGCGGCTGCCGGCGCGGTACCGCGAGTGGGTGCTCTACGACGCGACCTGCCCGACCTGGGTTGCCCGGCACCTGCTGCGTACGGCGGTCCCGCTGACCCTGGTCTCGGTGCCGATCGTGCTGTTCGTGCCCGGTCCGCTGTGGGTGCGGCTCTGCGGGTTGTTGCTGGGCTGGCTGGTCTCCGCCCAGTTCGCGATCTTCCTGCTGCACGACTCGGTCGACCACCGGGTGCGCAAGGCGGGCTATCCGCCGGGCCACGCGCAGGCCGTGCGCGACGCCGCGGCGCGCGCCGTCCGGGAGCGGGCCCGGGCCCGGTACGACTCGCGGTACCGGTAGGGGAGGGGCGCGCCGGCCCGGCCACGCTGCTGGACCGGACCGTCGCGGGGGGTCAGAACGGGCTGCCGGGCACCATCGGCGGGGCGGGCTGCACGGCCGGTGCGCTGAACCCGCCGACCGGGCCGCAGAGCCCGGCCGGGACGGGCGCGCTGGCCTGCCCCACGGCCACACCAGTTCCGAGGCCCGGCAAGCTCGTACAGGTCACGTACGTGGGCGGGCTGAACTGGGCGAGGGCCGGTGCGGCCCCGCCGGCCCAGACCAGCACCCCGCTGGCGGCGAGGATCAGGCCCGCGCGCAGGGCGGTGCGGGAACGGCCGGAGGACGTGCGACTCATCGGGTGGGCTCCTTCGTCGTGAGGGTGTCGGTGCGGGTGGGGGCGGGCAGGAGGGTGGCCACGGCGAGGCACACCAGCAGCGGCAACGCGGGGACGTGCCAGAGGAAGTCGAGCGCGCTCTGCGTGCCGAACGCGGCGAGGACGGCGAGCCCGCCGGCTGCACGCAGCGGGAGACGACGGCCGCTGCGGGTCGCGAGCGGGAGACGACGGCCGCTGCGGGTCGCGAGCGGGAGACGACGGCCGCTGCGGGTCGCGAGCGGGAGACGACGGTTCGTGAGAGTCGCGAGCGCGCCGGCGACGAGCGCGCCGACGCCGCCCAGCACGAGCGTCAGGCCGACGAGCCCGGTCTCCGCGGCGAGCTGCAGGTACTCGAGATGCGTGAACCAGGCGTGCACCAGCCGTCCGGTGTGGTCCACGTAGGTCAGGTCCAGCGACCCGGGGCCGACGCCCGTCCACGGGGCGGAGGCGAAGCGCGTCAGCGTCTCCCGGACCAGGTCGACCCGATCCGCCGAGGCGCCGGTCAGCCGGGTCTCCGCGATGGTGTCGACGGCCACGGCCGGGGCGGCGCCGTTCGACGCGCCTGCGACCAGGTCGGCGAGGCCGAGGAGCAACGCGGACGAGGCTGCGGCGACCGCCGCCCGACGCCGCCGGCCCGCGGCGAGCAGCACGGCAGCGCCCGCCGCGAGCCCGGCGAGGGCGAGCAGAGGTCGCGCAGCCGATCCGTCGGGCAGGGCGGGCAGCAGCGCCGCGCACGGCAGCGCGACGGCGGGGAGCACGGGCAGGAGGCCGCGGACGCTGCGTCGCCCGGCGGCGGTGGCGAGCAGCACGGCCAGCCCGACCACCAGGGCCAGGAAGGCGCCGCGGCTCATCGTGACCGCGAGCCCGAGCAGGAGGGCGGCGACCACGCCCCGACGGAGCAGCGGGCAGTTCGTCGGCACCGTGACCAGCGCGAGCAGCAGGCCGGTGACCAGCGCGGCGCCCGCGGCGTTCGCGTAGGTGATCGTGGCGGCGGCGCGCCACAGCCCGGAGGAGGGCATCGAGAGCGGGGACAGGTGCAGCACCGTGCCGACCCATCCCGAGGCGGCGACGACCACGGCGAGCGCGATCGCGAGGGTCCGCAGCAGGCCACGGCCCTCGGCGTCGAGCCCGGCCGCGACCGGGAGGGCGACGGCGAGCAGCAGCGCGACGGCGATCGTCGGGACAGCGGTGGCGACGGTGCCGTCGAGCAGGGCCCGGACCAGCACCCACAGCGCGAAGCCGGCCCAGCAGGCCGCCGCGATCGACACCGGGCGCGGAACCCGGGCGCAGTGGGCCACGGCCAGGACCCCGGCAGCGGCGACGAGCGCGGCGGCCACCGTGAACGGCCCGGCGTAGAACGCGCCTTGGGCCAGCACCGCGACGCCGAGGGCCGTGCCCAGCAGCGCGGCGCGGCCGTCGCGTCCGGTGGTCCGGTGGACGAACGGGCCGCGGGCGGTGCTCCGTGGCGCGGCGACGATCATGGCGTGTGCTCCCTCACGATCCGGGAGCGTGCACCGTCCGCAGCCGTCCCGCCCTGTTCGGACCCCGCTTCCACACGACCGTGTGGCACCCGGTCGCGTGGTCGGCAACACGTCGTGAGCAACGCGCCGGGGTGCTGTCGCTCAGCGTGACAGACAGGTGGTCAGCCGACCGCCTTCCAGAACGCGTGGGTCACGGCCGAGCCGGCCGGGTCGGGCCACATCACCTGGGTGAGCAGGATGCCGGTGAGGTCGCGGGCGGGATCGTTGCGCCAGGAGGTGCCGAGTCCGCCGTCCCAGCCGTAGCGCCCGTCCGCCTCGACGGCCATGCCGAGGCCCCAACCGGAGCCGTCGAGGAAGATCCCCGCGCCGGCGCGCTGCTCCTCGGTCAGCCGGTCGTAGGTCATGGCGGCGACCGTCTCCGGGCGGAGCACCGGATCCCCGCCACGGCGGAGCATGCGCGCGAAGGCCAGCAGGTCGTCGAGGGTGGACACCAGCCCGCCGCCTCCGGACTCGAACTCCGGGGGCCGGGCCCACTGCCCGTCGACCGGGTCGAACACCCGGCCTCCCCACCACTCCGGCTGGAAGCGGTGCCGCTCCCGGGCCGGCACCGCGAACCCGGTGTCGACCATCCCGAGCGGGCCGAGGACCCGCTCGGTGAGCAGCGCGCCGAGGCTCGTACCGGCCGCCCGCCCGAGCAGGACGCCCAGCGCGTCGGACCCGGTGTGGTAGAGCCAGCGCTCGCCGGGCGGGGCCAGCAGCGGGAGGGCGCCGAGCCGGCGCGCCCACTCGTCGGGCGGCGGGACGGGGTGCGAGCCGGGCGGGCCGTCGCCGCCGAGCCGGGCCTCGGCGTAGGCGCGCTGCCAGGGCAGGGTGCCGGGGGCGAGTGGCGGGACGCCGAGGCCGGACCGGAAGGTCAGCAGGTCCTCGACCGTGATCGGGCGCGCCGCCGGCACGGTGTCGTCCAGTTCGGCGGTCTCGGATCGCAGCACCCGGCGGTCGGCGAGCTCGGGGAGCAGCCGGTCGACCGGCTCGTCGAGCCGGATCGTGCCGTCCTCGACGAGGGTCATCGCGGCGACGGCCGTGATCGGCTTGGAGATCGAGGCGATCCGGAAGAGCGAGTCGCGGCGCAGCGGCGGCCCGCCGGGACCGGTTCCGCCGCGCACGACGACCTCCAGCTCGCTGCCGTGCTCGACGGCGGCGACCAGGCCGGGGATCGAGCCGTCGTCGACGAAGGGGGAGACGGCGTTCGCGAGGCTGCTCATGGGGGGTCGACCGGCGGGACGGCCCGGACTCATCGGACCGCGTGCACGGTGAGCAGGAGGTCGTCCGGCCCGGGTGGTGCGTCCGAGTGTCCGGAGCGGACGGTGACCTCGGCGAACCCCGCCGCGCGGACCGCCGACGCGATCGCCTCGGCCGACCAGAACCGGCGCACCCAGTGGTTCAGCTCGGTGTGGACCAGCACGCCGTCGACGAACAGCTCGTAGATCCCCACCCCGTGCTCGAGGCCGGTCGCCGCGTCGATCCGGTTCCCGCCGCGCGCGGTGATCACGGCGCCGTCCGGGCGGTTCCACCAGTGGACGCCGCCGGGTGCACCCGGCGGCCCCGGCCCGGTCTCGACCTCGAAGTGGAAGGAGCCGCCCTGCAACAGGTGCGCCCGGACGGCGGCCAGGGCGTCGGCGACCTCGTCGTCGCCGGCGAGGAGCCCCCAGGATCCGGCGGCACAGAACGCGGCCCGGTACCGGCGGCGCAGCCGCAGGTCCTCCGCGCGCTGCTCGTGCAGCCGGCCGGAGACGTCGAGCCCCCGGTCGCGCGCGTGCTCACGGCAGGCGTCGAGCATGGAGGGCGAGGCGTCCACCCCGTCCACGTCCACACCGGTCGCGAGCAGCGGCAGCAGGAACCGCCCGCTGCCGCACATCAGTTCCAGCACGGGCTCCGCCGCCCCGATCGCAGTGCGGTGGAACGCGAGCTCGTCGGCCGGCGCCGCCGGTTTGTCCAGGTCGTACGCCTGCGTGAGCAGGTCCCGGTACTCGGCCCGGTACCCCGACGGCTGCGCGCTCGGCTCCACCCGGGCATCGTCGGGGCGCGGCGCCGTCCGCGTCACTCCGGCATCCGGAGCAGCGGCTGCCCGACCTGCAGCCACACCGCCGTGTCCTGCGGGAGCAGCCCGTCGTCGGTCAACGGGCCGCTGGTGAGCAGCACCTCGGCGCCCTCGGGCAGGGCGAACGGGACGGCGTCCACGTTGAGCAGCAGCGCGAAGCCGGGGTCGCGGGCGAAGCCGAGGGCACCCGGCGGGACGTCGAGCCAGGTCAGCGGTCCGTCGCCCAGCGCCGGGGTCTCACGGCGGACCCGCAGCGCCCGCCGGTACAGCGCGAGCATCGACTCCGGGTCCTTGTCCTCGCGCTCCACGGTGAACCGGGAGAACCACTCGGGCTGCGGGAGCCAGGGCTGGTCGTCGCCGGGACCGAAGCCGAACGGCGGCCCGTCGCCGGACCAGGGGACCGGGACGCGGCAGCCGTCGCGGCCGCGCAGGGTGTGCCCCGACCGGCGCCAGGTCGGGTCGTCCAGCGACGCCTCCGGCAGGTCCTCGACCTCGGGCAGGCCCAGCTCGTCGCCCTGGTAGACGTACGCGCCGCCGGGCAGCGCGAAGATCAGTAGCGCCGCCGCGCGGGCGCGACGCAGGCCCAGCTCGAGGTCTGCCGGCAGGTCGATCATCGAGTCCAGCGAGGTGCCGATGCCGGCCGCGGGGTCGCGGGCGAGCCGCGAGGTGTGCCGGGCGACGTCGTGGTTGGACAGCACCCAGGTGGGCGGTGCCCCGACGACGGCGTGCTCCCGCAGCGTGCGCTCGACGGACTCGCGCAGCGCCGGGGCCAGCCAGGCCGCCTTGAGGAAGTCGAAGTTGAAGGCCGTGTGCAGCTCGTCGGGCCGCAGGTAGCGGGCGAAGCGGTCCGCCTCGGGCACCCACGCCTCGGCCACGAACACCTTCGGCGGGTCGTAGGAGTCGGCGACCGCGCGCCACTCGCGGTAGACGTCGTGCACCTCGTCGCGGTCCCAGTGCGGGTGCGGGCCCGGGTCGTGGTGCTGCTTGTCCCCGACGTCCGGGAGCCCCCGCTCCTTGATCAGCGAGTTGGCGACGTCGATGCGGAAGCCGTCCACCCCGCGGTCGAACCAGAACCGCAGCGTCTTCTCGAAGTCGGCACGGACCTCGGGGTTGTCCCAGTTCAGGTCCGGCTGCTCGACGTCGAACAGGTGCAGGTACCACTCGCCGGGCGTGCCGTCGGGCTCGGTGACACGGGTCCAGGCGCCGCCGCCGAACATCGCCTTCCAGTCGTTCGGGGGCTCGTCGCCGTGGGGCCCGCGGCCCGGCCGGAACAGGTAGCGGTCGCGCTCGGCGGAGCCCGGACCCGCCCGAAGGGCCGCGCGGAACCACTCGTGCTCGCTCGACGTGTGGTTCGGGACGATGTCGAGGATGATCCGCAGGTCGCGCTCGTGGGCCTCGCGCAGGAGCGCCTCGGCTTCGGCCAACGTGCCGAAGCGAGGGTCGATGTCACGGTAGTCGGACACGTCGTACCCGGCGTCGGCCAGTGGCGACGGGTACCAGGGATTGATCCAGATCGCGTCGACGCCCAGGTCGGCCAGGTGGTCCAGGCGCTGCCGCAGGCCGGCGACGTCGCCGATGCCGTCGCCGTTGCCGTCGGCGAAGCTGCGGATGTAGACCTGGTAGATCACGGCGCTCCGCCACCACGCGGCCGTGTCGGACATGGAACCTCCCGCTCGCGTTGCCTGTTGTTCCATACTGTTCCACAAGTGCACCGGGGAGGCGGGATGGACGGGCGACGGGCCAGCATCCGCGACGTGGCGCGCCTCGCCGGCGTCGCGCCGTCGACGGTCTCGCGGTCGCTGTCGGGGACGTCCTACGTCGCGGCCGAAACGCAGGAACGCATCCGGCGCGCGGTCGACGAGCTGGCCTACCTGCCGCCCGAGCGCGCGGTCCGGCGCGCCGCCCCGCCCGCGGTCGCGGCACTCGCCCGTTTCCCGTCGGCCTGGTTCTTCGCCGAGGCCGTCGGCGGCGTGGAGAAGGTCCTGCGCTCGGGCGGCCACCAGCTGCTCCTGCACAACGTCGGCGACCCCGAGGGGCGCGCCCACGTCTTCGCCACCCTCGAGCGGTGGGCCGTCGCCGGGCTGATCGTCGTGGCGTCGTCGTTCACCGAGAGGGAGCGGGAGGTGCTGGAGCGGCTGGCGGTGCCGATCGCGGTCGTCGGCGGGACGTTCCCGGGGAGGCCGCGGGTGGGGATCGACGACCGGGCCGGGGCCGCGACCGCGGTGCGGCACCTGGTCGGGCTGGGGCACACGGAGATCGGGCTGTTGTCCTTCGACCCGGACGACACCGTCGGGCGGGACACCACGGAGGCCCGCCGCGCCGGGTTCGCCGCCGCGCTCGCCGAGGCCGGGCTGCCGCTGCGGCCGGAGTGGGTGATCCCGGCCGGTCACGACGCCGCCGCCGGCGCCCGGGCCGCCGAACGGCTGCTCAGCGGTCCCCGGCTGCCCAGCGCCCTGCTCGCGATGTCCGACGAGATGGCGCTCGGGGCGTTGCGGACGCTCCGCCGGGCCGGGCTCGACGTGCCCGGCCAGATGTCCGTCGTCGGGTTCGACGACCAGGCGGTGGCCGAGTTCGCCGACCTCACCACCATCGCCCAGCCCGCCCGTGAGCAGGGCGAACGCGCCGCAGCGCTGCTGCTCGACGCGCTCGCCGGGCGGCTGCGGGGAGCCCCGGACGTCGACCTGCCCACGCGGTTGGTGGTGCGGGGGACGAGCGGGCCGCCGCGCGCGTGACCGGTTCCTGTCGGTGGTGCGTGCTGCACTGGGCGTGGCCTCGAAGGGAGGGCCGTCATGTTCGTGCACGGTCATCCCCGCGGGACAGGGTGGGTGAAGGGGCACTATCGCGCGCCCAACACACCCGCCGGGGAGCAGCTGGGACTCGACCTCGAGGTGGCGTGCGTCGTACCGGAGGTGCCGCGGCTTCGTGAGGAACCGGATCCGGCTGCCTGGTCCCGCGGGGCGGAGGGTCAGGCGGCCAGGTCGCGGTCGCGTGTCTCGGACAAGGCCAGCACGCAGAGGAGGCTGATCACGGCCATCAGCGAGAGGTAGAGCCCGATCGCAACACCGCCGAAGCCGCCCTCCAGCGAGGTCGCCACCAGGGGCGGCACCGCGCCGCCGAGCACGCCGCCGAGGCTGTAGGCGATCGACGCGCCGGAGTACCGCGTCCGGGTCGCGAACAGCTCGGGCAGGAAGGCGGCCATCGGGCCGAAGGACAGGCCCATGATCGCCAGCGCGCCGCCCAGCGCGACCACGACCAGGACCGGGTTCGCGGTGTCGAGCAGGGCGAACATCACCGGGCCCCACACGATCCCGGCGGCGCAGCCGGCCAGCACGACCCGGCGTCGGCCGAAGCGGTCCGACGCGGTCGCCGAGAGCGCGGTCGCGACGCCGAGGAACACCACCGCGATCATCGTGAGCAGCAGCATCTCCGTGCGGTCGATGTGCAGGACGCGGGTGCCGTAGGAGAGGCAGTAGGTCGTGGCGATGTAGAAGAGCGAGTACTGGACGATCATCGCGCCGGCGCCCAGCAGGAGCTCGCGCGGCTGGGTGCGCACCAGGTCCAGCAGGGGCACGCGGGTCTTCTCGGCGCGGGTGAACACCGGTGACTCGGCCACTCCCAGCCGCACGTACAGCCCCACCACGACCAGGAGCGCGCTGGCGAGGAACGGGACGCGCCAACCCCAGGAGGCGAAGGCGGCGTCGTCCACCAGCGTGGCGAGCAGCAGGAAGATGCCGTTCGCCGCGATGAAGCCGATCGCCGGGCCGAGCTGCGGGAACATCGTGTACAGCCCGCGGCGGCCGGGCGGGGCGTGCTCGGCGGCCAGCAGCGCCGCCCCGCCCCACTCGCCGCCGAGACCGATGCCCTGCACGAACCGCAACACCACCAGCAGGATCGGAGCCGCGACCCCGATCGACGCGTACCCGGGCAGCACGCCGACCGCCGCGGTCGCCAGCCCCATCGTGAGCAGCGAGGCGATCAACATCGACTTGCGGCCCAGCCGGTCGCCCCAGTGTCCGAACAACGCGGACCCGAGCGGGCGGGACACGAACGCCACGGCGTTGGTCGAGAAGGCGGCGAGCGTGCCGGCGACGGGGTCCAGGGTCGGGAAGAACGCGGCGTTGAGCACCAGGGCCGCCGCGATCCCGTAGGCGTAGAAGTCGAAGAACTCGATCGTCGTGCCGATGAAGCCGGCCACGGCGATGCGTCCCCTCGACACCGTGGGCTCGCCCGTCCCGCGCTCCGCCATCCCGCCTACTCCCTCCGGTCGAACGGCGGAACGGTACCTGTCGGTGGCGGCGGGGCCGGGCGGGTGTCGAGGGGGGTCCGATTCGTCTGGTTCGGGGCGGACGCCGAGTCGCGGCCACGCGCGGATGGCGCTGCACGGCCAGGGCCACGGCGTGGACCAAGAGCGCGGGCCGTGGACGGGCGGGGCCGATTTCCGCTCGTTCCGCCCGCAGCTGGTGATCGTGATGGAGCGGCGTGACGGCCCGGCATGATCGCGGATGGTGGAGCGGAGGGGTCGGATTTCGACCCGCCTGCTCCACAACTGACGATCTTGAGGGCAGGGGGCACGACGGCCCGGTCATGATCGCCGGTCGATGATCGCCGGTAGTGGGCGGGGAAGGTCGGATCTCGACCCTCCTGCTCCACGACCGGCGATCTCCTACCGGGTCCGCCCGGGGCGCCGCTGCTCAGGCCAGGTGCTCGGGGCGGAGGTCGACGCGGCGCAGGAGCTGGGCGTTGGCCGCGACGACGACGGTCGAGAGGCTCATCAAGATCGCCCCGACCGCCGGCGGCAGCACGAACCCGACCCCGGCCAGCACACCTGCGGCGAGCGGGACGCTGATCAGGTTGTAGCCCGTGGCCCACCACAGGTTCTGCAGCATCTTCCGGTAGCCGGCGCGGGACAGCGCGATCACCGACAGGACCGCCCGGGGGTCGTCCGAGGCGAGCACCACGCCGGCGGACTCGATGGCGACGTCCGTGCCGGCGCCGATCGCGATGCCGACGTCGGCGCGGGCCAGGGCGGGTGCGTCGTTGACGCCGTCGCCGACCATCGCCACCGTGTGGCCGCGTTCCTGCAGCCGCGCGACGGCCGCGTCCTTGTCCTCGGGCAGGACCTCGGCGAACACCTCGTCGACCCCCACCTCCGCCCCCACGGCCTCGGCCACCGGGCGGGCGTCACCCGTGATCATCACCGCCCGGACGCCACGGTCGTGCAGCGCGCGCACGGCGGCCTTCGACTCGGAGCGGACCGCATCGGCCAGGGCGAGCGCGCCCAGCACCGCACCGCCGCGCAGCACGTACAGCACGGTGCTGCCCGCGGCGGCCCACTCCTCGGCCTTGCCCGCCACCTCCGCCGGGAGGTCCGCCCCCGACTCGCGGAGCAGGCCGGGCCCGCCGACCGCGACCTCGGCGCCGTCGACCGTCGCCCGGACGCCGCGGCCGGTGAGGGACCGGAACTCGGTGGCCCGCGGAGGCGCGCCGCGGCCCGCGGGAACGGTCTCCCGCGCCGCCGCCACGATCGCCTTCGCCAGCGGGTGCTCGCTGTCGGCCTCGACGGCGGCGGCCAGCGACAGCGTCTCCGACGCCCCCACCGTCCCGACGACGGCGGGCCGCCCGGTCGTCAGCGTGCCGGTCTTGTCGAACAGCACGGCGTCGACCTTGCGCATCCGCTCCAGGGCCAGCCGGTCCTTCACGAGGATGCCGGTGCGCGCCGCCCGCGCCGTCGAGATGGCGATGACCAGCGGGATCGCCAGGCCCAGCGCGTGCGGGCAGGAGATCACCAGGACGGTGACGGTGCGCTCGACGGCGGACGAGGCGTCCCCGAGCAGGATCCACACCACGAACGTCACGACGGCGGCGCCGGAGGCGAACCAGAACAGCAGCGCGGCCGCGCGGTCCGCCAGCGCCTGCGCCCGGGACCGCGAGGTCTGGGCCTGCTCGACGAGCCGGCGGATCCCCGCCAGCGCGGTGTCCTCGCCGACCTTGTCCACCCGCACGCGGAGCGCGGAGTCCGTGGCCACCGTCCCGGCGACGACGCGGTCGCCCACCCGCCGCGTGACGGTCCGGGACTCCCCGGTGATCATCGACTCGTCGACCGCCGCCTCGCCGTCGACGACCACGCCGTCGGCGGGCACCCGGCCGCCCGACCGCACCAGCACGGTGTCGCCCGCGGCGAGCGCGTCGAGCGGGACCTCCTCCACGCCGGAGTCGGTGACGCGCTCGGCGGAGTCCGGCAGCAGGGCGGCCAGCGCGTCGAGGGCACCGGACGCCTGGCCGAGCGCGCGCATCTCGAGCCAGTGCCCGAGCAGCATGATGACGACGAGGAGCGCGAGCTCCCACCAGAAGTCGAGCATCAGCAGGCCGGCCGTGGTGAGCGCGCTCGCGACGAAGGCGACGGTGATCGCCAGGCCGATCAGCAGCATCATTCCCGGCTGCCGGGCCTTGATCTCCGACCAGGCGCCGGTCAGGAACGGCGCACCACCCCAGAGGAAGACGACGGTGCCGAGCAGCGGCGAGATCCACCACGTCCAGCCGGGCGGCGAGTAGCCCAGGAGGTCGGCGAACATCGGGCTGAACGCCACCACCGGCACGGCCAGCGCGAGGTTCCACCAGAACCGGTCGCGGAACTGCGCGGCGTGGTCCCCGTGGCTCCCGTGCCCGGCGGGCCCCGCGTGTCCGCCGTGCGTCTCGCGCCCGGGGTCCGCGGCGTGCCCGGCGTGAGCCGCGTGCTCGGCGACCTCGGCGTGCTCTCCGTGCGCCGCGTGCCCGAGCGGCCTGCCCGACCGTTGCTGCTCCATCGTCGCCTCCGTGTCCGCGCGAGCAGTTCGTGCCCGGCACGAACGGTATACCCCCAAGGGGTATTCCGGCACCCGTGTCGCCTCCTCGTGCGGCGCGGCGCGCGGTCGACCTTGCGTTCCCGCCGATCGCCGGCACCCTGGTCGCCGATGTGCGTCACCCTCGACCCGGCTGCGCGAGCGCGCGAGGCGTCCTCCCGCTGGGCGCGGCACGCTCGGCGCCGGCGGCACGCGCGTCGGGACCGGCGGGCACCGCGCCGTCGGCCGGCGCGCACCGGACGCGCCGACGCCTGCCGATGCACTACCGGTCGGCGTCCTCCCGTGGTGCGCTGTACGCACGACAGGTGCTGGGCCTCGCGCCGGTAGCGGAGTTCGCGGCCCGGCTGGGACGGAGGGGCTCATGACCGGAGACGGGCGGATCAGGGAGCCGGGCGCGGACTCGTCCGTGCTGCGGGCGCTCACGGCAGGTGTGCGGTGAGCGATCGCGATCGGGCGTGGCGACGACGAGCGGACGCGGCGACCGGCTCGCGGCCGGTCGGGCCGCGGGGCGGGCCCGGCGGCGGGCTGCTCGACGACATCGACGCCCTCCTGGCCGCCGACGACCCGGCCGAGGGGGCGGGCCCGGACTCACCGAAGGGTGAGGACGACCGGGAGCCCCTGCTCTGACGAGAACCCGCCGGCCGACGCTCTGAAGGCCGGCCCGGCGGGCTCGGCCCGTTCGTCGGGGGTGCCTAGACCGCGCCGCGGGAGGCGAGCTGGCACACGGCGATCAGGCGCAGTGTCGCCCAGTCCGTGGGGCGCCAGATCCCGTTCTGCGGCAACGCGATCGTCGCCCCGCTGCGGCGCTGCTCGTCGAGCAGGGAGCGGGCGTAGGCGGCCAGCCGCACGGCGCCGCCGGCCGTGGTGTGGGTCGGGGTGAGGGTGGCGACGGCGCCGCCGCCGGAGCGACGCATCCCGTCCCGCACGATGTCCCGCACGGCTGCGGCGTGCTGGTCGACGACGGCCGCGAGGCCGGGCTCGGCCGCGACCGCCCGGAGCCCGGGCCTGCCGACGGTGTCCATCAGGCGGCGGAGGAGGCGGTGGGCTTTCCACTCGACGACGGCGGCGCGTAGATCCCGCAGCAGGCTCACGCGCAAATCGTAGCCAGGGATTTCACTGGAACGGGTGATTCGTGAGCCGATCGGTCGGCGCGGCGCGCCCGTCGGAGATCGGCTCCGGTCGCCGGTCCGCCCCGCCGTTCGCCGTCCCGTCCGCCTCGATCCCGATGACCCGAAGCAGGGCGAGGGCCTCGGCCTCCGGCGTGCCCGGGGCGGCCGAGTACACGAGCAGCATCTGGTCGTCGAAGGCGTCGCGCAGGGTGTCGCAGTCGAGCGTCACGTCGCCGAGCTGGGGGTGCCGGATCTTCTTCCGGTCGCCGTGGCGCACCCGCACCGTCCGCTCGGCCCACATCTGCGCGAACCGCTCGCTGCCCTTCTCGAGGGTCGCGACCAGCCGGCGCAGCCCGGGGTCGTCGGGATAGCGGGCCGAGGCGCCGCGCAGGTCCGAGACCAGCGCCCGGTCGAGGCGGTCGCGCTCGGCGTCGTCGGCGACGACCCGGTTGCCCGGACCGAGGAAGGCGCGCCAGGCCGTGTTGCGCTCCGCCGGGGGCACCGCCGACAGGTCGCCGAGCAGGGCGGCGGCCATCGCGTTCCAGGCCAGCACGTCCATCCGGGCGTTGAGCAGCAGCACCGGCAGGTCGGTGAGCCGGTCCATCAGCCGCAGCAGGCTGGGTCGCGGCTCGACCGGGATCGTCCCCGGCGCCGGAGCCCGCACCCCGCCGAGCGCGAACAGGTGGTCCCGCTCGTCCGTGCTCAGCCGCAGCGCACGGCCGAGCGCCCCCAGCACGGCGTCGGACGGGTGGGGGCCGCGGCCCTGCTCCAGCCGCGTCAGGTAGTCGACGGAGATCCCGGCGACCTGGGCGACCTCCTCGCGCCGCAGACCGGGCGTGCGGCGCCGGGTGCCGGTCGGCAGGCCGAGGTCGGCGGGGCGCAGCCGCTCCCGCCACGTGCGCAGGGTCCTGCCGAGTTCGGTCCGGTCCACGTCCCCCAGCATGCCGGGCACCGGGCCGCCCAGCCTGGTACCGCGGGTCCCACGATCCGCCGGACCTGGTCCACCCCGACGGCCGGGCGCACCGTGGTGCCATGAGCGAGAACACGATCGCCCTGGTCACCGGGGCGAACAAGGGACTGGGTCGCGAGACGGTCCGCCGCCTCGCCGCGCTGGGCTGGACCGTGCTGCTGGGCTCGCGGGACGCCGGGCGCGGGGCCGCGACCGCCGCGGAGCTGGCGGCGGAGGGCCGGGTCGAGGTGCTGGCGATCGACGTCACCTCCGACGAGTCCGTGCAGACCGCCGCGAAGGAGGTCGAGGAGCGCTTCGGCCGGCTCGACGTACTGGTCAACAACGCCGGCATCGTCGGCCCCCGGGTGGAGGTGCCCGAGACCGGCGCCGACGCGATGCGGGAGGTCTTCGAGACCAACGTCTTCGGGCCGGTCCGGGTGACCCGCGCCTTCCTCCCGCTGCTGGAGCGCGCCGAAGCGCCGCGGATCGTGATGGTGTCCAGCGGACTCGGGTCGCTCGCGATCACCGCGGACCCGGAGCGGGTCGAGTCGCGGATCCATTCCCTGACGTACCCGTCGTCGAAGTCCGCGCTGAACATGGTCACCACGCAGTACGCCAAGGCACTTCCGCGGTTCCGGGTCAACGCCGCCGACCCCGGCTACACCGCGACGGACCTCAACGGGCACAGCGGCCCGCAGACGGTGACCGAGGGGACGGACGCGATCGTCGCACTGGCCCAGGTCGGGCCGGACGGGCCGACGGGCACCTACCGCGACCGGGCGGGGGAAATCCCGTGGTGAGCCCGAACCGGCGCCGCTAGCGTGCACGCCGTGATCCAGCAGCTCTACGGCTGACCCGACCGGTGACGACCCCGCCTCCCGTGCGGGGCCGTCCGCATGCCCGTCGCACCCGCAGAGCCCCTGGAGTCCCCTTGTCGCACATCCTCATGGCCGGCGCCGGCGCGCACGGCCACACCAACCCCCACCTGGGCGTCGTCGCCGAGCTGACCGAACGTGGCCACCGTGTGTCCTGGGTGATCCCCGAGCCGTTCGCGGCGACGGTCGCCGCGGCGGGCGCGACCCCGCTCGTCGTCGACTCGGTGGTGCCCGACGAGGCGAAGGGCGAGTCGTGGCCCGAGGACCCGGTCGCCGGAATGTCGCTGTTCCTCGACGAGGCGGAGCACGTGTACCCGCAGGTCGAGAAGGTCCTCGCCGGTGACCGGCCCGACCTCGTGCTCTACGACATCGGCGGCTACCCGGGCCGTGCGCTCGCCGCGCGGTGGTGCCTCCCGCTGGTCCAGCTCTCGCCGTCGATGGTGGCGTGGGAGGGCTTCGAGGAGGACATGGGCGAGGCGCTGGCCTTCCGGAGGACCTCGGAGCACGCCGCCTACCAGCGGCGGTTCCAGGCCTGGCTCGACGGGCTCGGCATCGCGCTCAACCCGGACGAGTTCGCCGGACGGCCGCCGCGCTGCCTCGTCGAGATCCCGCGCGTCCTGCAGCCGCACGCCGACCGGGTCGACGAGCGGGTGTACACCTTCGTCGGGCCGGCGCTGGACCGGCGGCGCGAGGAGCGGCCGGCGGGCTCGTCGGACGAGCCGATGGTGCTGGTCTCGCTGGGCTCGAACTACACGCGGCAGCCGGACTTCTACCGGGCCTGCGCGGAGGCGTTCGCGCCGTTGGGCTGGCGGGTGGTGATCGCAGCGGGCGCGCACGTGACGGCCGAGGAGATCGGGCCGGTGCCGGCCGGCGTCGAGATCCACCGGTGGGTGCCGCAGTTCGCGGCGCTCGGCCACGCCCGTGCGTTCGTGACGCACGCGGGCGCCGGCGGCTGCTCGGAGGGGCTGTACCAGGGCGTCCCGATGATCGCGGTGCCGCAGGCCGTCGACCAGTTCGGCAACGCGGCGCTGCTGGAGGCGCTCGGGGTCGGCCGGCACGTCCCGCGGGAGGAGGCGTCGCCGGCGCGCCTGCGCCAGGCACTGCTCGAACTCACCGGATCACCGGAGGTGGCGGCCCGCTGCGCGGCAGTGCGCACGGAGGTCCGGGCGGAGGGCGGCGCACGTGCCGCCGCCGACGTCGTGGAGTCCCTGCTGCCGGGGTGAGGCTCGCGCAGTATGGATCCACAACGCCTCGGGCGCGGGCGCTGGTGAGCGTTGTGGATCCATAGCGCTGGCGGGGTCGGGCGTTGGTGAGCGTTGTGGATCCACAACGCTGGCGGGTCGGGCGCTGGTGAGCGTTGTGGGCCCACCATCGGCCGAGGCGGCGGGACTCCGACGGTCCTTCACTCGTTCGTCGGGGTCAGCCGCCCACCGGTCAGGCCGCGGCGAGGAAGCCGAGGAGGACCTCGGTCCAGCGGTCCGCGGCGTCGACGTGCGGCCCGTGCCCGCTGCCCTCGAAGATCTCGACGGTCACCCGCCCGCCCGCCGCGGCGTACGCGTCGAGCACCGCGCGGATCTGGGCGACCATCGGCTGCGCGGGGAAGGCCTCCTCGCCGGGCCAGCCGGGCACCGCGCCGCTCGCGCCGAGCACGCCGAAGTCGAGCGGCGAGGCGTCGGACACGACGAGGTCGGCGCTCCCGTGCGTCCAGAGCACGGGTGGCTTCGGGTCGAGGTCCACGAGGTCGGCCCACCGGCAGTACCGGGGGGACAGCGCGTTGAGGATGCCGCGGGTGCCCGGGGCGACCCCCGGCCAGTGCGGGGAGGTCACGGTGTCGCCGGGGTAGCCGTCGTCGCCGACGAGGGTCTTGAGCACCTCCGCGACCAGGATGTCCTCGCGGTCGGGGGGCAGCTGGTAGCTCGGTGACCAGTACAGCGCGCGCATGACGTTGCGGATCGAGAAGGCGCTCTCGGCGGAGGCGTCCTGCGCCGCGAGCCGGGCGACGACCTCAGGGTTGGCCGTGCCCCCGCCGGATCCGGCGACATCGGGGGTCACGGGGGAGCCGTCGGCGCGGGCGCCGCCGTAGCCGTAGGGGGACACGGGGTCGAGGAAGGTCAGCGAGGCGACCGGGCGGTCCTTCGCGTACGCGGCGATCGCGGCGCCGGCGGTGGACCAGCCGACGAGGTGCGGCGGCCGGTCGATCCCGAGCGCGCGCAGCAGGGCGGCGGTGTCGTCGGCCCAGTCGTCCAGGCCGCGGGTGGCGTCGAGGGCCTTCGGCTCGGTGTCGCCGAAGCCGCGCATGTCCGGCGCGAGTACCCGGTACCGCTCGCCCAGCCGCGGCATCAGGTGCTCGAAGAAGCGGCCGGTGGAGAGGTTGCCGTGCAGCAGGACGAGCGGCTCGCCGTCCGCGGGGCCGGACTCCAGCAGGTGCATGCGGAGGCGGTCGGTGTCGACGGTGGCGGACCGCACCCCGGGCAGCAGCGTCATGGCGTGATCGTCGGGGGCCCGGTGGTCCGCGGTCAATCCGCCGTCCGGCAGGGTCGGGCGCGTGCGCGTCGTCCTGGCCACCCCGCTCGACGAGGAACTCTGCCGGCTCGTCGAGGAGCGGGAACCCCGTCTCACCCTCGTCCGCGAGCACGCGCTGCTCCCGCCCATGCGCTGGCCCTCCGACCACACCGGCGACCCCGGGTGGCGGCGCACGCCCGCCCAGCAGCGGCGGTTCGAGGAGCTGATCGACTCCGCCGAGGCCCTCTACGGCCTTCCGGGCGAGCACGACGCCGCCGCGCTCGCCCGCACCGTCGCGGCCAACCCGCGGCTGCGCTGGGTGCAGACGATGGCGGCCGGGGGAGGGGCCACGGTCCGGGCCGCCGGGCTCACTGCCGCGCAGCTCGAGCGGGTCGTGTTCACGACGACCGCGGGCGTCCACGGTGGTCCGCTCGCGGAGTTCGCCGTGTTCGGGCTGCTCGCGGGCGCGAAGACCGTGCCGCGGCTGCAGGCCCGGCAGCGCGCGCACGAGTGGGGGCCGCGGTGGTTCATGGGGCAGCTCGCCGACCAGGTGGTGCTCGTGCTGGGCCTGGGCGGGATCGGCCGCGAGGTCGTGCGGCGCCTGCGCCCCTTCGGCTGCCGGGTGCTCGGGACCGCGCGCCGGCCCGGTCCGCCCCCGGAGGGCGTCGACGAGCTGGTGCACCCCGCGGACCTCGCCGACGTGGTCGGGCGGGTCGACGGGATCGTCGTGACGCTGCCGGCGACGCCCGCGACCGAGCGCATGATCGGTCCGGAGGTCCTCGCGGCCGTGCGTCCCGGCTGCACGCTGGTCAACGTCGGGCGCGGGTCGGTGATCGACGAACCGGCCCTGGTGGAGGCCCTGCGCGACGGGCGGATCGGGTTCGCCGCACTCGACGTGGTCGCCCGGGAACCGCTCGATCCCGCGAGTCCGTTGTGGGACCTCGAGAACGTGCTGATCAGCCCGCACACCGCCACCCTCGACCGGCAGGAGGACCGACGGATCGCGGAGCTGTTCGCGGACAACGCCTCCCGGCTGCTCGACGGCCGGCCGCTGCGCAACGTCGTGGACACGGTGGAGTTCTACTGAGCGCGAACTGAGAGCGGTGCTCTTGACTCGGACGTGTCGCCGCTCCATTGTGTGAGCACTGCTCACAAAGGAGGCCCGATGTCCGCCACGTTCGCCGCTCCCGACGCGGTCCGCACCGCCCCGGATGCCCCCTCGCCCCGGGGCGCGGGCCTCGTCGTCGCCGGTGCGCTCCTCGTCGCCCACCCGGCCCTACGGCCCTACGGCGACGCGACGGTCGACGGGATGGCGGCCGCCTTCGCCTCCCCGGCGTGGCTCGTCTCGCATCTGGCCGCCGTGGCCGGGTTCGTGCTGGTCGGCCTGGGGATCCGGCCGCTGTCGCGGGCGGCCGCCGCGATGTGGTGGATCGGGGCCGGGCTCGTCCTGCCCTACTACGGCGCCGAGGCGTTCGCGCTGCACGCGCTCGGGCTGCACAGCTCGGGCGCGGCCCTGGCGGCGGCCGCCGACGCGGTGCGCAACGGCCCCGTGCAGCTCACCGCGTTCGGGGCCGGGCTGCTGCTGTTCGCCGCGTCCGCGGTGCTGGTCGCGGTCCGGGGGCGGGCGCTCGCGCTGCCGTTCGCGCTCGCGATGGTGCTGTTCCTGCCGCAGTTCTTCCTGCCGCCGGCGCTGCGGATCGCGCACGGTGTGCTGCTCGGCGTCGGCTGCGTGCTGCTGGCGGCCGCCGTGCACCGCAGGGCCGGCTGACACCCACGACCGGCGCCCCGCACACGAGTCGAGGCTCCTGTGCCGGCGCCGATCCCGTGTGCCGGCGCTACGCGGTGACGGGGTGGTTCTGGCGCAGCCGGTACCGCTGCACCTTCCCGGTCGCGGTCTTCGGCAGCTCCTCGACCACGACCACCGACCGCGGGCGCTTGAACGAGGCCAGGCCCGCCTTGCAGAAGGCCACCACCTCGTCCGGGTCGACCACCGCGCCGGGCCGCGGCACGACGTAGGCCACCGGCTTGTCGAGACCGTCGGCGTCCGGGATCCCGACGACGACCGCCTCGGCGAGGGCCGGGTGCTCCAGCAGCCGGGACTCCACCTCGGCCGGCGCGACCCAGATCCCGCCGACCTTGAGCACGTCGTCCGTGCGGCCGAGACAGGTGAGGCTGCCGTCGTCGTTGCGCACGTACTGGTCCCCGGTCCGCATCCACTCGCCCTGGAACACCTGCCGGTTCACGGCGGTGCGGCACCAGTAGCCGGTGCAGATCGAGTCCCCGGAGATCCACAGCATCCCGGACTCGCCGGTCCCGGTGATCACCGTGCCGTCCGTGCGGCGCAGCTCGATCTCGTAGCCGGGCACCGGGAACCCCGAGCTGCCCGGGACGACGGCGCCGGGCCGGTTGGAGATGAAGATGTGCAGCGCCTCGGTGGAGCCGATGCCGTCGAGGATCTCGACGCCGAAGCGGTCCCGGATCCCGGTGAACATCCGGGCCGGCAGGGTCTCGCCGGCCGAGACGCCCTGGCGGACGCCGGCGAGGGCGTCGTCGGGCACCTCGCTGGCCAGCAGCGGGCCCCAGAAGCTGGGCACGCCGAACAGCAGCGTGGCGCCGTACTTCTGGGCGTCGCCCGCGATCAGGTCGGGGGTCGGACGGGCGGGCTGCAGGACCGCGGAGGCGCCGACCGACAGCGGGAAGAAGAGGGAGTTGCCGATGCCGTAGGCGAAGAAGAGCTTGGCGACGGAGAGGCAGACGTCGTCGGGCCGGATGCCGAGGACCTGCTTGCCGTAGGTCTCGGCGACGTACCGGATGTCGGCGTGGCGGTGCATGGCGCCCTTGGGTCTGCCGGTGGTGCCGGAGGTGTAGAGCCACAGGGCCGGCGACTCGTCCCAGGTGGGGTGTGCGGCCTCGCGCGGCGGGCCCGCCGCGAGCATCTGGTCCCAGGTCAGGGCGGTGACACCGGGCGCGGGGGCGACCGGGTCGGCGCCGGCGAGGACGAGCTGCCGCAGGTCGGGCGCGCCGGCGGCCGCGCTGTGCACGGCCTCGGTGAACTGGTGGCTGCCGATCAGCACCCGGGCCCGCGAGTCGACGACGAGCGTGCTCAGCTCGGCGCCGGTGAGCATCGTGGAGCACGGCACGGCGACCGCGCCCAGGTATATCGTGGCGAGGATGCCGGTGAGGAGCTCGACGTCGTCGGCCATGCAGAGCACGACCCGCTCCTCGGGGCGCACGCCGATCCCGGCCAGCCCGCCCGCGACCCGGCGGACCTCGGCGACGAGCTCCGCGTAGGTGAGGGTGCCCCGCGGGTGGTGAACCGCAGTGCGGGCGCCGTCGCCCGCCGACACCCGGCTTTCGGTCAGGTACTCCGCAGCGTTGAAGAGTTCGCTCATGAACCGGGCTCCTGTGCCTGTTCGGGTGGTCGAACTCTACAGCGAGATCACGCGCCGTCAACGACGCGTAGAAGATCGCCTCTCCCGTGCGTCGCGGCGATTTGCTACCAATGACCTGGGGGCCCGGCGCCGGTGCCCGCCCCCCTGGAGGAGGTACGCGTGACGACTGCCCCGCCGACGCCCGTCGTCGGACTCCGTCGTGAGCGGGAGGTGCTCACCGTCGCGCTGGCGACCGGCCGGCACGTCGTGCTCGAAGGGCCGCCCGGCACGGGCAAGTCCACCCTGCTGCGTTCGATCGCGCGCGAGGGCGGGCAGCACGTCGTGTTCGTCGAGGGCAACGCCGAGCTCACGCCGGCCCGCCTGATCGGCGCGTTCGACCCGGCCCAGGTGCTCAACGAGGGCTACCTGCCGGCGAGCTTCGTCGACGGCCCGCTGCTGACCGCCATGCGCGAGGGCGGGCTCCTCTACCTCGAGGAGCTCAACCGGGTCCCCGAGGAGACGCTCAACGTCCTGATCACGGTCCTCACCGAGGGCGAGATCGCCGTGCCCCGGCTCGGGACGGTCACCGCGGGACCGGGCTTCCGGCTGATCGCCGCGATGAACCCGTTCGACGCCATCGGCACGGCCCGGGTCAGCCAGGCCATCGCCGACCGGATGTGCCGGGTGGTGCTCGGCTACCAGTCCGAGGACGCCGAGCGCGCCATCACCACCTCGGTGAGCGGGGTGGACGGCTGGGTCAACGAGCTCTCCGTCGGCCTCACCCGGGCCACCCGCGAGCACCGTGACCTCCGGATGGGCTCCTCCGTCCGCGGTGCGATCGACCTCGCGCACGTGCTCACGGGGCTCGCGCAGCTGCGCGGCGAGGACAAGCCGGCCCGCGAGACCGCGCGCGACGCGGCGCACGCCGCCCTGTCCGGCCGGATCAAGGTCGCCGACGGGCTGGACCGCACCCCCGAGTCGGTGATCGACGAGCTCCTCGAACGGCTGTGGCCGGAGGACGCGCCGGAGCCGACCGACCGCGAGGAGTCCGACCCGGGAAAAGCTGACGGCCCCCCTCCTCCGGGATCGGGGGGCCAGTCCGGTCGGGACAAGCCCTCGCCCAGCCGTGGCCAGCGGACGATGGGCCGCGGCGAGCTGGGCTCGCGGCACGAGCAGTTCGAGGAGATCTCCCCGGAGGTCGGGCAGCTCGACGAGCAGGCGTTCGACGCCGCCCTCGCCGAGAGCCCCGAGCAGGCCGCCGCGCTGCTCGCCGACCTCGCCGTGGCCACGGACGCGACCTTGCGGGCCCAGGCGCGCAAGCTCGCCGGCCGGGTGTTCATCCAGCTCGGCAAGGTCGGGCCGGCGAAGGCACGGGGGACCCGGAAGATCGCCCCGGCCAAGGGCGGCGACGGGGACCTCGACCTGGACCGCACGCTCGACAACTGGCAGCCGACGGCGAGCCGGCGGCCGCGGCCCGACGAGATCGTCACCCGGGGCTGGACGGCGCACCGCCGCGCGGTGTCACTCGTCGTCGACATCTCGGGGTCGATGCAGGGGCTGGCCGTGGCGCTGGCGGCGGTGTCCGCGGCGGGCGTCGTGCTGGCGTCGGAGTCCGGCTCGGGGAAGCTCGAGCCGGGCGTGCTGGCCTTCGGGTCGCAGGTGCGCACCCTCCAGCGGCAGGGCGTGCGCCGGCCGCCGGACGAGCTGATCGGCGAGCTGGTGGCCCTGCGCGGGCACGGCACCACGGACGTCGCGGCGGCGCTGCGCGAGGCGTCGGTGCAGCTGGCGGGGGCGGTGGCCGACGAGCGGATGGTCGTGCTGCTGTCGGACTGCCTGCACACCTCCGGGGACGACCCGCTCACCGCCCTCGGCGGGATCGACCGGCTGCACGTGCTCTGCCCGCTGCCGGACGAGGACGCCGAGAAGGCCGCCCGCGCGCTCGCGGCCAGGGGTGGCGGGAGCTACCAGGCGGTGCGGCGGCTGGCCGACATCGCCCCGGCACTGACCACGATCCTCTGCTGAGACGCGCTATGGAACCATAATGCGCAGAACCTGCCCCATTTTCGGCGTTATGGAACCATAATGCGAGAAATGGGGCCGGTTCTGCGCGTTGTGGTTCCATGATGCCGGGCCCTGCGGGGGCGGTAGGGTCGACTGTCGTGGGGACCATCGTCAGTTTCCAGGCCCATCCCGACGACGAGTCGATCACCACCGCGGGCACGCTCGCCAAGGCCGCCAAGGCCGGGCACCGCGTGGTGCTGGTCTTCGCGACCCGCGGCGAGCTCGGCGAGCCCGTGCCCGGGGTGCTGGCCGAGGGTGAGCAGCTCGCCGTCCGGCGCTCCGCGGAGTGCTTCGAGTCGGCCAAGGTCCTCGGCGTCGCGCGCGTGGAGTTCCTCGGGTACGTCGACTCCGGGATGATGGGCGAGCCGACCAACGACGCCCCGTACTGCTTCTGGCAGGCGGGCGTCGAGCACGCGGCGCGCCGGCTGGCGGTGATCCTCGAGGAGGAGGAGCCGGACGTCCTCACCACCTACGACGACAACGGCGGCTACGGCCACCCCGACCACATCCAGGTCCACCGGGTGGGGAAGCGGGCGGCGGAGCTGGCCGGGGTCCCGGTCGTCGCGCAGAACACGATCAACCGGGACTGGCTGATGCGCGGGATGCGGGGGCTGCAGGCCTCCGGCGAGATCCCCGAGGGCTGGGACACCCCGGACGAGACCATCCCGCCGCCGACCTTCGGCAAGCCCGAGGCCGAGATCACCCACCGGGTCGAGGCCGTGGACTTCGCGGAGCAGAAACGCGCGTCGATGCGGGCGCACGCCAGCCAGATGGGCCCCGAGCACTTCATGCTCGCGATGCCGGACCCGATCTTCGCGATGGGCTTCGGCACGGAGTTCTACATCGTCACCGACCCGCCGAGCCCCGCCGCGGCGCCGGAGGTCTTCACGGAACTCTTCCTGCCGATGCACCCCTGAGTGCCGCCCTCGCCCGGCCTGCCCGCGGGTGACGGGGCCACCCGTGCGGGGGTGGCTCGGGCGCAGGCCGGCTCGGGCGCCTCCGGGCGGAGGCCGTGCGGCACACCCCCTCGGGCTCGGCACAGCAGGTCGGACCTCCCAGACGTGTCGTGGCGCACCGCACACCTGCGAGATCAGCCTCCCGCCGGGTGTGGCGCGGGCGGGGAGGTGTGGCGGCCGTCCGGAGATGCGGCCACACGGTGCGTCGGCGGGCGCGTGTCTAGGTCCGCACGAGGCCCCGGCAGACCAGCTCGACGGTCAGGGCCACCGCCACCGTCTCGACGGCGAGCAGCAGCACCAGCACGAGCAGCTGGACCGCGCCGGCCTGGATCGGGGAGGCGCCGCCGAGGAGCATGCCGACGTAGGCGCCCGGCAGTGTGACGAGCCCGACGGTCCGGGTCTGGTCGAGCGCGGGCACCAGAGCCTGGGCCGCGCTCGGCCGGGCGATCTCCACGTTCGCGTCGCGGGGGAGGAAGCCCAGGGACAGCGCCGCCTCGACCTCGCCCCGGCGCGCGATCAGCTCGTCGCGCATCCGCCTGCCCGCCAACGAGGTCGCCGTCATCGCCCCGCCGACGAGGATGCCGGCCGTCGGGATCACGGCGATCCCGGTCGGCGGCACCACCCCGCCCGCCACCAGCAACGCGACGACGGGCAGCGGGCCCGCGGCGATCGGCAGCACCACCCACCACCCGCTCCGGTGCCGGGTCAACCGGCGCGCGGAGGTGAAGGCCGCCACCGCGACCATCAGCAGCACGAACAGCGCACTGGTGCCCAGCGAGCGCACCACGACGCCGATCAGCAGCGACACCGCGCCGAGCTGGACGACCGCGCGCGCCGCCGCCAGCACGGCCGCGCGGGCGGTTCCCAACCGGGCGAGCAGGGCGACCGCCGCCGCGAGCAGCACCGCGAGCGCGGCGGCCACGGCGAGACCGGGTCCGGCGTTGAGCGTCACGCCGGAATTGTGGGTGGGGAGGGCGGCCGGTGCCGTGACCGCGCCGCAGGTTCCTCCCCTCCGCGCCGAACTGCGGGCGCGGGACGCCCGCCGGCACGACACGGGGACCTTCTCGCAGGCCGAGGGCGCGGTCGCGGCGGTCGAGCTCGCGCCGCGGGACGGGTGACCCCACCGTCGGGGGAGGTGTCGATCGACGCCTGGCCCCCCGCGGTTGGGCGTTCTACCCTCCGTAGAGCACAATGCCCGTGCGAACCGCGCCCGCTCCCCCTCGGCGCAGCCCGAGAGCGTGCGGTCCGGTTGGCGGGAGATAGAGTCCGGACCTGGCCCACCACCTTGAGCCAGTGAGGTTCAGCGAGGTCCAGTGCAGGAGGCACAGTGACAGCCGTCGCGCCCAAGCCGATCACGACGCGCCCGTATCCGGCGCGTCGGACGGGTAAGGGTTCCACGTTCCTGAAGATGCTGCGGACGACGGACCCCAAGGACATCTCGATCCTGTACATGGTCACGTCGTTCGCCTTCTTCATGGCCGGCGGGGCGATGGCGCTGCTGATCCGCGGCGAGCTCGCGCGGCCCGGGCAGCAGTTCCTGTCGAGCGAGCAGTACAACCAGCTGTTCACCATGCACGGCACGATCATGCTGCTGCTCTACGCGACGCCGATCCTGTTCGGCTTCGCGAACTACATCGTCCCGCTGCAGATCGGCGCGCCCGACGTCGCCTTCCCGCGGCTGAACGCCTTCTCCTACTGGCTGTTCCTGTTCGGCGGGCTCACGGTCCTCTCGGGCTTCCTCACCCCGGGCGGCGCCGCGGACTTCGGCTGGTTCGCCTACACCCCGCTCTCCGACGCGATCCGCTCGCCGGGCGCCGGCGCGGACCTGTGGATCATGGGCCTCGCGGTCAGCGGTCTGGGCACGATCCTGGGTGGCGTCAACTTCGTGACCACGATCGTCTGCATGCGCGCCCCGGGCATGACGATGTTCCGGATGCCGATCTTCACCTGGAACATCTTCATCACGTCGCTGCTGATCCTGATCGCGTTCCCGGTGCTCACGGCCGCCCTGTTCGGCCTCGCGGCGGACCGCCACCTGGGTGCCCACGTGTTCGACCCGGCCAACGGCGGCGTGATCCTCTGGCAGCACCTGTTCTGGTTCTTCGGCCATCCCGAGGTCTACATCGTGGCGCTGCCGTTCTTCGGCATCGTGTCCGAGATCTTCCCGGTCTTCTCGCGCAAGCCGATCTTCGGCTACAAGACGCTGGTCTACGCGACGATCGCCATCGCGGCCCTGTCCGTCGCCGTGTGGGCGCACCACATGTACGCGACCGGCGCGGTGCTGCTGGCCTTCTTCTCCTTCACGACGTTCCTCATCGCGATCCCGACGGGCATCAAGTTCGTCAACTGGATCGGCACGATGTGGAAGGGCAAGCTCACCTTCGAGACGCCGATGCTGTTCTCCGTCGGCTTCCTCGCCACGTTCCTGTTCGGCGGGCTCACGGGCGTGCTGCTGGCCTCGCCGCCGATCGACTTCCACGTGTCCGACACGTACTTCGTGGTGGCGCACTTCCACTACGTGCTGTTCGGGACGATCGTGTTCGCGACCTACGCGGGCATCTACTTCTGGTTCCCGAAGATGACCGGCCGGATGCTCGACGAGACGCTGGGCAAGTTCCACTTCTGGACCACGTTCGTCGGCTTCCACCTGACCTTCCTGGTGCAGCACTGGCTGGGCAACGAGGGCATGCCGCGCCGCTACGTCGACTACCTGCCGACGGACGGGTTCACCACGCTGAACACGATCAGCTCGATCGGCGCGTTCGTGCTGGGCGCCTCCACGCTGCCGTTCATCTGGAACGTGTTCCGCAGCTACCGCTACGGCCGGGTGGTCACCGTCGACGACCCGTGGGGTCACGGCAACTCGCTGGAGTGGGCCACGAGCTGCCCGCCGCCGCGGCACAACTTCACCGAGCTGCCCCGGATCCGCTCCGAGCGCCCGGCGTTCGAGCTGCACTACCCGCACCTGGTGGAGCGGGCCCGGGCCGAGGCGCACGTCGGGGGGCACGCCGCGCCGTCCGAGCACGTCACGCAGATCGTCGGCCGGGAGAACCAGCCCGACGACGACCCGCGCTCCCGGTAGTAGTGCCACAGCCCGATCAGGCCCGGTCGACCGTCCTCGTGACGGTGACCGGGCCCGACCGTCCCGGCGTCAGCTCGGTGCTGTTCACCGTGCTGACCCGGTACGCCGTCGAGCTGCTGGACGTCGAGCAGGTCGTGATCCGCGGCCGGCTCACCCTGGGCGCCCTCGTCGCCGTCGCGCACGATCCCGAGGAGCTGCAGGAGGCCGTCGAGGCCGCGATGCACAGCATCGGGATGCAGGTCCACACCTCGCTCGGCACGGACGGGCAGGTCCGGCGGCAGTCCACGCACGCCGTCGTCGTGCTCGGCCGGCCGATCACCGCGCGCGCGTTCGGGATGGTGGCGCAGGCGCTGGCCGACGTCGGGGCGAACATCGACTCCATCCGCCGCGTCGCGGACTACCCGGTCACGGGGCTGGAGCTGGAGGTCTCGCCGAACCCCGACGACCCCGAGCAGCCGCACGGCACGTTGCGCACCAAGCTCGTCGAGGTCGCCCGCGAGGCGGGCGTCGACGTCGCGGTGGAGCGCGTCGGGCTGGCCCGGCGCAGCAAGCGGCTCATCGTCTTCGACGTCGACTCCACGCTCGTGCAGGGCGAGGTCATCGAGATGCTGGCCGCGCGGGCCGGCGCCGAGGACGAGGTCCGCCGGGTCACCGAGGCCGCGATGCGCGGCGAGCTGGACTTCGCGCAGTCCCTGCGGGCGCGCGTCGCCACGCTGAAGGGGCTGCCGGCGTCGGTCATCGACGAGGTCGCCGCCGAGCTCGAGCTGATGCCCGGCGCCCGCACCACCATCCGCACGCTCAAGCGGCTGGGGTTCCGCACCGGCGTGGTCTCCGGCGGGTTCACCCAGGTGATCGAGGGCCTGGTCACCGAGCTCGGCCTCGACTTCTGCGCGGCCAACACCCTCGAGATCGCCGACGGCCGGCTCACCGGCCGCGTGGTCGGCGAGATCGTCGACCGGCCGGGCAAGGCGGAGGCGTTGCGCCGCTTCGCCGCCGAGCACCAGGTCCCGGTGGAGCAGACCGTCGCCGTGGGCGACGGCGCCAACGACATCGACATGCTCTCCGCGGCCGGGCTGGGGGTCGCGTTCAACGCCAAGCCCGCCCTCCGCGAGATCGCCGACACCGCGCTCTCGCAGCCCTACCTCGACGTCGTGCTGTTCGTGCTGGGCATCACGCGGGACGAGGTCGAGCGCGCCGACGCGGCGGAGGGCGTCCTGCGGCGGGTGCCGATCGCGTGAACGCCGCCGAGCTCGAGGAGCCTCGCGAGCCGGTGCTCGCCCCGCTGGGCGCACGCTACTCCGGGGCGCCCGCGGTGATCCCGCCCGAGGTCGACGGCGTGGTCCGGGCGATGCCGGTCATCCTGCGGATCGAGCGCGAGCAGCCGCCGCGGACGGCGCTGCTCGAGGCGGCCGCGCAGGCCGCGCTCGCGGTGTGCGTGGACCCGCGGGCGCAGGGGGAGTGGTACGAGCCGCTGCGCGCGTGGGTCGACGGCCGCATCCGCAAGATCGCCCGGCGGGCCCGCGGGGCGCACTGGGCCGCCGTGCAGGAGCTGCCCGGCGTCACGGTCGAGGTCGGCGGCGCCGAGGCCCGGGCCCTGTTGCCCGGCCCCGTCGACGCCGTCCCGAGGACGGTGGCGCGGCTGCAGATCGGTGGCACGGACCTGCCGCCGGACGAGCCGGGGCCGGTGCCCGAGGGCATCCCGCTGATCGTGCTCAACCCGGCCGTGGACATGACGGTCGGCAAGGCCGCCGCCCAGGTCGGGCACGCGTCGATGATCCTCGCCGCGGTGCGTGGCTGGGCGGAGGCGCCGCGGTTCGCCGTGCGCCGCGACCCCGCGCTGTGGGAGGCCCTCCTCGCCCGTGACGACGTCGTGTGCGTCCGGGACGCGGGCTTCACCGAGGTCGACCCCGGCACCATCACCTGCGCCGCCGCGGACTGACGCGGCTCCACGACGCGTCCAGGGGCCCGTCTGCCGTGCGTCATGGAGCCATGACGCGGCGTGAGGCCTGTCGGGAGTGCGTTATGGAGCCATAACGCGTGATGAACCGTCCCATCCACGCGTTATGGCTCCGTAGTGTTTGTTCGGCAGGGGGGCTCAGGCGTCCCGGAGGCGGGAGAGGGCGGCGCGGACCTTCTCCGGGTCGTGGGTCTGCCAGAACGGCGGGAGCGACGCGCGGAGGAAGCCGCCGTAGCGGGCGGGGGGGGG
>NZ_JAJSOK010000076.1 GCF_021283305.1 Pseudonocardia kujensis
CTACGGCATGCCGGTCGGCGTGGGCTCGTACGTCCAGTCCGACCGCCGGCTGGATGCCAAGCTGGCCGCGGCGCTCATGGGCATCCAGGCGATGAAGGGCGTGGAGATCGGCGACGGTTTCCGCACCGCGCACCGCCGGGGCTCCGCCGCACACGACGAGATGATCCCGGGCGACCCGGTGAAGCGGCTGTCGAACCGCGCGGGCGGCATCGAGGGCGGCATGACCAACGGTGAGCCGGTGCGGGTGCGCGTGGCCATGAAGCCGATCTCGACGGTGCCCCGGGCGCTGCGGACGATCGACACCGCGACCGGTGAGGAGGCCACGGCCATCCACCAACGGTCCGACGCCTGCGCCGTCCCGCGTGCCGGGGTGGTCGCCGAGTCGATGGTGGCGCTGGTGCTGGCCGAGGCGGCGCTGGAGAAGTTCGGTGGGGACTCGCTCGCCGAGACCCGGCGCAACGCGGCGGCCTACCGGGAGGACGTCGCGCGCCGCTTCGCGCACTGAGATCGGGCTCTGAGATCGGGCGGTGATCTCGGGCACTGAGATCGGGCAGTGATCTCGCATACCGACGTGGTGCGGCGGCGGCACCCGGGGGCCGTTGGTCCGGGGTCGCCGCGGGCGTCGGGCAACGCCGGGCGAACGGCGGATACGATCGCGCCCGTGAGCGACGCGACGAGGCCGGTGCTGGTGCTGGTGGGTCCCCCCGGGGCGGGCAAGAGCACGGTCGGGCGGGTCCTCGGGCGTCGGCTGTCGGTGCCGTTCACGGACGTCGACACCGAGATCGAGGCGCGCGTCGGCACCACCGTCGCGGAGATGTTCACCGCGCAGGGCGAGGAGGCCTTCCGCGCGGTGGAGCGCGAGGTCGTGGCCGAGCTGCTGGGCACGGAGTGCGGCGTGCTCGCCCTCGGCGGCGGGTCCGTGCTGGCCGAGTCCACCCGCGCGCTCCTGGCCGCGCACCGCGTCGTCTACCTCAAGGTCGGACTGGCCGACGGCATCCGCCGCACCGGCATGTCCACCGCGCGCCCGTTGCTCGCCGGCGTGAACCCGCGGGCCACCTTCCGTGCCCTGCTCGAGGCCCGCGCGCCGCTGTACGAGTCCGTCGCCACCGTGCAGGTCGACACCGTCAAGCGCAGCGCGAACCAGGTCGCCGCCGCGGTGCTCGCGGCGCTCGGCCTCGACACCGACGCGGCCCCCGCCCCGGACTCCCGCCCCGGCGACCCGGACGACGAGGTCACCCCCTCCGACGACGCCGCGCTGCCCGACCCCGTCTTCGGCCGCCCCGGCTCCTGAACCGCCTCGACCGCCGGACGAGGGAGCGCGGCCGCCGACGCCCCGCAGCAGGGCCGACCGCGGCCGTTAGGGTCGTCGCATGACCCAGCCCGGCCCCTCGGAGACGAGCCCGACCGCGAACGCGCCCGCCGCATCGGGCGCCGAGACCACGATCCGCGTCGCCGCGGAGCGGCCCTACGACGTGATCGTCGGCCGCGGGGTGCGGGCCGGGCTGCCCGGCGTCGTCGCGGAGCTGGGGTCGCGGACCGCGCTGCTGGTGCACCAGCCCGCGCTGGCCGAGGCGGCGGAGTCGGTGCGCCAGGAGCTGGAGACGGCCGGGATCGACGCCCACCGCGTGGAGGTGCCCGACGCCGAGGAGGGCAAGTCCCTCGCGGTCGCCGGCTTCTGCTGGGAGGTCTGCGGGCAGATCGGGCTGACGCGGCAGGACGTCGTGATCGGGTTCGGTGGGGGAGCGGCGACCGACCTGGCCGGCTTCGTGGCCGCGACCTGGATGCGCGGGGTGAAGGTCGTCCACGTGCCGACCACCCTGCTCGCCATGGTCGACGCGGCGGTCGGTGGCAAGACCGGCATCAACACCGCCGCCGGGAAGAACCTGGTCGGGGCGTTCTACGAGCCGTCCGCGGTGCTCGTGGACCTGGCGACCCTGGAGACCCTGCCCGAGCCGGAGCTCGTCGCCGGCATGGCCGAGGTGATCAAGGCGGGCTTCATCGCGGACCCGGTGATCCTCGACCTCGTCGAGCGGGACCCGAAGGCCGCGCTCGACCCGGCCGGCGAGGTCCTGCCCGAGCTGGTGCGCCGGTCGATCCAGGTCAAGGCGGACGTCGTGGGCGCGGACCTGCGCGAGTCCCACCTCCGCGAGATCCTCAACTACGGCCACACCCTGGGCCACGCCATCGAGCGCCGCGAGGACTACACCTGGCGGCACGGCGCGGCGGTCAGCGTCGGGCTCGTGTTCGCCGCGGAGCTCGCGAGGGCCGCCGGCCGCCTCGACGACGCGACCGTCGCCCGGCACCGCGCGATCCTCACGTCGATCGGCCTGCCCACGACGTACGCCAAGGGCGTGCTGCCCGAGCTGGTCGAGACCATGAAGGGCGACAAGAAGTCGCGCGCCGGGATGCTGCGGTTCGTGGTGCTCGACGGCCTGGCGAAGCCCGGCCGGCTCGAGGGCCCCGCCCCGGAGCTGCTCGAGCAGGCCTATGCCACGGTGAGCGCATGAGCGACACGACCCGCGTCCTGGTCCTGAACGGCCCGAACCTCAACCGGCTCGGCCTGCGCGAGCCCGGCATCTACGGCCACACGACCTACGCCGACCTCGTCGCGCTCTGCGAGAAGACCGGCACCGAGCTGGGCCTGGAGGTCGAGGTCCGGCAGACCAACACCGAGGGCGAGCTGATCGGCTGGCTGCACGAGGCCGCCGACGACGGCACCCCGGTCGTCCTCAACCCCGCCGCGTGGACGCACACCAGCGTGGCCGTGCGCGACGCCTGCGCGATGCTCACCGGCGGCCTCGTCGAGGTGCACATCAGCAACGTGCACCAGCGCGAGGAGTTCCGGCACCACAGCTACGTCAGCCCCGTCGCCACCGGCACGATCGTCGGCCTCGGCGTGCAGGGCTACGTGCTGGCGCTTCGGTACCTGGCGAGCCGGTAGGCCGGCTCAGCCGAACGCCAGCACGAACTCCTCGGCCGACCGCGGCCGGAACACGACGTTGGCGCGGCGGACATCGAGCAGTGCGGCGTGCGGCTCCTCCGAGTACCGGTGCCCCGGGTAGACGACGGGGTTGCCCGCGAGGGACCCGAGCCGCTGCAGGCTCCGGTACATCGCCTCGACGTCGCCGCCGGGGAAGTCCGTGCGGCCGCAGCCCTGCAGGAACAGGGTGTCGCCGGCCACCAGCCGCCCGTCGACCAGGAAGCACTGGCTGCCGGGCGTGTGGCCCGGCGTGTGCAGCATCCGGATGGGGATGTCGCCGACCTGCACCACGTCGTCGTTCTCGTGCAGTGTCAGGTCGGTGGCGGAGAGCCCGGTGACCTTGGTGACCCACTCGGCCTCGGCCTTCTGCACGTGCACCGGCACCGGGGTGCGGGCCAGCAGCCCGGCGAGCCCCTCGAGGTCGAAGCCCATCATCGTGCCGCCGACGTGGTCGGGGTGGTGGTGCGTGGCGAGCACGCCGCCGAGCCGCATGCCGTCGGCCTCGAGAACGTCGAGCAGGTCGTCGGGGGCGTAGGCGGGGTCGACGACGACGGCCTCGCGGGACTCCTCGTCCCCGATCAGGTAGGCGAAGTTGACCATCTGGGTGGCGACCCGGTCGCCGACCGCGAAGTCCCGTCCGGACAGCAGCTGCCTGAAGTACAGCCCCGACCCTGTCATGCACCCAGCCTAGGCTGAGGACCATGACCGGTGGCGCCCCGACCAGCACCCGAGCCGAAGCCGTGCGGCGCGAGGCCCTGCGCGAGCGGATGCGCGCGGCGGGGCTCGACGGGCTGTTGGTGACCGACCTCGTGAACGTCCGCTACCTGACCGGGTTCACCGGCTCCAACGGTGCCCTGCTGCTCGCCGCGACGGACGACGCGGCCAGCCGGTTCGGCACGGACGGCCGGTACATCACGCAGGCCGCGGCCCAGGTGCCGGACGTGCCGCCGGTGATCGAGCGGGCCACGGCGCTGGCCCTGGCCGCGCGGGCGTCGGCGCTCGGGATCCGGCGGCTGGGCTTCGAGTCCGACGCCGTGACCGTCGACGCCCACGCCGCCCTGGCCGCAGCGGCCGAGGGCGCGACGCTCGAGCGGGCGCCCGGGGTGGTCGCGCAGCTGCGGATGATCAAGGACGACACCGAGATCGAGGCGATCCGGCGGGCCTGCGCCCTCGCCGACACGGCGTTGACCGACCTGCTCGACGCGGGGGGCGTCCGGGCCGGCCGGACCGAGCGGGAGATCGCCCTGGACCTGGAGTTCCGGATGCGCGCGCTCGGGGCGGACGGGCCGTCGTTCGACTCGATCGTCGCCGCAGGCCCGAACTCCGCCGTCCCGCACCACAGCCCGACCGGCGCCGCGCTGCGCCCCGGCGACCTCCTCAAGCTCGACTTCGGCGCGCTGGTCGGCGGCTACCACTCGGACATGACCCGCACGCTGGTGCTCGGCCGGGCCGCGGACTGGCAGCGCGAGCTGTACGACCTGGTGCGGGGGGCGCAGGCCGCCGGGTGCGGGGCCGTGGAGGCCGGGGTGCCCGCCGCCGACGTCGATGCCGCCTCCCGCGAGCCGATCACCGCGGCCGGGCTGGGCGCGGAGTTCCTGCACGGGTTGGGCCACGGCGTCGGGCTGCAGATCCACGAGGCCCCGGCGCTGTCGGCCGCGTCGAAGGACGTGCTGGAGGCAGGCATGGCCGTGACCGTCGAGCCCGGGGTCTACCTGGCCGGCCGGGGTGGCGTGCGGATCGAGGACACGCTGGTCGTGGCCGGCGCGGGGCCCGCCGAGACCCTGACCGGGTTCACCAAGGAGCTCGTCGAGGTGGCCTGACCCGGGGCGTCGCCCGTGCGCGGGCGCGCGACGGTATCCTCGACGGCGGTTCGGTGGGGCCTGCCCGGGCGGGAGTCCGGGCGCCGCCGCCGAGAGCGACATCCGCCGCGTGCGGTCGTACCGGTTCGTCACCCGTCGTCACGGTCGGCACACGCGCGCCCTTCCGTACGACCCTGTACGACCGCGACGAACCAGGAGAGACCCGCACGTGGCCACCACGAACGACCTGAAGAACGGCTTGGTGCTCAACCTGGAGGGCCAGCTGTGGTCGGTCCAGGCGTTCCAGCACGTCAAGCCCGGCAAGGGCGGCGCCTTCGTGCGCACCACGCTGAAGAACGTGATGACCGGCAAGGTCGTCGACAAGACCTTCAACGCCGGCACCAAGGTCGACACCGCGACCGTCGACCGCCGCGACATGACCTACCTGTACCGCGACGGCGCGGACTTCGTCTTCATGGACGGCGACACCTACGACCAGCTCCCCATCCCGGAGAACGTGGTCGGCGACGCCGCGAACTACCTGCTGGAGAACCAGGTCGCGCAGGTCAGCTTCCACGAGGACAGCCCGCTGTTCATCGAGCTGCCCACCTCGGTCGAGCTGGTCATCAGCCACACCGACCCGGGCCTGCAGGGCGACCGCTCCACCGGCGGCACCAAGCCCGCCACCCTGGAGACGGGCGCGGAGATCCAGGTCCCGCTGTTCCTCGAGACCGGCACCAAGGTGAAGGTCGACACCCGCGACGGCCGGTACCTCGGCCGCGTCAGCAGCTGACGTGCGGGCCAGGACCAAGGCCCGCAAGCGCGCCCTCGACATCCTCTTCGAGTCCGAGGCGCGCGGCGCCGACCCGCTCGCGGTGCTGACCCAGCGCCGCGAGACGGACGACGCGCCGCCCGTCTCGGACTACGCCGCGCTGCTGGTGCGCGGCGTGGTGGAGAACCGCGAGCGCATCGACCAGCTCCTCGCCGAGCACGCCGAGGGCTGGACGGTCGCGCGGATGCCCGCCGTCGACCGCACGCTGCTGCGGATCGGCGTCTACGAGCTGCTCTGGGTGGACGAGATCGACGACCCGGTGGCGATCACCGAGGCCGTCGAGCTCGCCCGGACCCTGTCGACGGACGACTCGCCGCGCTTCCTCAACGGCGTCCTCGGACGCATCGCGGACATCGCCGAGCACCTCCGCGCCACGCTGTAGGTCGCATTATGGCTCCATAATGCGATTTCGGGCGCGTCCAGGTCGCAGTAGGGAACCATGATGCGATTTCGGGCGGGCGGCTCCGGAATGCGTTTCGCCCGAGATCAGCCGAAGCGGCGCGAGGCCCGGGCGAACAGGGCCGGGGCGGCCCCGTGCACCTTCGCGCCCAGGGCCAGCCACCGGGGCACGACGACCTCGACGGACCCCCGCCGGACCCCGCGGACGATCTCCTCGGCGACCCGGTCGGCAGGGATCGGCCGCGGGAACCGGCGGTCGTACTCCCGGCCGCGCCGGCCGAAGTAGGGCGTGTCCACCGCGCCGGGCAGCACCGTGGTCACACCGATCTCGGGTGCCTCGATCCGCACGGCGTCGGCGAAACCCCGCAGGCCCGCCTTCGTGGCGGAGTACACGGCCTCGCCGGCCACCCCGAGGGCGGCGATCGAGGCCACGAACACGAGGTGCCCGCGCTCGGCGCGCAGGCCGGGCAGCAGGGCGCGGGTGAGCTGGACCGGCGCCCGCAGGTTCAGGTCGATCAGCTCGTCGACCCGGGCGGGGGAGAGCTCCTCCAGCGGCCCGGCCGCCCCGACCCCCGCACAGTGGACGACGAGTGCGGGCCGGGCGGGCAGCGCGTCGAGCAGGGCGTCCACCCCGTCGGCCGGGTCGGCGGTGAGGTCGGCGGTGAGGTCGGCGACCACCGCCTTCGCCCCGGTCCGCTCGGCGACCTGCTGCAGCCGCTCCGGGTCCCGGCCGGTGAGCACGAGGCGCGCGCCGTCGCCCGCGAGGCGCTGCGCGACGGCGGTGCCGATCCCCGAGGACGCCCCCGTCACCAGCGCGGTGCGGCCCGAGACCTTCACGACGCCCTCCGCATCATGGATCCACAACTCGCAGAGACCGGCCGCGAATCCGCATTATGGTTCCATAACGCGGAAAGGAGGCGTGTAATTCGACGGTAGGGTTCCATGCTGCGGCTCACCCGGGGGCCACGTCGGGTCGGCCGCGACCCGTGGCCGCCTGCTGGGCGTCGAGCTCGTGGAGCAGGTGGCTGCCGCGCAGGGTGATGAAGGCGATCCCGGCGATCACCACGACGGCGGCGAAGCACTGCCCGCCGAGCAGCGCCGGTGAGGTGTCGAGCCGCTCGCCCAGCCACCACACGCCGATCAGCACCGCGACCACCGGGTCCACACTGGTGATCACGGCGACGGCCGGCGACACCATCCGCCCCTGCTGGAAGGTGTTCTGGCTGAGGAGGAAGCCGATCGGCCCGATCACGCACACCGCGTAGAGCGTGACGTGCTGGAACGGCTCGAACAGCCCGACCCGCAGCTGGCCCGTGACGACCTTCATCAGCCCGGCGGTGACGCCGTACATGATCCCGGTCGCCAGGGCGAGCGCCAGCACGCGCGTGGGGTGCTGCACGAGCGACGAGTACACGATCGAGCCGACCACCGCGGCGGCGAGCGCGATCGCGAGCGGCAGCCCGCCCCAGACGTCGACGTGCTCGTGCTCCGACGGCACCGGGCGCGCGAGCAGCAGGAACCCGGCGATCCCGGCCGCGCAGAGCAGCGCGCCGAGCAGGATCAGCGGGTCCGGTCGGCGGCGTGACATCAGCGAGGAGAACGCCGCCGCGAACACCACCCCGGTGACCAGCAGCGGCTGCACCACCGCAATCGCCCCGTACGCCAGGGCGATGAGCTGCAGCAGCAGCGCCACCACGGTGGCGACCAGGCCGAGCAGCCACATCGGCCGGCGGAGCAGCGTGGTGATCAGCCGCGGGTTCAGCGTCGACGCCGTCTCCACCTCGTGGGTGGCGCGCTGCTGGGCCGCGGTGGCGAGCCCGAACCCGGCGGCCCCGAGCACGGCGGCAGGGACCGCGATGAGCATGTCGCCGTCCACCTTCACCACCCCCCGGTGCCCACGTGCCGAACCCTCCGATCAGCGCTGGTGCTCGCTCCGCGAGCTCCGCCCGGTGTCGGGTAGCTGCATACTCCCCAACGACCGCCTCAGGCCAGCAGGTATTCCCTCGATCACGGGAAGCACGGCGGGATCCGCGGTGATCCCCACGCACGTGTACCGGCCCCAGTGCAGCGCGCCGACGGCCAGCCCGACGCCGTCGGCGAGCGGCAGCACCGGTTGCACGCTGCGGATCAGCCCGCCGCGGATGTGCAGGGGGCGGCGCGCGCCCGGCATCACCGAGGCCAGCAGGTGGAAGAACCGACGGCCGTAGACGAGTCTGACCAGGGGCGCCTGCACCCGGCCGGGCAGCAGGCCCAGCGCGGCCAGCACCGCCGCGGCGCCCTCCGGCTGCCCCGCCGACGAGCCCGCGGCCAGCGCCCGGTCCACCCGGGCGATCCGTTCGGCCGGGCTCATCGGCCCGGTCGGGAGGTCCACGGACACCGCCGCCGTCCGGTTGCCGCCGGCCCGGCTGCCCACGCCCGCGCGCGTCCGGGTCGTCATCGGCACCATCGTGCGGATCCGCGGCGGTGCGTCGAACTCCTCGTGCAGGGTCTGGGCCAGTGCCGCCAGGACCAGGACCGTGGTGCCGACGCCGTGGGCACGGGCGGCCCGGCGGACCTCGCCGCCGTCGAGGTCGACCGACAGCCGCCGCGGCGCGGGACCGGAGCGCCCGACCAGCGGGGACCGGCCCGCGGGGCCGGCCGTGGCGAGGCTCGCGATCCCCCGGACGACGGTGAGGGCATGCCGCAGCCGGTCCGTGCCCCCCTCGCCGCCGGCGGCCATCCGTGCCGCCGGTGTCCCGGCGTTCTCGTCGGTGAGCAGCCGGATCAGCCCGTCGGTGACCGCGAGGCCGTCGCCGAGGGCGTGGTGCACGCGCGCCAGTACGGCGGCCTCGCCGGTGTCCGCGCAGGCGGCCTGCAGCTCCCAACCCACGCCCGGGTCGAGCGCGTCGGCGAAGAAGGCGGTGACGGCGTCGTCCCAGCTCGTGCGGTCCCCGCCCGGCCCGATCCGCCAGACCGTCCGCCGGACGTGCACCAGCGGGTCCGGGGCGGGCTCGGACCGCCAGCGCAGCGGGCGTCCGGGCCGTGGCGGGGCGAGCCGCCGGGTGAGCAGGTCGAGGTGCGGCGCCCGCTCGCGGACCAGCGCGTCGAGATGCGCCACCCACCCCTCGGCCGGTGCGCCCGCCACCGTGATCCGGGCCCCGACCTGCTGCGGCACCTCCGGCGTGGCGGCGTGCACGAACAGGGCGTCCTGCGGGCGCAGCCGTTCCTCGACGGGCGCGGTGCCGAGATCGGCGAGCGCGGCGACGTCCCGATCCAGGTCCCGGGCCTCCAGCCGGCGCCGCAGGTCCTTGACGACGACCGCCCGCGCGCCGGGGTCGCGCAGCTCGGCGACCGCCTCCGCCACGCCCGCCCGGCCGCGGCAGATCCGGGCGAGCCCCGCGGCGGCCAGCACCTCGGCGTTGGCCCGGCCGTGCCCGGGGATGGGGTCGGCGAGCAGCAGCGGCCGGGCGCAGGCCAGCGCCTCCAGCGCCGTGGCGCCCCCACCGTTGGTGATCACGAGGTCGGAGTCCCGGGTCGCGGAGGCGGGGTCGTCGATCCAGTCGACGACGGTCAGCCGCCCGCCCTGCGGATGGCTGTCGGCCAGCCGGCGCAGCCGGCGACGCAGCGCGGGGAGCCGGCCGGTGGTGACGAGGACCTCGGCACCGGCGTCGAGCGCGCCCGCGCAGATCCCGGGCACGTCGCCGAAGGCCAGCGAGCCGCAGGAGACGAGGACGCGCGGCCGTTCGCGCGGTGCCTCCTCCGGTGGGGCGAAGGCCGACACCACGGGCAGCGCGGCCACGTGGACCGGCGCGCCCGGGGCGGCGCGGCGGAGCAGCGCGGCACCCTCCTCGGTGCTCACCAGGTGCAGGTCCAGCACGGGCGAGGCCCAGAGCGGGTGCGGGGCGGGGTCGTTGACCAGCGCGACGGCGGGGACGGCGAGGCGCCCGCGCCGGCGCAGCCACGCCAGCCCGGTGATGCCCTCCGGGAAGGTGGCCACGACGAGGTCCGGCCGGTGCTCGCGCAGCGCGGACTCGAGGCCGCGGCCGCTCCACCGCCCGATCACGGCGCGGGTACCGGCCCGGAACACGGGTACGTGCCAGAGCAGGCGGAAGTACAGCTCGTACAACCAGGGCAGGTAGCGGATGCACCCGGCGTAGACGGCGCGGAACACCGGTCCGGTGCGAGGCCCCATGCCGTCCAGGGTCTCGGTCCAGGTCACCTCGACGGCCGGCCACGACCGCCGGGCGCGTTCCTCGACGGCGCGGGCCGCGGCGTGGTGGCCCGCCCCCATACTGCCGGTGACCAGCAGCAACCGTTGCGGAGGGGTCATGGGAGTCCTTGCCTGCGGGGAGTGAGTGGGCCGAGGGGCACGGGGGTATCGTGTCCTGTATGGACGGTGGAGCGCCGCGCCGGGTCCTCGTGCTGTCGGCCCCGGTGGGTGAGGGACACGTGGCGGCGGCCCGTGCCCTGGCTGCGCGGATGCGCGAGCTGTGGCCCTCCGCCGAGGTGCACGAGGTGGAGAGCGCGAGCGGCGGGCGGCGCGGCGGGGTGCGCGACGCGGTGCTGCGCCGCTCCTACGCGGCCACCATGCGTTGGGCCCCCGGTCTCTACGGCCTGGGTTACGACCTGCTCGTCCACCACCCGCGGTTCGCCGCGCTCTGCAAGCGCGTCGTGGCCGCGCGGCTGGGCCGGTCGCTCGCCCCGCTGCTGCGCGAGGAGCACCCGGACCTGGTCGTCTCCACCTATCCCATGATCAGTGGTGGGCTGGCCTGGCTGCGCCGGCACGGGCAGCTGCCCGCCCGCAGCGTCGCGGTGGTCACGGACGTCGCCGTGCACCCGTTCTGGGTGTGGGCGGACGTCGACGAGACGTGGACGCTGCTCCCGGCCAGCCGGGCGCAGGCCGCGGACCTGGTCCCGGGGGCCGAGGTCCGGGTGGCGCCGGCGGCCGTCGACCGCCGCTTCCACCCGGGCGACCGGGCGGCGACCCGGGCGGCACTGGGGTTGCCGGAGGGCGCGTTCGTGGTGCTGGTGACCGGCGGCTCGCTGGCCTTCGGCGGGATGGAGGGCGTGGTCGACGCGGTGCTGGCGGGCGGCGCGGGGGAGGGCCCGCCGGTCGAGGCCGTGGTGCTGTGCGGGCGCAACGAGCGCCTGCGCTCGCGCCTGCGGGCGCGCCGGACGCCGGGCCTGACCGCCCTCGGCTGGACGGACCGGGTGCCCGAGCTGATCACCGCGGCGGACCTGGTGCTCACCACCGCCGGCGGGATGATCGCGAGCGAGTCGCTGTCCGTCGGCACGCCCGTGCTGTTCGCGAACCCGGTGCCCGGGCACGGCCGAGCGGGGGCGCGGATGACGGAGGAGGCCGGGCTGGCGCTGGTCTGCCCGCGGCCCGCCGACGTGACCGCGGCGGTGCGCCGGCTGCGCGCCGAGCCCACCGGCCGGGAGGAGCTGAGCCGCCGGGCGCGGGAGTTCTCCCGCCGCACCCTCGACGCGGAGCTCGAGGAGCTGGCCCGCCGCCTCTGACCGGCCCGCGTCATGGCTCCATAACGCGCTCAGAGCCGGGGGTCGCTGAGCATTATGGCTCCATAACGCGGTCAGAGCCGGGGGTCGGTGAGCGTTGTGGTTCCATAACGCGCTCAGAGCCGGGGGTTGGTGAGCGTTGTGGTTCCATAACGCGGTCGCGAGCGGTCGGCGCCTCAGCCCACGCGGAGCTTCGGCTGCGGCACGCCGACGCGCAGGCCGATGCCCTCGCCGGCCAGCGAGCGGTGGAACCACCAGAGCGAGAGTCCGATGCCCACCGCGACCAGCGAGTACGAGCCGGCCGTGGACACCATGAGGAAGTTGCCGACGGTCTGGGTGGCCAGCACCGCGAGCGTGGTCATGCCGTTGACCAGGAAGACCGCGGCCCACAGCAGGGAGACCTTCTTGAAGAAGCTCTTCATCCGCGGGTGCTGGGTGAGCGAGTCGGGGAAGGCGCAGAAGTCGTCCGCGAGCTTGGCCAGCAACGGCCGCTCCAGCCCGATCGTGACGAGCAGCAGCCCGGCGAACACGAAGTTCTGCACCGTGGGCTGCAGGAAGTAGAGGAAGGCGGACCCGGTCCACAACCCGACCACGGTGCGGACGACGAGCAGGGCGGTGGTCAGCCACAGCACCGCGGGGATCTTCCGCCGGGTCACGACGCGACGCCCGATGGCCAGCGCGGACCAGGACAGCGCCCCGAGCATCCCGGCGGCGAAGCCCGCGTGCGTGAAGAGGATCCAGAACAGCGCGAGGGGGATGAGGGTGGACTCCAGGAGCGGACGGCCGGCGTGGCGCAGCAGGGATCCGATCGGGGGGAGATGGATCAGAGTGGTCATCCGGTGCTCCGGCATGCAGGTCCTCGTCGGCTCGGGAAACCAGTTCGCCCGCGTCGTCGTCGATCGCGTGAGCGGGAGTGTAGCGGTCGGGGTCACGGGGAGATAACGGGCCGGTTGCCCGTTGTGACCTCCCCGTGAGCCCGTGTCCCGGCACTGCGCTGACCTGCTCCGGAGGGTGCGCTCAGACGCCCGCGGCGGTGCGGATGGTGTCCCGCAGCGACCCGAGCGTCGCGAACACCGCCGACGGCTCGTACCCGCAGTGCGCCATGCAGTTGGCGCAGCGCTCGTCCTTGCCGCGGCCGTAGGCCTCCCAGTCGGTGTCGTCGATGAGCTCCCGGTAGGTCTTCACGTACCCGTCGTCGAGCAGGTAGCAGGGCTTCTGCCAGCCCAGCAGCGAGTACGACGGGATCGCCCACGCGGTGCACTCGAGGTCCCGGCGGCCCTCGAGGAAGTCCAGGAAGACCGAGGAGTGGTTGAGCCGCCACCTGCGCCGGCGCCCGTTGTCGAAGGCCTTCTTGAACAGCTCACGCGTCTGCTGGACGCCCAGGAAGTGCTCCTGGTCGGGGGCCTTCTCGTAGGCGTACCCCGGCGAGATCTGCATGTTGTCGATCTTGAGCTCGTCGTTGAGGTAGTCGAGCACGTCGATGACGTCCTGCGGGGTGTCCGTGTCGAAGAACGTGGTGTTCGTGTTGACCCGGAACCCGGCCTCCTGCGCCATCCTGATGGCGGCGACGGCCTGGTCGAACACGCCCTCCTTGGCCACGGACTCGTCGTGCCGCTCGCGCAGCCCGTCGATGTGCACCATCCAGGCGAAGTTCTTGTGCGGGGTGAAGCGGTGGAGGTGCTTGGGCAGCAGCACCGCGTTGGTGCACAGGAAGACGATCTTGCCAAGGTCCAGCAGCCGCTGGACGATGACGTCGATCTCCTTGTGCATCAACGGCTCGCCGCCGGCGATGGAGACCATCGGGGCGCCGCTCTCCACGACGGCGTTCACGGCCTGCTCGACCGGCATCCGCTGCTTGAGCAGGTGCGCCGGCTGCTGGATCTTGCCGCACCCGTTGCACTTGAGGTTGCAGGCGAACAGCGGTTCGAGCTCGACCAGGATCGGGTACTTCTCGGTCCCCTTGATCTTCTGCTTCAGCAGGTACGTACCGAGACGGATCGACTGGCGCAGTGGCATGGCCATCTGGTCAGCTCACCTCCTTGGGAAGGGTGAAGACGACGTCCTCGGTCCCGGTCGTGGTCGTCGTGACGGCGACCGGACCGAGGCCGGAGAGACAGGACACGACCTCGTCGACGAGTTCGGGGGGCGCCGACGCCCCCGCGCTGACCCCGATCCGCCGGGCCCCGTGGAGCCAGGTCAGGTCGATCCCGCCGACGTCGTCGACGAGGTGGGCCGGGGTGCCCGCGCGGGCGGCCACCTCGGCCAGCCGGCGGGAGTTCGACGAGTTCTCCGAGCCGACGACGAGCACGAGGTCGGTCTCGGCGGCCACCGCGCGGATCGCGCGCTGACGGTTCGTGGTGGCGTAGCAGATGTCGTCGCGGCGGGGGGTCGAGATCGCCGGGAACCGACCGCGGAGCACGGCGGCGATCCGCTCGGCCTCGTCCACCGCGAGGGTGGTCTGCATCGCGTAGGCGACCCGCCCCGGATCGGGCGCGGTCACCGTGTGGGCCATGGCCTCGTCCTCGACCACGACGATGTCGGCCGGGGACTCGCCGACGGTGCCCTCGACCTCCTCGTGGTCGGAGTGGCCGATGAGGAAGACGGTCTCGCCGCGCCCGGTGTGCCGCTTGACCTCGGCGTGCACCTTGGCGACGAGCGGGCAGGTGGCGTCGATGACCGCGAGGTCGCGGGCCTCGGCCTGGGCGCGGACCGCGGGGGAGACGCCGTGCGCGGCGAGCACACAGGTCGCGCCGCGGGGCACCTCCTCGACCTCCTGCACGAACACCGCGCCCCGCTCGGTCAGCCGCCGCACCACGTGCGCGTTGTGCACGATCTGCCGGCGCACGTACACCGGGGCGCCGTAGCGGTCGAGCGCCCGGTCGACGATGTCGATCGCTCGTTCCACCCCGGCGCAGAAGCTCCGCGGCTCGGCGAGCACCACCTCGCGGGCGGCGGGCGCGGTCCACGTCGCGGCGAACCACTCCCGCAGCGCGGGCGCGGCGCGCCGCAGGGCCCGCAGGGCGGTGAAGCCGCGGACCGGGGTGCCCGGCCGTACCAGCGGCGCCTCCGGGGTGTCGACGATCGCCCGGACCACCGCGAAGGGTCCGCCCGCCGACGCCTCGGCGAGCCACCCGGACTCCATGTCGACGGCGAGGGCGCCCTCGCGGCCGAGCCCCGCGCGCCGGGCCCCCTCGACCACCGTCGGCGAGGACACGATCGGGCCCAGGTGCGCCCGCAGGCCGAGCCGGCGCAGCGCCGCGGCCAGTGCGGCCGCGGTCGGCACGGGGATCGGTGCGCGGAAGTCGGTGAACCGGATCTCGTCGGCGACCACCAGGTCGCCGGCGCGGACCGCCGGGTCCAGCGCCCCGGCCACGCCGGTGACCAGCACCGGCCGCGGGCCGCCGGAGGCGATCCAGGCGGCCGAGGCCTGTGCCCGGGCCGGACCCATCCCGGTCCGGACGACCGTCGCGTCGCCGACCACGCCGCGCAGGGCGGCGCGTTCCACACCCAGCGGGGCACAGACGACCGGCGGTCCCAGGGCCGGTACCGCTCGCGGGGTACTCATGCGTCCACCTCCTCGCACCAGCGCCCGAGGGCGGAGACGGGGAACGTCATCCGGTAGAGCCGGTAGCGGATGTAGAAGGCGCCCGGGAACCCGGTGCCGGTGTACATCTCCTCCTCCCAGCTCCCGTCGGGGAGCTGGGTGCGGGCGAGGAACCCGACGGCGCGCCGGGCCGCCTCCGACCGCGCCGCACCGGCGGCGACCAGCGCGAGCAGGCCCCACGCCGTCTGCGACGCCGTGGACTCGCCGCGGCCGACCCAGCTCGGGTCGGAGTACGAGCGGAGGTCCTCGCCCCAGCCGCCGTCGGCGTTCTGGTGGCGCTCCAGCCACGCGACGGCCCGCCGGATCGCCGGGTCGGACGCCGGGATCCCGGCCGCGACCAGTGCCGGGACGACGCCGCCGGTGCCGTAGACGTGGTTGGCGCCCCACCGGCCGAACCACGAGCCGTCGGGCTCCTGGTGGTCGAGCAGCCAGCGCACGCCGCGCCGGCACGCCTCCCCGCCGGCCAGGCCCTCGTGGGCCAGCATCTCCACCACGTGGGCGGTGACGTCGGCCGACGGCGGGTCGATCACCGCGCCGAAGTCGCAGAACGGCAGCTTGGTCACGAGCTCGCGGGTGTTGTCGGCGTCGAAGGCGCCCCAGCCGCCGTCGGAGGACTGCATGCCGATGTTCCAGACGACGCCGCGGTCCACGGCCGCCCGCAGCCGCTCCGGATCGGGGTGGGCGACGCGGCGCAGCGCGAGCACGACCTCGGCCGTGTCGTCCGTGTCGGGGTAGCCGTCGTTGTCGAACTCGAAGGCCCAGCCGCCGACGGGCAGGTCCGGGCGGCGGACCGCCCAGTCCCCGCGCACTCCGCGGATCTCCTCGTCGAGCATCCAGGTGGCGGCCCGGACGACGTCGGGGTCGTCGGCCGGCACACCGGCGTCGAGCAGGGCGGTGACGGCCAGGCAGGTGTCCCAGACGGGCGACTGGCAGGCCTCGAGCATCCGGACCGTGCCCTCCGGGGTCTCCGTGCGGACGAGGAACCGCTCGAAGCCCTCGAGCCCCGCCTTCATCGCGGGATGGTCGAGCGGATAGCCGAGCAGGTGCAGCGCGAGCAGCGAGTACACCCACGGCGGCTGGATCCCGCCCCAGCCGCCGTCGGCCTCCTGCCGGGCCAGGATCCACTCGGCGCCGCGGCGCATCGCGAGCCGGCGCAGCGGGCCGATCGGCCGCCTCGCGTAGGCGTGCAGGCCGACGTCGAGCCGCTGGAAGGCCCCGGCCCAGGTCCACGGCGCGTCGAACGGCTCCGGCGCCGCGCCGGACCGCAGCTCGTCGACACCGAACGGCAGTGGCCGGGTGGGCCGCAGCGTGGCGACGATCGTCAGCGGCACCACCGTCTGGCGAGCCCAGCAGGACCAGTCGTAGACGTTCAGCGGGAACCACTTCGGCAGGAAGATCAGCTCCGGGGGCATGTTCGGCAGGTCGTCCCAGGACCACAGCCCGAACAGCGCCAGCCAGATCCGGGTGAAGACCCGGGAACGCTCGATGCCGCCCTCGGCCTGGACGAACTTCTCCGCCGCCCGCATGTGCTCCGCGGCGGGGTCGTCGCCGGCCAGCCGCAGCGCGACCCACGCCTCGGCGGTGGTGGAGAGATCGCCGGGGCCGCCGGCGAAGGTGGCCCAGGTGCCGTCGGCGCGCTGCTGGGAGCGGATCCAGCGGGCGGCCTCCTCGGTCTCCTGTGCGGTGCGGATGGCGAGGAACTCCCGCATGAGCAGGTCCTCGGCGTCCATGGTCACGTTGGTCTCGAGGTCGCCCTGCCACCAGCCGCGCTCGTGCTGGATCGACCTGAGGAAGCCGACGGCCTTCTCGAGGGTCCGCCGGGCGTCACCGGCCTCGGTGGTGCCGGTCTCCGGTGCGGTGAGGGTCACCAGTTCTCCCTGCTCAGCAGTCGTCAGAAGTCACGGGTCGTGAGGTGGCGGCCGAGCGCGACGAGCTCCGCGCGCGGCCCGTCGGCGAGCCCGGCACCGGTGAGGGCCCGTTCGGCGAGGTCCATCTGCCGCCGCGCCTCGGCGGCGGCCCATTCGCGTCCGCCGCCGCGTTCGACGAGATCGGCGGCCGCGCGGAGCTCCTGTTCGGTCTGCTCCCCGGACCGGGCCAGCCACGAGGCCAGCTCCCGCCCGGCCGCGCCGCCCCGTTGCACGGCGAAGGTCACCGGCAGGGACTTCTTGCGCGAGCGCAGGTCGGACAGCACGGGCTTGCCGGTGACGGCCGGGTCGCCCCAGATCCCCAGCAGGTCGTCGACCAGCTGGAAGGCCAGCCCGATCGCCGCGCCGTAGTCCCGCAGGCCCGCGACCGTCACGGCCGGGGCGCCGGCCAGCACCGCACCGATCGCCGCGCTGGTGGCGAGCAGCGAACCGGTCTTCCCAGCCGCCATCGACAGGCACTCGTCGACGCCGACGTCCGCGCGGTCCTCGAAGGCGACGTCCTCGGCCTGCCCCCGGATCAGCTCGCGGGTGGTGGTGGCGATCAGCCGGGCGGCCTCGGCCGCGTGCGGCGACGGGTCCTCCAGCAGCACCTCGGTGGCCAGCGCGAGCAGCGCGTCGCCGCAGAGGATGGCCGAGGCCGCGCCCCAACGGGACCAGACGGTCGGGCGGTGGCGGCGCTCGGTGTCGCCGTCCATGAGGTCGTCGTGCAGCAGGGAGAAGTTGTGCACCAGCTCCACGGCCACGGCGCCGGCGATCCCGGCCTCGACGGGCGCGCCCGCGGCCCGGGCGGAGAGCAGGGCCAGCGCGGGCCGCACGGCCTTGCCGCCGCCGCGGCCGGGGGTGCCGTCGAGCTCGACCCAGCCCAGGTGGTACTCGGCCTGTTCCCGACTGGCGGTGTCGAGCCGCGCGACGGCGGCCTTCAGCGCAGGTGTGACGGTGTCCCGGCAGCCCGCGAGCAGGGCCGGCACGTCCGGGCCGGCCGCCGTGTCGGTCGACCCGAGGACGGCGGTCATGCGGCCACCTCCGCCGGCACGGCCGCCCGGTCCGCGAGCAGGGCGTCCGCGGCGGCCACCCCGCTGCGCACCGCGCCCTCCATGGTCGCCGGCCAGCCGGTGTCGGTCCACGCCCCGGCCACGTAGAGGCCGGGCAGGGCGGTACGCGGGCCGGGCCGCAACGCGGCCTGGCCGGGGGCGCCGCGGAAGGTGGCGTGCGGTTCCCGGGTCACGAACGAGTCCAGGACCTCCGCGTCGCGCGCGGCGGGCAGCAGCGCCTCCAGCGCCGGCAGGAACCGCTCCCGCAGGGCGGCCGCCGGCAGCCCGACGAGGTCGTCGGCGGCCGAGAGCGAGACGGCCAGGTACTGGGCCCGCGGCCCGTACACCGCGGTGGCGCCGGACTGCGCGGTCCGGTCGAAGACCCACTGCACGGGCGTGTCGACGCCCGCCGCGAACCCGGTGTCGATCCCGGGGTCGAGCACCCGGCGGTCGTAGACGACGTGCACGTTGACGATGGGGGTGCTGCCCAGCCGATCGGCCCAGTCCCCGGGCAGCGGCAGCGCCCCCGGGGGCAGCAGCCGCTCCGCGGGGCCCGGCGGCACGGCGCAGACGATCCGGTCGGTCACGAGCTCCTCCTCTCCGTCGGTCGTTCCCACCGGGACCCGCCACCGGCCTCCCGGCCGGGTCCCGCCCTGCACGAGCGCCCGCGCCTTCGCGGACCTCCTCACCTCCACGCCGGCCGCCGCGAGGGCGTGGCGGGCGGCGTCGTCGTGGAGCGCGCCGAGCGGCGCGGTGGCCCAGCCGATGTCGCCGGCGGCGGCGTCGGTGAGCAGGCCCAGCTGGAAGACCGTGGCGGCGAGCGCGAGGGAGGCGTCGCCGGCCCGGGCGTTCAGCGTGGCGATGCCGACCAGGTCCCACAGCGCGTCGACCGCCCGGCGGCCCTGCCCGTGCTCGGCGAGCCAGTCACCGAACGACCGCGTGTCCGTGGCCGGGTCGGTGCGGTCGACCGCGCCGAGCGCCAGCGCCGCCCGGACGAGCCGGAGCCGCTCGGCGACGGACAGGTGCCGGTAGCGCAGGAGGGCACCTCCCAGGTGCAGCGGGGCGGGGAGCAGGGACAGCGGCGTGCGGCGCAGCCGGGCCGGAGCGGCGCCCGGCGCCAGCACCGGGATGTCCAGCCGCTCCTGGAGCACGATCATGTCCGCGGCGCCGATCCGCACGACGAAGTCGCGGTAGGCCGTGCAGCAGCGGAGGAAGACGTGCTGGCCGGTGTCGACCGCCAGCTCGCCGCGCGTGAACGAGCCGGCCACCCCGCCGAGCCGGGCGCGCGACTCGAGCAGCGTGACGGCGAGCCCGGCGTCGGCGCACCGGAGCGCGGCGGCGACGCCGGCGAGCCCGCCGCCGACGACCGTGACCCGCGCCCCGCCGCTCACGCCGTCCGTCCCGCCAGGGCGCGCAGGGCCACGCCGATCTTCTGCGCCCCGGACAACGACCGCCGTTGCGCGTACACCGACCGCGGATCGGCCGCGATGTCCTCCAGCAGGCGCCGGTAGATGCCCGCCATCGCCCCGGCACAGGCCGCGCTGCGCCGGTCGAGCAGCGGGAGCAGCTTCAGCCCCTCCGCGTACCAGCCCCGCGCCCGTTCCGCGGCGAAGCGGATGTACGCGGCGAGCGCGCCGTCGGGGTCGGCGAGGGCGCCGGCCGCGTCGAGCCGCAGCTCGGCGCCGAACCGCGCAAGCTCCTCGGTCGGGAGGTAGACGCGGCCGTTGCGCAGGTCCTCGCGGAGGTCGCGCAGGATGTTGGTCTGCTGCAGCGCGATCCCGAGCGCGTCGGCGTACTCCGCGGCGTGCGGGTGCGGGCGGGAGCCGAAGATGCCCAGGCAGAGCCGGCCCACCGAGCCCGCCACCTGCCGGCAGTAGACGGTCATGTCGTCGAACGTCGCGTGCGGCCGGGCGGCCAGGTCCTGATGGTCGACTCCGCGAGCTCCGTCTCCGTTCCGATGGTCGACTCCGCGAGCTCCGTCTCCGTTCCGATGGTCGACTCCGCGAGCTCCGTCTCCGTTCCGATGGTCGACTCCGCGAGCTCCGTCTCCGCTGCTCAGCGCCGCGTCGTGGTCCATCCGCGCGTCGGCCTCGACGCCGTCGACCAGCTCCTCGAACGCGCCGAGCGGGATCGGGTAGCGGCGGGCGGCGTCGGTGACGGCGACCAGCACCGGGTCGGACGGGTCGGGGCGCTGCGCGCGCACGGCCCGGATCGACGCCCGGACCTCGGCCAGCGCGGCGCTCTTCTCCTCGAACGAGATCACGGTGGCGCCGCCGGGCGGGTCGAAGTCGCCGTCGCCGATGTCGTCGATGCGGCGGGCCAGGGCGTAGACGGCCGAGAGCGCGGCCCGCTTCGGCGCGGGCAGGAGGCGGATCCCGTAGGAGAAGTTGCGGGCCTCGCGGCGGGTGATCTCCTCGCAGGCGGCGTAGGCGGCAGGGAGGTCGAGGGTGCGGTCGGTGGCCCCGTCGGTGGTCCGTCCGGTGTGGTGCGCGGCGGGCCCGCCGTCGGCGGCGGAGCGGTCGGTCGTGGCGGCGGTGGTGGCGGTCGGTCGGGAAGGGTCGGTCATCGGCAGCTCCGGGGGGTCGTGCGGGGGAGGTCCGGGCGGGACCGGACCCGGCGCGGGGCGGGTGAGCGGGACTGCAGGAGTACCGCGGGAAGGTGGCGCAGGACATCCCGTTTCCGGCTGTGCGCGGCCTCGGCGGCGCGGCCGAGGACCTCGCCGTCGACCCGGCGCAGCGCGTCGGCCGCCGCCCGGCCGCCGGCGACGTAGCCGGCCACCGCGAGCCGGGCCCACCCGTGCAGGGCGCCGACGATCGGCGTGCCGGCGGCGAGCAGCTGCTCCGCGCGCTCCGTCTCGTGCCGGACGAGCGCACGCAGGGCGTCCGTGGCGACGGGACGGTCGAGGTCGGCCTCCGTGACCCCGAACGCGGCGCGGTCCTCGGCGGGCAGGTAGATGCGGCCCCGGCCCCGGTCCTCGCGGACGTCCTGCAGGTGCTCGAGGAGCTGCAGCGCCGTGCACACGGCGTCGGAGGCGTGCTCGGTCTCGCCGTCCGCGGGCACCTCGAAGATCGCCAGGACGAGCCGCCCGATGGGGTCCGCCGACAACGCGCAGTACCCGAGGAGCGCGTCCCAGGAGTCGTAGGTCACCGTCTCCTGGTCCTGCACGTTCGCGTCGAGCAGGCGGTCGAAGGGTTCCGCCGGCAGGTCCGGGGCGACCGCCGCCAGCCGGCGCAGCACGGGCGTCGTGGGCACTGCCGCATGGAGGTCGGCGCGGAGGGCCTCGAGCGCGGTGATCCGCTCGGCGGGGGTGCCGGTGCCCTCGTCGCCGAGGTCGTCGATCATCCGGACGACGTCGTACACCGCCCGCAACCTGCGGCGATACCGCGCGGGCAGGATCCGCATCGCGACGGGGAAGTTCTCCGCGGCCTCCGCCGCGCGCAGCCGGGTCGCGTCCACGGGGTCGGCTGCGGACGCGCCGGGCCGGGCCGCTTCGGCCGAGCCCGCGCACACGCCTCCCGACGCCCCCGCGGGCGCCTCGTTCCCCCGTGCCACGCCGCTGATCGTGTCGCAGGAGGGTGCCGGCACTCTCCTCAACGCGTGTTAATTCTTTCGGGCCAGAATTGTCACGCACGTACAAAAGTGGTGCGTCCTTCGCCCCTCCGGGCGTACAACCTCGGTGTGGAGATGCCGAGCGCCGGAACGGACGACCTCGTCGAAGCCCTGCTCGCGCGCGTCCCCGCCGTGCTGGAGGAGGTCAGCGCGGCATTGTTGACCGAATGGCCCGATTACGCCCGGTTCGTCGACGCGAACCGTGCTGAGGTCGCGGCGGCGGCCCACCACGCCTTGCACCGGCTGGTCGCGGCGAGCAGCGAGCTGCAGGCCGGCGCGGACCTCCTCGGGACGCCGTCGACCGGCTTCGGCGAGCAGGAGCTGTTCGAGGAGATCGGCCGCACGCAGTGGCGGGAGGGCCGGGACGTCTCGACGCTCCTGTCGGCGTTCCAGCTCGGCGCGCGGGTGTTCTGGCGGCACGTCGCGCTGGTGGCGGTGGAGCTGCACCTGGAGCCGGCGGTACTGGCCGGCCTGGCCGAGGGCGTGTTCGCGTTCGTCGACCGGCTGTCCTCCTCGGCGGCGCACGGCTTCGTGCTGGAGCAGTCGGAGGCGGCGGTCGCGCGCGAGCGGCTGCGCGAGGAGCTCGTGGAGCTGCTGCTCTCCGACCGCGCGACGGAGGGGGCGGTGCAGGCCGCCGCGGCCCGCGCGGGCTGGCAGGTGCCGCAGGAGGTCGCCGTCGTGCTGGTGCAGGACGACAGCCTGCTCGGGCACGGGGTGCTCTCCCGGTTCGACCCGGCGTCGCTGCTGATCAACCGCGTCCGGCTGTCCGGCGCGATCGTGCCCGACCCGGCGCAGAGCGGGCGGCGCCAGCGGCTGACGGGGATGCTGCGCGGCACCCGCGCGGTCGTCGGGCCCACCGTGACGCCCGATCGGCTCCCCGCCAGCCTGCACATCGCGGAGGTGGCGGCCCGGTTGCAGCGCACCGGCGTGCTGCCCGAGGACCCCGTCTTCGCCGAGGAGCACCTCGACGCGATCATCGTGCACCGGGACTCCCGGCTGCTGGAGGTGCTGCGGGCCCAGGTGCTGCGCCCGCTCGAGGGCTCGGCGCCGGCCTCCCGCGAACGGCTGTGCGAGACGCTCTCCGCCTACCTGCGCCATCTGGGTGACCGGCAGGCCATGGCCGCCGAGCTGCACGTCCACCCGCAGACCGTGCGCTACCGCCTGGCGAGGCTGCACGAGCTGTTCGGGCCCCAGCTCGACGACCCGGAGAACCGCTCCCGGCTCCTCCTGGCCCTCGCCTGGGGTGCCCCGCGGCCGCCGGAGGCCGAGAACCTTCGGTGAACGGTCGGTGACGGCCTGCTTCCCCGGGGTGACCGATCCCACGGTCAAGTGGGTCTCACTCGCGTTGCCGGACTCCACCGCTCGGAGCACCGTGGAGGGACCGACGTGGAGAGGACCCCGACGTGCAACCCCACCGGCCAGGGAATTCGGATCATTCGGACCGCCCGCACCCGTACTCCGCGGCAGGCACCGACCGGATTCCCCGACGGGCCACGGACCGCCTCGAGTCGGCGGTCTCCTGGGTGCTGGGCGTGCTCGGCCTCGTCCTCGTGGCGGTCGCGGTGGTGACCGGGCTGCAGCTGCACGGCAACGGGCTGGAGCAGGCCCGCGCCGACGCCGTCGACCGGGTCTCGGTCGACGCCACCCTGCTCCAGCCCGTCGACGGCGCGATCGGCATGGACGCCGCCGCGGGCACGACGCAGGTCACCGTCCCGGCCACCTGGGCGGCGCCGGACGGCACCCCCCGGACCGGCACCGTGCCCGTCCTGGGCTCCCAGCCCGCCGGGTCCACCGTGCCGGTGTGGGTGGACCGCACGAGCGGGGCGATCGCCCCGCCGCCGGTCGACGCGCTACAGGCCGGGGTCACCGCCGTCGTCGGCGGGCTGCTGGTGCTCCTGGTCGGAGTGCTGGTGCTGCTCGGCCTGCGCGCCGTGGTCCGCGCCCGGTGCGCCGCCCGCAACCACGCCGCGTGGGCGCGCGAGTGGGCGCTCTACGAGCCGCTCTGGTCCGGCCGCTGAGCCGGGCCCTGAACCGGGCCCGGCCGCCGCTCCTCGCTCCACGCTCCGGCGCCGGTCCTGCGCCGTTCTCGGGCGGCGGCTACTCCGCCGTGAGGTAGAGCCAGGCCCCGTCCTCGCGCACGAAGCGGCTGCGCTCGGCCTGCACACCCGCTCGACCGCCGACCCGGTGGTGGGCCCGGAACTCGACGACCCCGTCGGAGTCGAGCGGGCCGCCGGCCACCCGGTCCACGATCTCCAGGCGCGTCCACTCCACCGCGGGGTCGAGAGCCAACCGGCGCGGCCGGGTCGAGCGGTGCCAGGTCCGGCGCAGGTACGCCTCGTCGCCCAGCGCGAAGGCCGCGAACCGGCTGCGCATCAGCTGTTCGGCCGTCGCCGCCCGCTCGCCGGCGTGGAGGCGGCCGCAGCAGGCCCCGTAGGGCTCGCCGGACCCGCAGGGACAGGGCGTCATGCGCGGCCCGCGCCGTCCGCGGCCACGGCGTCGAAGACGACCGGCGGGTCCCAGCCCCGCTCCGCGTAGGCGGCGGCGACGGCGTCGCCGACCCGGTCGCCGGTCGCGGCGTCGACCAGCGCGATCACGCAGCCGCCGAACCCGCCGCCGGTCATGCGGGCACCGTGCGCGCCCGCCTCCTCGGCCACGGCGGCGGCGACGTCGACGTGCGGCACGGTGATCTCGAAGTCGTCCCGCATCGACGCGTGCGAGGCCGACAGCAACGGCCCGATGGCCCGCGGGTCCCCGTCCCCCCGCAGCCGGTCGACGACCTCGAGCACCCGGTCGTCCTCGGTCACCACGTGCCGGGCCCGCCGGCGCAGCCGCTCGTCGGCGAGGGTGTCGACCTGCGCGGCCGTCGCGTCGCGCAGAGCCGGGACCCCGAGGAGCTCGGCCGCCTCCGCACAGTCGGCGCGCCGGGCGCCGTACTGGCCGTCGACCAGCTGGTGCGGCGCCCGGGTGTCGATCACCAGCAGCCGCAGGCCGTGGGTCGCGAGCGCGAACGGGATCAGCTCGACGTGGTCGTCCCGGGTGTCGAGGAAGACGAGCCGGTCGGCGACGCCGTGCATGGCGGCCATCTGGTCCATGCCGCCGGTGGGCGCGCCCACGAACTCGTTCTCGGCGCGGCGGGCGAGGTGCGCGACCTCGGTGAGGTCGAGACCGGTGCCGGTCAGCTCGCACAGCGCGACCGCGACCGCGCACTCGAGCGACGCCGACGACGACAGCCCGGCCCCGACCGGGACGTCGCCCTGGACGAACAGGTCGAGGTCGGCGACGGGGAGCCCCGCCTCGCGGAACGCCCACACCACCCCGGCCACGTAGGCGGCCCAGCCGGTGACCTCGCCCGGCGCGACCGTCGCCGCCGCGAACGTGACGGGATCGGCCTCCCGGGAGGAGTGCACCGTGGTGGCCCCGCGGGCGAGCTCCGCCGCGACCAGGGTCCGCCGGTCCAGCGCCAGCGGCAGCACGAAGCCGTCGTTGTAGTCGGTGTGCTCGCCGATCAGGTTCACCCGACCGGGGGCCGCCCACACCCCGGCCGGCTCGCGGCGGTAGACCTCGGCGAACCGCGCGGCGACGCTCACACCCCCGCCCCGTCCGCGGCCGTTCCGTCCCGTCCGGCACCCAGCTCCCGCAGCCGCGCGGCGACGTCCTCGGGCGTGGTGTCGTTGATGAACACGCCCATGCCGGACTCGGACCCGGCCAGGAACTTCAGCTTGTTCGGCGCGCGCAGGATCGAGAACAGCTCCAGGTGCAGCCGGGCGAGGTCGCGGTCGGTGCGCACCGGGGCCTGGTGCCACGCCGCGATGTAGGGGAGCGGGCGGCCGTGGAAGAGCTCCAGCCGGCCCAGCACGTCGAGCCAGATCGTGGCCAGGTCGGTGCGCTCGGCGTCGGTGAGGTCGGGCAGGTCCTTCGCGTCGCGGTGCGGGTAGAGGTGCACCTCGACGGGCCAGCGCGCGGCCCTCGGCACGAACGCGGTCCAGTGCGCCGTCTCGGTCACCACGCGCTCGCGCTCGGTCCGCTCCCGCTCGAGGATGTCCGCGTAGAGGTTGCCGCGGGTGCGCGTGCGGTACCGCCGGGCGGACTCCAGCTGCTGGCGGGTCCGCGGCGTGACGAACGGGTAGCCGTAGATCTGCCCGTGCGGGTGGGCGAGGGTCACCCCGATCTCCTCGCCGCGGTTCTCGAACGGGAAGACCTGCTCGACGTCCGGGCGGGCGGAGAGCTCGACGGTGCGGTCGGCCAGGGTGTCGATCACCAGCCGCACGCGGTCGGGCGGCAGGGCGCCGAAGCGGCCGTCGTGGTCGCTGGTGAAGCAGACGACCTCCGCCCGGCCCACCCCGCCGGAGAACGACGGGAAGCGGTTCTCGAACACCACGGTCTCGTAGTCGGGGGTGGGCACCTCGGTGAGGCGGCCCGGGATCGTCGGGCACAGCGGACACTGGTCGGCGCCGCCGGAGGGCTGGAACGTGCGCGTCTGCCGGTGGCTCGCGATCGCCACCCACTCGTCGAGCAGCTCGTCGTAGCGGATCTGCGAGACGGTGTGCACCTCGGGCAGGCCGCGCTCGTCCGTGCCGGGCACCCGGCCGGGCGTGGTGTCGTACCAGAGGATCTCCCGGCCGTCGGAGAGCCTGCCGCGGGTGCGGTGGACGGACGTGCCGCCGACGACGGCGGGGGGCGGTGCCTGCGTCACGGAGGATGCTCCAACCTGGTCGTGCCGGGAGTGTGCAGCCGTCGGAACGCTATACCCCGCGGGCGGGGCAGGATGGATCTCGTGGCTCTCCCGTCCCCCGATCGCCTGTCCGACCTCCAACCCGGCGCCCGGTCCGACCCGCTGGAAAACCCCGTGCTCGCGGCCCTCACCGGGCGCCACCGCGAGTTCGCCGACCTGCGCGGGCGCGCGGCCCGCTACCAGCCGGACGTCACCCCGTTCGCCGGGCTGCCACTCGACCCCACCGCCGCGGACTGGGCCGACCTCGCCGCGCTGAGCGGGCCCGGCGGCGCGGCGGTGCTGGCCGGCCCGCGCCGGGAGGCGCCCGCGGGCTGGGAGACCGGCATGGACCTGCCCGGGGTGCAGATGACCGGCGACGCGCTGGAGGTCGCCCCGGACCCGGAGGCGGTCCGCCTCGGGCCCGCCGACGTGCCGGAGATGCTGGACCTGGTGGCCCGGACGAAGCCGGGCCCGTTCCTGCCCCGCACCGTGCAGCTGGGCACCTACCTCGGCATCCGCCGCGACGGCGTGCTGGTCGCGATGGCGGGGGAGCGCATGCGGGTGCCCGGCGGTACCGAGATCTCCGCGGTGTGCACCGATCCCGCCGCGCGCGGGCAGGGCCTGGCCGCGCGGCTCGTCCGGGCCGTGGGTGCGGTGATCCGCGAGCGGAGCGAGCGGCCCTTCCTGCACGCGGCCGCGACGAACACCACGGCGATCGGGCTCTACGAGCGCCTCGGCTTCACGGTCTCGCGCGAGGTGGAGTTCATCGGCTACCGGGCCCCGGCGGTCAGTCCGGCGGGGTGAGGTCGTGCTGGGCCAGGACGTCGTCCACCGCCGAGGGGGACAGCACCTGGTCCAGCACGAGGATCGCGCAGCCGGTCACGCCGCTGCGCCCGGCCAGCGCGCCCGGTTCCACCCGCAGCATCTGCGTGGCGGTGGCGACCGACCGCTTGAACACCGACTCCCGGATGCCCGCGACCAGCGGCTCGTAGGCTCCCACCAGGTCACCGCCCACCGTGATCACCGCCGGGTTGAGCAGGTTGACGGCCGACGCCAGGACCTCGCCGATCCGCCGGCCCGCGGTGCGGACCAGCCGGACCGCCTCGGCGTCGCCGCTGCGCACCAGGTCCACGACCCCGGAGACGGTGTCGACGGTGCGCCCGCGCGCGGTGAGGTCCCGGATGAGCGCGGTGCCGCTGGCCAGGATCTCCAGGCAGTCGACGTTGCCGCAGTGGCAGGGGGTGCCCGGGCCGTCGATGATCTGGGTGTGGCCGATCTCGCCGGCCGAGCCGCGGGCGCCGCGCTGCAGCGTGCCGCCGCTCACCACGGCGGCGCCGATCCCGGTGGAGACCTTCACCACGAGCAGGTCCTCGATCCCGGGGTGGGCGTGCTGCTCGGCGATGGCCATGACGTTCACGTCGTTGTCCACCCGCACGGGCACCGGGAACCGGTCGGTGAGCAGCGGCGGGAGCTTGACCTCGGCCCACCCCGGCAGGACCGGGACGCCGATGCTGCAGCCGGCGACCGAGTCGACGGTGCCGGGGATGGACAGTCCGATGCCGCGCACCTGGCCGGGGTCGCTGCCGCTCTCCTCGAGCAGCCGGGTGAGCCGCTCGCCGACCGCCTCCATCACGGCCTCCGGCCCCGTGCGCACCCGCATCCGCAGGGAGTCCTGGGCCAGTACGCTCCCGGCGAGGTCGCAGACGGCGAGCGAGGTCCGGCTGACGCCCACAGACGCGGCCAGCACCGTGCCCCCGGCCGTGTGGAAGGCCAGCCGGGCGGCGGGCCGCCCGCCCGTCGCCGCGCCGCCCTGCACCTCGGTGACCAGGCCCTCCTTCAGCAGCCGGTCCACCCGGGCGGCCACCGCCGTGCGGGACAGCCCGGTCGCCCGGCCGATCTCGGTCCGGGTGGCGACGGCGCCCTGCCGGATGAGCGCGAAGATCTCGCCCGCGGTGGCCGGGGCGGACGTGGGCCTGCGGCCACGGGCGGACCCGATACCGGCACCGGTCATGACGGGCCTCCTCACCTGCGTCGATACCGAAGATGCCACATTTTCGCTTTTCGTGTGCACAAGGCGTGACGTAGGGTGTCCCCCGGTGTGCCGGGAAGTCTGGTCGGCGTCGGTCCCGCCCTGCCCGCACACCGAGAGGCCAACCATCGTGAGCCGTCCCGCCCGCCTGTTCGACCGGGGAACGTGGGCCGAGGCCCGCCGCATCGGCGACCTGCTCCGCACCGAGACGGTGGGCGGGCTGCTGCTGGTCGGCGCCGCCCTCGTCGCGCTGGTCTGGGCGAACTCGCCGTGGCGCGGGAGCTACACCGCGCTCGGGGCGATCACCGTCGGCCCGGCCGCGCTGCACCTGGACCTCACGCTCGCCGCCTGGTCGGCCGACGGGCTGCTGGCGATCTTCTTCTTCGTGGCGGGGCTGGAGCTCAAGCGCGAGTTCGTGGCCGGCGACCTGCGCGAGCCGCGGCGGGCGGCGCTGCCGGTCGCCGCGGCCGTCGGCGGGATGATCGTGCCGGCCGTGATCTTCACCGCGCTGAACCTGGGCGCCGGGACGGCCGTGGGGTGGGCCATCCCGACCGCCACGGACATCGCCTTCGCCCTGGCCGTCCTCGCGGTGATCTCCACACACCTGCCCTCGGCGCTGCGGACCTTCCTGCTCACCCTCGCGGTCGTCGACGACCTGCTGGCCATCACGATCATCGCGATCTTCTACACGGACGACCTGCACCCGGTCCCGCTGCTGCTGGCGCTGGCGCCGCTCGCGCTGTTCACCGTGCTGGTCCAGCGTCGGGTGCGGTCGTGGTGGCTGCTGCTGCCGCTCGCCGTCCTCACCTGGGGGCTGGTGCACGCCTCCGGGGTGCACGCCACGGTCGCCGGCGTGCTGCTCGGGTTCGCGGTGCCGGTGGTGCGCCGGGCCGCGGGACCCGGGCCGGGGCTGGCCGAGCACTTCGAGCACCGGTTCCGGCCGCTGTCGGCGGGGGTCGCCGTACCGGTCTTCGCCTTCTTCGCCGCCGGGGTGTCCGTGGTCGACGCGGGTTTGGGCGCCTTCCTGCACCCCGTGGCCCTCGGCGCGATCCTCGGCCTGTTCGTGGGCAAGACCCTCGGCGTGCTCGGCGCGACCTGGGCGGTCCAACGGTTCACCCGCGCACAGCTCGCCGAGGGCCTGAGCTGGTGGGACGTGCTCGGCCTGGCCGTGCTCGCCGGGATCGGCTTCACGGTGTCGCTGCTGATCGGCGAGCTGGCCTTCGGCCCGGGCTCGACGATCGACGGCGAGGTCAAGATCGGCGTGCTCATCGGCTCGCTGCTCTCGGCGCTGGTGGCGAGCGTGATCCTGCGGGTCCGGAACGCCCGGTACCGGCGGATGGAGGCGGAGGAGGCGGTCGACACGGACGCCGACGGGGTCCCGGACGTCTACCAACGCCGGGAGGACCCGACCTAGACGGGCAGGGCGGAGAGCAGGGCGAGCAGCGTCCGGGTGGCCGGGACGGCGACGCCGTGCCGTTCGGCCAGCCGCACCACCGCGCCGAGGATGCCGTCGTGCTCGAGCGGCCGGCCCGCCTCGCGGTCCTGCAGCATCGACGAGGTGGCCCCCACGGGCAGGCCCTGCAGCCAGGCCAGCGTCTCCGGGACCACGGCGTCGGGCAGGTCGGCGCCCTCCGCCCGTCCGACCGCGACGGTCTCCCGCAGCAGGTCCTCGGCCAGCGCCGCCACCCGCGGCTCGCGCAGCACCTCGACCCGCCGGCCGGTCAGCGCGGTGACCGGGTTGGCCACGACGTTGGTCAGCAGCTTCCGCCAGGCCGCGCCCAGGAAGTCCGCCGAGACCTCGGCCCGGACCCCGGCCCCGGCGAACAGCGCGGCGGCCGTGCGGCCGGCACCGTCGTCGGGCAGGACGAGCTCCCGCTCGGTGTAGCGGGCGTGCACGCGCCCGGGGCCGGTGCGCTCGGCGTTGATGTAGACCAGTGCCGGGGCGAGCCGGTCCGCCGGCAGCACGCCGGCGAGCCGCTCGCGGTGGTCCACGCCGTTCTGGGCCGCCACGAGCAGGCTCCCGGGGCCGGCGAGGGCGGCGAGCCAGGGCGCGGCCGACGGCGTCTGGTGGATCTTGGTGGCGAGCACGAGCCAGCGCGCGGGGGCGACGTCGTCCGGATCGGCCGCCCAGCGGACGGGCACCCGGCGGGTGCCACGGTCGTCGGTCAGCTCGACGTCGCGGCGTGCCGCCGCCCCGCGGCCCCGCCCGCACAGCACGACGTCGCGCCCGCTCTCGGCGAGCCGGGCGGCCAGCGCGGTGCCGATCGCCCCGGGGCCCACCACCGCGACCGTGTCGTGCGTCTCGTCCACGGTCCCCACGCTAGTTCCCTCGCTCACGACCGCGTGACGACCCAGTTTCGCACTGCAAGGATGAAACCAGTGACCGCCACGCACGAAACTCCCGCTCCCGACCGTGTCCCCGACCGTGTCCCCGACCGCGCCGCACCGCCGCCCCGGGCCGTCGCCCCCGCCCTGCTCGTCGCGGCGATCCTGCTGCTCGCGCTCAACCTGCGCGGCCCGATCGTCGCCGTCTCGCCGGTCACCGAGGCGATCCGCGCCGACCTGGGGATCGACGCCGGCACGGCCGGCCTGCTCACCAGCCTGCCCGTCCTGTGCTTCGGGCTGGCGACCCCGCTGGCGTCGGCGCTGCTCGCGCGCACCGGTCTCGGCCGCGGGGTGCTGGTCGCCCTCGGCGTGCTGCTCGCCGGCACGGTGGTGCGGTCCCTCGACGGGCTGCCGGCCGCGATCGCCGGGACCCTGCTCATCGGCGCGGCCATCACGGTCGGCAACGTGGCGGTGCCGGTGGTCATCGGCCGCGACCTCCCGCGGCAGGCGGGTGCCGTGCTCGGGATGTACACGGCCGCGCTGAACATCGGCTCGATGATCACCCTGTCGTTGACGGTCCCGATCGCCGGCGCGACCGACTGGCGGTTCGCGCTGGCGTCGTGGGGTGTGCTGGTGGTGGTCGCCGCAGGCGTGTGGTGGTGGGCCACCCGGTCGCTGGGCACGGGCACGCCCGCGGGCGCGACCGGCGCCGAGACCTCGTCGGCCGGGCCGGTCTGGTGGCGCCGCCCGGTGGTCTGGGGTCTCACGATCGCGTTCGCCGGGCAGGCCTTCGCCTACTACGGCGTCACCGCCTGGCTGCCGCTGCTGCTCGGCGACGAGCTCGGGATGAGCGAGACGGCGGCGGGCGTCAGCTCGTCGGTCTTCCAGGTCGCGGCGATCGTCGGCGCCTTCGGTGTCCCGGTGCTGCTGCGGCTCTGCCCCTCGCCCCGGATCGTCGTGGCCGTGGTCTGCGCGGCGTGGGCCGCGCTGCCCCTCGGCCTTCTGCTCGCCCCGCAGGACTGGGCGGTGTGGTGCGCGCTGGGCGGGGCCGCGCAGGGCGGCGGGATCACCGTCATCTTCTCGCTGGTCGTGCGCAAGGCCCGCGACCTGACCGAGAACCGCCGCATGTCCGCGCTGGTCCAGGGCGGCGGCTACACGGTCGCCGCGACCGGACCGGCGGTCGTGGGCGCGGTGCACGAGGCGACCGGCGGGTGGTCCGGGCCGCTCCTCGTGGTGCTCGCCGCGGTTCTCGTCCTGTTCACGGCGGGTCTCGCCGCCTCCGGCCGCACGCCCTGAGCCATTGCCGACCTGGTCCGGCCGGCGAGGACGAGGATCTGCACGGCGTTCGACCAGGGCGGTTCACCCCGGACGGGCTTCTGGCGCGGCGGTCGTGCGCGGCCATTCGGCATGACCCGTTCGTGCAGGAGTTCGTCGGCGGCGGGACTGTCGAACCGTAGGGGACGAGCACCACCATGACCGTCATGGCATCACTCGAGCCCCGGCCGTTGCGGTTCGGAGTCGTCGCTCCGATCACCACCGATCTGGCGACCTGGCGCGATCACCTGCTCGGCCTGGCCGACAGCGGTTACTCGACGATCTTGATGCCGGACGTGCCGCAGTGGCATCCGGCACCGGGCCCGGCGCTCGCCGTCGCAGCAACACTCACCGACCTGCGAGTGGGTACCTGGGTGTACGCGTCCCCCGTGCGGCCGCCGTGGAGCACCGCATGGGAGGCGCACTCGTTGTCCGTGCTCACGAACGGTCGTTTCGAGATGGGCATCGGCACCGGCCGGCCCGGGATCGCCGACCAGCTCCGCGACCTGGGCCTGCCGGTCGCGCCCGTGAGTGAACGCGCAGGTCAGGTGCGTGAGGCCGTCATGGCCTTGCGAGAGCTCGACGGCCCCGACCTGCACACTCCGGTGGTCATGGCAGTGGGTGGCCCGAAGGCGCAGGCGGTGGCTGCCGAGCTCGCCGACACGGTGACCTTCGTGATGCCGCAGACCGAGACGCGCACCGAGACGGCGCAACGGATCCAGCAGTTCGACAACCGTCGCGACGTCGAACTGGCACTGCACGTGCCCGTGATCGGCGACTCGGTCGCTCCGTTCATGGCCGGCCCCGACACGGATACCGCCGCCGTCCGGGCCGCGGACTCGCTGGCGTTCCTCCCCGCTGATCCTCCGGCCGCGGCCGAGGAGATCCGACGCCGACGCGAGGAGCACGGCTTCTCCTACTTCGTGTTCGGCGCTGACGTCGCCGGTCCTCTCGCGCCGGTCGTCGCCGAGCTGGCCGGACGGTAGTTCGCCCCTCGACCGGGACACCAGGCCAATCGCGACGGCGGCGCGGAGCGTGACCGTGCCGCAGCACCACCGCCCACGCCCATCGCCGCGGACCTCGCGAACGGGCCGACGCCCGAACCGAAGAACTGGCGCGTCCTGCGCAAGATCCGCTCCGGCCCGAACACCGCCGACGAGCTCATCGCCGCAGTTCGGACCCTCGTGATCGCCAACAGCTGATCGGGATGGCAGAGGTTCCCCGACCCTTTTTCGGGCTCCACGTATCCGACGGCGGCCCGCCCTGCTCTTTCCCGGCGTGGGGGAGGGTGCCGCCGGGCCGGGGCCGAGGGGGTGGCGCAGAAGCGGGCCGGGGGTCCCGTGTCTGCGACCGCCCCGGCCCGTCGGGTCCCCGCGGCCCGGCCGCGCCTCGGGCGGGTCGACCTGCTGGACCAGGAGGCCCGGGCTGAATACCGTGCGCAGAGTGACCGCCCCGGCCCGTCCGCCCCTGATCGGGCGCACCGACGAGCTGCGGTCCCTCGTCGAGCTGTTCGAGGCGGCCCGCATCGGCACGCCGGGGGTCGCGCTCGTCTCGGGGGAGGCGGGCGTCGGGAAGTCCCGGCTGGTCGCCGAGCTGGTCGACCGGGCCGGCCGGTCCGGAGCCGTGGTGCTCGCCGGTGCGGCGGTCGACGTGGGGGAGAGCCCGCCGCTGTTGCCGCTCACGCTCGCGGTGCGGACGCTGGCCCGCGAACCCGCCGGCCGGGCGATCCTCGAGCCGTGGCGGGGCGAGCTGGAGGCCCTCGGGCTGCTGCCGCCGGCGCCCGGCGGCGCCGTGCAGGCCGTCCCGCACCACCTCGACACGGCCGGCCGGGTCCTGCTCGGGCTCGCCGCCGACCGGCCGGTCCTGCTGGTCGTCGAGGACGTCCAGTGGGCCGACCGCGCCACCCGCGACCTGCTCTCCTACCTCACGGCGATCATGCTCGACGCACAGCTGCTCGTCGTCGTCACGCATCGCGAGGGCGGGGGTTCGCCCGGGCTCGACGAACTCGGCCTCGGCGGACTGCGGCGGCATCCGCGCGTGCGTGGCCTGCCCCTCGGTCCGCTCGACCGCGAGGCGATCGCCGAGCTGGTGGCACGCGAGCCGCTGCCGGACACCGGCGTCGAGGACCCGGTCGAGCTCGTGTGGCAGCGCTCCCGGGGCAACGCGTTCATCGCCGAGGAGACCGTCCGCGCGCTGCGCGACCGCGACCCGATGGCGGTCTCGGGCACCCTGCGCGACCTCGTGCTCGGGCGGGTGCGGGCGCTGCCCGAGGACGCGCGCACCGTGGTCCGGGCGCTGTCGGTCGCCGAGGGCGCCGTCTCGCACGAGCTCGCGCAGCTGGTCACCGGCCTGCCGCCGGACCGGCTGCTCACCGCCGTCCGGCACGTCGTCGAGGAGGGCTCGGTCGTCCTCGACGGGCCCGGGGCCGAGGGCGGCGACGACGGCTACCGGCTGCGCCACGGGCTGGCCGTCGACGTCGTGTCGGCGGACCTGCTGCCCGCCGAGCGCCGCGACCTGCACCGCCGGTACGCCGCGGCGCTCGCCGAGCTGACGGCCGGTGGCGACCGGTCGGCCGTCGCCGCGCTGCTCGCCCACCACTGGGACCGGGCGGGCGACGACGCGCGGGCCCTGACCGCGGCCGCCGACGCCGCGAGCGCCGCCGAGCGCGTGCACGGCTACGCCGACGCCTACCGACACTGGCGCCGGGTCGCCGACCTGGTCGCGGGGCGCGCCTCCGCGCCGGCCCGGCCGGCGCCCGAACCCGTCGTCCCGGTCGGTCTGGACCGGCCGGCCAGCCTGGAGCGCGCGGCCGAGGCCGCGCACCTGGCCGGCGAGCACGACGCCGCCGTCAGCGTGCTGCAGGAGCGGATCGGGCTCACCGCCCCCGCCGAACCCCGGCGGGCCACGCTCGTCGCCCGGCTCGGCGACTACCTCCTCGCGGCGGGTCGGGGTGTGGAGGCCGAGGGCGCCTACCGGGAGGCGCTGCGGCTGGGCGGGGAGGCGCACGTCGCGCTGCTGGCCGGGCACGCGGAGGCGCTGCAGGCCGCGGGCCGGTTCGCCGACGCCCGCGACGAGGCCACCCGCGCGCTGGAGGCTGCCCGGCACGCCGGCACGCTCGACGAGCAGGCGCGCGTGCTCGTGACGCTCGGCTTCAGCCTCGCCTACCTGGAGGACACCCAGGCCGGCGCGGCCGCGCTGGCCGAGGGGCTGCGCGTGGCCGAGGCGAGCGGCTCGCCCGCCGTGCTCGGCAGCGCCTACCACCGGCGAGCAGAGCTCCTCTCCGGGCCGCTGAACGCGCTCTCCGAGGGCATCGACCTCGCCCTGGCCGGCGCGGAACGGCTCACCGAGCTGGGGCTGGGCCGCACGCACGGCGTCCGGCTGCTCGCGCTCGCCGCCAACGGCCAGTTCCGCTGCGGGCGCTGGGACGAGGCCGTCGAGGTGATCGACCAGGCGTTCCGGGCGCGGCCGTCGGGCAGCGAGGCGCTGGACATCCGGCTGTCCCGCGGCCGGATGCGGGTCGGGCGCGGGGACCTCTCCGGGGCCGCCGAGGACCTCGACGCGGTCGCGATGCTGGCCCACGACACCGTGGGCGCGCGCTACCGCGTCCCGCTGCTCACCCTGCGCGCCGGCCTGGACATGTTCCTCGGGCGGCCGGAGCAGGCCGTGGGGCACACCGTCGCCGGGCTCGACGCGCTCGAGAGCGGCCACGACGACGTCTGGCTCGAGGCCCCGCTCATCTGGCACGGGCTGCGCGCCCACGCCGAGACCGTGCGGCTGGACCGGCCCCCGCCGGACGGCGAGGTCGTGGACCGGCTCCGGGAGTCCGGCGCCGGGCTGCACGACCGGGCCCGGCGGGCGGTACCGATGGTCGCCGGCCTGGTCGGGGTGTTCGCACAGATGTGC